>OZ244152.1:1112500-1756917 GCA_965216125.1 Candidatus Multivorans sp. | reverse complement strand
GAGATCGAGTTCGATCCCAGTGACTCGCCTTCTTGGTATGCCGAAGACCGAAGGACGGAAGAGACCGTCGAAGCGACGCTACTCGACGAAGACGTAGCGCTCTGGCAGTGGCTGGGCCGAGCCTCCGGCTGATTCTCGTGACATCCCCTGAGGATTACAGGGAGCGGTTTCCGGATGACCCAGGAATCGCCGACGACGTTGCGTTGCTCCGGCGAGTCCCCCCGCGGCACTTCGTTCGCGACGACAACGAAGGGTGCTACCGCCCCTCCTCCGCCGCCTTCGTGGATGATGCCGACGGGCACCCTATGTCCGTGTATCGGACGGACGTGATTGAGGCCGAGGGCGAAGAGCCGGAGCGAGTGATGGCCGGTCATGCAGGCTTCGGTCTTGTGGCCATCGCCGCTGGGACGATGCGCCAGAAGGAGCAGACGGTTCATCCCGACCCGCTTCCCGAGGAGACCTCTCACACTCTGGTCTGCGGACCGAAGACAAGGGGGACACGGAGGTTCTTTGCCCGGCAGTCCGTGTGGGTCATTTCTCCGCCCGGCTAGCCCGCGGCCACTAGCCGGCGGTACGTGAACGGCCTCGACACTGACCCTCTGAGTCGTGTCCCTCTGAGTCACCCGGTTCGATTCCATCCTCCTCGCACGACGCCAAGTACTCGTCGACCGAGCGTTCGAACTCATGTCGAAGCCCGTCAACATCGGTCGCTTCAAACGTCGCGATGGGGTAAGGGCCGCTATTGACGACCCGGCCGTGCAGACGACCCACCGAATCGTCGTACTCGACGGTGGCGATGTAGCCCTTGTGCTTCATACGGCAGCCTTCGTCGGGCGCCCCTGTCCGGCACCGCCAAGGTACGTGCGGGCGAGCGCCTTGTACCGGACATTGTCCCTCTTCAACCTCCGGCTCACTACCTACAGTACGAAACCGCGTGGACTATGGTAGGCCCCGCGAGGAGGAGATCATGTCACCGCGGAAACCGCACAAGCCGACGAAGACCGAGAGGCGGCTGGAAGCGCTGGCTCTGCTCAAGATCCTCGAGCTGGGTGAACGCGAGATCAATGCCGGCCGCGTGCAGCCCGCAGCGGACGTGATCGTACGGCTTCGACAGAGGCTACTGGCGGACTGAGGACGGTGCCAGCAACGCTTGCAAGGAAGCCGGCCGTTCGAGCGGGTGCCGGCCTCGCGGCCGGCGACCTTGGTACGGACACAGGCGGCAGCGCGCAAAGACCGCAGTGACGGGGCACACGCCGATCCGCTACATTCCGACCGGCCCCACCATGAACCACAGTCAGATCGTCAGCTTCCTTTGGAGCGTCGCGGACCTGATCCGCGACACCTTCAAGCGCGGCAAGTACCAGGACGTGATCCTGCCGCTGACCGTGCTGCGGCGGCTCGACTGCGTGCTGGCGCCCACGAAGGCACGGGTGCTGAAGGTCGAGGCCAGGTACAAGGGCCAACTCGCGAATCTCGACGGACTGCTTCGGGGCGCTTCAGGCTTCGCCTTCTACAACACGTCCCGGTACGACTTCGGGAAGCTCCTCGCCGATGCGCCCGATATCGCGAAGAACCTGCGCGCCTACATCGCCGGCTTCAGCCCCAACATGCGCGAGGTACTGGAGAAGTTCGACTTCGACAACACGATCTCGAAACTCGACGAGTCGGGCCTGCTGTTCCAGGTCATGCAGCGGTTCGGCGACCCGAGGGTGAACCTCCACCCGGACGAGATCGACAACTTCACGATGGGCACGATCTTCGAGGAGCTCATCCGCAAGTTCAACGAGGCGCTGAACGAGAACCCCGGCGAGCACTTCACGCCCCGCGACGTGGTCCATCTCATGGTCGACCTGATGCTGGCCGGCGACGAAGAAGGGCTGCGGACGAAGGGCGCTGCGCGAAGCATCTACGACCCTTGCTGCGGCTCGGGCGGCATGCTCACCATCGCCAAGGAGCACACGACCCTCGGCGAGATACGAGACGGCAAGCGCCTGGGCGACCCGGTCAACCCGGACGCTCACACCCACCTGTTCGGCCAGGAGGTGAACCCCGAGACCTTCGCCCTCTGCAAGTCGGACCTCTTCATGAAGTCGGAGGACGGCAGCGACGCGAACAACATTCTGTTCGGGAGCACGCTCTCTAACGACCGGCACGCCGGCACGGGTTTCGACTACATGATCGCCAATCCGCCCTACGGCAAGGACTGGAAGCGCGATCAGGACGCGGTGCGGACCGAGCACGACCGGGGCGCCGCGGGCCGCTTTGCTCCAGGCCTGCCACGGATCAGTGACGGGCAACTCCTGTTCCTGCTCCACATGCTCGCGCACGCCAAGGAACCCGACCAGGGCGGATCGCGGATCGCGATCATCATGAATGGCTCGCCCCTCTTCACCGGCGACGCCGGCAGCGGCGAGAGCGAGATCCGCCGCTTCATCCTGGAGAACGACCTGCTCGAGGCGCTCATCGCGCTCCCCGAGCAGCTCTTCTACAACACCGGCATCGCCACCTACGTCTGGGTGCTCACGAACCGGAAGCGCTCCGAGCGCCGCGGCAAGGTCCAACTCATCGACGCCACCTCGTTCTGGGAGCTGCTGCGCAAGAGCCTCGGCGCGAAGCGCCGCGAGATCCCGTTCGAGCGGAAGGAACACATCCTGCGGCTACTCCGGGAGTACGAGGACGGCGCCACCCGCAAGGTCGTCGAGAACGGCGAAGACCGCAAGGTCGCCGTCAGCCGCATCTACCCGACCACGCACTTCGGCTTCCGCAAGATCACCGTCGAACGGCCGCTCCGGCTCGACTTCCAGGCCAGCACCGAGCGGATCGCTCTGCTGGACAACCAGCGCGCCTTCGCCAACCTGGCGGTTTCCCGCAAGAGGGACCCCGAAGCCAAGGCGAAGGACGAGCAAGCCGGAAGACAGAAGCAGTCAGCGATTCGCGCTCTGCTGGAGACGCTGCCCGATCGGCTGTTCCTGGATCGGGCGGTCTTCGAGGCCGAACTGGACCAAGCGGTCCAGGCAGCCGACCTGAAGCTCACTGCACCCATCAGGAAGGCCGTGCTCTCCGCTCTGTCCGAGCGCAACGAGAAGGCGGAGATCTGCCGCGACCGCAAGGGCCGCCCCGAGCCTGACCCGGAACTCCGAGACACGGAGAACGTGCCCCTTTCGGAAAGCGTCGAGTCGTTCTTCGAGCGCGAAGTGACGCCCCACGTTGCCGACGCCTGGATCGACACGAACCGCACGGACCCCCAGGACAGCGAGGTCGGGCTCGTGGGCTACGAGATCAACTTCAACCGCTACTTCTACGAGTACCGTCCGCCGCGGCCGCTGGAGGAGATCGAGGCTGATATTCAGCGGGTGGAGAGGGAAATTGTCGGCATGCTGCGAGAGATGGCGAACTAGAGCATCGTAATGTCGGCACTTGCAGACAGTTGCCGACAACTTGACACACCAGGGCACGGCGGCCTAGGCTCTCGGCATGGCCGCCCCGAACAGCAGGCAACTATCCACGGTTGCCGACATTTCCGATCGTCGCTCCCGGCTGCGCGGCGCCGCCCGGCAGAGCCTCGGCGCCAGGGGCTTCTTCCGCCAGCGCGATGCAGCCCAACTGGGGGTCCACTCGCGCCAACTACGGCAACTCGTGGCTGCCGGGTCGGTCGAGAGAGTTGCCCGCGGTCTCTACCGGCTCGCCGACATCGAACCCACCGAGCACTACACCCTCGCCGCCGTTTGTGCGCGGGTGCCGAGCGCCATCGTTTGCCTGCTGTCCGCGCTGAGCGTCCACGGCCTGGGGACCCAACTCCCGTGGCAGGAGTGGATCGCCATTCCGCACAAGGCGCGAGCCCCCCGCCTTGCCGAGCTGCCGGTCAAGATCGTTCGCTTCTCCGGCGCCTCGCTGCAGTACGGAGTCGAGGAAACGACCTTCGAGGGCGTTCCCGCCCGCATCACGAGCCCGGCACGGACCGTAGTGGACTGCTTCCGTTTCCGCCGGCTGGTGGGCAAGGACGTAGCGCTGGAGGCGCTCCGCGACGCACTGCTTGAACGCAAGGCAAGCGCCGACGAAATCTGGCGCGCGGCGGAAGTCTGCCGTGCGAAGTCGCTGGTCGGTCCGGTGCTGGAGGCTCTCTCAGCATGACCCCCGCGAAGGAGATCCGGAACTTCCCGGCGTCAGTTCACCAGCGACTCCTCAACCTCGCCCGCCAGCAGGGCATCCGATTCAACCTTGTGCTGCAGCGCTACACGATGGAGCGCTTCCTGTACCGCCTCGCCACCTCCCATGAGGTGGACCGATTCACCCTGAAGGGCGCGGCTCTCTTCCAGATCTGGACCGAACAGGAACTGCGACCCACCCGGGACATCGATTTTCTCTCGTCCGGACCCGAAGACCATGCGGGCTTGCGGACCTCCTTTGAAGCGATTTGCGCAGTGCCGTGCCCCCAAGACGGCGTCGTCCTTGACCCGGCGACGATCCGGATGCACGACATCCGTGACGACCAGCCCTACGGCGGTGTGCGCCTGCGGATGGAGGGCGGCCTCGGCCAAGCGCGACTCCACCTCCAAGTGGACATCGGCTTTGGTGACGTGATCACGCCCGAGCGTGAGGAGCGGGACTATCCCACCTTTCTCGACCTGCCCGCCCCGCGTCTCTGGACCTACCCGCGGGAGACTCTCTTGGCCGAGAAGCTCGACGCGATGGTGCGCCTCGGTACGACGAACACCCGCGTGAAGGACCTCTGGGACATCGCCTGTCTCGCTCGCCTCTTCGCGTTCGACGGCGAGACAGTGCGAGCTGCGGTTGAGGCGACCTTCCGGCGGCGGCGAACATCGTTCGCGGGTGAGAGGCCCGTGGCGCTGCTGCCCGACTACTACGAGGACACCGAGCGAGACCAGAGGTGGCAGGTGCTGCGGAGGCGGATAGGGCCGCAGGTCGATGGGCCCGCCCTGCTCGTGGATGCTGGCGAGGAGCTGCGGACCTTCCTGGGTCCGGTCTGCGACAGCCTGATCGAGGGGAGGCCGTTCACGCAGGTCTGGTCCCCCGGTGGGCCGTGGCGAGCGGGGGTTCGGGTTCGGGCAGGAGGCGAAGAGCTGTGACCGAGACTAGCCACTGGACCGAGGAGGAGGCCCCGCGACGCTTTCAGCGGTACCCAGAATACAGGGACTCCGACATCGAGTGGCTGCCGGAGATTCCGGCGCACTGGGACTCTACGCGGCTCCGCTTCGTCGTTGAAACGAGACTCAGCAAGAAAGAGGTAAGCACCTTCAATCCCGAGACCGAGGTTTCTTTTGTTCCGATGGAAGCGATCCGCGAGTACGGCGGCCTGAGCCTCGATTCGACCAAACCGCTCTCAGAGGTCCTCGACGCCTACACGTACTTCCGCGACGGAGACGTCATCGTTGCCAAGATCACGCCGTGCTTCGAGAACGGTAAGGGCGCTCTAGCCAAAGGCCTCTCCAGTAGCGTCGGCTTCGGAACGACCGAGCTCCACGTGCTACGTCCGTCCTCCGAGGTGGAAGCCCGTTTCCTTCTCTACCTGACTTTCGGCAACCACTTCCGCTTCATCGGAGAGGCCTCCATGTATGGCGCGGGCGGCCAGAAGCGAATCTCCGGTGACTTTGTTCGCAACTTCCGCCATCCTCTACCCTCCTTCTCCGAGCAACAAGCAATCGCTGATTTCCTCGACCGCGAGACAGCGAAGATCGATGCGCTAGTGGCGAAGAAGGAGCGGCTGATCGACCTGCTTCAGGAGAAACGGACCGCCCTCATCACCCGCGCCGTCACGCGGGGCCTCGACCCGAACGCCCCCATGAAGGACTCAGGCGTCGAGTGGCTGGGCGAGATCCCGATGCACTGGGATGTGAAGCGTGTGAAGAATCTCTCGGCCTTCGCTACCAGTGGGTCACGAGGCTGGGCAGAGTTCTATTCGAACGAGGGTCCGTTGTTCTTGCGGATCGGCAATGTACAGTCTGATTCGATCGACCTGAACCTGGATGAAGTCCAAAGTGTGGATCCGCCCAAGGGATCGGAGGGCGAACGGACTCGTGTGAGGCCCGGCGACATCCTCGTATCAATCACCGCACTAGTCGGAGCAGTGGCCGTGGTGCCCCAGGAGTTCCCTGAAGCATTCGTCAACCAGCACCTCGCCTTGGTCAGGCCCTCATCGCCGGAGGTCGATTCTCGTTGGCTGGCCTATTGCGTTACGTCGCCGGTGGGCCAAACACAGTTCGCTTCCGTACTCTATGGTGGGGCCAAGGATGGCCTGGGATTGGCCGATGTCCGATCGCTCTTCGTCCTTGCACCGCCCGTCAGCGAGCAGGAGTGCATCGTCGCTCACTTGGATAGTCACGCAAGGCAGATTAGCAGGCTCGTTCAGACGATTCGAACCGCCATTGGCCACCTCCACGAACTCCGCACCGCCCTCATCTCCGCCGCCGTCACCGGCAAGATCGACGTGCGGGAGGCAACACCTCGATGACCTTCGAGCCCCACTTCACAGTCACCCACAGGGTCACCGCCGACCTGACGCGCATCGAGCGGGCGCGCGGGTTCCTGGAAGCCGCGAGACTCTCCGAGGACTGGATCCGCCAGATGGGTGCTGGTGCTCTGATCCTCGAAGCGCACCACACGACCCACATCGAGGGAACGAAGCTCTCGCTGGACGAATCCGAGCGGCTTTTGGCCTACACGCGGCACTACCGGCCGGCACCCGGCCTGGTGTGAACAGGGCGGAGCTACGACAAGCTGCGACACCAGCTACGACAAGCTGTGACATCGAGCTGTGACACGGCACCGCGCCCAGACCGCCTCCTTCAAGCCCACCGCCCAACATGACCCCCGACATCTCCGAACGCGCCTTCGAGCAGGCCATCGAGCGCGTCCTCCTCCGGCACGGCCCTGACGCCTACCCGGACGACGTCACCGAACTGCGGGAGTCCGCCGCATCGTACGGCGACGACCCGCTGCCCGGCAGCTTCCACAAGCGCAGCAGCAAAGGCGACTACGACCGCAGCCTCTGCCTCGTTCCCACCGACGTCCTCGACTTCCTCCTGGCCACACAGCCAAAGGAGTGGGCAAAGCTCAAGCAGCACTACGGCGCCGACCTAAAGCCGCGCTTCCTGGGCCGCTTGTCACGCGAGATCGCCCGGCGCGGCGCCCTCGACGTGCTGCGGAACGGTGTCAGAGACTCGGGCTGCAAGTTCCGGCTCGGGTACTTCCAGCCGGCGAGCGGCCTCAACGAGGAACTCAAACGCCTGCACGCAGCCAACCTCTTCGCCGTCGTACGCCAGCTCCACTTCAGCAAACAGACCGAAGAAAGCGTCGACCTCGGGCTCTTCCTGAACGGCATTCCCATCTTCACGGCAGAACTCAAGAACCCGCTCACTGGACAAACCGTCGACGACGCCATCCGGCAGTACAGGAACGACCGGGATCCGCGGGAACCGCTGTTCGGCTACGGGCGCTGCCTCGCCCACTTTGCCGTCGACCCGGAACAGGTGTTCGTGACCACGCAGCTCGCAGGGCCCAAGACCCGCTTCCTGCCGTTCAACCAGGGGCGCTTCGGCGGCGCGGGGAATCCACCGGTCCCGCCCATCCGTGAGGGCTACGCGACCGACTACCTCTGGGAGCGAATCTGGGCACGCGACAGCATCCTCGACCTCATTCGCCAGTTCATCCAGGAGGTCGAGGAGGAAGACGACCGCAACCGCCGTACGGGCAAGCGCTTCCTGATCTTCCCGCGCTACCAGCAGCTCGACTGCGTGCGCCGGCTCGTCAGCCACGCGCGCAACCACGGCCCCGGCGAGCGCTACCTGATCCAGCATTCGGCCGGCAGCGGCAAGAGCTACACGATCGCCTGGCTCGCCCACCAGCTCTCGGTGCTGCACGACCTCGACGACCGGCGCGTCTTCGACTCGGTCGTCGTGGTGACCGACCGCCGAGTGCTCGACCGCCAGCTCCAGCAGACCGTCCGGCAGTTCGAGCAGACCCTCGGCGTGGTCGAGAACATCGACCACACCTCGCGCCAACTCCGCGAGGCCCTGGAAGCCGGTCGGACGATCATCGTCACCACGCTGCAGAAGTTCCCGGTCATCGCCGACGAGATCGGCCAGCTCCCCGGCAAGCGCTTCGCGGTGATCGCGGACGAAGCGCACTCCTCGCAGTCAGGAGAGAGCACCAAGAGCCTCAAGGCCGTCCTCGACGCGGAGAGCCTGGAAGCGGCCGAGCAGGCAGAGGCAGGTGCAGCGACTCCCGAAGAAGAACTCGAAGACCAAGTCCACGAGGAGATCCGCCTCCGCGGGCCGCTCCCGAACCTCTCGACGTTCGCCTTCACGGCCACGCCGAAGCCCAAGACCCTCGAACTCTTCGGCGAGAGGCAGCCGGACGGCAAGTTCAAGCCCTTCCACCTGTACACCATGCGCCAGGCGATTGAGGAGGGGTTCATTCTCGACGTGCTCGGCAGCTACACCACCTACAAGACGTACTGGCGCCTGAAGAAGAAGATCGAGGGCGACCCGCGCTACGACAAACGGAAGGCAGAGCATCTGCTCAAGTCCTTCGTCGAGCTCCACTCGCACGCCATCCGAGAGAAGATCGCCATCTGCGTGGAGCACTTCGCCGAGCTGGTCGCGCCTGAGATCGGCGGCCGCGCCAAGGCGATGATCGTGACGCGCTCGCGCCTGCACGCGGTGCGCACCAAGCTCGCCCTGGATCGCTACCTGGAGGAAAAGGGCCACCCTTGGAAGGCGCTCGTCGCCTTCTCCGGAACCGTCAAGGACGGCGGCGAGTCCTACACGGAGTCCGGCATGAACTCGGCCGGAGAGGATCGGGTGATCGGCGAGCGGCAGACGGCCGCCGAGTTCGACAAGCCCGAGTGCCGCTTCCTGGTGGTCGCCAACAAGTTCCAGACCGGCTTCGACCAGCCGTTGCTCCACACGATGTACGTCGACAAGAAGCTCGGCGGCGTGAACGCCGTCCAGACGCTGTCTCGCCTGAACCGCACCCACCCCGGCAAGCACGGCACGATGGTCCTCGACTTCGCCAACGAGCCCGATGAGATCCAGAAGGCCTTCGAGCCGTACTACGAGACGACCCTCCTCTCCGAAGAGACCGATCCCAACCTCCTCTACGAATTGCAGGGCCGGCTTCTCGACTACGGCGTGTTCGGAGACGCCGACATCGAGACGTTCGCACCGGCGTACTTCGGTCCGAAGGCCACCCAGGACAGGATCTACGCCGCCCTCGAACCCGCACGCCAGCGGTTTGCCGAGCTAGTCGACGAAGAAGCGCGGGACTTTCTCGGCCAACTCACCGACTACGTGCGCCTCTACGCCTTCCTGTCCCAGGTCCTGACCTTCGCCGACACCGACCTCGAGAAGCTCTACCAGTTCGCCAGACACCTCCGTCGCCTCCTATCCGTCGGCCGCGAGGCGCTGCCGCTAGAGGTGCAGCAGAACATCGACATGGAGTCCTTCCGCATCCAGCGGACAAGCCGCGGCCGGCTCGCACTCGAACGGCAGATCCGGCCACTCGACCCTGCCGGCAGCAAACCTGGAGGGGGCGCCGGCGGGGAGCAGTTGGAAGCCCTGTCCAGGATCATCGAGGGCCTGAACGAGCGCTTCGGCCTGAACCTCACCGACGAGCATCGCGTCACGCTCGAACGAATCCGGTCCGCCCTCGACCAGGACGCCGGCCTCACCGCAAGCGCCCGGGTGAACACCCGCGAGAACGTGCGCCTGACCTTCGACCCCAAGGTCGAGGACAAGATCCAGGAGATCGTCGAGACCAACTTCGACCTCTACAAGCGCATCACCGACGACCCCGACTTCGGCCAGACGCTCAAGGACCTCCTGTTCGAGGACTACATCAAGCGACACCGGCGAGCCGAGGAACTCCTCAAGCTTCAAGAGTCAAAGACGCTCGAGTTCAAGTCGAGCCTGCGCTGGAGCCTGAAGGAGGGCCGCAAGGACGACCGGCACGTGACCCACGCGGCACTCAAGACCATCGCCGCGTTCCTCAACACCGACGGCGGTGACCTTCTCATCGGCGTCGACGACGACCGGAAGGTCCTCGGCATCGACCACGACCGCCTGGAGAGCGACGACAAGTTCATGCGGCACCTTGCCCAGGTCGTACGCAATGGCCTGGGTGACCGTGCGGGCACGTGCATCGATCCTGAGACGCAGATCGTGGAGGGCAAGACCGTCTGCCTCGTGAGTTGCCAGCGAAGCCCGGAGCCGGTGTATCTCCGATGGAAGGGGTTGGAGGCGGCGGAGGAGGGCGATCTCTATGTCAGAAGCGGACCGGGGACGGTGCGGCTTGGCGAAAGCGACGCCGAGACGTATGTCGCTACTCGCTTCGGCTCTGTTCGTCTGAGACGAACGACCAATACCAACCCAAACCTGCACCGGTTATGACGGGCTTGCCCGAAGTAGGGACTTGCTAGCTCGGGAGATCGTGAGGCCGCAGCCGAGGTTGCTGGGCAAGACCGGGATCAAGCCTGGGCAAGGCGCCAGGATCGGAGCATCCCAAGTCACATGGGTAACAGTGCGTGCCGGACTTCTATCTCCGTGCCGCTGGACTGTCGGTGATGGCGGCTGCAGAAGCGGGTGGCTTCGCCGATCGCTTCTGCGGATCGCGGCTCCACGACGAGGGCGACCTCCTGGCGCAGTTTGACGATTCTCTCTCGAACCGTGGAAACCGCGTACTCCACATCGCCGTCCATGACATAGCCGAGCATGCACCCCACGGGCAGCTTCTCCGAATACTGGCCGTCAACGAAGCGAGATACTCCCTCTGTCACGTACCTAGTCGCCAGAGAACGTCTGCCGTCGGGGCGCAGTTCATTCAACCGCTTGCACTCGTAAGCGAGATACACGTCGCGCTCCTGGTTCAGGAAGACAGCCATGTCGACCCTTCCGAGGCTGTAAGCCATCCCGTCCGGAGTGTGTCCGAAAGGCTCGTACTGAAACTCGACGCAGTGGAATCGACGCCGCACACCAGGATCCCGGGCCAGAAGGTCCACCAAGTTCGTCGTGATCTCATCTTCCGTGGAATGCGGCGGAAGGACACCGACACACCGGGGCCAAACAGCAACAACGCGCTCCAGAAACCTACCGTCGAACGACCTGAATCGCTCGGCCCACGTAGTGGGATCGCCGAACGCCATCAGCGCCGGCGCGGTCCAACATCATGTCGATTGCCAGCAAACGTATGCAGATCAAGTGCGATCGCGCCCGCATCCGCCAATGCCGCGGACCGGAGCCAGAAGCGCTTTCCGGCCGGCTTGACGAGATACAAGTCCCGGTCGACGAACACTCGGAAGTCAGGAGTCGACTGAAAGCTGCCGGGCAGCGATTCGGGTACGCGCTCCGCCAAGCCGGCTAACGCCGCCCCGACAGACGCATCGTCATCCTCGTCGTATTTGAACAGGCCCCGCCCATCACGTAGCGATAGCCGTAAGACAGCTAAATCGTCGTTACGTGCCAGCAAGCGGATTCCAATGTTGCAATCGCCATCGAACCAGGACTCAAGGTTGTCGACCAAGGTACGGGCATACGCCCGCCGATCGCTAGAGGACGACCGCTGCCACAGTAAAGGAAAGCTGCTGCGGTGAGGTTGAACGGCTGGAATCACATAGTCCACTGTCTCGTCGATGACGATTCTCTCCTCTTCCGACAGACAGAAGAACTCGTACGCGAGACGATCGATCTCTTCAAGCACATCCTGCTCGCGTGACTCGATGCCGACAGGTGCTCCGATGGACCGGAGTCGCCCCTCGATCACGTCGACCAAACCATCGGCCGCCGAGCGCGCTCGCTCTCGATCGGGCAAATGGTCCGGCTCGGGGAACGGAAGGCGCAGCAACTCTGTTTGCTGCACCTTGGGCCGGTCCGCTCCGAACGACGATGTACCGTGAAACGCGAACCACAACATCAGCCTGCTGTTGAGCAGTCCCGCGAGGAGCATGCCGCGACGCTCGTCTCCACGCGGAACCACGACGGCCTGAATAACGTGCTGGAACGTCATGGGCCTCTCCACGTACGCCGCCCGTAGTCTCTCTCCTCCCCCGATAATGGCAACGCCTTGAGGAATCACTACCCGCGGCCCCTTGAATCCTGCTTCGAAGCCGCGGCGATGGACCATGCCGTCCTTCCAAGGTCGCAGACCTTCATCTGAGCGGGCCAAGCCACGGAACTTCTTGATCGGAAGATAAGGACTCTTGGCGACGACGCCGCTGTGCTCCTCATGATAAGTGGTATCCGAGCGCCGCTCGGCCCGGGAGGGCTTGAAGCCCTGTCCGATCATCCACTGATCCTGTGCCAGCCGCTTCTGGTGGGAAAAGCTCCCAAACTGGACGACGAGGTCGCCTAGACAGGGGAACTGCGACAAGTAGTTGAACAGTCGGGCCTCGGGTTCGCTCATCCGAAGACGCTTCTTGAAGATAGACGGGTCGGCTTCCGCGACGCGAGAATCCAGCAGGCACCGGTCGGTACTTCCGAGCGTGATCAAACTGCGGGACTTCAGGTTCAGGTCGGCCTTCGGTGTCAGGTACTCGAAGCGATAGTCCGTGCCCTCTGGTGCCGCCCGGCCGAACAGCAGCAGCGCCGCCGGTCGCACGGCGTGGTCGAACAACTGGAAACGCATGTCGGCGAAGTTGACGACGGTGAAGAGGCGCGCCTTGCGCATCAGGCGCTTCCGCGCCTTAACGGCCTGTCCGGAGTGGTTGTGCAGGAAGGCCATCGCCGGCAGGAGGAACGCTACGACGCCATCGTTTCGCAGATGCCTCAGCGACTTCCAGACGAACGGCCATGCCTGTTCGCGGCTCGGTGCCGGCAAGAGCTCGCGGCGACACCATTCAAGGGAGGAGTAAGATTCCCCCCGGCGGCTTGACCAGGGCGGGTTGCCGCAGACGACATCCGCGGGTGCCTCTTCGGGCAAGACCGAGAAGAAGTCCCCATGACGGATCGTCTCTTCATGGAGTTCGGGTAGCATCCTGCCGCGCTTCATGAGCCTCCGGATATCGGGAGGCGTTACCTCCTCAAGCAGCGCCACGTACAACGAAAAGACGGCCACGCGCACGGCTCCACCGTCCAGATCCCATCCTCGCAAGTTTCTTGCAATGCCGACCAGTTCGTCCCACGAGATCCTGGAGGCACACCGAACGGCCCGCCGGTGGTCGCACAGGCGTTGGAACAAACGCACCAGGAAGATGCCGGAACCGCAGGCCGGATCCATGAATCTCCCGTTCTCCTTTACGTCGGCCGGCAGCCTGCTCCAGACCTGTGAGACAACGACATCAGCCAGGAGCATCGGCGTGTAGTAGGCGCCACGCTCGCGCCGCGCGCCAGGTTCTCCCTTGCTCAAGAACTGATCGTAGACAGCACTGATCAGCTCGACGGGTATGTACTTGAAGTTGTACGGCCAGATGCGGTACTGCCCTCCTGACCCGCGCATCTCTTCGCGACCGGAACGGAAGCGGGCTAGGATGGTCAAATGCGAGGCTTCGAGGACCGGACCGCAGCCCTCCACCTCGAAGGAGCACGGAGCAACGAACAGGTCGCCGTTGAAGTCCTTCCGCAACGTCGCGAAGAGTTGCTCCACCGATTCGACGTCCCCGCCGGCCAGCGTCGTCTCGAAGTCGGTCGCACGGGCGTTCGTGGCCGCTAGAAAGTACTCTTGGCCAATGATCTCCCGGTCCTCAAGATAGGCGACAAACATCGCTTGAACAAGCAGCGCCTGCGCGGCGTCCACCGGGAGATCTTCCTCGCCAAGCAGTCGGTGCGACTCCATCAGATTGTTCAGGAGCACACGGTCTACGCGTTCTTCAGGCCTGAAGTAGTCGCGATGTTCCTGCCATAGCCGGCCCGACTCAGCACTGTAGAGCAAGTTCCCAAGCGCCAGCGCGTCGCTGACCGTGTTCAGAACCTCGACGAGGCAACGGGAACGGAACTCATCGTCGTCGTCGTCTCGCCGCGGGATACGAGCCAGAGAGAAGATACGGACCGTTTCCCCGGAGACGACGATGAGCAGACTGGCAAGACCCTGGTTCCAGAGCGCAGCGTGGAGGCGAGCAACCTCGAGAGGATCGTACTCCTCCACCGAGAGGAGGACGACGGTCGGAACGTCCTCAACGCAGAAGACTGCGGACGCACCCAAGTCGTCGAGAGTCGTACGTAGCGCGCCGGCGTGCGGCACGTTGCCGATGTCGTCCGATCGTTCGTAGAACTCCGGCGCACGACGGAGGGATAGACCCAGGATCTCCTTCAACCCCGGTTCAAGCGGGCTCGATGCCACGGCGCCCATTCACGGCCACCTAGGCTCGCCCGCGCGCCGCTCGTCCATGCGCCGTGACGGCGCGCTGCGGACATCCGCCGCACTGCACCAGAGAGAGAGCATGGGGAACCCCCGTTCGCTCAGACAACATCCGAGAAGCGATTAAGCCGGCGTGTCATTCGGAGAACGTCCGGCCTGCAGGCGCGCACGCTATCAGGCCCCACTATCGGCCGGTTCCTAGCTGGCCGCATTCGGCGGCAGCCCGCGCTGGCAGCGGTGACTAGCCGCCCGCAGCCGCAGCCGGCGAGAAACTCGGCGCCCCCAGCCGCGTCTGATCTCCCACAATCTCGCCCAGCACCGGCTCGATGTAGCCATAGAACCGCTCCGGGTCTTCCGACATCGGGAAGTGGCCGAGGCCCTTCATCTTCTGGAACGTCGCGCCCGCGATCTGGCCGGCGACCTCCTCGGACAGCTCGGGCGGCGTGGCGGCGTCGTACTCCCCGGTCAGCAGGAAGACGCGGGTCTTCGACGTATCGATCTCCGAGGCGCTCTCGCCCATGTCGTGGTCGACTCCCCAGTAGTGGAGGTCGCCCCGGAACACGGGCGGCGCGCCCTGGCTGTAGCACCAGCCGACCTCGCGGCGCAGCGCCTCGGGCGCCAGGGGCGAGGTGAGGCCGACCATCAGGTCGCCCTTGTAGCTGTTGCTGACCTCGGGGTGGTCGAGCAGGTCGATGTTGCCGGGATCCGTCTTGATCGCCGCCTCGAGGCCGATGACGGCCTGGAACAGGCCCGGACGGTGCAGAGCGAGGTCAAGCGCCAG
The DNA here is from genome assembly GCA_965216125.1 of Candidatus Multivorans sp. Lineage (GTDB taxonomy): Bacteria > Acidobacteriota > Thermoanaerobaculia > Multivoradales > Multivoraceae > Multivorans. The sequence goes on along the minus strand of OZ244152.1, from coordinate 1,741,832 downwards.
GTGGCCGCCGATCGAGCTGCCCATGTAGACCGGGTCTTCGAGCTGGAGTTCGCCAACGAAGGCGCTCACGAAGTCGAGCAGAAAGCTCTTGGTCAGCTTGTACTCCTGCTTCCACCATTCGATGCCCGTGGGCGGCACGGACTTCGCGTGGTAGGGCAGGTCGTAGGCCAGGATGTGGAAGACCCGGCCCACACGCTCGTTCTCGAGCAGGTGACGCCACTGGCGACCGTCGGCGCCGGCGGTGTGCTGGAGAACCAGCGGGATGCCGTCCGGGTTCCCCGCCGACTCGAAGTAGACCTCGTAGGAGACGCCCTGAACTTCCAGGTTCAGGTAGCGGCCGACGCGCCGCGCGAAGTCAGGCATTCGCCCGCTTGTCTCCGAGGAGCATCTCGCGCAGCACCTCGACCAGGCGGCGCAGCGCCGGGTAGTAGGCGGCGTACGCGAGCTGATCCCGGTTGATCTCGATGCCGTGATGCACGCTGGCGAAGAACGGGTCCTGGTAGAAGGGCCGCGGCGCCTTGCGCAGGAGCTCGCGCCACTCCTCCTCCGGGCCGGCGAGGAAGACGTCTGACGGGCTGTCGGCATCGCACGGCTCAAGTGCGGCCAACGCGCCGTCCTCGAAGCGGATCACGTGGTGCCGGTCGCCCACGCTCAGCCGGACCTTGGCCGTCCAGTGCCGCGTGGTGTACCGGAACTCGGGATCCTGCTCAAGGGTCGACTTCAGGCTCTTCCAGGGAATCACCCGCAAATCGTACCGTGGTAGATCTCCCAACCGCCTTCAGCATCAAGCCAAGAGGGCTTCGCCGCATGGCCGATCCAGACTTCTCCACCTTCCCGCTCCAGAAGAAGGGCAACCGCTACCAGGACTTCGAGGAGGGCCGGGTCTTCGAGCACCACTGGGGGCGCACCCTGAGCGAGGCGGACAACGCGCTCTTCGCCACCGCCACGATGCGGTTCACGCCGCTCTACTTCAATGCCGAGTATGCGCGCGCCCACGGACACGACTCGGTGGTCATCGATCCGCTGCTCGTGCTGTGCACCGTCGTCGGCATGTCGGTCGAGGATCTCTCCGAGGGCGGCGGGCCGTTCCTCGGCGTGAATCAGGTGAAGTTCCACCGGCCGGTCTACCCCGGCGACACGATCACGGGCAAGAGCCGGGTGGTCGGCCGCCGCGAGTCCGGGTCGAGGCCCCACTTCGGCATCGTCACCTGGGAGACCGAGGCCTGCAACCAGAACGGAGAGGTCGTGCTGAGCTACCAGCGCACCAACCTGGTCGCGAAGCGGCGGGAGGCGACGTCATGACGGCCGCCACCAGCGCCCTCACCTCCTCTTCCACCTACTTCGAGGACTTCGCCGCCGGCCAGAAGATGCGCCACGCCCGCGGCACCACGATCGAGGAGGTCGAGAGCCAGCTCCTCACCAAGCTGGTGATGAACACCGCCGACGGTCACTTCGACGAGCACAAGATGAAGGCGTCGCCGTTCGGGCAGCGCCTCGTCTTCGGGCTGGTGACCGGCTCGACCGTGATCGGCCTGGCGACCCAGGACACGGCCGAGAACGCCCTCGCCGAACTCGGCCTCGACAAGATGCGCTTTCGCGCTCCCGTCTTTCTCGGCGACTCGCTCACCGCCTACACCGAGGTGCTCGACACCCGCGATGCCGACCGCGACGACGCCGGCGTCGTCCGCTTCAAGCACTGGGGCACGAAGCAGGACGGCACGATCGTCTTCGAAGGCGAGCGCGAGGTTCTGATCAAGCGCCGCTCGCACTGGGGGTCGTAGTGGCCGGAGGGCCAGGCCCGCTCTCCGACCTCGTCATCATCGACTGCACGATGGCGCTCGCCGGGCCGTTCGGCTCGGCGATCCTCGCCGACCTCGGCGCCGACGTGATCAAGGTGGAGCCGCCGACCGGCGACATGTCGCGGCCCTCGCCGCCGACGCCTACGGACTTCATCCACCCCGCCGAGGGCAAGGCGGGCGTCGACGGAGGCTGCGATTTCGGCGGCTACTTCGGCAGCATCAACCGCAACAAGCGCAGCATCGCGCTTGACCTCAAGGCCGAAGCCGACCGCGAGACGTTCCTCCGCCTGTGCGAGCAGGCCGACGCCGTGCTCGAGAACATGCGCGCCGGCGTGATGGACCGGCTCGGGCTGAGCTACGAGGTGATCCGCGAGCGCAACCCCAGGATCGTGTACGCGGCGCTGCGCGGCTTCGGCGACCCGCGGACCGGCGAGAGCCCCTACGCCGACTGGCCCGCCTTCGACATCGTGGCGCAGGCGATGGGCGGCTTCGCCCACATCAACGGCCCCGCGGGCGACGGCGCCTCCGGAGGCGGCTACCCCGGGGGCGCCTCCGTCGGCGACCTGTTTCCCGGTGCGCTGATGGCGCTCGGCGTCGTCGCCGGGATCCACCATGCGCGCCGCACCGGCAAGGGCCAGTTCATGGACGTCGCCATGGTCGACGGCGTGAACTTCCTGTGCGAGTCGGTGTTCGCGAACTACGGCGCCGCCAAGAGCAACCAGCTCGGGCCGCGCGGCAAGCACCATCACAGCTTGAGCCCCTTCGGCATCTACGACGCGAAGGACGGCGGCGTGGCGATCGCGGCGCCCCTGCCGGACCAGTGGAAGATCCTCTGCCAGGCGATGGACCGCCCCGACCTGGTGTCGGACGAGCGCACGAAGGACTTCGCGGCGCGCCGCAAGAACCGGGAGTACGTCGAAGGCGTCGTCTCGGACTGGACCGGCTCGCTCACCCGCGACCAGGTCGTCGAAACGCTCGGCGGCAAGGTGCCCTGCGGACCGGTGCAGACCGCGGCCGACATCTTCGCCAGCCCCCACACTGCCGTCCGCGAGATGGTCGCCGAAGTCGAGTTGCCCGGCGACAACCCGCCGGTGCGGATCGTGGGCAGCCCGATCAAGTACACCGAGACGAAGACCGGCGTGCGCCGACGGGCCCCCCTGCTCGACGAGCACCGCGACGAGATCCTCGCCCAGTTCGGAATCTCCCCTGGGAACGCGGGCATCCTGCCCGCATCCGGCTCAAGGCGGCCGCCAGAAAAGCAATCCAAGGAGTAGCCCCGATGCGATTAAGACGTTCCGAACTGGCCGTACCGGCCAGCAACCCCAGGATGGTCGAGAAGTCGGCCGGAAGCGACGCCGACCTCGTCTTCCTCGACCTGGAAGACGCCGTCTCCCCCGAGAAGAAGGAGGGCGCACGCCAGATCGCCATCGACGGTCTGAACGACCTCGACTGGGGCAACAAGGTGCGCTCCGTGCGCGTCAACGACCACACCACCCGCTGGGCCGTCGACGACATGATCAGCGTCGTAGAAGGGGCCGGCGAGAACCTTGACATCATCATCATCCCTAAGGTCAAGCAGCCGCGCGACATCTGGTTCTTCGAGACCATGCTCGACGGCCTGGAGCAGAAACTCGGGCTCACCCGCAAGATCGGCCTGGAGGCCCTGATCGAGGAAGCCGAAGGCCTCGCCAACGTCGAAGCGATCGCCCTCTCCTCGCCGCGCCTCGAGGCGCTCATCCTCGGCTTCGGCGACCTCTCCGCCAGCATGGGCATGCGCTTCGGCCACGAACTCGACAAGGACTTCCGCTACCCCGGCGACATGTGGTCCGCCCACCGCGTCCGCATGATCGCCGCCTGCCGCGCCGCCGGCATCGACGCCATCGACGGGCCCTTCGGCGACTTCAAGAACGACAGGGCCTACATGAAGCAGGCGACCTGGGCCGCCACCCTCGGCGCCGTCGGCAAGTGGTGCATCCACCCCAACCAGATCCCGCTCGCCAACGACGTCTTCGCGCCGTCGCCGAGGGAGATCAAGCAGGCGCAGAAGATGGTCGACCTGTACAACGAGTCGGTGGCGAAGGGGGCTGGGGCCGGCGGCAAGGGGGGGCAGTTGGTGGATGCGGCGACGTTGCGGATCTACGAGCCGGTGTTGGAGCGGGCGCGGGCTACTGGGAGGTTGTAGGGGTGGGCTCCGAGCACGGAGGATTCGCGCATGCCACTTGAGGTGAAACTCTGGAAGGTCGACGCCGACCGACCCCAACCGGTGGAGCCATCGCGCCTCGATCTTGAAGGCCGTCTCGAAGAGTGGCTCTGCAGGGACATTCGGCTGCTGAGCGACGATCTGCTGGTCATCGGACAACAGATCGAGCAATACGGCACGTTTCTGGATCTGCTCGCGGTGGACCGGGACGGCAACCTGGTCATCATTGAGTTGAAACGGGACCGAACACCACGCGACGTGGTTGCCCAGGCGCTCGACTACGCGTCGTGGGTGCAGGAGCTCGGGCGGGACGACGTTGATCGGTACGCGAGCGAGTTCTTGGGCAAGTCCTTCGCCGAAGCGTTTAGGGAAGCGTTCGACGAGGAACCGCCGGAGGTCGTCAACGAACGACACCGCATCTTCATCGTCGCGTCCTCGCTTGACGGAACGACACAGAGGATCGTCGAGTACCTGTCTTCTACACACAACGTCGACATCAACGCGGCGACCTTTGCCTATTTCGACACCGACGACGGTGAGTTCGTCGCGCGCTCCATGCTGCTCGACGAAGAGGCCGTGGAGAGACGCGCCAAGGCTCGGCCGGGTGCCAAGCGGCAGCCACCACTGAGCGAAGACGAACTACGCGCGATCGCGGAGGACCGCGGTGCCGCAGACCTGTGGGATGTCGCCGTCAACGGCCTTGGAAGCATCAAGAAGGCCAGGAGCCGCACAACTCTCTGGTTCCAGGCCAAGATTGAGGGACGTTTCCGGGCCCTTCTCTCCATAGAGCCGGGACGTTCTCTGCCGAACGGACTGGCGGTAACCGTGATTGCCGAGCACATCACCAGCGCATTCGGCATTGACGACCGTCGGATCAAGGAAGCCTGCGGGGCCCCCACAGGAACGAGCTTTGGCGGGACCTACAGCACACCGGAAAACTGCTTTCATCTGGACCGCGACCGTCTTGACGATCTGATCGCACTGATTGTCGACCAACACGGCCCTGAGCCAAGGCTCGGCAAGGACTGAGCATCGACGTTCAGAGGCTCAACCGGTGCTACTAGAACTAGAGCCGCCATCTCAGCTACACTCGCGCGCCGCAGGGTCGCTCCCTACTCTCGACTCCGCTCTGTCCCAGGAGAAACCATGGAATACCGCGTCCCGGATCTCGCGCAGCTTCTCCCACTCGCCAGCGCTGGCGAGCAGACCGGGGGCACGTACCGCCTGCTCGAGGCGGCAGGACGATGACGGTCCCTAGCATCACCGGCCAAACTGGAGACACCGGCCCAATGAGAATCGACGTCCAAGATACCGACGCTGGCAACGTACTCATCACCTTTACGTCGGACAACCATCGCCTCATAGAACACCGCGAACTCACCCCCGCAGATGCGCGAGCAGTGATCGCACAGATTCAGCGAGTTCTCCAGGGAATCGGGCGGGCGAAGGCCAAGCATGCGGCGGACAACAGTGCTCAGTAGCTCTGTCTACTCTGGCCGTCAGGTTGCCTGGATGTCATCAAGGACGTTGAGTAACCGAAAGGCTACTTCAATAGGAAGACACTTCGCAGGAATGCGGAGACGGCCTGCCGGGGGTTCCTGGGTCTCCAACAGGTAGTAACCATCAAAACCCAAGTGCTCTGCTTCGTTACTCGATTACTGTCTGGCCAAACAGGGTGGCCATGATGAATCGCCCTGCTGCTCTCCTGTTCACCGGTTCCAAGAGGTTGTTCCATGACTACTGATTCTCCTCGTCTCTCAGTGAATGAGTTGGCAAACTACATGGTCTCGTCAGAGACTGCGCGGATCGGCATCATCAGACGCGCCCGCGAACCCAAGACGTACGTCGTGTCGCGATACGGTGGGGTTCGCATTCCCATCCGCAAGTTCCTAGTGGACCCGAACCATGATCCCGAACCTCTCCGCGAGGCGGAGAAAAAGCTCTCCCTGCGCGCGTCTGATCTGTCCAACTCAGCGATGCGCAGAGGTGATGCCGAGAGATCAATCGAAGTTCTTCGGCGGATCCAACAGATGGAGGAAGAACTCGCGTCGTATAGGTTCGCCTCGCCACCGGGTAGGCAAGGCAAGCTCCTCATCGGTGGCGTCGAAGTATCGGTGCGCGCCGACCTTTTGGTCTACGGCAGTGCGCGCGGAAGGGATGAGGCGGGCGCGGCAGTTCTGCGAATGACGAAAGACGACACCTCTACACGGACAAGCAAAGAGAGGCGCAAGCAGATGGGCCAACATGTCGCCACACTGGCATTGATGCATGTTGAGAACCTGGCTCCCAACGGTCGTGTTCCATCGCGCAGGCTCTGCATGTCCATTGACGTGCAACACGGCGCCGTTTTCACCGCGCCTCGTTACTACACTCGGCGCAGGAAGGACCTAGAGAGCGCGTGTACGTTCATCGCTGCTGTTTGGGATACCGTCAACGACCTATAGGGGTTGGCTCAGTCGCATTCGTGAGCTTGCCCCGGTTTGAAGTTGCCCCGGTTTCGTGGACGGTTTAGGTTTGGGGTTCAGGCGGCTTCGCAGTAGGACCTTTCGAAGTTGATGGGCGACCGGTGCCCGATGCCTGAGTGGCGCCGATGCGGGTTGTACCAGCCCTCGATCCAACGGAAGAGTTCGGTCTTCGCTTCGGCGCGATTTCGGAAGGTCGTCCGGTCGAGCAGTTCGCACTCGAGGCTGGCGAAGAAGCTCTCGGCCATGGCGTTGTCGTAGCAATCTCCGACGGAACCCATCGAGAGCGCGATGCCTGCGTCTCGGCAGCGCTTCCCGAAGGCCAGGGAAGTGTACTGGCTGCCCTGATCGGAGTGATGGATCACCTCCTCCGGCCGGCGCTGGGCGATCGCCATCTCCAGCGCACCGACCACGAGCTCTGTCGCGAGAGACGAATCCATGGCCCAGCCGACGATGCGCCGACTGAACACGTCAAGGACGACGGCCAGGTAGAGGAAGCCCGATCGCGTCGGCACGTAGGTGATGTCGGCCAGCCAAAGCCGGTCCGGCGCCTCGGCCGCAAACTCCCGGTCGACGAGGTCTGGCGCCGGACGCGCCGAAGCGGCGCGGCGGGTTGTCGTCGGCCGCTTGCGCCGGCTGACGCCCGACAAGCCGGACTCTCGCATGAGTCTGGCGACCCGCTTGCGGCTTACCGGAAGCCCGTCGTCGGCCAACTCGGCCTGAATGCGGGGAGCGCCGTAGGTGCCCCGGCTCCGCTTATGGATCGGCTGCATCCGCTCGACGAGAGCAGCGTCCGACTTCTCCCTGGCCGACCGCGGTCGCTTCAACCAGGCGTAGTACCCGCTCGTGGAGACGCCGAACACACGGGCCATTGTCGCGATCCGGAACTCGGCTTGGTGCGCTCTCATGAACCTGAAGACCCCTTCGGGCCCGTCTCCCGAGCGAACCAGGCCGTGGCTCTTGCCAGGATCTCCCGCTCCTCGCGCAGCCGGCGATTGTCGCGGCGCAGGCGCCGCAGCTCTTCGCGCTCCGCCGTGGTCAGTCCGTCAGCGCGGCGGCCCTCGTCCCGGTCTGCCTGGGCCACCCAGTTACGGATGGACTGCGCTGAGGGCTCGAACTCGCGGGCTAGTTGGTCCGGGCTGCGCCCGGACCGGACCAGATCCACCATCTGTTGCCGGTACTCTGCCGCGTACCGGGGTCTTCATCTTGGCATCGTGGGTACCTCCTCCTCCAAGGATGAAGTGTCCACGAAACCGGGGCAAGCTCAACGATCCGCCCCGCTCCCGACAAGAACGGCGTTAGGGCAACGAAGCAACCGGCGCGTTTCAATCCCCAGCCTGCGGCTATCCCGTAGAGAGGAGACTATCGCCGGCCGAAGAAACCAATGTCGCCCACGAAGATCGCTTCTGCCGAGGTGCCGCCGACGCAGGAAAGCGCCCCATGTCTGGCAGTTGGCCGGCCGCTGCGCCAGATTGAAAAATGCTAAGATACCCAAGTCGATCCACTTGGCGAACGACTTGAATGCCGAGCACGACCAACGCTTGGCAGCTTTGGACGCTCCCTTGGAGCGCCCAAGCTAGATTCTGAAGCCCCTGCTACCGGCAGCAAACCCTCTCTGACCTCGTCGACGGTCCAGAAGTAGGCTAGCCGCCGGCCAACACCAACTCCCGAGCCCCTACCCACGGTGAAGATCCACTACTACAAACCCCTCCTCCAGAACACACACGAGAACCTAGGCGCTCTTCTTGAGCGACTCGCCCCTCTGCCGCTCAACGAGCGCGAGTACCAAAGAGGCGAGACCTTCCTCTTTCTTGAGACTCTGAATAGATCGGATGACCTCTGCGAGATGGAGTTCACACAGCGGCGGACTACGAACGGGCCTGGAAAGTCGCGCAAAGGGACTGAAACGACTGATTTCGACCTTGCCGGCGACGCCGGCTTCGGAGAACACACCGCTGCCATATGGTCGCCAGCCGGCTATCTAGCAGTGCAATACAACCATCACGGAGCAAGACCGGCCGCTCTCCGCGACTACTTCCAGCACTTTCTGTCACCGCGCACTAACACCAACGATGTCCAACCGATGGTGCTTCTTGAACCAGTCGTCGACAGCAACACCCTCGCTCGCCTGGCCCGAAGTCAAAAGAGCTCGCGTCTTGAGTGCACTATCTCCGCTGAGGCAATAACCAGTGAAATGGCACACAACAATGTCGCCTTGGGAGCCGCCCTGGCCCTACACCACAAGACCTCCGGTTATCGAATCGGAATCTCCATCTCCTCGGGTGAGGGCAAGCGTGGCGGGAGGTTGTTCAACATCGAGGAGACGGTTAGAGCACTGCTCCGCAACAAAGGCCTCGTGGAGAAGCTTAAGGTCTCTGTCAAGGAGGATTTGGACACATCCACGCAGGTCTTGGACCTCCTGGATCACCTCGAAACCTCGACTGTTCCGGACAAGAAGTTGGAGCTATCGTCTGGACTGAGGTTCACCTACTCAAGTCGAATCAGGGCGCTTCGAGGGGAATTCCGACAGTGGTTGTCGCAACGACCACTTGCCGCCGACACGACCTAGCCATGGCGCAATCTCTAAGAGTGGAGAGGCTCTATCCGCTAGTGGTCGCCATTGTTGCCGCCGCAATCAGCTGCTTGCTGGACCTTCGAATGAAAGTGGACGCGTCACCGCTTCTTGTCGCCACTGTTACTTTCGGCGCCGTTGCGACAGGTTTCGTTGGCACCTCCCTCTCCATTCTCACCAGCCTCGACACGCCAATCATGCAGAGGATTCGCGGGACCCCGTACCTAGATACTCTGAAGAACTACCTGGGTTGGGCTCTAGCTGCTGGAGTGGCCTTGAGCCTGACGGGTTTGACTGGCCTGTTCTTTGAAGTGTCGGTCGCACCTGCATTCGTGTCGGCGTGGTGGTTCTTCTTACTGTTCGCGGTTGGCTGTTTGTGGCGGGTCGGAAGCACCATGCTACAGGTGTTCAGCGAGCGTCGCAAGGGGGGTTCCTGAGGCTCTCGGACGCATAAACCATCTAGGACCGGCGGCCGCATAGGCACGAAGCCGAGATGCGGTTCCCTTCTCGCCCGTAGGCGGTTCAAGACACTAGAAGGCCGTTTCGTCCTGCCATCCTAGATGGTGGGGCCTGCTGGGCCGCTCAGCGGCCGGAGCACTGGCGGCCGGTTCGTCGGGCCTAGCAGGGCCAGGGAGACGATGACGGTCGGCGCCCGGTGGCCCGCTCGGCGTGGGGACCGGCCTCGACCGGGCCGCGCACGACACCCGCGGTGCACCTCGAAGTCGAGAGCCAAGTGCTCAAACGGCCGCGACCGCGACCGCCGGCAGCGGACCGTTCTTGCTCGCCGTCGCCATGACGTTCTCTATCATGTAGTCGCCCCAGGTGCCGGCTGTCTGCACGCCTTCTTGGCAGGCGCCGTTGGAGGCGGCGTAGGAGATGGGCTGGCGGCGGTCGAGGAATTCGACGTACTTGTTGACGGGCTTCGGCTCGCGGTCGGACACGGCGCCGGCGGCGTCGAAGCCTTGCCGAAGCCGAGTGAGGCGGTGGTCGAGCGCGACAGGTCTTCGTGGTTGACACCTCCTCGAAGCGCCCGCTACCGTCAAGAGCCCCTTCGGCCAAGACGCGCAAGCGGCCGATTGTCAATGGCAACCGAAAACTGCACACTTGTGGCAACTGAAAACTGCACACTTTGTCCGAGGGAGCGGTGGCGGTGCCGGTAGCGGTCGGTGGGTGGGTTCGGTCCGTCCGGGGTCGGACGTAGGGAGCGGAGCGACCGGAGTCCGGCCCCGGACCCGCGGCGCGGCTGCGGGTGGTGGTCACGACTCGGCTCCTTGACGGCTTTCGCGCGACGCCGATCGCAGCAGGTCCTGGTGCGCTCTCATCCGGTAGCTGTTGCCCCGGATGTTGACGATGTGGCAGTGGTGCAGGAGGCGGTCGATGAGAGCTGCGGCCATGATTTCGTCTCCGAGCACGCCTCCCCATTCCTCAAAGCCCTTGTTGGAGGTGAGCACCGTCGACGCGCGCTCGTGCCGTGCATTGATCAACTGGAAGAAGAGCACGGCGCCGTCCTGGCTGACCGGCAGATAGCCGATCTCGTCGACCACCAGCAGCGCGGGATGGGTGAGCACGCGCAGCCGCCGGGACAGGTTGCCCGCAGCCTTCGCCTCGGTCAGCGACTCGATCAGCGCCGCCAGCGTGCCGTAGTAGACGCGGCGGCCCGATTCTGCGGCCGCGATCGCGAGGCTGATCGCCAGATGGGTTTTGCCCACACCGGGCGGGCCGAGCAGGATCACATTCTCGGCGCGCTTCAGGAAGCCCAGCTCGTGGAGGCTGTCGATCTGCTCCCGCTTGATGCTCGGCTGGAAGCTGAAGTCGAACTGCTGAAGCGTCTTGACCGCCGGCAGCCGAGAGGAGCGCATCGCGGTCTGAAGGCGGCGGTTGTTGCGCAGCACGATCTGGGCGGAAAGCAGCTCCTCGATCGCCTCCGAGGCGGTCACCGCCCCGCTGTCCGCCTGCGCCAGGATGCCGTCCACGGCCTCAAGGGCGCCTGGCAGCTTCAGGTCCGCCAGCATCGCCCGCAGCCGGTCGCGCCGGTCGCCCGCCAGCGCCTTCACCTGACCGCCTCCGAGTACACCCTCAGCGAACGTCGCTCCACCTCCACCGGCGCCAGCGGCGTACGCCTGGGCGCCGCGGCCTGCCGGGCGCCCAGGCGCCGGTAAGGATGGAGCGCCAGGGGGCGAAGCACCTGGCGCTCGTCACGCTCGAAGCGGTCCACGGGGCGCTCGCCCGTCGTGCCGTGCCGGCGCACGTTGGCAGTGCCCTCCAGCCAGCGCGCCGCCTGCTCATTCAGGTCCGCGTCATTCACGAACACCCGGCCGTAGAAGAAACTCTCGCGGAGGTACCGGATCGGCCGCTCCACCTGGCCCTTCGTCTGTGCACGGTACGGCCGGCACGACCGCGGGGCAAAACCCCAGTGCGCGGCGAACCGCAGGAACTCGGCATTCAAGATCAACTCGCCTCCGCCGCCGGGATCGTCCGACACGACCACGGCGCGCATCTGGTCGAACAAGAGCTCCTGTGGTACGCCCCCGAACCGCTCGAAAGCGCTCTCGAGTCCCTCGATCAGCACCGACATCGTCTGTCGGGAGTAGAAACGCAGCCACAAGAGCCGGGAGTAGCCGAGCACCACCAGCAGCGCGTGACGGCGCCCCCAGGGCAGCCTGAACGTGCCGAAGTCCACCTGGCCCTGACGACCCGCCGGAGTCTCGAAGCGCACCAACGGCGCCCGAGGCTCCCGTGGCCGCGCCTCCCGCACATAGTCCCTCACCCGGCTGTAGCCGCCCTCGTAGCCAGTAGCGCGCACCTCGTCGAACAGGCGCTGCGCCGACAGCCTGGGAAACTCGCCCAGCCGCAACTCGATCAACTCCTTGTACGGGTCCAGCTTGTGCGCCACCCGTGCACGTGGCGAGTAGCCCGCTTCCCCTGACGACAGATCCCGGTCCAACTGCCCCGACTCGATCCACGAGTGGATCGTCCGACGACTCACCCCGAGGCGCCTCGACAGCGCCGCCTTCGTGACCCCCTGCTCCAAGTAGTGCCTCAGCAACATCCTCGTCTCCCATCCATGCATCTGTGCGCCGCTCCATGGTCGTTGGCGATGCCAACAGCTTGGAACGGCCGACCACCACCGACCGACTGCAAAGTGTGCAGTTTTCGGTTGCCACAAATGGGAGATTTACAGTTGCCCCCAACAACCTGCGCATCAAGAGCTTCGTCGGCACCTCGCGCAATGCCGTCATGACGCAGATCTGGATCGCGATGTGCGTGCATCTCCTGCTCGCCTACCTGAAGTTCGTCAACAAGATGTCCTGGACCATGAGCGAAATTCTGCGCCTCCTGCAACTCAACCTGTTCGCGCGAAGACCGCTCCTGGACCTGTTCGAACCCCGGAGCCGACCGCCTGATCCCAGAAACCCACAGACTCAACTCGCACTGCGCTGAAGTTTGTGGGACAGCACTGGTCGTGCATGGACCGACCACCGGGACCATACTCGATAGTAACCATTCCAAAGAGAGGATTCTGTTGTTACCGCTATCGGACTGGACGGCCACCACAGGCGATCCACTCAGTATTGTTTCTTATCAGAACGATAACCAAACTCTGGCTATGGTCCAGCGTGGCTCCGACACGACCTGCCCGCTCAGCCTCGCCGACCTCTACGCGCTGGAAGAACTGGAGCCGGCACAATAGTAGAGCACCGGCGGTACGCAGGTGGGTTACTCTGCACGAGCTGGCCCCGGGCATCGAGGCCCGAGGCATCATCGGCGCATGGATGGCCTTCTACGATGACGGGAGGCCGCACACGGCGCTCGGCGGCAAGACGCCTGCCGAAGCCCACGGCGGGCCGATCGGCATTCCGCAGAGTCGGGAGTCTTCACAGCCCCGGCGATGGCGGCTGCGGCTGCGGCGGGATCAACCAAGGGAGCACACCTTAGCCATGCCTTGAAACTGTCCAAAGAACCGAGACCACCTCACCCGCATCGCCGGCAACCAGGAGTAAGGTAGGGTAGGCTTCCGTCTCCCTACTGCGGCACCAGATCTACGACCCCAATGCCTCCACGGGTGCGGGGGCCACACGCATACAAACGCCTCTCCAAACCTATGACTACCAGTACGCTTACAAGCTTGGCAATTCTCAAGGTCAACATCGACCAGGGAAGGGACTATCTCGAGTATCTAAGGCCGTTCGTCCTACAAGTCCTCGTGGACCACCCCCCACACGGGGTAACCGCTCAAAGCGTCACGATGCTTATCGAGCAGCGTTTCGGCCTCACACTTCCCGAACGAACCGTAGAAATCGTAGTAAGACGTTTATCGAAAGCAGGTTTGCTCAGCAGAACAAACAACGAGTACTCCATCGACGGAGAGGTGCCGGATCCCCTTCTCTCCGCAAGGCAAGCCAAGGCCGAACGCCACATCCAGGCGGTGCTGACAGACCTCCAGCGGTTCTCCCGTGATACTGCGAAGCCGCTCCAGAGCGAGCAGGAGGCGGTCGACTCCATACGTACTTTCTTGGCTGAGTTCGACATCACCTGTCTACGCGCCTACCTCCGAGGCACGACTATCCCCGATCTCGCCGAGACCAGGCCTTCATCAGCAGTGCTCGTCGGGGACTACGTCCGACAGCTTCAGCACACAAGCCCCGAGCGCTTCGGCAGCTTCGTTGTCCTGGTTCAGGGTCACATGCTCGCCAACGCGCTCACCTGCCCCGACCTTGACAAGGCACCCAAGACATTCAGCGGGCTAACATTCTATCTAGACACGCCTCTTCTGATTCGTCATCTCGGCTGTGAAGCCGAAAGCCTCAAGAGAGCCATGGAAGACCTAGTGGCACTCCTGCGGCAGCTCGAAGGCACGGTCGCTGTGTTCTCCCACTCCCGAGATGAGTTGCGTGGCGTCCTTCGGAGCAGTGGCGACTACCTCTCCGACCTTGGCGGCCGACCTTCGTCGATTGTCCGTGAAGCCCGCCGACGCGGCACAACCAGGTCCGACTTGCGACTGTTGGCCGCGTCCCTAGATGAGCGACTGGACGATCTCGGTGTCAAGATCAGACCCACACCGGTCGGCAACAACAAGAACGGGATCGATGAGAGGCTATTCGAGGAAATGCTGGAAGACGAAGTCACCTACGCCAATCCTCGCGCCCGGGAGTATGACGTCCGCTCTGTTCAGAGTGTATACACCCTGCGCGGCAGCTCCGCCCCGCCTTCCTTAGAGAAGGCCCGAGCGGTCTTAGTGACAAGCAACGCGGCTCTCTCGAGGGCGGCTTGGAACTTCGGTCAAGAGTACCCGGCATCAACGAACGTTTCGAGCGTGATAACCGACTTCAGTCTGGCCAACATGGCGTGGCTGAAGGTGCCTCTCGGCGCCGACTCGATTCCAGCTACACAATTGCTCTCCTGTGCTTACGCCGCCCTCGAACCGTCGGAAGCTCTGCTCGAAAAGTACCTGCGCGAGATCGAACGACTCGAAGATCAGGGGCGGATCAGCGAGAGAGACCATCAAGTACTACGGAGCGATCCTCGAGCTCTGGATTCTGTCGTCCATTTGACTGGCGGCGACGCTGCGTTCCTAGGCAAGGAAGCTGTTGAGGAAACACTGCGGCGACTTCACGAGAAGATCCGAGAAGAACTCGTCCAGGAGTTGACCGAAGAAGAACAAGCGCACGATATGACAAAGAAGGCGTTTGAAGTGTCAGAAAGGGAGCGCGAAGAGACCAGGAGGGCGTATCAGGGCTCTAAGGAGCTTGGCACCGCAAGCGAGAAGGCGCGTGCGGAGAGCGAGGAGGCACACGAACGCACGCGGCGAGAGCTCGTGAAGGCCCGCGAACAGAATAGGGTCACCAGGCAGAAGCTCGTTTGGCGCTGTCGGCGCCACGCAGCTGTCGTCGCGTGGGTGTTGTTCTTCTTGATAGCCGGCGTTCTTGGTGTCGGAGGGTTGGTGCTCGGGTTGGATCTGAAGCCGCCCGTGGTCGGATCCTGGCTCGGTCCGGCCTGCGCGGCGCTGTTCATTCTGGCCGAAGTACTGAACATAGTGTTCGGTGTGCGAATCTTCAGTGCGAGGGGTCGACTACGTGACTGGTGTGAGAACTGGCTGTTCCAGAGAAGAGCTCGCGCTTTGGAGATCGACCTAAGTGATCTCGAGATGAACTGAGCGGATAGATGAGCTTGCCGCGGTTTCGTGGACACTTCCTCCTTGGAGGAGGAGGTACGCACGATGCCACGATCAAGACCTCGGTACCCGGCAGGGTACCGGCAACAGAAGGTGGATCTGGTCCGGTCCGAGCATAGCCTGGGCCACCTGGCCCGCGGAGGTATTGCCGAAAGTTGTGGATCGGCGATTCGATCAGGCAGCGTTCCTGACCTGAGTTCCGTCGGTGAATGGTACTCCTTCTCTGACCGGAGCGACGGGTGGTGGTGCGGTGACTCGCCGCCAGCGTTTCTGCGCCATGTCGAGCAGTTTGAAGGCCATAAGGAGGGCCTTCGTCCGCGAGCCGGCGCCCTTGGTGACTCGCTGACGCAACCGGACGGTGGCAAACGTCGATTCGATCGCGTTGGTAGTCCGCAGGTGCTGCCAGTGCTCGGCCGGAAAGTCGAAGAAACTGAGCAGGTTGTCCTCGTCCCGCCGCAGCGACTCGACCGCCTTCGGGTATCTGGGACCGTACTCTGAAGCGAATCGCTCGATCTCAGCTTCGGCGTCCTCGCGGCACTCGGCGTACATGATCTCGTGCAGCGTCCGTTTGGCCTTCGCCTGCATCCGCTTCGGCAGCTTGTCGAGCACCCTGGCCAGACGGTGCACCCAGCATCGCTGCTCCCTGGTCTCGGGCCAGACATCGCGCACCGCCCGCCAGAAACCCAGGGCACCGTCGCCTATGGCGAGTACCGGCGCACGCAGACCGCGGCGCTTCAGATCGCGCAGCACGCTCGACCAGCTCTCCGCGCTCTCCCGGTAGCCGTCCTCGACCGCGATCAGCTCCTTGGTCCCGTCATGGCGCACGCCGAGCAGGACCAGAGTGCAGAGACGGTCGTCCTCCAGGCGGACCCGGAAGTGCACGCCGTCCGCCCACACGTACACGTAGTCCTCGGCGCTCTGGTCTCGTTGACGGAAGGACCGGTACTCCTGCTCCCACGACGAAGTCATCCGCGCGATACTGGAAGCGGACAGGCCCGAGGCCTTCTCCCCCAGCAGGCCAGCGTGCGCTTCCTTGAAGTCGCCCGTCGACAAACCCCGCAGGTACAGCACCGGAAGCACCTCCGACACCTTCGGCGAGCGACGCATGTACGGCCGCAGGATCGAGCTGGTGAAGCGGTGCCCCTACCTCCGATCCTGGACGCGCGGAGCCTGCACCTCCACGGTGCCGGCCCCGGTCGTCACTTGCCGCCGCTGCCCACGACCGTTGCGCACCACCAGCGCGCGACCGTCCTCCCCGCGCTGGGCGCGGTGTCCCTCCACGTAGGCGGCGACCTCCGCCTCCAGTGCCTCCATCAACATCCGACGTGCGCCCTCGCGGGCGAGCTCGTCGAGCGGCGAGCGGCGAGCGGACATTCCCCTCCAAACTGGTTCCGAGTACCTTGAGCATCGGGCGGCGTGTCCTTTCTCCCGCCATCCAACCGGGTATTCATTGAACACCCAGGAGGATACGCCGCCTGATCTACATCACCGGATCCACAACTTCTGGCAGTAGCTCCCCGTCAACCAGTGCCGGGTCAACCCGTCTACCCTTCAATCTCTGCCATCTTGTCTCTGATGTCAGGTGTCATGCACCCATAGGTTACGTCGGCCTGCGATCTCTGATTCATCCGCTCGGGACTCTCTGGTGGAAACGAACTCCATTCCGTTCGCGGGTCCCTTCGACGAAACTGCGATTTCACCTCGCCGTAAGTCCCCATGAAGAAGACACGGTTCCTTCTCGCCATGCGACTCTCCGTACAGTAGCGACTCCAAGCCCGACGGCCCCTGTGGGTTAAGAAGACGAATGCTCGATAGGACTTGGAGTCGTTTGGCGATTGAACGATACACCCCTGAAGGAATCCACCCTGCAGCGCTAGGAGAACAAGAGGAACCGTCCTAAGTCCTGTTGGGTTGGGCCAAGACAAATCCAACTGGACAACGGGCAGATCCTCGTGGGTCGGTCCACCAGGATTCTGCTTGGAGTCCCAGATCTGCCGGCCCTTGTCACAGTAGTGAATCTCCTCACGTTCTTGCACCCAGTCGATGACTGGCATGCACTTAAGTTCTAGTCTGCGACCCTGAAGCCAAGACCCGCCTCGTGAAATGAGTTCCGCAACTGAGAAAAACATGCCAAGAAGATCAAGCATCAATGTTCCTCGTTTCCATCCGCAGCGCGGCCCCGTGCGCGATCAACCTTCAAGAGGAAGTGCCTCTTCAACTACTTCTGTGATCTCCTCGTCGGAGATGAAAGCAGCACTCTGACCGATCTCGCGTCGGAGGCGCCAGTTCTCACCTGAGTTCTCGCTCGAGATAAAGTACTCCAAGGAGCACCTTGCCACTTCTCGATTGAGATTAGGTGGAAGACTAGCAGGTTTTTCTGTTGCTCCAATCAGGATGGAGGATGGTGAAAGAGGGAGATAAACGTTCAACAATCGGTCGCCGCCTTGGACGACGTTCCTGTACTGATTCGGCCCGTCCATCCTGAAAAGGACAACGGCATCTCCGAGGATGAGCATCCTGTCCTCGACACGCAAGACGTCGTAGCTGAGGCTACTGAGGCGATCCGAGCGTTTTGGTGGTGCAGTCGACTTCAGTAGAGCCTTTATGTGAGCCGTCTTCGCGATCTTCGGAATCTCCGTGGTGACCAGCGGGCGAAGCATGCTGATTTCTTTGTCACGCTCACCCTGCGTCCTCCTGATTTCCCGAGCCAAGCACGCCTCTAGTACACCCACGAGCGATTGGGGAAGATTGCGCTTCCGAACCTCATCCCGCAGCAATGACCGATTCGCACGCATGTACGCAATCAGCCGCTCTGTTCCGCTTTCGCCTTGCAGGTGATCTAGAAGACGCAGGATTCCGCGCTGACCAAGCTGAGTCAGGTTCTCCCGGAACTGCCTGGTCCGGATCTCGAAATGCGTAAGCATCTGAGAGATAAGTGGGTCACGTAGCGCCGACTGGGAGCCGGATCGTAGAGCGGCGACCAACTCTGCGTAGTCCACTTCCGCTCTCGTGATGACGGTATCGGCATCATGGTTGTCGTCGTCAGTGTAGAATTTCCCCTGTACTCCGACGTTCGTGACGTTCGTCTTGTAGCACCCATGTGACTGATGAAAGACCCACACTTGGGATTGGGATTCTCCGCCCGGAACAGCAAAGCCGGATTGAAGAAACTGCGGCATGAAGTGTTGTCTTCTTCCTGGCATCGGAGATCCTGTCTGAGTCCGGAAACAGTCGACCCGCACTTGGGACGACGTGTGGGTGGTCGTGATTTGACTCGTCCTCTGTTCATCCGGTACCCCTTTAGTATAACTACCGGAGGACTTCTCTATGCGACCACGATATCGAATCCGCAGCCGTGACGAGGAACCGGCTGGGCTACCCGAACCCGGAGGTCCGGCAGAGCCTCAACCGAGGCCTGCTCGAAGCGCTGGCCCCGGCCGAGACGAACCACGTCGGGACCGGAATGCGGCTGCGGAAGCTCCTGGCTGCAAGCCACTTCGCCGGCATCGAGGCGCTGTTTCGAGCGTTCTTCGCGGGCATTCCCTACGAACTGCATATGCGGACCCACATCGCGCCCTTACGAGGGGTACTACGCGAGCGTCTTCTACTCCCACTTCGCGGCGGCGGGTCTCGATGTGGCGACCGAAGACAGCAGTAGCCGCGGCCGGGTCGACATGGGGTGCGGTTCAACCTACAGGTCTACCTGTTCGAGTTGAAGGTCGGGGAGCTGACGTCATCCGGTTCCGCCCTGGAGCAGTTGCGAGATCGGGACTACGCGGCGAGGTACCGCGCCGATGGCGAGCCCGTCTACCTGATCGGCGTGGAGTTCAGCCGGGGACGAGCGGAACGTCGCCGCGTTCGAGGTCGCCGAAGGTTGAACGACAAGCGGCACCGCCAGTCCGCCGCCCTCAAGCGGATCGTCTCTTCGATACGTTGGTCCACTACTCCGGCGGCGAACACTTGATCCACCATCCTCACTTCAGCCACCGACGCCTGGGAACTTGATATGACCACTCTGACGCCGCATCTTGGTACGATTGATCAGGTCTACCAGAAGGTCCTACGCGAAAGCTACCGTACATGGCACGCGAAGGACTCCATCCACAAAGCCGATCACTTCTACAATTTCTGCATTACGGCTCATTCGCTACGCGACTACTTCGTAGAGCACAAGGGCTGGGGCGGGGACTCCGAGAGCAGGCGGAAGAATCACGCCGAGAGAGAGGAGCTACATACAACCTGGGATTCCAACGAACGACTACGGGCCGTCCGGGAGATCGCCAACTCCGCAAAGCACTTCAGTCTCCGTAGACCACCGCAAACTAAGGGGACGAAAGAGACTACGGGTTCCGCCGTCGAAGTGTACACCGACGGCGACGCACTACACTTCGTCAAGGCAGCAATCCCCGACTTCGTCGTCACTATGGCGTCGGGCGAGGAGTTTCATCTCTTTGAACTCATGTCAGACGTTAGCGACTACTGGCGGGAGTTCCTCAGCGCGGCTGGTCTCGGTCTTGGGGACGACCCTCATTACTTTCCAGACGAGGCTCGCTAGCGCTGGCACACCGGTGTCTTGCGCCGAACGCAACACCGCTCGCTAGTGCGTCCCCCAGGGAGAAAGCCTCCACGCCGCGGTCGATCAGCGTGTCGACCAGGAACGTCGGCGTCCCGGTCTCGAACCAGTAGGGCTTGAACTGCCGTGCCGTGAACAGCAGCTGAACGTCGTAGGGTTGTACGCGTTGTCCGCGCCCAGACAGTTGTAGCCGCCGTACCAAGCGCGGACCTGGTCGCGGTCAAGCCCCGGCAACTCCGGCGCGAACGCGGTGTCGAGGTCCGCCTCGGTGTAGCCGCAGCTGGCGGAGTAGACCGGACCGAATCAGAGGATCTCCTCCGGCTCGACCGGAGGATCCTCGATGCTCGGGGAGTCTTCTTCCAGCGGGGCGAGGCGCGAGAGAACCTCTGCAAGCGACGGCTTGCGGTCGACTGGTTCGATGATCAAGCGACGATCCTCCCGGTGAAGGCAGTCAACGGAGTCCCTGGTCGCGCGGGCCATGTTCGGCGAGGGCGGGGACGGAGAGGGTTTCAGCGCCTTGCTCGATTACCTGCTACTACCGCTCCGCCGCAAACCGCCCCACAACCGCCCGCCCCGGCGCAACCCCCTCCACCGTCTCGCCATCGCGCACCACGAACACCCCGTTCACCATGGTGTGGCGAATCCCCTCCGAGAACGAGAGCCCGCCCTCGAAAGTGGCGGTGTCGATCACCGTGCCCGGGTCGAAGACCACGATGTCCGCGTCGGCGCCGACCTGGATCTTCCCCTTGTTCCTCATCTGATCGGACATCGAGGCCACGCGGTCGGCCGGCAGGAGGCTCATCTTCAGGAGGGCGGTCATCAGGTCGAGCGTGCCCCGCTCGCGGACGTAGCGGCCCAGGACCCGTGAGTAGGTGCCGGCCGTTCGAGGGTGCGCCTTCGGGGCATACGGCATGCCGTCGGACGCGACGATCACCCAGTCGTTGCCGAGCGCCGTCTCGATCCACTCTTCCTTCATGAAGTGCAGGATCACCGTGCCCCGCTCGCGGCGGTACCGCTCGAAGGTCTCCCTGGTCAGCCTCTCTCCCGTCGCCTCCCACTGGAGGTCGCCGTGGTCGATGCCCAGGCGGCCTTGCCAGCCCTCGTCGAAGATGGAGCTGTGGAGGCTGGTCGAGCCGGCCGTGTAGGGGTAGGCCTCCGTCGTCACGTCGAGCCCCAGGCGGCGGGCGCCGCCGATCAGGCCGAGCACGGTGTCGATCTCGCCGAGCGCCATGCTGTTGACGTGCACGATGTGCAGGGGCGCCCCGGTCCCGACCGCGTTGGCGAGGACTTCCTGCATCGCCTCGATCGTCATCGAACGGACGTGCGTGTGGATGGTGGCCCGCTTCTCGCCGGCGAAGCGGAACACCTCGAAGATCTCCCGGCGGCTCGCGCCGGGGTAGTACTGGACGGCGAGGCCGATCCCCAGGGCGCCTTCCTCGAGTCCCTGGTCCAGTAGCTCCAGCATGGCGGGGAAGCGTTCGGGCGGCAGCTCGGAGTAGTACGTGCTGTCCGCGGCGTCACGCTCGGCGCCGAGCGACGGCGGACACGCAATCGCGGCGCGCATTCTGGTAACGCATCTGTTACCATGCGTCGGTGTTCGATGTTGGGGAGTTCGTCGATGCCCAAGGCAACAGCCCATTCGGTCGCTGGTTCAGTCGCCTTGATCGTCACGCCGCCGCGCGTGTGGCGACGGCGCTGTACCGGATGGAGATGGGCAACCTGTCCAATGCGAAGAGTGTCGGCGGCGGGGTGGTGGAGTACCGAATCGACTTCGGCCCGGGCTATCGGATCTACTTCGGACAGGAGGGTGATGCGTTGATCATCCTCCTTGGTGGTGGAACGAAGGCGCGCCAGCAGCGCGACATCGAGGCTGCGGTAGCGTTATGGCGCGAGTACAGGCGAAACAAGCGGCAGGAGGATTGAGACCATGCCACTGACGCGCGATTTCAGAGTGACGATCCGGGAGCGGCTCGAGCGCGACCCCGGCTTCCGCGAGGCTCTGCTCGAAGAAGGTGTGCAGTGCCTTCTCGCCGGCGAGGTCGACGTCGGAAAGTCGGTTCTGCGCGACTATGTCAACGCGACCATCGGTTTTCGGGAACTCGGTGGGCTGACCGCGAAGTCGCCCAAGAGCCTGATGCGCATGCTCGGTCCGAACGGCAATCCGCAGGCGCGCAATCTCTTCGAGATCATCAGATGCCTCCAGGAACGCGAGGGTCTGCACCTCAAGGTACAGGCGGGTCAGGTGACTGCCCGTTCACCGCGGCGCTAGGGGCCTGCCGCCGCCTGATCCGCCTCCACGCGCAACCCGCCTGGCCGCGCACGACCCGCATCAAGGGCTGCCGGCCGTCCGCCGCACACGTTCCGCGCGCAACTTCCGCGATCCGAACCAGACGCCCACGGCCCCGGTCAGCGGGTTGAGCCAGAGGAACCATGCCGGCTGGCGGGCGCCCGCGGTCGCCTCCATCATCGACACGTCGGCGGGGCGCGGTCCTGCCGCCATCTCAGGCGGGATCAGGGCATTCACCACTCCGAGCACGATTACCAGGCCGATCAGAATCGTGGCGCCCCCGGCATCGTGCGCCACCCTGGCACAGACTTGCCCGCCGATGTACGCGCCCACGAGCCCAAGTACGAGCTGGACGAGGACCCAGCCGCCGGGTACCTCCCAGGAACCCGGCTCGAAGGCGCGCGAGGGCCCCACCGTCAGCCACAGAAGCGAGAAGAGTGCGAAGCCCGCCTTCGAAGGTCGCGGTGTCGATCACCGTGTCCGGGTCGAAGACGACGATGTCCGCGTCGGCGCCGACCTGGATCCGCCCCTTTCGTCTCATCTGCTCGGACATCGACGCCACGCGGTCGGCCGGCAGGAGGCTCATCTTCAACAGGGCGGTCATCAGGTCGAGCGTGCCCCGCTCGCGGACGTAGCGGCCCAGGACCCGCGAGTAGGTGCCGGCCGTTCGAGGGTGCGCCTTCGGGGCATACGGCATGCCGTCGGACGCGACGATCACCCAGTCGTTGCCAAGCGCAGTCTCGATCCACTCTTCCTGCATGAAGTGGAGGATCACCGTTCCCCGCTCGCGGCGGTACCGCTCGAAGGTCTCCCTGGTCAGCCTCTCGCCCGTTGCCTCCCACTGGAGGTCGCCGTAGTCGATGCCCAGGCGGCCTTGCCAGCCCTCGTCGAAGATCGAGCTGTGGAGGCTGGTCGAGCCGGCCGTGTAGGGGTAGGCCTCCGTCGTCACGTCGAGCCCCAGGCGGCGCGCGCCGCCGATCAGGCCGAGCACGGTGTCGATTTCGCCGAGGGCCATGCTGTTGACGTGCACGATGTGCAGGGGCGCCCCGGTAGCGACCGCGTTGGCCAGGACTTCCTGCATCGCATCGATCGTCCTCGAACGGACGTGGGTGTGGATGGTGGCCCGCTTCTCGCCGGCGAAGCGGAACACCTCGACGATCTCCCGGCGGCTCGCGCCGGGGTAGTACTGGACGGCGAGGCCGATCCCCAGGGCGCCTTCCTCGAGTCCCTGGTCCAGTAGCTCCAGCATGGCGGGGAAGCGTTCGGGCGGCAGTTCGGAGTAGTACGTGCTGTCCGCGGCGTCACGCTCGGCGCCGAGTGGCTCGTCCTCGGAGCTGGCCGCCGTGAAGGCCGCCTCGAGATCCGCCCGTTCGTCCTGGGGCAGGATCTCCAGGCCCCTCAACGCGCCGTGATTGACCGTGGCGCCATAGTTGACGAGCGACTTTCCCCGCCTGGAATCCAGGAACGCGCCCACGTCGGCGACGCCCCATTCCAGCTCGAGCGCGGTGGTATACACCCATGCACCTCGACCCCCGCCGCACCCACGTCCCCACCCAAGGAGCCGCGACCCATGCCGTCGACCCCTCCCGAGCACACTCTCCTGTCACGCCGAACCCTGGTAGCGCACGGCGCCAGGGCGGGCGCTTTCCTGGCGGCCGCGATTGTTCCCATCGCCGGGTTCCTCGGCCTGGCGGTTTCCGGCTGCGTGTCCACGCAGTCCACACAGAGCGCGAATCCGCTCGAGGCTGAGAACCACGCGGCCCACGCGGCCCACGAGGCGGCCACCGTCGCCGTCGAGACCGTCCACTACCGGGACGGCGAGGGGTTCGTCCCGGCTCGCCTCGAAGTGGAGACCGGAACCCGCGTGGTCCTGGTCAATGAGTCCGGCGAACAACTCGCACCCCAGTTCGGCGTCGCCCAGGTCGATTCGCACTCGGGAGAAGAGACGGATCACGGCGCACACGGCACACACGGCGCGGGCCACCACTCCGATGCGCCCGTCTGGAAGACCGACGATCCGCATCCGGACGGCCACGGCCGCGAGTGGGCTCACGCGTTCAACGTCAGCGGTTACTGGCGCTACCACAACCATCAGAACCCGAGCCACACCGGCCTGATCGTGGCGCTGGCCCCGCCCGGCACGAAGCTCGAGCCCCTGGTGGTCGAAGGCGAAGCTCTCTCGTTCCCCGAGGCGCCGACGCTGACGCATGACGAGTACCGTGAGCTGCTGCAAGATACCGAAGCCGTACGAGAGTTCATGAAGGCCTACGGCCCGCACAACGCGCTGAAGGTGCTGCGGCAAGGCGAAGTCGAAACCGGTCTCGACTGCCATCAGAGTGCGCACCACCTGGGACGGATGACATTCGCGGAATACGGCGCCGCGGCTTCCATCAGCGTGGAAGAGGTCTGCAGGTCGGGTATGCGCCACGGCATGATGGAGCAGCTCTTCGTCACCCGTGGCATAGCCAACCTGGCCGAAGACGTCGAGGTGCTATGTCCCTCGGAAATCGACTCCTTTTCCCGGTACCAGTGTCTTCACGGAGTCGGTCACGGCGTGATGGCCTGGACGGCCTATGAGATCGAGGATGCCCTGAAGCTCTGCGACCTCATGACCGATGAGTCGAGCCAGCGTTCCTGCTACACCGGCATCTTCATGGAGAACGTGGTAAGCGGGCTGTCCGCTGAGGTCGGCCAGCGTTCTGCATACGTCGACCGCAACGACCCTCACTATCCCTGCAACATCCTGGACGAGCGATACGTCGACGACTGCTACTGGTACCAGACGTCACAGATGCTCGTCGTCTTCAATCGTGACCTGGAGCTCGTGGTCCAGGCCTGCCAGGAGGCGCCTCCCGCCGGCCGCAGGGCGTGTTTCGGAAGCTACGGCCGCGACGTGAGCGGGATTCACGGCAGGAGCCCCGCCACGATCGCCCACTACTGCGGTTTGGCGCCGAGCGTTCAGTATCGGGGCGCCTGTATCGATGGCGCCGCCCGAACGCTCTTCTGGGAAGAGTCCCAGCAGGATGACGGCCTCGCCCTCTGTGCGGCAGTGGAGGATCCGCTGCTCGCCGAGAGCTGCTACGAATCAGTCTTCGGGCAAGCTCGCACGGTCCTCGGCGACCTGGAGCCGTTCTGTGGCAAGGCCCCCGATCAATGGCGGGACCGGTGCCGGAGGCACTAGCCGGCTTAGCCCTCAGGAGCCCTTCCATGAACCACTCCCGAACCATGCGCCCGCGAGCGCTGGCCGGACTACGGCTGGCGCAACGTCGAGCAACAACTCCCCGCAACGCCGGACACGCTCTTCGCCATCGGTTCCAACACCAAGTCCTTCACCGCCACCCTGCTGGCCATGTACGTCGACGAAGGCGCCCTCGCCTGGGACACGCCGATCCGCACGGTGCTGCCGGAGTTCCGTCTCCACGACCCGGTGGCGACGGGCCAGATGACCGCCGTCGACCTGCTGAGTCACCGCTCGGGCCTGCCCAGGCACGACCTGTTCTGGTACGCGACGGGCAAGAGCCGCACCGAGCTGATCGCTGGGTTGCACCACCTGGCGCCGTCCGCCTCCTTCAGGAGCAAGTACCAGTACCAGAACCTGATGTTCCTCACCGCCGGCGTGGTCGCTGAACGGATCGGCGGCAAGTCCTGGAAGGAGCTCGTCGAGGAGCGGATCTTCCACCCCCTCGGCATAGAGCGGGCCACCTTCTCCGTCGACCGGATGCAACAGGACGACAACTTCTCCTACGGCTACGGCGCGGAGCAGGAGATCGAGCGGGTGCGCCGTGTACGCCGAGTGCCGTTCCGCAACATCGACGCCATCGGGCCGGCCGGTTCGATCAACACGTCGGCCCGTGAGCTCGCCCGCTACGTGCTGTTCCACCTCGCCTACGGCAAGGTCGGCGACACGCAGCTCCTGAAGGAGGACTCGGCGAGGCTCATGCAGCTACCGCAGATGGTGATGACCGGTCCGCTCCAGGAGAGATTGCAGGACGGTCCGGAGCGCACACGATGCAGGGCCGGGCGCCAACCCGCTTCGCGGTCATGACCGCGGCCATCGGCGAGGTCCTCCAGCAAACCCCTCGCGCTCCCGAAGCCGCTCAGCCTGGCTTTCGCCTTGGTATGCGTCGGGTTCCTGTCGTGGCGCGGCTCCGGCTTCATCGAGAAAGCGAAGACCTGGGGCAGTGCGGCTCTGTATCTGGGCTACTGCGGCGCAGTACACAGGCGACGCGCCAGTTGACTTAGTCATAGACTTAGTCTAGTGTCACTTGCCATGAAACAGGTCACCGTCCACGCAGCAAAGACGCACCTCTCGCGGCTCCTGCGGGAAGTCGCCGCTGGCCAGGACGTCGTGATCACGCGCTCCGGCCAACCGGTCGCGAAGCTCGTCAGCATGGAGGAAGAGCGGCCGATCTTCGGCATCGACAAAGGTCGGTTCGTAGTACCGGACGACTTCGACGCTCCTCTCGATGAGGACCTGCTGCGTGCGTTCGAAGGCCGGGGTTGAAGCGCCGGCACGTCACCAGTGGACTACCTCCTGGACACCCACTGCTGGCTGTGGATGCAGACAGAACCGGAACGCTTCGATGCGCACCTCCTGGCTGCCCTGGAGTCATCCGCGTCATCGAAGTTCCTGTCTGCCGCCAGCGCATGGGAGATCGCCATCAAATACGCAATCGGAAGGTTGCCGCTCCCGGAACCGCCGGCTGAGTACGTGCCGGAGCGTATGCGCCTGAACCAGGTGAAAGCTCTCCCCATCACGCCGGTCCATGCCTTGGCGGTCGCCGCGCTCCCTCACCATCACCGGGATCCGTTCGACCGCATCCTCGTGGCCCAGGCCCGAATCGAGGGCCTGACGCTGATTACCGCAGACAGGATCCTCGAACGGTACGACGCGCCTATTCTTCGCGTGGGTGCAGCGCGCGCCTAGGCAGCACGGTTACGCCGAGTCACAGGAGCTCTTGCCGGAGTCGCGATGACGGTTCCGTTCGCGCTGACCCTGGCGTGTCTTCTGCGGTTCCCTCAGGCCTCCGTGATGGAGGCGGAAGTGCCCTGGCTGCCGATGATCACGAGCGCGGCCGATGGCCGCGCCGGCGGGCCGGCTCTCTGGATCGCGATCTTCGGACTCATCGCCGGCTGGACGCTGATCGAGACCGCGGTCGGTTCGATTCATGCGCTCTTGAGGCGGGTCGAACGGAACCTCGACGACCTGCCGCGTCGGTGGAGGCCTGCCTCCGGGAGGCTGACTCGAGGGCAGAAGGCGGTGACTGCGGTGGGGGTCCTCGTGGCGGCGGCGGGGCTGTCGACGTTCGGGATCATCGACCTGGTCGCCATGGGCTACGGCACGCTTGCTTGGGGGTTCATTGCCCTGGTGGTGTTGCCGCTGTTCGTGGTGGTGCCGTGGCGGTCCTTCAGGGCGGCGGGCTAGGTGTGGCTGGCAGCAGCGCCGCCAACTGTTGTATCGTGTCAACGCGATGAGGGCGAGGCATCCAAAGAAGGATGTCGAGATCGCCCTCGCCGAGGCCGAGGCGGCTGGCTGGACCGTGACGCCTACGTCATCCGGGCACCGCTGGGGAGCGATCAAGTGTGGGGAAGCCAGCCGCTCAGGATGCCAAGTCTCCATCTGGTCCACGCCCCGCAACGCCGGCCACCATGCCAACCAGATTCGCCGTTTCGTCAAGCGTTGCCCACATGAATGGACATAGAAACCAGGGAGACGACCTATGCCGATCCAGCACTTCACCCTGATCGTCGACGGCTCTGACCTGCAGACCGAGCCGTTCATCGACGCCATCTTCGAAGCGGGCTGCGACGACGCCACGGTCGGTCGAACGGATGGAGTCCAGTTCATTGACTTCGACCGCGATGCGGAAAGCCTCGGCGAAGCGATCTTCTCCGCGGTGCAGGACGTCGAGAAGGTCGAAGGCGTTCAGGTGACGCGGGTCGCCGATGCCGGACTCGTTTCCATGACCGACATCGCCAGCCGCCTAGGACGGACGCGCGAAAGCGTGCGACTGCTCGTCACTGGAGCCCGTGGGCCCGGAGGCTTCCCTGCTCCCGTCACGGATCCGCGCGGCCGGTACCGGCTGTGGCGCTGGTCCGATGTCACGCACTGGCTAGCGACGAAGTTCGGAGACGACACGCTGCCGGACGACCATCTCGTCACTGCGATCAATGCAAGCCTGGAGCTTCGCCGGCACCAGCACCAGTTCTCGAGGGCTGGTCGAAGCAGCTTGCTGGCGCTCGCGCGTCTTTCGTGACCGGTCTGGCGGTTCTGCGCCCCCAAAATCAAGCCATCGGCCCGTGGCGCGGCGTGCAGCAACGGAGCCGTTCGGGACTCCCCTTCGATTGGGGGCCTATCAAGCAAGGTTGATTGATAGCCCTCTCGCGGCCTTCTCCGCATTCTCGATGGCCGTGCCCCGAAGGCTCCTCAGACTCTCGAAGAAACGACGGTCTCCCTTCCGATAGTCATTCACGTGTCTTCGCAGCAGCCTGGTCGCCTGTTCGCAGCCGCCTACCTTGGCGAACGGCCGATGCGCTTTCCTCCGCGACCGGTATCGGCGCGCCATCGACTCTCTTGCCTAACCGTACTCGGCAATCACCGGCACGCCGCCATAGCGGCCGCCAAGGTAGCCCCGGTCCAGCGATTCGCGGCGACGCGGCTTGAAGACGCTAACCGGCGTCAGACGCGAGGCTTCGGTAGCCGGATCCTTGTCGACCAACCAGATCTGATCCTGGTCCAGGGCGCCCTTCATCGGAGTCGTGTCGTGGAGCGTGGCGACGAGCTGAGCGCGCCGGCTTGCTCCGTCCAGAGGGGCGCTGTTGATCCGCCGAACCAGAGCGGCGGTCAGGTGCGAGTGCATGCTGGAGTCCAACTCGTCGACGACAACGACAAGGTCGTTGTCGAGGACATCGAGCCACGGACCCGCGAGCGCAAAGAGCCGCTGAGTGCCGTCAGACTCCTCATCGAGGTCCAGGAAGTGCGTCTCGGTGCACCCCTCCGGACGGTGACCGAGGTCGGCCTCCCAGAGAGGCAGCGTCGTGTGGCCGGCATCCTTGAACTCCTTCACGATCTCCGGCGGAGGGCTGGGACGGATATCGTCTACGCGGACCGATTCCTGGCGGCTTCGCAGGGAGGACGCGGCGATGTCGGCGTCCCGAAGCATCCGCAGCACCCTCTCGGTGGCCCGCTCGTCGCCGGCGATCATCGCGCTGGTGGCGGCAGGAAGGATGCCCCCCGCGGACACGACACGCAGACGCTGCTGGAACCACTCGACCACCGGCGTAAAGACCTCGCTGTTCAATTGAGCGGCCGTCGAGACGAGCAGCGTGTCCTGTCTTGTGCTCGCCTGCCAAGCTCTCTTCTCGCCTCGCACCGAGGCGCCGAAGTGCCAGGACTCGCTGCCTGTTGCCGGGTCGTACTCTCGGTCGAGCAGCATTCGCTGCCGTCCCCCGGCCGGCCACTGATACAGCCACTCCTCGTGGATGCGTTCGCTGTCCAGTGAGAAGCCGTACTCATAAACGGACCCTGCCTCGACAAACGAGATCTCGAAGACCGTGGGACGCGACCGGGTGTCGGCGCTGAAGCGGAACGGTTCGTGGGGAATCGGGTCGCCAGTCTGGCGTCGCTTCGAGGAGCCGATGACGAACGAACCGACGAACGCGAGCGCCTGGATGAGCCGCGACTTTCCGCTGGCGTTCGCACCGTAGAGGGCAGCGGCGCGGTGGAGCCGAGGGATGCGGCGTACGCCGGTATCGAACGAGAACTCGTCGTCATCCGTCTTGCGCGGCGGCGCCAGGCTGAGTTCCTGGCGGTCCTTGAAGCAGGCGTAGTTCGTGACGGCGAATGAGATGAGCAACACGACCCTCCAATCGGACGATTTTAGATCGTGATTGTGGCGGAAATGGACGTGATCGTCAACTTAAGACTGGTCATTCGCCTTCAACGGGGATTTCCCGGCAGCCGAAGGTACTTCACCTTAGCCCTACCAAGGCATTCTCCGCCCGCTGTACTCCCTACCCACCTCCGCCGAATCCTCCCGCCGGCCAGCTCCGATCATCACGCCGCGGTCAAGCTGCTGCTCCACATTCTCCGGCAGCACATTGTCCAGGAAGAACATGCCCCGCTCCTTCGTCAGCTCCAGCACCATGTCGCCGGCGGCGACGACTTCAGGCGGAAGCGGCGGGTCGGCGCGGCCTTCGAGGGGGCCGTAGGAGAGGCCGAGGCCGCGGAGGCCGTGTTCGGCGAAGGCGAGACCGGGGACGGAGAGGGTCTCGGCGGCTCGGTCGAGGGCCTGCTGGTCTTCGAGTTTGACGCCGAGCATGATCTCGCCATCGGGGTTGAGGGGCCAGACGTCGGCCTTCTGGAGGTACTCCTGGGCGTTCAGGCCCCAGACCCAGGCGGCGAAGGTGTGGCTGCCCCAGCCGCGGAGGCCAACGCCCAATGTGTCGATGGCCTGCTTGTGGATCGGGTAGCGCGCGGCCTGGACGAAGCGCTTCACGCCCTCCGGGTCGCGGGCGCGGGCCAGGTGGACGCCGTGGACGCCCTGGGCGAGGGCCTGCTGGACCATCCAGCCGCCGGCGGCGACGGGCGGCCACGCCGGGCACCGACTCCTAACCGCGGCGAACGAGCGGCCCCGGTTGACAGAGACAACCCAGCCAAGAGAGGCCTAAACCGGTGGTAAGGGCCGGTCCAAAGAACTCTCCCATCCCCATTCGGGGAACGGCGCGGCCGGCGACGTCGCGCAGGAGGGTCTGCGGGTGGGTCAGCCGGAACTCGACGCGGCAGCCGGAGCCGACCGAGACAGGTCGACCTTGACGGTGACCCTGGCGTTGGCGTCCAAAGCGGCCAACATCTTCATCAGCCGATCCAGCGTGAAGCGCCCGAGATCGGCGTTGCGGATGCGGGAGAAATCCGCCGCAGCGAACCCGGTGAGACCGGCCGCCTTGCGCACGGCGAGACCACGGTCGTCCAACACCGCGATGATCTGTGCAGCAAGGACAGCCTTGGCCTGCTTGAGATCGGCCTGAGGATCGCCGAGGTCTCGGAAGACGTTCCCACTTCCGTGGACAAGCTCGATGCCTTTCTCACTCAAGGTAGTAGCTCCTGCGTGCTGCTCAACGCGCCGACGCACCGGCCACCCTCACGCCACCGCCGCCTCGAAGCCACTGATGCCGCGCGTCTCGCTACTGAACTCGACGCCCACCAGGTGGATCCGACACCCTGAGGCGCGGTACTTCTCCGCGTAGCCCTTCTCGCGAAGCTGGGCCAGTGCCGCGCCTTCGGTGGCCCGCTCGGCCACCTTGAACTCGAACAGGTAAACGTGGCCGGGGGCTTGCACCGCCATGTCGAGCCGCCCCGCCGCGCTGCTGTCCTCGGGCCGCACGTCGAGCCCGAGCGACGCGAAGCAGGCGTAGAACACGCTCGCGTACCAGCCCTCGTAGCGGCCCATCGGGTTCCTGGTGTGCCATTGGTGTGGAATGCCCGCGAACAGGGCGTCGAGTGCCGCGCGCACGCCGCCCAGGTCCGCATCCATGAGGGCGTCGTAGAGCTTGAAGCTGTGCGTCCCGCGGCCCGAGAACTCGGCGGAAAGCCGGGCGAGCAGGCTCTCGGACAGACTCTGGCGGACTTCGCGGTTGGGATAGCCCAACCGGTACATCGTCCTTCCAGCGCGCGTCTCCGCTCCGCGCACCGTGAGGTAGCCGGTCTGGAACAGCAGGGGGAGGGCGCCGATGTCGCCGACCTCGAAGGAGGAGAGCAGGGCTTCGGTGGCCAGGGTGTCTTCCAGGGTGAACGTCTCCACGCCGCGTTCGATCAGCGTGTCGACCAGGAACGTTGGCGTGCCGGTCTCGAACCAGTAGGACTTGAACACCCGCTCCGTGAACAGCAGCAGGACGTCGTAGGGGTTGTAGACATTCTCCGGGCCCAACCAGTTGTACCCGTCGTACCAGGCTCGGATCTCGTCGCGGTCGAGTCCCGGCAACTCCGGCGCGAACACGCCGTCGAGGTCAGCCTCGGTGTAGCCGCAGATGGCGGAGTAGGCGGGGCTGAGGGTGATGTCCCGGAGATTGTTCAGGCCGGAGAACAGGTTGACCTTGGAGAACCTGCTGACGCCCGTGAGCAGGGTGAAGCGGACACTGGCGTCGCAGTCCTTGATCGTGGTGTAGAGCCCGCGCAGGAACTCGCGGTTGGCCCGCGCCGTGTCGGGTTCGCTGAGTGCGTCGAGTATCGGCTTGTCGTACTCGTCCACCAGAACCACGACGCGCCGGCCGCTCTGAGCGTGCAGCGCCTCGATGAGCGCACCGAACAGCAGCGACGGATCGTCTTCGCTCAGGTGCAGGTCGGACCGTCGCGCCGCCGCGGCAAGCTGCGAGGTCGCCGCCTCGGCAACGAAGCCCGGCGTCTTGAAGTTGCCCCTGCCGAAGCTGAGGTGAACCACGGGATGCGAGACCGACCAGTCCCAGGCGTCATGGATGGCGAGACCCCGGAAAAGCGGCTCGTTGCCCGCGAACAGTTGTCTGATCGTGTCGACCAGCAGGCTCTTGCCGAAGCGGCGCGGGCGGGAGAGGAAGTAGTGCTTGCCCTCCTCGATCATGCGGGCGATGAAGGCCGTCTTGTCTACGTAGTAGCAGCCCCTCTCGCGGATCTCGCCCAGGGACTGGATGCCGAGCGGCAGCCGGCGGCGCATGTCCGCCGCCCTGATGGCTGCCTGGTCGGCTCCGTTGTCGGTTGGCATGGGCGGCTGGTTGCGGCTGCTGAACGATGTTACCCCTGCCGGTGAGAGGCGCTCGAAGCGGAAGACCGCCTCACGGTGGTCGAACACGGGGAAAGATCCCTGGTCCGGTCCGGCGAGCCGATCGAGGTTCTGCCCGCCAGCCGTTCCGCCAGCCGCACTCCTACCAAGGCATCGTCCGCCCGCTGTACGCCCTCCCCACCTCCGCTGAATCCTGACGGCGGCCCGCACCGATCATGACACCGCGGTCGATCTGCTCCGCCACGTTCTCCGGCAGCACATTGTCCAGGAAGAACATGCCCCGCTCCTTCGTCAGCTCCAGCACCATGTTGCCGGCTGCGACGACTTCGGGCGGTAGCGGCGGGTCGGCGCGGCCTTCGAGGTGGCCGTAGGAGAGGCCGAGGTCGCGGGGGCCGTGTTCCGCGAAGGCCAGGCCGGGGACGGAGAGGGTTTCGGCGGCTCGGTCGAGGGCCTGCTGGTCTTCGAGTTTGACGCCGAGCATGATTTCGCCTTCGGGGTTGAGGGGCCAGACGTCGGCCTTCTGGAGGTACTCCTGGGCGTTCAGGCCCCAGACCCAGGCGGCGAAGGTGTGGCTGCCCCAGCCGCGGAGGCCAACGCCCATGATGTCGATGGCCTGTTTGTGGATCGGGTAGCGGGCGGCCTGGACGTAGCGCTTGACTCCCTCGGGGTCGCGGGCGCGGGCCAGGTGGACGCCGTGGACGCCCTGGGCGAGGGCCTGCTGGACCATCCAGCCGCCGGCGGTAACGGTTGCTTCGTCGAGGCCGAGCAGCGGCAGGGAGACGATGACGGTCGGTGTCCTGTGGCCGCTCGGCGTGGGGCCGGCGTCGACGAGGCCGCGCATGAACTCGCGGAGCGCCGCGAAGTCGAGCGCGACGTGCTCGACGTTGTAGATGATGTAGTCGCCCCAGGTGCTGGCCATGCGCATGCCTTCTTCGTAGCCGCCGGTGGAGGCGTCGTAGTAGATGGGCTGAGCCCGTTCGAGGAGTTCGATGGACTTGTTGACGCGCTGGGGCTGGTAGTCGGACACGGCGCGGGCGGCGTCGAAGCCCTTGCCGAAGCCGGGGGACGAGGTGGTCTGGCGGTAGGTCGGCAGCAGCCGGAGCTCGGTTGCGGAACGGAGGTCGCCCCAGAGGGTCAGGTGGCGGCCGGAGGCGGAATGGACGACGCCCCAGTCGTCGCCGCTGACGACTACCCGGCCGGTGAGGTCGTCGGCGGAGAGAAGCGCTGAGACGTCGACCTGGGTCTGGTGGCTGGACGCCGAGTAGGAGGTCCCGAGCACCTGGAGTTCCCTGCCGTCTTCGAGGAACTCGGGCAGTCCGGCGGTGTTCCCTTCGCCCGCGGCGCCGTCGCGGAACAGGGACGCGGTGACGATGGCGGTGCCGTCGCTCTCGAGCGACCCGGCGACGATGCTGTTGCTGAAGCGCGTGGGCTCGAGGCCCTCCTTGGTCTCGATGATCAGGGTGTCTTCGAGGATCGTGTTGTTTGTGGCCTCGAGCTCGCTCCGCTGCAGGTAGAACCCGTTGTTGAGCGCGGCGATGTTGCCGGTGACGCGGCCACGGCTCTCCATCGTGATGCGGGTGGCGCCGGAGTTGCGGGACGGGTTCGTGTTGCCGAAGAAGCGGTTGCCGGTGACTTCGACGAAGAACTCTTCGGCGCTCGGTATGGGATCGAACGGCCGGTCGTAGCGGTGCTCCTGGCCGCCTACGAACAGGCCGCCGCCGTCGTCTCCGCCGTGGTTGGCGACGATGACGTTGTTGCGGACCTTGGCGGAGGACCAGTAGGCGACGAAGATGCCGCCGCCGTCGTTGTTGTGGAGGGCCTGGTTGTGGAGGACGATGTTGCCGAGGATCTCGGGAGACGAGTGGTTGAAGACGGAGATGCCGCCGCCGTCGCTGCTGCGCATGGGGTCGGCGGTGCCGGCGATGTTGCCGATGAGGACGTTGTCCGCGATCACGCCGTCGCAGTTGTGGTCGAAGGCGATGCCGGCGCCGCGGCCGGTTTCGGTGGTGTTGGCGAGGATGAGGTTGTTGCGGATCTCGGGGGCGCCGCCGTTGCGGCAGTAGACGGCGCCGCCGTCGTGGGCGGTTTCGTGGAGGTACTTGGGGGCCCAGTCTTGGGGTGTGAGGGTGGCGTTCTGGGTGAAGACGTTGTTGGTGATGACGGGGGATGTGCCGTCGATGAGGATGCCGCCGCCGGGGGCGCGGGTTTGGCCGTTGTGGATGTGGAGGCCGTCGAGGCGGGGGTTGGCCGGGGTGGTGGTGGTGGTGGAGGCGGCGGAGGTGGAGGTGGTGGCGGCGGTGGAGGCGGTGGAGGCGGTGGAGGCGATGAGGACTCGGCCTTCGTTGCGGGCGTCGAGGATGGTTGGGTGGGTCTGGATGTCGCGGGTCCAGGTGGTGGGGTCGAAGCCGCCGTAGAGGTCGGTGTTGGGGTTGAGGTGGAGGGTGTGGACGTTGTAGGTGCCGGCGGCGATGAGGATGGCGGTGCGGGTGGTGGTGGTGGTGGTGGCTTCGGAGGTGCTGGCGGAGGCGGAGGTGGAGGCGAGGGCGCGGGGGATGGAGGCGTAGGGGGCGGAGGCGGTGCCGGTGCCTGTGGAGTCGGAGCCGGTGGTGGTGGAGACGTGGAGGATGCGGGCGTAGGGGTCGAGGTCGACGGGGGTGGTTTGGGGGCCGGTGGCGGCGAGGGTGGAGGTGGTTGTGAGGGTTAGGAGGGAGAGGCAGAGGGTGAGGAGGAGTGGGAGGTGGCGGGGGTGGTGGCGGCGCTGCGCGCCGGTTGGGGGGGCGGTGCCGGGGTTCGCAGGGGGCAGATGCGGGCCAGAACCCGGGTGGCGCGATTCCGCGCCACCCGTGAACCAGTCCGTGCGCCCGTCAGCGGGCGCACGGATGACAGGCCCGCGCACCCAGAGATACGGCGTGGGACGGCGTGACTCTCTACGCGACTGCGGGGCCATTGCGGTTGCGATGCCGGCCTCTGGCCGGGTTGACCGACGAGCGGCGGTGCGGCGAGTTTGGAAGTAACGCGCGAGGCCGAAGGCCGACCTCCTTTGTGGGGCGAAGGACGGGCGGAGGCCGGTGAGGTTGTTCCCGCCGCCTGTCGCGGCAGCCAACTGCAGCACAGCGTCACGAGGCGAAGACGACGGTGCTCTGGGTGCGCGGGCCTTCTGGCCCGCTCCCGGGCGAAGCCGCGAAGCGGCGAAGCCCGAAAGAATGCGGCCGCCGGCCGAAGGCCGGCGACAATGCTTCCGCCGCCTACGGCGGCAGCGGGCCAGAAGGCCCGCGCACCCAGAGATAAGGCGTCGGCGGTTCTGAGGCTCCGTTCTACGGTTCACGGTCTCTACCCTCCTTCAACGAATTGCATGGCGTAGAGCTTGGCGCCCCTCATACGGAGCACGACCTGCACGGTCCTGCCCACCAGCGGGGACAGGTCGGCGCCGGTCTCGAGCCAGTCGACTTCCTTGGCGATGAAGTCGCCGTTGATGTAGACGCAGTCGTCGACGGTGTAGCCCTCGATGTCTTGGCCCTGCTCGTCCAGGAAACCGACCTGCACGTAGCCGACGGCGTCGGTGTCGACGTTGAGTTGCAGCCGGTCGCCGGTGAAGATGAGCGGTCTGGTGATGGCTGTCGTCTCGTGGCCGTAGGGACTGTCGAGGGATATGAAGCCGTCCAGGCGCTGCACGAGTCGGTAGACGCCGCGGCCGTCGGGGTCTTCGGTGTGGGGCGAGTGGTAGTGGGTTTCGCCGAAGTAGTACTGCCAGAGTTCCTCGCCGCGGCGGATCATGCCGTGTCCGATGTAGGCAGTGACCACGTCGCGACCCTGGTGGCGGCCAATTCCCACGTAGGCCGGCTCGGGGTGACGCTTCCAGTCGAGCCCGTTCCGGCTCACCGCGACCTGGGATTCGAGCGGGCCCGAGCCCAGGCCGCGCTCTTCCAGGCCCAGGACCTTGCGCGCCTCCGGCCCGTCGTTCTCGTAGTGGAAGTAGCCCACCGGGAAGGCGAGGTAGGTGTCCGGGGCATAGGGGTACTTCATCGCCTTGGTGAGGTAGAAGTCCACGCCCACCGGGTCCTCGGGGGTCGGGTCGAAGAGGTGCGGATACTCCATGCCGAACCCGCCCGGCGTCAGCGGACCGTTGTCCACCCACCAGGGCAGTGGATCGCGGAGCGGATATTCGGCGCGGAGGTCGAGGTACTCCTGCTGCGAGAGGGGCGTAAACGGCAGGGTCGCGCGCAGGTCCCTGTGCTCGGTGACCACCGAACTGCGCTGCGTATTGCCGCCGGGCGTGTGGAAGATGCCGGAGCGGTGGTAGGCCATGTAGACCTGCCGCTGGTCGTCGTAGTAGGTGCTGCTCTGGGTGCCGGACCGGAAGGGCAAGATGATGTTGCGCCGCCGGG
The DNA here is from genome assembly GCA_965216125.1 of Candidatus Multivorans sp. Taxonomy (GTDB): domain Bacteria; phylum Acidobacteriota; class Thermoanaerobaculia; order Multivoradales; family Multivoraceae; genus Multivorans. Next base: position 1,704,631 of record OZ244152.1, on the reverse strand, counting down.
TCCAGTCGTAGCCGTCGGCTGAGGTGTAGAGGTAGATGCCGCGCCGCTGGTAGTCCGTGAAGTACTTCCACCGCTCGTCGGGTTGGCCCTGCGGGTCCCAGAAGGGAGTGCCGAGACCGCCCACCATGTCGGGGATGACGATGTTGCGGTGCCCGTTGAGCTCGCCGCGCCCCTGGTCGGGCCGGTCGAAGTGGACTCCATCGGTCGAGGTGTAGACCGCGAGGTGGTCCTCCTCCCTCGAGTTGTAGATGCGGATGACGCCGTCGTCGCCCTCGACGATCGTCAGGTGCTTGCGGAACGTGCCCTTGATGTTGTCGATCACGCGCTCGGCGCGGCGCGGCGGGTTGACCACGAACTTCGCGTCGCCTGTTGCGGCGAGGAGGGCGTCGTCGATGAAGACGTGCTTGCGGGTGCCGAGTTGCAGCGGTTTTGTGGAGTCATCGCCGAAGAGGAGCGGTGGGCCTTGGGTGAGTTCGACGGGGTCGGGCTGGGCCGCGAAGCTGGCGGGTGGCTCGAAGTCGGCGGTGTAGACGAGGCCGCGGCTGACGCGGAACTCGTCGAGCATGCCGGTGAGGGAGCGGCTGAAGAGCCCGTCGCTGGCGAGGGTGAAGTAGGCCTCGTCGCCTTCTGGCAGGGCGGCGAGGGCGGTCGGGGGCGGTTGGGGCTGGAGCGTGCCGTCGAGGTAGTGGCGGAGTTGGTCGGCGGTGGAGTCGTAGGTGAAGGCGTAGTGGCGCCAGGCGGGGGCGGAGGCTGAGGCGGTGGTGGTGGTGGTGGTGGTGGTGGTGGTGGTAGGCGCGGTGGCGGTGGGCGCGGTGGCGGTGGGGATCTCGACGGGCGCGTCGGCGGGCTGGTTGACGAGGACGAAGTGGGAGCGGTCGGCGGACCAACTGAGTTGCGTGACGAGGTCGTTCTCGCCGCGGGGGCCGGTGCCGAGTTCGAAGACGACGGCGTCGGCTTGGGCGTCGGGGTCGGAGGCTGGGGCGGCGGCTGCGGCGGAGGCTGCGGCGTCCGAGGCGTCGACCGGGGAGTGCCAAAACTCGACGGTCCAGTCGAAGTCGCCGAGGTTGAGTGCGTTGGTCGTCGGGTTCTTGTGGCCGACCTGCTTTCTGAGGTGGTTCTCGCCGGAGGTCATGAGCGCCGCGTAGGTCGCGGTGAACCAGCTCAGGGGCTCCACGGTTCGGCCGTCGGGCGGAGGCAGGCGGGCGAGACCGAAGTGCTCGGGTTTCTCTTCGGCCGGGGGCACGTCGAGGGGCGGCGTGAGCGGGGCGAGCAGCAGGGCGTTGCCGTAGTGGCCGGGGACGACCTGGGCGCCGAGGCCGAGGGAGAGGACCATGTCGTTGTCGGACATGTCGTCGAGGGTGTGGCTCGGGTAGAGGCCGGCGGGTTCGTCGAAGAGCCAGAGGGCGGTGGTTTGGGTGGCGGGGGCGGTGGGGGTGGTTGTGGTGTCGGGGGATGGGGTGCAGGCGGAGAGGAGGGCGAGGAGGGCCGTGGGGATCGCAGTAGAGAGCAACGCCCACACCGGGGTGTATCTCTGGGTGCGCGGGCCTTCTGGCCCGCTGCCGCCGCAGGCGGCGGAAGGAACGTCGCCGGCCAAAGGCCGGCGGCCGTGTTGTCCGGGCTTCGCCGCTTCGCGGCTTCGCCCGAGAGCGGGCCAGAAGGCCCGCGCACCCAGAGATACGGCGGTGCCGTGATTGCGGCTTTCTGCTGTAAGGGGTACCTCCATTTAGTTCCCCTCGGACTGGGCGACGGCGAGGTCGGCGTGCGGAATCACGAGGGTCTCGATGAGCTCGTCGTCGATCGAGTGGATCTGGTACGTCACTTGCGGATCCTCGCGTGCGGTGTCGAATGTCAGCAGTCCGAAGGAGTCCTTCAGGTTGTAGCTGAACAGGGCGCCCGGCTCCCTTGGATGGGTGTGCATGTTCGTCAACTGGCCGCTCAGGAGGTCGTGGAAGGCGTAGCCGCTGTCGCGCTGGATCGCCCAGGCTTCGGAGCGGTGGCGGTCCGAGGAGAGCAGGATCACGCCGCGGATGTCGTTCGACTCGATGAAGCCGAGGATCTCCTCGCGCTCCTCGGGGAAGCCTGACCAGGTGTCGCGGCTGCCGGGCTTGGCGCCCTCGGCCCAGGCCACGGGGCTGGCGATCACCTTGAAGGTGGCCTCGGAAGCAAGGAGCGACTCGAGCAGCCACGCCTTCTGCACCGGGCCCAGCATGGTGCGTTCGTCGGCGAAGGGGTTGGTCCGGTAGGTGCGGCCGTCGAGCATGAAGAAATCGATGTCCCCCAGGGAGAACCGGAACCAGACGCCCGGATGGGACTCCGACCCGTAGGACGGGTTGTTCCAGTTGCGGCGAAACAGGTCGACCATCGGCTGCTTCCACGCCGGGCGGTCCACGTAGGGGCCCATCCAGATGTCGTCGATGGCGGCGTCGTGGTCGTCCCAGATCGCGTAGACGGGGGTCGAGCTCACGAGGCGCCGGAACTCGGGACGCGACTGGCGCTGATAGTAGGTGTAGTCGTGGAACGGGCCGGGTTGCCCCGGCAGGTCGATGTAGACGTTGTCGCCGAGTGTGAGAAACGCGTGCGGCGCGTGGGCCGCGATGGTGTCCCAGATGCGCTCGTTCCACGGCGTGAAACCCGCGCAGCCGCCGAAGGCGACGACGAAGGTGCCTGAAGCGCCGGCGCGGGGGAAGGTGCGCAGGCTGTAGCTCGGCGGCTGGGGTGGCGAGTTCGCGTCGACTAGGACCTGGTAGCTGTAGGTGGTGTTCGGCGACAGGCCCTCGAGCGTCGCGACACCGGTGAAGTCGCGGTCCGCGCTGGTGGCGCCGGAGGCGGTGTGGCGCTCGCCGTCGGTCGTTGCCTGGACTTGGAACCGCGTCTCTACGGCGGTGCGGATCCAGACCCGGGCGCTGGTGTCGGTGACGGCGCCGAGCATGGGGCCGTGCACGATCGCGTTCTTCGGGCGTGCGGCGTGGGCCGTGAAGGTCTCGGTCGCGGCAAGTGGCGCGAGCAAGTCGCGCGGGCCGGCGAGGAAGCGGCTGAAGGGCATGCCGTCGACGATCGCCATGAGCATCGCCTCTTCGGCGGCGTCGATCCGGTTGAGCTGAGCCAGCGCGACGGCCTTGATGAACCACGGTTCGCCGTACCCGCTCTCACCCTGGTGCTGGTTGAGCCGTGCCTCGGCAAGCTCGATCGCCCTCCTGGGGTGGCCGTCGAGGATCTCGAGAAGCTGCCGTTGCCCGCGGCGCTTGTAGTACAGGTCCGCCGAGCGTTCGTCGAACATACGGCGGCCCCACTCGTTCTCGCTGCCGTAGTAGGGGTGCGGTGAGTCGCCTTCGTAGGCGTCGGGCGGGCCGAACTCGCCGAAGTTCTCGCCGCCGGGGTTGCCGGCCTCGCGGGCGGCGAGTTCGTCGGCATGGTCGTCGGTTGGGGCGGCGCAGGCGAGGGCTACGGCAAACGCAATCGACAGGAGAGTCAACGGTGGCCTGCAGTAGAGACTCCCGCTGACAGCAACGCCGTGTCTCTGGGTGCGCGGGTCTTCTGACCCGCTCTCGGGCGAAGCCGCGAAGCGGCGAAGCCCGGACAACACTGCCGCCGGCCAAAGGCCGGCGACGATTCTTCCGGCCGCCTTCGGCGGCAGCGGGTCAGAAGACCCGCGCACCCAGAGCGACATCGTCGTGTCGGTGTGATGCACGTGCTGGAGTTCGGTTGCAGTAAAGAGTTGCCCCATGGCAACGCCGGTGCTCTGGGTGCGCGGGTCTTCTGACCCGCTCGCGGGCGAAGCCGCGAAGCGGCGAAGCCCGGACAACACTGCCGCCGGCCAAAGGCCGGCGACGATTCTTCCGCCGCCTCCGGCGGCAGCGGGCCAGAAGGCCCGCGCACCCAGAGATGCGGCGTCGATCACGGCGCGGCTCTGTGCTGTAAACGACACGGCGGCGCTGCGAGCGCTCCGCCTGCAGTAGAGAATCCCGCCCACGGCAACGCCGGTGCTCTGGGTGCGCGGGTCCTCTGACCCGCTCTCGGGCGGAGCTGCGAAGCGGCGAAGCCCGGACAATGCAGCCGCCGGCCAAAGGCCGGCGACGATTCTTCCGCCGCCTCCGGCGGCAGCGGGCCAGAAGGCCCGCGCACCCAGAGATACGGCGTCGATCACGGCGCGGCTCTGTGCTGCAAACGACACGGCGGCGCTGCGAGCGCTCCGCCTGCAGTAGAGAATCCCGCCCACGGCACCGCCGGTGCTCTGGGTGCGCGGGTCTTCTGACCCGCTCTCGGGCGAAGCCGCGAAGCGGCGAAGGCCGGTGACCTTGCTTCGGCTCACCCGAAGATCACCGATCGACGAATGCGCCATCTTCGGTGGTCAGGGTGCTCCAGTTCTTCTCCTGGAAGGGGTATTTCGCGGCGACTTCCTCGTCGAGGTCGATACCGAGGCCGGGGCGGCTGGGGAGCTTCGCGAAACCGCGCTCGTAGGAGAAGTGGCCGCCGTAGAAGAGGTCCTGCCAGAAGGGGTCCTGGCCGCTGCCGATCTCGAGGATGGTGCAGTTGGGCGTGCAGGCGCAGACGTGCATGGAGGCGAGTGTGCTGACTTCGCTCTGCGGGTTGTGCGGCGACACGTCGACCCGGAATGCCTCGGCCAGGATGGCGATCTTGCGGAGCTCGGAGATGCCGCCGACGTGGACGACGTCGGGCATGATCACGTCGACGAGCCGTTCCGAGCACAGCGGCGCGAAGTGGTAGCGCGACGTGAGGCGCTCGCCGGTCGCGAGCGGCACGCGGGTCTGCTGCCGGATCTGCCGTGCCTCCTCGAGCGTCTCGTTCTCGAGCTGGGTCACCTCCTCGACCCAGAGCGGGCGGAACTCCTCCACGCGGTTGCAGAACTCGACCGCGGAGGACGGCGTCGGCTTGCCGTGCGCTTCGACGATGATGTCGAAGTCCGGGCCCACGACGTCGCGCACCTTGGCGAGGTGCTCGACGCCGCGGCGAATCGACACGCGGTGGTTGATGGGCTTGCCGCCGGGATAGAAGCCGCCCTTGACGCAGGTCCAGCCGTCTTCCTTCTTCTGGCGCCAGAGGTCGAGCGCCTCTTCGTCGTCCGCTGCCCGGCGCTTCTGGCGGTGGCTGATGCGTTCCAGGTAGCCCTCGTGGCAGTAGAGCCGCACGCGGTCGCGGGCCTTGCCGCCGAGGAGCTGCCAGATCGGCTGGCCGAGGGCCTGTCCCAGGATGTCCCACATGGCGATCTCGACGGCTGAGAGCGCCGACATGAGCACCGGGCCGCCGCGGTAGCGGGGGCCAATGAACATGCCGCGCCAGTGCCGCTCGATCTCGGTCGGGTCCTTGCCGACGAGGTAGCGCTTGTGGGCGCGGATGGCGGCGTCCACGACTTCGCCCTTGTTGGACAGGGTGCCTTCCCCGAGGCCGGTGATCCCCTGGTTGGTGTAGAGCTTGACGAAGACGAAGTTCTCGTCGTTGCCGGCGTCGACGAGGAAGGTCTTGAGATCGGTGATCTTGAGGTTGAGGGGCTTGGCGTCTTCGAAGGTCCGTTCGAGGGGGCCGGGTTCCTGGGTTTGGTGCGCGGGCAGGGCGCGCGCGGCGGCGGTGGCGGCGAAGCCGAGGGCGGCGGTGAGGAGGGTGCGTCGGTTGAGGTCAGTCACGCTCGGTGCTTCCTGGTGGTCCTTCTTGCATGAGGAATGACGGACCGGTGCTTCGCACCGGATGCCGGCCAGAGGCCGGCGTACCCAGCGGGACGGCATCGCTGCGGGGGTGCTTCGTGCTGAAACCGCTGACCCGGTGCTTCGCACCGGATGCCGGCCGGAGGCCGGCGTACCCAGCGGACGGAATCCCAGTCATCTCGCGTCGCCTCCGTGTTCGTCGACGAAGCGCCAGTCGTGGCGCTCGGGCTCGTAGCCGGGGTTGATCGTCATCTCGCCGGCGCCGATCTCCTGCCGCCACGCGGCCAACTGCTCGAGCAGGCTCTCGGCAAGCTCGGGCTTCTCGGCGGCAAGGTCCGTCGTCTCGCCCGGATCGTCCTCGAGGTTGAAGAGGCTGACCGCGGGGCCGACGCCGAGGATCGAGCCTTCGAACCACTCGATCAGCTTGTAGTCGCCCTGGCGGATGGCGCCGGCCGGCATGTAGCCAAGGTGGTGGTAGTGCGGATAGTGGAAGAAGAGCGTGTCGCGGTCGAGCGAGCCCGTGCCTTGGAGCACCGGGAGGAGGCTCAGGCCGTCGATGTCGGCCGGAAGCTCGGTGACGCCGAGGATGTCCGCGACGGTCGGGAAGAAATCGTCCGAGGTGATCAGCTCATCGCTGACGCCGCCGGGCGCCACCACGCCCGGCCACTTGACGGCCATCGGCACGCGGACCCCGCCTTCCCAGATCATCGCCTTGCCGCCGCGGAAGGGGTCCTGCGCCTGGAGCTGCTCGAAACCGCCGTTGTCCGAGTAGAAGATGACGATCGTGCGATCGCCGAGCCCGTGCTCTTCGAGACGCTCGAGAATCTGCCCGAAGCCGGTATCCATCGTCTCGATCATCGCGCCCATGACCGGGTTGTTCACCGGGTCGTCGGCGCCGGGCTTGGCCTCGTACCTGGCGATCAGTTCGGGGTCCTCCAGCAGCGGACGGTGGACCACGTGGTGCGAGACGTAGAGGAAGAACGGCCGGTCCCGGTTCGCGTCCAGGAACGCCAGTGACCGCTCGGTGATCTCGTGCGCGTGGTGGGCGTCGGCCAGAGGATCGTCCTCGTACTCCGGCTTGACGGTCGCGAGGATGTCGTCGAAACCCTGGGACTCCGGGTCCATGGGCCGTCCCGGCTCGTACTCCTTGTCCACGTTGAGGTGCCACTTGCCGAAGTGGCCGGTCGCGTAGCCCTGGGCCTTCATGAGCTCGGCGATTGTCAACTCATCGAGCGGCAACCCCGGCACTTCGGCTGGACGCAGGAGCCGCGCGTAGGGGTAGGGGCTGCCGGGGATGTAGTCCGTGATCTGCAGCCGCGCCGGGTTCTTGCCGGTCATCAGGCTCGCCCTGGTCGGCGAACAGACGGGGTTGGCGGAGTAGGCGTTGGAGAACCACATGCCGGCGGCGGTGATCGCGTCGATGTTCGGCGTCTCGTAGTACGTGGCGCCGTGGTAGCCGACCTGGTTCCAGGCCAGGTCGTCGGCGAGGAGGAGGACGACGTTCCAGGGGGGGTTGGGGTCGGTGGTTGGTGCGGGGTCGGGGGCGGGGGCGCACGCGGCCAATGCGAATACGGAGAAGACCGGCGCTGCGCGTCGGATGCGGGCCAGAACCCGGGTGGCGCGATTCCGCGCCACCCGTGAACCAGTCCGTGCGCCCGTCAGCGGGCGCACGGATGGCAGGCCCGCGCACCCAGCGCGCCGGATGCCGGCGGGGACGCCCGCGCACCCAGTAAGACGCCGCCAGCACGGCGGCCATGATTGCTTCACCACCTTAGCCACCCTCCTCATTCCTCGCTTCGCTCTCCTCACGCATCCCTTCGCTCTCGATCCCTCCAGCCAGCATAGGTCAGGTTCCGGTCCACCTCCCGTGCCGGGAAGAAGTAGCTCGCCGCCCAGGCGACGCCGAACAGCACGAGGTGACTGTAGACGCCGAGCATGTAGTTGTGCTGCTTGTAGTTGAGCGGCCCGAGATCCAGCCAGATGCGCGGCTCGCCGCCCAGGCCGAACTCGGTCGATGTCAGCAGACACGTCGCGGTGAAGAGCACGCAGACGCCGATGCCGATGTAGAGCCCCTGCTTGTTCACGCGCGGCACGAAGATGCCGAGCAGGAACATCCCGGCGATCCCGCCCGAGAAGATCGCGTAGAGCGCGAACACGGTAGCCAGCACCCCCGCGTCGCCGACGGCGACATAGATGAGCGCGACGACGATGGATCCGACCCCCGACAGCACGACGATGATCTTGCCCACGCGTACCCGCTGGGCATCCGTGCTTTGCGGCTTCAGTTTCTTGTAGTAGTCGTCGACTCCGACCGCCGCGAGGCAGTTGAGGTCCGAGTCGAGCGAAGAAATCGCGGCGGCCAGCAGCGCGGCGATGACGAGCCCGACGACGCCCACGGGCATCTCGTTCAGGATGAAGTGCGGGAACACCGCGTCGGAGCGAAGGCCCTCGGGCAGCGACGCGGCGTCCTGGTAGAAGACATAGAGCGCCGTGCCGATGAACATGAACATCACCCACACCGGCACCACCATCAGCACGCCGGTGATCGAAGCCCTGATCGCTTCCTTGTCCGACCTGGCCGTCAGATAGCGCTGCACCATCGTCTGATCGGTCCCGTACTTCTGGACGGCGTAGAAGATGCCGTTGATCGCCATGACCCAGAAGGTCAGCTCGACCAGGCTCGAGTCGAACGAGCCCAGACTCACCTTGTTCTCGGCGGCCGCAACCGAGAACACTCTGCCGAGACCGCCGTCGAGCTTGACCGCGATGACCAGGAGAGTGACGACGCCGCCGAGGATCAGCAGAACCCCCTGGATCACGTCCAGCCAGATCACCGCCTCCATGCCGCCCACGAGGGTCAGGACGGTCACCACCAGGCCGAGGACCACAATCACCGTCACAACGCCGATGCCCGTCATGCTGGAAACCGCCAGCGCGAGCAGGAAGAACACCGAACCCATGCCGGCGAACTGCGCCAGCACGAAGGCCAGTGAGGCGTAGAGCCGGGCGAGGTAGCCGAACCGCCGCTCGAAGTACTCGTAGGCGCTGAGCCCGATGACCTTGCGGTACATCGGCACGATGAAGCCGATGCCGGCCAGCACCACGAGCGGCACCATCAGCCCCTGCACCAGGCGTACCCAGTTGCCCGCGAAACCGTCGCCCGGGTAGGCGAGGAAGGTGAGGCTGCTGATCAGCGTGGCGAAGATCGACAGGCTGATCGCCCACGCCGGCACGTTGCCCCCGGCGGAGAAGTACTTGGCGGTACTCGATTGGGCCTTTGCGAAGCGGAGGCCGACCCCGACCGACAGGACGAGGCTCGCCCCGACGATCAGGTAGTCGAGGACGTGCAGGGAGGGAGGGTCCATGGGCCTAGCGCGGCAGAACTACCGGAGGCCGGCGCTTCGCGCCGGATGCGGGCAGGATGCCCGCGTTCCCAGGGCCGGATCTCGCCACCCGGGTCCCCAGGGGAGGCGCAAGCCTCCTAGAACGACCAGCGCATGCCGGCGTTGAACGTCCGGCCGGTGATGTCCTGCTGAGAAGACCGACTCGCGATGCCCCGGTACAGGTAGACCACTTCTTCGGTCAGGTTGTTGGCCTGGAGGAACAGCTCGAGACCGACATCGAAGAGATAGGTGAACGAGTAGTCGAGGTACATCGCCGAGTCGTTCCACTCGTCCGAACCGGCCTCGTCGCCGACTTCGCTCAGCCACCTGCCGCTCATGTTCAGGGCGAGCCGGGTCAGGATCCTGTTCTTCTCGTAGATGAGCGCGAGGTTCCCCAGGCTCTCCCTCTGTTCCGGCAGCACGTTGACGTCGTCGCGGTCGGTCTGCTCGCCCAGGTCGATGTCCATCACGTTGGTGTACGTGTAGTTCGCGTAGATGCCGAAACCAGAGTCCCACTGCTGCTGCCAGGCGACCTCGATGCCCATGAGGTCCGCGTTGCCGCCGTTGACCGGTTCCTCGACGTCGAAGCCGTCGAACGGCCCGCCGACCTGCGTGGTCGCCGTGACGAAGTTGAAGTCGTCGATGCTCTTGAAGAACACGCCGCCGGAGATGATCCCGACGTTGTCGAAGAAACGCTCGACGAGGAAGTCGAGGTTGTTCGACAGTGCCGGTTCCAGGTACGGATTGCCGCGCACGATCTCTTCGTCGTCCGTGTGGGTGTAGGAGAACGGCATCGAATCCCAGAAGTTGGGCCGGGCCATGCTGCGCGTGTAGGCGGCTCTCAGGTTCGTCTCCGGAGTGAGGCGGTAGCGGAACTGCAGGTTGGGGTAGACGAAGTCGTACGACCGCGTCACGCTCTCCTGTGTGTTGCTGAGCACATCGTCGTCATTGACCACGAGGTTCGCTCCGGTGTAGTCGAGCTCGTTGAACTCGGCCCGGACCCCCATCACCATCGTGAGCCGTCCGTAATCCTGGGTGGTCATCGCGTAGAGGCTGGTGATGTCCTCCTCGGCGTTGTACGGCTCGCCCAGGTTCACGTCGTTGCGCACCTCCTCCAGGAAGCCGCCCGGGCCCTGGTTGGAGTAGAAGAAGGAGCGGAAGGCCGCACTGTTGTACTGCCTGCCGAGGTTGTAGCCGCCCTCGGTGATGTTGGCGCCGCCGCCCTCGAACTGGCTCAGGAACAGGTCGTCATCTCCCTTCCACTTCCACTTCGAGCGCAGGTCGGCGCGCTCCTTGTGCAGCGCGCGGAGCTTCAGGCCCAGCTTGAACTCGCCGGTATCGCTGCCCCACAGCATCGGCCTGGTGAGGTCCAGCTTGGCCGTGTCGATCGTGCTGGTCGTGTCCTCGAACTTCTCGTCCACGCCGTCGAACTCGAAGACGCCGCTGTCGTGGATGTCCTGCCGCGTCGAATCCCAACTCGGCGCCCTGCCGCCGATGTCGACCACGTTCAGGTCGAACCCGCGGGCCTGGAACTCCGGCTTGAGCTGCCCTTCCGGCTTCTTGGTGAAAGCCGAGCTCGTCGACAGGGTGAAGTCGAGCACGGACAGGCCCAACCGGTGCTCCCCGGTGACGCTGTAGGCCGTGATCTCCTGCTCCTCGAGGCGATCGTGCAGGGACTTCACCATGCGCAGGCCCTCGACCTCCGTCGGGCTGATGTAGTCGCCCTTGTCCCAACGGACCCGCGTGATCTGGCGGTCCTGGTCGTCCTTGCGGTAGTTCTGCATCAGGCTGAAGTCGAGCTTGTGGTCGTCGTTGATCCGAACCTCCAGGCGCGCGTTGGCGCCGAAGCGGTCGCGGTCGTTGGCCGAGAACTGCGCCTCCGTGTTGGTCAGGGCGTAGGGGATCTCGACGCCGCCGACGGTGTCTTCGCTTCCCCACTTGTGCTCGTTGTTGTGGCGCTCGGCCGCGGTGCGCGCGAAGTTGACGCCGACGGACAGCCCGACGTTCTGGTTGTCGCCCAGCACGGTCGAGTAGTTGAACGCCGACCGCGAGTGACTGCCGTCGGCGATCGAGTTCTCGCCCACCCCCAACGTGAAGTTCAGCACGCCGTCCGGCTGGTCGAACGCGCTCCGCGTCTTCAGGTTGATCGCGCCGCCGATCGAGTCGGCGTCCATGTCCGGGGTCAGGACCTTGGTCACCTCGATGCCGGAAAGCTGCGCGGCCGAGATGACGTCGAGCTCGACCATCCGGTTCTGGGAGTTGGAGTACGCGACCTGCTGGCCGTTGATCGTCACGTTCGTCATCGCCGACGGCGTGCCGCGCAAGGAGACGAACCGGCCTTCGCCGTTGTCGCGCTGGATGCCGATGCCGCTGACGCGCTGCAGCACTTCCGCGGTGTTCAGGTCGGGGAAGCTCTGGATCTGCTCCTCGGAGAGGACGTTCTTGATGTTGACGGCTTCCTTCTGGTCGTTCAGCGCCTTGCTCTGCCCGAACCGGACGGCCTGTACGACGATCTCGTCGGCGAACTCATAGCGCGCGTCGAGCTGGATCGGCTGGTTCACCGGTCCTGAAGCGGTCACCGAGACGCTGGCTTCGAAGTCCTCGAACCCGACGTAGTTCACGACCAGCGTGTAGTCGCCGGCGGGCACGCCGTCGAGCCGGTAGCGGCCGTCGCTGCCCGATCGCGTCCGGTACTGCGTGTCCTGGAGCACGACCTCAGCGCCTGGAAGGAGAGCGCCGGATTCCTTCTCGGTGACCGTGCCCTGCACGGATGGTCCCGCCTGCGCCCAGGCCGCGCCGGCGCAGATGAACACGGCCAATGCCGCAAGGCCGGCACGGGTCAGAACGTTCGCGAATCGCTGTTTCATGGCGCAGTCTCCCCAGGAAGTTGGATATTGGCTAGATCACCCCGCCCGCGAAAGCAGGGGTGTTGACCACCTCCTCGGGGCTGGTTAGCGCATGGATAGCCGCCACAAACGCTGTTGGGAAATCTAACACACGGTCGCCTGGTCCGCCGGAACCCGAGCAGCCGGCGCGGTCCCCGGCCGCGGAGTCAGGGGGCGAGCGATTTCGCCACGCGGAAGCCGACGAAGTAGCTCCTGAAGCCGGAGAAGATCTTCAGGCGCATCGCGGAGCGCAGATACCCGGGGCCGTAGTTGTAGGCCCCGCCGCGCGTGACACGACCCATGCAATCCCCGGACAGCCAGGCGCTCCCGTCGTCCGGGGCGCCCTCGTAGCTCCCGTTCCAGCAGTCCGCCGTCCACTCCCACACGTTGCCGTGGACGTCATGGAGCCCGAACCCGTTCGCCGCGAACGAGCCGGTCGGGGCCGTGTACCGGTGGCCATCGTCCGGCCAACCGTGATCCTGCTCTCCGTTCCCGTGGTCGGCGCTCGGGTCGTCGCCCCAGCTATACGGGGTCGTGGTTCCGGCCCGCGCCGCGTACTCCCACTCCGCCTCGCTGGGCAGGCGGTAGTCCTCGCCCGTCACTTCGGACAGCCAGGACACGTACGCCTGGGCGTTGTCCCAGTTCGCATTGAGCACGGGACGGCTGCCTCGGCCCCGACCCTCGTCGCCCGCCTCGTAGCCGTCGCAGCCGCCGGCCGCGACGCAGGCGTCCCACTCCACGAAGGTCACTTCGCGGGTGCCGATCGCGAAGGGTTCGGCGATCGTCACCCGGTGCGCGGGGGATTCGTCGTCGTAGCGTCCGGGTTCGTCCGGGGGCGAACCCATGACGTAGGCGCCGGCGGGGACGACGACCATCTCGGGGCATGCCTCGCAGTCGCGGAAGGTCGTGCCGGGGTCCGGCGGGGCTTGCGCCGCCGCCGCGGCGGTGGTGGCAATCCACGCTGTGGCGACGAACAGCAGCAGGCCGGGGCTGGGGTGCGAAGCAGGGGACCGCATCGTTCTCCGGAGTCGGCGAAGCGGTGGCTGGAATTTGAGGGATCTTACAGGGATGCGACGGCGCCCTGGCAAGGACCGGACGGCCGAGATCGAATGCGGCGAGCGCGACGGCGGTCCGCCGGTGCCGGCCCCACGGCTCCCCAGGCAGTCGTGCGATAGTGTTCGTCGATGCGCCGTGCGTTGCGCGTTCTCCGTCGTGGCCGGGTAACGAGCCTTGAGGGCTTCGCACCCACCGAGACGCTGCTCGAGCATTTACGTCTCCGCGAGGGAGCCACGGGCACCAAGGAAGGCTGCGCCGAAGGGGACTGCGGCGCCTGCACCGTTGCTGTCGGGCGCCTCCGCGAAGGGCGCGTGGTCTACGAGCCGACGAACAGTTGCATTCAACTCCTTGGCTCCCTGGACGGAGCCGAAGTGGTCACCGTTGACGACTTGGCGCCTAGCGCCGCGGATCTCCATCCCGTGCAGCAGGCGCTCGTTGATCACCACGCTTCCCAGTGCGGGTTCTGCACGCCCGGCTTCGTCATGACCCTGTTCGCTCTCTACCACGCGAACCTGCATCCAGACCGCGCCGCGGTGAACGAGTGGCTCGCCGGCAACCTATGCCGATGCACCGGCTACCGTCCGATCGCCGACGCGGCTCTCGCCTCCTGCGGCGGCACGCCTCAGGACGAGTTCACGCGAAACGCCGCTCGCACGGCTGAGCAGCTCGACACGCTCGACGACGGTCAGGACCTCTTCGTTGGCAACGACGAGACGTTCTTCGCGGCCCCGGCCTCCGAGGACAGCCTGGCCGACCTCTGCGCCCGACACCCTGACGCCGTGATCACGGGCGGCGCGACGGATGTCGGTCTATGGATCACGAAGGAACTGCGTCACCTGCCCCGGATCATTCACACCGGGCGCGTCCCCTCCCTTCGGGCCGTGCGTGAAGAGGACGACCGGGTGGAGCTTGGCGCCGCCGCCACGTACGCCGAAGCGGAGGCGGCGCTTTGCGGCATCGACCCGGATGTCGGCGAAGTGCTCAATCGCCTGGGTTCGAAGCAGGTGCGGGCAGTCGGCACAGTCGGCGGCAACATTGCGAACGGTTCGCCGATAGGCGACATGCCTCCGGTTCTCATCGCACTCGGGGCTTCCATCGAGCTCCGCCTCGGCGAACGTCGCCGGACCCTGCCGCTCGAGGCGTTCTTCCTCGACTACGGCGTTCAGGACCGCGCACCGGGCGAACTCCTGACCCGGATCCGGGTTCCCCGCCTTGGCCCGGACGAGCATTTCCGCAGCTACAAGATCTCGAAGCGCTACGACCAGGACATCTCGTCCGTGCTCGGGGCGTTCTGGTTCCACGCGGTCGGCGGGCGCATCGTCTCCGCCAGGATGGCCTGGGGCGGCATGGCGGCGACGCCCAGGCGTTCCCCGCGGACCGAAGAGACCGTCGTCGGGCTCAAACTGGACGACGGACTACTCCGTGACGCGGACGAGGCGGTCCGCGCCGGCCTGGCCGCCGACTTCTCGCCGATCGACGATCACCGGGCGAGCGCCCGCTACCGGCAGCGCGTCGCCGGCGCCCTGGTCCTCAAGGCGCTCCGCGAGATCGCGGGGAGTCCGAGCGGGGAGACCCGAGTCCGCGGCCACAGACAGGACGCGGCCTGAGAAGCCGATGAAGGAAGTCGGGCAACCACTCCCCCACGACAGCGCGGTCCGGCACGTCCGGGGCACGGCGAACTACGTCGATGATCTGCCGGAGCCTCGGGGCACGGTCCACGTGGCGCCCGGCGCCGCGGGTGCAGCCTGTGGCCCCATCCGCTCCCTGGACCTCTCGGCTGTGCGGTCCTTCCCGGGAGTTCTGGCGGTTCTCGAAGCGGGCGACATTCCCGGGCGAAACGACTGCAGCCCCGCGGCCGGGGATGATCCGATCCTGGCGGGAGACACGATCCGCTTCCTCGGCGAGGTCGTTTTCGCGGTCGTGGCCGAGACACGCGACATTGCCCGCCGGGCCGTGAAGCGCGCCCGCATCGAAGTCGAGTCCCGCCCGCCCCGGGTCACCGTGGACGACGCGCTCGCTCAGGGAACGGACCTGCTGCCGCCCTACGGCTTCGTGCGCGGCGACGCGGCGGGCGCCATTGCTGCTGCTCCGCGCGGTCTCGAAGGGAGTCTGCGGATCGGCGGTCAGGAGCACTTCTACTTGGAGGGACAGGCCGCGCTCGCGGTGCCCGGCGAGGACGACGAGATCCGGGTCTTCTCCTCGACCCAGCACCCCGCCGAAGTCCAGGGGCTGGTCGCGGGCATGCTGAACATCCCTGACGCGGCGGTCGTCTGCGAGTGCCGCCGAATGGGCGGCGCCTTTGGCGGCAAGGAGTCGCAGGCGGCTCAGTGGGCCTGCCTGGCCGCCCTCGCCGCCCGAACGGTCGGCCGCCCGGCAAAGCTCCGGCTCGACCGCGACGACGACATGGCAATGACAGGCAAGCGTCACGACTTCCGGGCGGACTTTCGCTGTGGTCTGGACGCTTCCGGCGTCCTGACGGGAATCGAGATCGACCTGGCGGCCCGCTGCGGCTGCTCGGCGGACTTGTCTTCCGGCGTTTGCGACCGGGCAACGTTCCACGCCGACAACGCGTACTACTACCCCGCTGCGACGATCAACTCGCGCCGCCTGCAAACGGACACGGTCTCCAACACCGCGTTCCGGGGATTCGGCGGACCCCAGGGGATGATCGTGGCCGAGCGGACGATGGACGCCGCGGCCATCACCCTGGGGCTCGATCCGCTCCTGGTGCGCAAGCGGAACCTCTACCGCCCGGGCCGGGACACGACGCCCTACGGCATGACGGTGGAAGAGCACGTCCTCCCGGACATCGTGGAGACGCTGGAGCGGACCAGCGACTACGCGGCGCGGCGTGCGGCCGTGTCGCGCTTCAATCTCCTGGGGGGTCCCCTTCGCAAGGGCATCGCGCTGACTCCGGTCAAGTTCGGGATCGCGTACACGCTGCTGGCCCTGAATCAGGCCGGCGCCCTGATCCACGTCTTCGTGGACGGCTCGGTTCAGGTGAACCACGGCGGCACCGAGATGGGCCAGGGGCTCTACATCAAGGTCGCCCAGGTGGTCGCAGAGGAGCTGGGAGTCGACATCGCCAAGGTGTGGGTCACCGCGACGCGAACGGACAAGGTTCCGAACTCCCCGGCCACCGCGGCGTCGTCCGGCTCGGACCTGAACGGCATGGCTGCAAGGCTGGCCGCCGGCAAGATTCGCCGGCGGCTCGCGGATCTCGCCGCCCGGCACTTTGGCGTCGAGCCGGACGCCATCTCCTTCGCGGACGGACGAGTCGGCGTCGCGAGAGGCGACGGCGGACGCCTCGACACGATTTCGTTCAGGCAACTGGCGGCGACCGCCTTCGAGCAACGCGTGTCGTTGTCGGCTACCGGTTTCTTCCGCACGCCGAAGATCGGCTGGAACCGGGACCGGCGCAGCGGGCGGCCGTTCCTCTACTTCGCCTGCGGCGCCGCCTGCAGCGAAGTCACCGTAGACACGGAAACTGGCGAGATCCGACTCGACCGGGTGGACATCCTGCACGATGCCGGGAATTCGCTCAATCCAGCGATCGACATCGGCCAGATCGAAGGCGGCTTCGTCCAGGGTCTGGGATGGCTCACCACCGAGGAGCTGGTGTTCGACCCGTCGGGACGGCTGCTGACCCACGCACCATCGACCTACAAGATTCCCACCTGTTCGGACGTTCCGGCCGACTTCCGCGTGGAGCTCTACCGGTCGGGCGCCAATCCGGAACCCACGATCTACCGCTCGAAGGCGGTCGGCGAACCTCCGCTCATGCTCGCGCTCTCGGCTTTCTCCGCCATCACCCACGCAGTGGCCAGCCTGGCCCCGGGCACGGTGCCGCCGCTCGATGCGCCGGCCACGCCGGAAGCCATCCTGCGCGCCGCGGACGCTCTGCGGCACGAACATCGTCCCGCACCCGCTCTGGCGGTCGAAGCGCCGGTCGCGGGTTGACTCCATGCGCCGTGTCTGGCCCGAAGTCGCCAGCCTCCTGGAGGCGCACGGCGCCTGCGCCCTGGTCAGTGTCGTAACCGTGCGGGGCTCCGCACCTCGCGAGGCCGGCGCCCGCATGGTCGTCGGACCTGGGCGTACCGGCTTCTCCGGCACGATCGGCGGCGGCGAACTCGAATGGCGGGTGCTCCATGCGGCGCGGCAGGCGCTGGCTGCAGGTACCCAGTCTGCCGCCCTCGACCGCTATTCCCTCGGGCCCGAACTCGCCCAGTGCTGCGGCGGCAGCGTCGAGGTGCTGTCCGAAGTCTTCGTGACGGAGCAGCTCGACACAGTCCGCGCGCTCGCGGCGCGGGAGCGGGCCGGTCCGTTCACGGTCTGTGCCCGGATCGGCCGACGAGCGGTGGGCCGGGCCCCTGTCAAGGATGGAGACGAGGGTGCCGGCGACGCGGGAACGGACGGAGAAGTCGAAATCGTGGAGCGCTTCGGCGACCGGCCGCAGGAGGTCTGGCTCTTCGGCGCCGGCCACGTCGGCCGGGCCCTCATGCTCGCCTTGGCTCCTCTCCCGTTCGCCGTCACCTGGATCGACGAGCGCTCTGACGCCTTCCCGCCCGTCCTGCCTCAGCCCATCCGGACCATCGAGAGCTCGAACGCCGCGGACGAGCTGTCCGCCGCCCCTTCGGGCACCGCCGTCGTCGTGATGACCCACAGCCATCCGCTCGATCTTGCGATCGTCCATGCCGCTCTTGCGGCCCGCCGGTTCAGCTATGTCGGGCTCATCGGTTCCTCGAGCAAGCGTGCTCGATTCGTGCAGCGGCTGCGCAGCGCGGGCCTGCCGGATGGTCTGACCGACGCGCTCGTCTGTCCGATCGGACTGCCGCAGATCCGGTCCAAGACCCCCGCGGCCATCGCCACCGGCGTCGCCGCCCAGCTCCTGGAGCGGTTCCCCGCGTGACGAAGAGCGGGCGGGTGATCCGCGGAGCGGTCCTGCCCTACCGCGCCGATCCAGCGGCTTGCGCCGCGTTCTGGATGGCCTGGTCGCGGCGGTCGCTGAGGCCTTCGATGAAACGACGGTCTCCCTTCCTGTAGTCGTTCGTGTACCTCTGCAACATGTGAGTGACCTGTTCGCAGCCTCCGACTTTGTCGAAGCGCCCGTCGTGATCCAGGACGCACCAGATCTCGTCGAGGTCGGCGTCGTTCCGGCGGGCTTCATCGGCGGCCACCGTCAAGCCGCGAAGTCCCCTCACCTTGGAAGGACGCCACACGCGGACACTGCGCAGTCTCATCTCGACCTTCAAGGCAGCGAAGTAGATGTGTTCCGTCTTCTGGCCCTCGCAGAGAATCAGAATCCTCGGCTTGGACGATGGCGGCGGTCGGCGCGGTTTCGGCCGCGGCCGGTGTCGGCGGGCCAACTGATCACCTCTCGTAGCCGTACTCTGCGATCACCGGCACGCCGCCGTACCGGCCACCGAGGTAGCCGCGGTCAAGGGACTCGCGTCGACGCGGCTTGAAGACGCTCAGCGGCGTCAGGCTACATGCTTCCTTCACCGGATCCTTGTCGGTGAACCAGATCTGGTCCCGATCCAGCGCACTCTTCATCGGCGAGGTGTCGTGGAGTGTGGGGATGAGTTGAGCGCGCCGGCTTTCTCCGCCCGGAGGAGCGCTGTTGATCCGGCGGACGAGGGTGGCGGTCAGGTGCGCGTGCATGCTGGAGTCCAGCTCATCAACGACCACCAGTGGGTCTCGGTACACCCCTCAGGTCGGTGGCCAAGATCGGCCTCCCAGAGATTCACCGTCGTGTGGCCGGCATCCTTGAACTCCCTCAGAATCTCCGGTGGCGGGCTGGGACGCAGGTCGTCTACTCGAACCGACTCCTTGCGGGTTCGCAGGAAGGAAACGGCGATGTCGGCGTCTTGGAGCACTCCCAGCACCCTGTCGCTGGCCCGCTCATCGCCGTGGATCATCGCGATCGTGACGGCAGGAAGGAGGCCTCCCGAAGGTACGACACGGAGACTCCGCTGGAACCACTCGACGACCGGCGTGAAGACCTCGCTATTCAACTGAGCAGCCGTGGAGACGAGCAGCGTGTCCGGTCTTGTGCTCGCCTGCCAGGCTCTCTTCTCGCCACGGACCGAGGCGGCAAAGCTCCAGGACTCTCTGCCCGTCGCGGAGTCGTATTCTCGATCGAGCAGCATTCGCTGCCGCCCCCCAGCCGGCCACTGCAGCAGCCACTCCTCGTGGACGCGTTCGCTGTCCACCGAGAAGCCGTACTCATAGACGGATCCTGCCTCGATGAACGAGATCTCGAAGGTCGTGGGACGCGACCGACTGTCGGCGTCGAACCGGAACGGCTCGTGGCTTATCCGCTCGCCTGTCTGGCGTCGCTTCGAGGAGCCGATGACGAACGAGTCGACGAACGCGAGCGCCTGGATGAGCCGTGACTTCCCGCTCGCGTTCGCGCCGTAGAGAGCAGCGGCGTGGTGGAGACGGGGAACCCGCCGCACGCCGGTGTCGAACGAGAACTCGTGGTCCTCCGTCTTTCGTGGTGGAACTAGCGTGAGTTCCTGGCGGTCCTTGAAGCAGGCGTAGTTCGTGACGGCGAATGAGATGAGCACGGAGTCCCTCCGCTCATCCAGATAACACCACGATTGTGCTGAATATTGACGAAAACATCAAGTTAATGGCACTACAATCGCAGTTAACGGGACACTTACGCCCTGCTTGACGTGCTGGCTCAGACCGGAAACTGCCGCGCAGGGAGGACAGCTCCTCGGGACGGCTTGCCAGTCGGCGTACATGGCCCCGAGTGAATATTGCGCATCGGCGTCGCCGCGCTCAGCGTCCCGCCGACACTACGGCGGCATTGGGAACGCGCATGAGTGCAAGATACCTGCGTCTCGTTTGGCCACCAGCTTCGGCCCGGACCCCGAGAGTCGGGGCCAAGCAGTGGTAATTTAGCCAGTGTCACCGGTCAGTTGGCTATCGCACGGGGACGGATACGAACGACGATGAAGAAGCTCCGTATTCATGTGACGATCGGGCTTGCGCAGGTGTTGTTGGCGGAGAGCGTTGGCAAGGCGATCTCGAGGTCGGCAGCGGTGCTGTGGGCCGAGGCCTGGGGTGTTGGCCTGGAGGACGGCGCGGCCCTGGCGGCGCAGTCGCGGCATGTGGCCGACATCGAGGCGCAAGGCATGGACTTGGAATCGGCCGCGGCACTGTCGGCCAGGCAATTGGCGGCGACCGGAGTCGCCCTTCCCGGCTCGGCTGCGCAGCCGCGTGAGTCCATGGCCACCAGGCTGGGGCTCTCCCTTTCGAGGAACCAAGAGAGGAAGAGATAGCGGGTCAGCACAAGCCGGCATGCCGCCGCTACGCCAGCGCACTCCCCAGATCGAGGGCGGCGTTCATCAGCGCCCGCGTGTAGGGCTCGCGCGGCGACTCGTAGAGCTGGTCGGCCGGTCCGTGCTCGACGATCCGGCCGTCCTTCATCACGACGATGTCGTCGCAGAGGGCGCGCACGACCTTGAGGTCGTGGCTGATGAAGAGGTAGGTGAGGCCGTGCCGCTGCTGGAGGTCGAGCAGGAGCTCGACGATCTGGGCCTGCACGGTCATGTCGAGCGAAGACGTGGGTTCGTCGAGCACGACGAAACGCGGACGGAGGATCAATGCTCGCGCGACGGCGATCCGCTGACGCTGGCCGCCCGAGAACTCGTGCGGATAGCGACTCTGGATCCCGGGTTCGAGACCGACTTCCCCGAGGACCTGGCCGACCCGCCGGCGCCGCTCGCCCGCGGTGAGACCCGGCTCGTGGATACCCAAACCCTCACCGACGATCTCCTCGACGGTCAGGCGCGGCGACAGGCTGCCGTACGGGTCCTGGAAGACGATCTGCATGGAGCGGCGGAGCGGCTTGAGCTGCTTGAAACGCAGACCGTGGATGGGCTCGCCGTCGAAGACGATCTCACCGCGGCTTCGGATCAGGCGCACCATCGCCATCGCCAGGGTCGTCTTGCCGCTTCCCGACTCGCCGACGACGCCGAGGCTGTGTCCCTGGCGCACCCGGAGCGACACGTCGTCGACCGCGACGAGTACCTTCTTCTGCGGCCAGGCCCGCAGCGGGAACTCCACGGTCAGGTCCGTCGTCTCGACCAGAACGGGCGCGTCGTCCTCGGCGATCGGGCAGGTGCTCCTGGGCTCGGCATCGATCAGCTTCCGCGTGTAGGGATGTTGAGGGCGCTGGAAGATCTCGGAGGTAGGGCCATCCTCGACCACCCGGCCCCGCTCCATCACGTACACGCGCTCCGCCATCGAGCGGACGATCCCGAGGTCGTGGGTGATGAGCAGCAGCGCCATCCCGAGCCGCTCCTGCAGCTCCTTGATGAGGGCGAGGATCTGGGCCTGGACGGTGACGTCGAGCGCCGTCGTCGGCTCGTCGGCGATCAGCAGGTCCGGCTCGTTGGCGATCGCCATCGCGATCATCACCCGCTGCCGCTGACCCCCGGAGAGCTGGTGCGGGAACGAGTCCAAGCGCTCGCGCGCCTCCTGGAGACCGACGAGTTCGAGCAGCTCCACGGTCCGTTCCCGGGCGGCGCGTCCGCGCAGGCCGCGGTGTGTGGACAGCACTTCCTCGACCTGCCGCCGAATCGTGTGGAGCGGATTCAGCGAAGTCATCGGCTCCTGGAAGACCATGGAGATCCGGCTGCCGCGGAGGGAACGCATTACCGCATCGTCGGCGCCCATGACGTTGCGGCCCTCGACGCGAATCGCGCCGCTCGGGTGCGACGCCCGTGGATAGGACAGCAACTGGAGGATCGAGAGCGCGGTGACCGACTTGCCCGAGCCCGACTCGCCTACGAGGGCGACGGACTCCCCCCGGTCGAGGCGCAGGTCGAGCCGCTCGACGACGCGGACGCCGTCAAAGGCGACCGAGAGGTCGGAGATCTGGAGGAAGGGGGGTTGGGGGGTCATGGGACTACTGGGAGACCCGGAAACCGGCGCTTCGCGCCGGATGCCGGCCGGAGGCCGGCGTACCCAGCCCGGAAGACCGGCGCTTCGCGCCGGATGCCGGCCGGAGGCCGGCGTACCCAGCCCGGAGGCCGGCGCACCCGGGTTGCGGCGCCGTCACGACTGCGTCCCCGTCCTTCGGGGATCGAAGGCGTCGCGAAGCGCTTCGCCGATGAAGATCACAAGCGTCAGCAGCGTGGCCAGCGTGAAGAAGGACACGAGACCCAGCCACGGGGCGTGCAGGTTCATCCGGCCCTGGGCCAGCAGCCTCCCCAGCGAGGGCGAGTCGACCGGCAGGCCGAAGCCGAGGAAGTCGAGCGACGTGAGCAGGGTGATCGACCCGGTCAGGATGAAGGGCAGGAAGGTGAAGGTGGCGACCATCGCGTTGGGCAGAACGTGACGGCGGACGATCCTCCCGTCCCCGACACCCAAAGCCCGCGCGGCGGTCACGTACTGGAAGTTCCGGGCGCGCAGCACCTCGGCCCGGACGACGCCCACCAGCGCCATCCAACTGAACGCGACGAGGATCCCGAGCAGCCAGTAGACGTTGGAATCCACGATGCTGGCGAGGATGATCAGCACGAAGAGAATCGGCAGCCCGGCCCAGATCTCGATCAGGCGCTGGCCGAAGAGGTCCACCTTGCCTCCCAGATAGCCCTGCGCGGCGCCCGCCACCACGCCGATGATCGAGCTCAGGGCGGTGAGCACCAGACCGAACAGGAAGGACAGCCGGATCCCGTAGATGAGGCCAGCGAACACGTCCTTGCCGACATCGTCCGTCCCCAGCCAGTGCTGGCGGGACGGCGGGTACGGGGCCGGACCGGGCAGCTCGTAGTCGATCGTGTCGTGCGCGTACGGGATCGGCGGCCAGATCATCCATCCATCGCTGCCTCGAATGAGCTCCTTGACGAACTCCTCCCGATAGTCGGCCTCCACCTCGAACACGCCGCCGAACTCGGTCTCCGGGTACGTCGCGACGATCGGGAAATAGAGCCGTCCCTCGTGGCGGACGACCAGGGGTTTGTCGTTGGCGAGAACCTCGGCAAAGAGCGTGGCGCCGAAGATGACGACGAAGACCCGGAGCGACCAGTAGCCCCTCCGATTCGTCTTGAAGGCTGCCCATCTCCTCTTCCCAAGGCTGGGCACGACTGACACCGGGCTGCTCACAGCTCTCGGCTCTCGAAGTCGATGCGTGGATCGGTGAGGGTGTAGGTGATGTCCGTCAGGAGCTGCAGCACCAGGGCCAGCAGGGTCGAGACGTAGAGCGTCCCGAAGATGATCGGGTAGTCGCGCGTGACGATCGCCTCGAAGCCCAGGAGCCCCAGGCCGTCGAGCGAGAAGATGATCTCGGCGAGGAGCACGCCGGTGAACAGCGCCCCGACGAGGGCGCGCGGGAAACCGGCGATCACGATCAGCATCGCGTTGCGGAACACGTGGCCGTAGAGCACGCGCCGGGTCTTGAGTCCTTTGGCCTTGGCCGTCAGCACGTACTGCTTGTGGATCTCGTCGAGGAACGAGTTCTTGGTCAGCATCGTGAGGGTGGCGAAGCTCCCGGCCACGAGCGCCGTGATCGGAAGCGCCAGGTGCCAGAAGTAGTCCTTCGCCTGAGCCCAGAGCCCCAGGTCGGCGAAGTCGTCGGACACCAGGCCGCGCAGCGGGAAGTACTCGATCAGGCCGCCGCGCGCGAACAGCACGATCAGCAGGACGGCGAGGATGAAGGCCGGAATCGCGTAGCCGACCAGGATCACCACGCTCGACCAGACATCGAACGGCGAGCCGTCGGACGTGGCCTTGCGGATGCCGAGCGGGATCGACACCGAGTAGACGATGAGCAGGGTCCAGAGCCCCAGGGAGATCGAAACCGGAATCCGATCGAGGATGAGATCGATGACCGGGACGTCCTGGTAGAAGCTCTCCCCCAGATCGAAGCGCAGGTAGTCGCGCAGCATGATCAAGAAACGGACGGGCGCCGGCTTGTCGAAGCCGAACTGCCGCTCGAGCTCCTCGATCAGCGCCGGGTCGATGCCGCCGGTCGCGGCGAGCTCGGTCTCCAGGGTCGAGCCCGCGCCGCCGCCGAGCACGCTGGCGCCGGCATCGACTCCGGTCCCCTGCAAGCGGGCGATCGCCTGATCCACCGGACCGCCCGGCGCTGCCTGGATGATCACGAAGTTGACCAGCAGCACGCCGACCAGCGTCGGCACCATCAGGACGAGACGGCGCAGGATGTAGAGCGGCATTCCCTAGAACACCGGCCTACGGACCGGCGCTCCGCGCCGGATGCGGGCAGGATGCCCGCGTTCCCAGGGCGGCCACTAGCGGGTCTCGCCCAGGGCGGCGTCGACCCGATCGCTCTTCTCCTGGTCGAACCACCAGAGGTGCGGGAAGCCGGTCCAGTTCATGTGCTCGCGCCCAAGGGGTGGATGGCCGAAGCGGTCCCAGTAGAGGAGGTGGCGGCCCTTGGGCGCGCCCTCCGGGATGACGTAGAAGCTCCACAGCAGCACCCGATCGAGCGCCCGGCCGGCGATGTCCATCTCCTCTTCGGTCTCGGCCGCGATCACCTTCTCGACCAGGGCGTCCACCGCCGGGTTGCGGATCCCCGGGTAGTTGAACAGGTTCGGGAGGTCGGCGCTCTCGGAGTGCATGTGGCTGCGCGTACGGGCCGGCTGCGGGATGCTGTGGGTGTAGATCTTCTGCATCGTCATCTCGAAGTCGTAGTGGCGCGCGCGGTTCGTGTAGATGTTCGATTCGACCCGGCGGACCGTCGCTTTGACGCCGAGCCGCTTCAGGTTCTCGACGTAAGGCACGAGCATGCGCTCGTGCTCCCTGAGCCTGACCATGATCTCGAACCGGAGCGGCTCTCCGGTCGCCGCGTTGACGCGCCGGAAGTCGCGCAGGACCCAGCCGGCTTCGTCGAGCAGCTCCCCTGACCCCAGCAGCGCCTCCCGGTTGCGGCCGTAGCCGTCGTTCGTGGGCAGGGCGAACTCGTGCGTGAACACGCGCTCGGGGATGTGTTCCCGCAGCGGCTCGAGCAGCGCCAGCTCCTCCGGCGACGGCAGGCCCCGGGACGCCATACCGGAACCCAGGAAGAACGTGCTGTTGCGCCGCAGCGCCCCGTACTGGAGCGTCCGGTTGCCCCAGTCGAAGTTGTAGGCCAGGGTCAGCGCCTCGCGGACGCGAATGTCCTGGAACCGCGGCAGGCGGGTGTTGAAGACGACCGACCAGTGCATCCCGTAGGTCGTCCCCATCCGGTAGGTCTCCTTGTTGAACAGCCCGCTCTCGACCTCGGCGAAGTCGTAGGCGGTGGCGACCTCCCGCTCGTCCTGGTCGCGGTAGTAGTCGACCACGCGGGCCTTGAGGGCCTGAATCCCCGCCTTGATGTCGCGAAAGTAGAGGACGGTAAAGCGGTCGAAGTTGTGGTGCCCGCGTTTGAAGTTGAGGTCCTTCGCCCAGTAGTCGGAGGCCCTCTCGTAGACGATCCGCCGGCCGGGGTCGACCGCGCCGACGCGGTAGGCGCCGTTGCCCAGCGGCGCCTCCAGGGTGGTCGCCGTGAAGTCCCGGTCCTGCCAGTAGTGCTTCGGCATGGTCAGAAAGGCGGACGCCTCCATGACCGATCTGCGGCTCCTTCCGATGGCGCCGAAGAGGAAGCGGAACGAGCGCTCCCCGAGACGTTCGATGCCCTCCACGTGCCGCCACGCCGCCTTGAAACTGACCGGGCCGTCGGCCTTGAGGGTCTGATAAGTCCACACGACGTCGTCCACCGTGACCGGCACGCCGTCGTGCCACCGCGCCTCGGGCCGGAGCGTGTAGGCCACCCAACTGTAGTCCCCGGCGACCTCGACCGTCTCGCACAGCAGGCAGTAGAGGCTCGAGAGCTCGTCCTCGGCGGGCATCATCAGGCGATCGAAGGTGATCGCCCGGATCCGCCAGGTGCTGTAGATCTCGAAGCGGCCCTTGTCCACGTAGGGATGGATGTTGTTGAACGTCCCCGGAAGCCAGGTACGCATCTCGCCGCCCTTGGGAGCGTCGGGATTGACGTAGTCGAAGTGGGGGACGTCCGCGGCGTACTTCGGTTCACCGAAGTACGCGATCGCGTGGCTGGGGCTGGAACTCGGCTGGGCCGGGAGCACGCCGGCCGTGCTCAGGCACGCCAGCAAGCCGAGGACGGCGACCGCGGCCGCGGCCGCTTGCGCGGCGGCGAAGCGTGGCCGGGGGTCGGTCGAGCCGGAAGAGGCACCGTACACGGTCGGCACAATAGCGAAGCCGTGACTCGCAGCGTGCGCCGCATCGGGTGGGCCCCCCATGAAGCTGGTTCCAAGCCCCTGACCCGGACCGAACCAAGCACTTGACCAAGTGATGTCCCGAGCCTAGTCTTCTTTCGGGCTGGGCTGAAGGGACTCGATTTGAGGGTCTAGGGAACGAACAGCGAACGAGGAGGATACGAGGAACATGACACGCTACGTGAAGATTGGTGAAGCCAAGACGCACCTCTCGGCGCTGCTCGCGGAGGTGGAGGCAGGTGAGGATTTGGTCCTTTGCCGCGGCGCAAGGCCGATTGCCCATGTGACGCCGCTCGTCGACGGCCGGGAGCATGCCGCGCTCTGCGCGACGCTGCGCCGAGAAAGGGCGAAACAGCGTGCGGTGACGACCTCGGAACTCCTGTCCTGGCGCCACGAAGGGCACACGCGCTGATGGCATTCGTTCCCGACGCCTCGGTGGCGGCCGCTTGGGTGCTGCCGGACGAGGAAGCAGTGCTGGCCGACTTGGCATTGGACCGTCTGGGCAACGAAACGGCAAAAGTACCGGACGTGTTCTGGCACGAGCTGCGGAATCTACTGTTGTCGGCCGAACGTCGGGGGCGGATCGATAACCGCCACGCCGACGTCTCCATGGCGCGGTTGCGCCGGCTTCCCATCCGCTGTCCCGGCGAAGCGGACGACCGGCACGTCATGGCGCTGGCGCGCGACCACCGCCTGACGGCCTACGACGCCAGCTACTTGGCGCTGGCGATTCGCGAAGGCTGCGCTCTGGCGAGCCTGGACCGGCGCCTGACCGAAGCGGCCGCCGCCGAGGGCGTGGCGACGCTCGTGTAGGCGGCTGGGCGCGACGGTAGCCGAAGGCGTCACTTCCCGGCCGAAGGGCCTTGTCCTCCCCCGAGGCCGCAGATCCAAATTGAGACACTGTTACAAGTTCGGTACACTGGTTGCAGGGAAACGGAATGAGGCTTCGATCGACTTCGGCGGCGGCGGCCGCCCTGCTGCTCACGCTCACGGCGCAGCCCGGAGCATTCGCTCAGGACGCCTGCGTGCCGGGCGGCAAGGTGCTGACCATGCCGGAGACGGCGTCCGAGTACGCCGCGATGTGCATGCCGCACGTCGGCGTGCCGCCGACGATCGACTGCGGCGCCGGCGTGCGCATCCCGATTCACGTCGAGGGCACTGAGGTCTTCGAGAGTCCGGGCTACCGCGAGTGCGACACGCCCGACTTCAAGGGCAACTGCAACGTCGGCTCGAGAATCGGCAGAGTGCAGGGCAAGGCGGCCGACGGCAGTCCGCTGGACGATGTCGTCTGGGCCTACCTCTGCCGCTCGGCCGGCCAGGAGCTCTTCGAGAGGGGCATCGCGTCCGTTCAGATGATCGGCCACAACAAGACCACGGGCGCCACCTGCTTCTTCGAGTCGCCCGACGGGAAGGGCGACCTCACACAGGCCGACTACCTCCACTTCGACGACAAGGGTCTGCTGGCTGGGAAGCTCCCCGGTCCCGACTCCGACGACTTCGACAAGGCCTGGATCCCGCCGCCCGACGGCGTCCAGTGCACCCAGTGCCACCAGAACAACGCCTTCCTGCACGACCCCTGGATCGACGGCGCGAGGCTTCCGTCCAACCCCGGCGAGCCCGTCCTGCCGGGGTGGGTGGATCCGGAAGCGCCCTATTGGGTGGTCGGCGGAACGGACTGGGATCTCAGGACGCCGCACATCGAGGGCAACGCCTGTCTCGACTGCCATCGGGCGCCGACCAGAACCGCCAGGCTGCTCGAAGCCGGCCAGGTTCACGTCAACGAGTTCATGCCGCCACGCAAGCCGGGCAGCCTGAAGGCCGACTACGCGGCACTCCTCGCATGCCACGACGACGGCGCCGGGAACACGCCGGGGTGCGACTGGATGGTTCCACCCGGCGGCGGGTGCCCTGGGGGGATCGTTGCCGGATCCGGCGACGACGGCGAGGGCGGCAGGATCACGACTGGCAGGGTCGGCAAGAACCCGAAGCCAACCAGGACAACCAAGAAGAAGGGCGGAAAGTAAGCATGTCCAAGCTCGATCTGACCGACCGGGTCGCCATCGTCACCGGAGGCGCCGGAGGGATCGGCACCTGCATCGCCAAGGCCTACGCCGAGGCCGGCGCCAAGGTCGTCGTCGCTTCGCGCAAGAAGGAGAACCTGGACGGCGTCGTCGCCGAGATCGAGTCGGCCGGCGGCACGGCCCTGGCCATCGGCTGCGACATCACGGTTCCGGACGAGGTCGACCGCCTCATTGCGGAGACTGTAGGGGCCTTCGGACGGCTTGACGTCATGGTCAACAACGCCGGCGGCGGCTCGAAGATGCGCAAGGCCGAGGACACGCCCTACGACGAGTGGCAGCGCATCGTCGACCTCAACCTGACCGGCACCTGGCTGGGCTGCATCGCCGCCGGCAAGCAGATGATGGAGCAACAGAGCGGCAACATCATCAACATCTCGTCGGTGGCCGGGACCAAGGGCAACCCGGGGATGCTCCACTACTCGGCCGCCAAGGCGGGCGTGATCAGCCTGAGCAACAACCTCGCGTTCCTGTGGGCGCAGCACAACATCCGCGTCAACTGCGTGGCCCCAGGGTTGATCGCGACGCCGGGAATGGTGAAGTGGGGCGTCATCCAACCGGCCGAGAAGGAGGACGGAACGCCCGTGCCGCGGCTCGAGCGGCCGCCGGGACCCGAGCATGTCGCCGATCTCTGCCTCTTCCTCGCCTCGCCGGCGTCCGACCTCCTGACCGGCGAAGTGATTCCGATCCGGTCCTGGACGCGGCTGGACCGGTTCTGGAACTGATGGACCAGATTTCAGCAACGGCCGCGCACTTCGTCCGTCCGCTCGACACCCGGGACGACGATCTCGAGCTCCTGGGCGGCAAGGGCCGCTCGCTCGCGCGGGCGTCGGGCGCCGGTTTCGCGGTGCCGGACGGATTCCACGTCACCACGGCCGCCTACCGGGGCTTCGTGGCGGAGCACGGTCTGCAGCAGCGCATCGTCGCGCTGGCCAAGCCGCAGCTCGCGAACGGCGCCATGTCCTTCGACAAGGCGTCGGCCGCGATCCAGGAACTCCTGGGCGAGCCGGCCCTCTCCGACCTTGCGGCCTCCGAGATCGTCGCCGCCTACCGAAGCCTCGAGCCCTCCAACCCGCCGGTGGCGGTGCGCTCGTCGGCCAACGCCGAGGACCTGCCGGAGGCGTCGTTCGCCGGCCAGCAGGACACCTACCTCAACGTGCGCGGCGAAGACGCCGTGGTGCAGGCGGTCCGCGACTGCTGGGCCTCCCTCTGGACGCCCCGCGCGATCGCCTACCGCCACCAGATGGGCATCGACCAGGGCAAGGTGGCCATGGCCGTCGTGGTGCAGATCATGGTGCCGTCCGAGATTTCGGGCATCCTGTTCACCGCCAATCCGGCAACCGGCGAGCGCTCCGAGGCGATCATCAACGCCAGCTTCGGCCTCGGCGAGGCGGTCGTCGGCGGTCAGGTGACGCCCGACACCTACGTGGTCGACCGCGCGTCGCGCGAGGCCACCGAGACGGTGATCGGCGCCAAGGAACAACAGATCGTCCAGGACGGAGAGCAGGGAACGCGGCTCGAGGAGATCGCCGAGGCCGAGCGCGGCCGTTCGTCCCTCTTGCCGGAAGCCATCCAGGAACTCGTCGAACTGGGGATCGAGGTCGAGGCGCGGTTCGACGGCGTGCCCCAGGACATCGAGTGGGCGATCTCCGGGGGCCAGCTCTACCTGCTCCAATCGCGGCCGATCACGAACCTGCCGCCGCAGCCGATCGAAGTCGAATGGCTGCCGACCCCTC
Source organism: Candidatus Multivorans sp. (assembly GCA_965216125.1). GTDB lineage: Bacteria > Acidobacteriota > Thermoanaerobaculia > Multivoradales > Multivoraceae > Multivorans. The sequence goes on along the minus strand of OZ244152.1, from coordinate 1,674,604 downwards.
CGGCCCGCATCCTGACGCGCCGCCAGATCGTCGAGAACATGCCCGACCCGATCTGCCCGCTGTTCGAGGAGCTCTACCTGACCGTGGGTCTAGAGAAGGCCCGCGGGGGCAAGAGCCTGATGATCGGCGGCGGCCCGATCTTCGTGACCATGAACGGCTTCGCCTACCAGCGCGCGGACTGGCCTCAGCTCTTTCCGGATCGCGACAACAAGAAGACCAGGAAGCCGACCGAGGCCGAACTGGAGGCCGCGGAACGTCTGGCCACCGAGAAGCGCAAGCAGACCGAGGTCGCGACCGCGCAGGCGGCCGAGCACGATCTCGGACTCTTCCTCGACTCGTTCGGAGCCGACGACCGCCGTGCCTTCGAGGAGTGGGCTGGGTCGGCGAAGCTGGAGAACCTCGAGCGACGGGTGACCCGGCCCGAGAGCAAGAACCCGACCTACATCGCCTTCAACCACACCCAGTGGAACGAGCGGGTGCTCAAGAAGTGGACGGAACAGACCCTGCCGCGCCTTCTCGGGATCGTGGCCGAGTGGCGCGCGGTCGATCCGGCAACGGCATCCGACGAGACCCTGCTCCAGGGGATCGTGGACCTCGCCGTGGCCGAGGGCGACTACTGGTCGAACGACACCGGCCACACGTTCGGCGTCGCCAAGTCGACCGACGATCAGCTCCAGTGCTTCCTGCGCGAGACGCTGCCGGACCACCACTTCACGAGCGGACAGTTCCTGAGCGGCTTCAAGTCGAAGACGATGGAAGCGAACGACGCGATCTACGAGGTCGCCAGGCGCATCCGGGCCGACGACTCGCTCTGGGAGCTGGTGATGACGACGCCGGCGTCGCGGCTCATGAGCGCAATGGAGCGGCACCCGGCGAGCGGTCCCGCGCTTCAGGCGGTCCACGACTACCTGGCGACCTTCGGACACCAGGGTTACACGCTCGATTTCGTCGAGCCGCCGCAGCGCGAGGATCCGACACCGTTCTTCGCGACCCTCAAGACCATGGTCGCCAACCGGGACTACAGCCCGGCGCGGCACGGGATCGACGCCAGCGCCAAGCGAGAGAAGGCGCTCGCGGACATCGAGCAGCTCCTCGACGGCCTCGAGTACTGGCAGTTCCGCTTCCGCCTGTGGTTCACCTACCGGTTCTACTCGATCCGCGAGGAGACGATGTTCCATCTCGGCAGCGCCTGGCCGGTGCTGCGGCCGCTGGCGGCGGAACTGGGCCGGCGCCTGGTCGAAGCCGGTACGTTCGGGCGGCCCGGCGACCTCTACTTCTGCGTCACCAGCGAGATCCGCGACGCGATCGAGGCGCGGGTGAAGGGCGAGGCCCGGCCGCGTCTCGGCGCGCTTGCCGCCAGCCGGCGTGAGCTCCGGGAAGCGCGCAAGCGCCTCCACCCGCCGGGCACCGTGCCGCCGGAAGCGAGCGAGAACGCGTCGATTGCCTTCAAGGAAACGCAGGCCCGCAACGATCCGGACAACCCCACGCTGCGCGGCGTCCCCGTGAGCCCCGGCACCGTCACCGCGCCCGCGAGCCTCATCAAGTCGCCGCCGGAGTTCGACCAGATGCGGTCGGGCTCCATCCTCGTCTGCCCGATGACCAATCCCGCCTGGACCCCGCTCTTCGCCCACGCCTCGGGCCTGGCTACCGACATCGGCGGCATTCTCGGCCACGGCTCGATCGTCGCCCGCGAGTACGGCATTCCCGCGGTCGTGGGCACGGGCAACGTCACCCAGCGCGTCGCCTCAGGGCAGGAGGTCAGCGTCGACGGCGACGCTGGGGTGGTGACGCTTCACGAGGCGACCTGAGGGAGCGGCGTCGAAGTGGTGCCGGCCTTCGGCCGGCCGGTTTTCTGGCCGCCTTCGGCGGCAGCGGACCAGAAGGTCCGCGCACCCAGAGATACGGCGTCGTGTCGTTGCGGTGCTCTGCTGGAGTTTGGAGGTTGTCGCTCCGGCGCTCGAAGCGACACCGTTTCGGTTGCAGTAGAGAGTCACCGCCGGTGCACGCCGTATCTCTGGGTGCGCGGGTCTTCTGACCCGCATCCGGGCGAAGCCCGAGAAAGAGACAGCCGCCGGCCGGAGGCCGGCGACGACTTCACAGGGCTGCCCTTGGCAGCGGCAGCTACAGAGCCGGCGCTTCGCGCCGGATGCCGGCCGGAGGCCGGCGTACCCAGCGGCGGAGTCCGGATGCCGGCCGGAAGCCGGCGTACCCAGCGGCGGAGGTCTGGAGACCGGCGCACCCAATTCAGACTTCGACGGCGAGGAGCCCCAGGAAGCGCTGCTTCTGGTCCTCGCTCATCGCCTCGAAGTCCGGAACGCCCAGGTCGGTCGTGGGGAGTCCCGCGAACTCGGGGGACGGGTACTGCAGGCTGGCGGCGATGTTGTGCAGGCCGCCGCCTTCCTCCGCGCCCTTGCCCAGGGCCATGCCGACTTCCCGGGGCCACACGTGCTTGGGACCGCCGCCCAGCCCGAGAGGATTCGGCCGCCCCACATGCTCCTCGATCTGCTGGAACATCACCTTCTCGTGGGCGGAGCGCCGCATCTGACCCTCGCGGCCGTACTTTGTGCCCGACTGGTTGCAAATCGACGCCCAGGGGAGCTTCACATGGAAGCCTGGCAGGGCGCGGCACTCTTCGGGGGCGCCGTCGCCGCCCGTGATCCGGCCGTCCTTGACCATGATGTAGTAAGCCGACATCTCGCGGCCGCCTTCGAGCAGCCTCGCCGGGGGATGGGTGTAGATCTCGCTGAATCCCCACTCGACGTCGGCCGGAAGATCGCCGTCTTCCAGGAGTTGCACCCCATACCTGGCGCACGCCTCGCACCACGCCTTCGATCCAAACTCCCCTACCGGCTCAAGCTCGGCCACGTTGATCCCAGTCACGATCGTCCTCCTTCGGGAAACTTGAAACAATGTAACATGTTGGCGATCCATTGACCGGCGTATCATCTCCAGGGCGGAAACCCCAGCTATGACGACCCCCGAAGCCAAGAGCCCCAAGGCTGGCGGGCCGACGAATCGACGTGAAGCGAACGTAGCGGCGCGGCGGCTACGCATTCTGGAATCTGCCCGCGCCCTTCTCCAGGAGGCCGGGCCCGAGGGTCTCTCGATGCGCAAGCTGGCCCGTCAGGCCGGCCTGAGCGTCACCACCCTCTACAACCTGCTGGGCTCCCGCGAAGAGATCCTGCAGGCGCTGATCCAGGACTCGGTGCAGCGTCTCGAAGCGCCGGCCGCCGACACCGGCGCCGCCCGCGACCCCCTGCTCCGGGCGTCGAGAGCCATGGAGGGCATTCTCCGCTACGTCGTCGACAACGGAGACTTGCTGCGGCCGCTCATCGTGGCGGACTTCAGGACCGGCTCCTGGTCACAACTCAACGAGCAGGACGAGGGAGAGCACTTCAAGTCTTCCAAGGACGCGATTCGCGCCGCGATCACCGAGGCCCTCGCCGCCGGGCAACTGCGGAACGTGGTAGGCCAGCAGTTCCTCGAGGTGCAGCTCCACGTGGGCTGGGAGTTGGCTCTCGACCAGTGGGCATACGGCGTTATCGACGACGAGGTCTTCCGCCTCAAGAGTCTGTGTGGCTTCCACGTGGCCCTGCTCGCCTTCGCGGCGCCGCATGTCCGCCCCGGAATCGAGAAGGAGCTTCGTCGTTTCGAGCGCGAGCTCTCCGCGGTGGAAGCGCGCCGCAAGCGCGCCGAGTAGGGCAACTTGGCAACCCGCCCCCGGGAACCCGGGTGGCGCGATCCGGGCATCTTGCCCGCATCCGGCGCTAAGCGCCGGCCCGATAACCGCTAGAGCTATACGTACCCCTCCCTCGCATACCGCGTCCACGGCGCCCGCTCGCCGATCCCGTAGCCGCCGAGCAGCGCCCGTTTCAACCACTCCCGGAACCTGGGAAACCCGTCGAGCGGCCGGATGCCGTCGAGCGCCGCGAGCCATGGGACCGGGTCGTACTCGACCTGGCAGTGACGAAACGCGCCGTCCTCGATCAATCCGTAGCAGGCAACCCGCCGGCCGCAGCGCGGCTGGCCCACACTGCCAGGGTTGATGAACTCCTGCCCGTCGATCGTGCGCTGGAACTGGATGTGGGAATGGCCGAAGAGCACCAGGGGGCAATCCGTGCCCTTGGCCAGCGCGGTCAACCGGTCGTCGGACGTGTCGGGCAGCGCCTGCCGCGGCTCATCCGGCAGCACGCCATGGTGCAGGAACACGCGCAAGCCGCCGACCTCGTATGCCCCCTCGGGCTTGAGGCCGCGGAGCAACTCCCAGCCCGGCGGCTCCAGGCTGTCGACGATCCACCGCGTGTAGGCGAGCCACGGTGCCGGCCAGTTCTCGAACCGCTCCGGCCCCAGCATCTCCACGTCGTGGTTGCCGGCGATGAGGACCCCGTCGATGCCCGCGAGCAGCGCCATCGTCTCGTTGGGCTGCGGTCCGGAGAGAACCGTGTCGCCGAGAAAGACGGTGGCGTCGGCGTCCCGCTCCTTCGCGAGCACGGCGGACAGGGCCTCGGCGTTGCCGTGCACGTCGGCGATGACGAGGATTTTCACTTGAGGCTCCGCGGAGGCGCGCCGCTACGATACTCGCCAGGTCAACCACCAACCCCAAAGGTGACTCGATGAACACACGACGCACTGTCCCGAGTCCTCGAAGCTCGCCGGCGCCGCCGTCGACCTCTGGCACTGCGACTCGCTGGGCTTCTACAGCCACTACACCGCCTACGACCCCAACGTCTGGCCGAGCGGCCGCGCCGAACCCTCGGACAACGAAACCTTCCTTCGCGGCGGTCAAGTCTCGGACGAAGCGGGCATGGTCCGTTTCATGACCATCTACCCCGGCTGGTACACCCCTGAACGATTTCGTCATCAGCCAGTCGAAGGGCGGCGACGGAAGCTGGCTCAAGATGACGGAGACGGACGGCGGCTACCGCGGTTCACTGACGGTCGGCGTCAAGATCTGAGAAGACTCGCGACCTGCTCCCGACGTAGCCCCGCGTTCTCAGCAGCCACTTCCAGGTACTCCCGGACCGCCTCAGCGATGTTGGCCACCGCTTCCTCTTCGGTCTCACCCTGGGACACGCAGCCGGGCAGGCCCGGCACCCAGACGCTGAAGCCCTCTTCGGACTCCTGAAGCGCCACCTGGTACTTCATTCTCGACCTCCACGCGAACTCTCATCCGCAGCCGATCCCGCGGGGCATTGCAAACCTGACCGCCAGAGCCTACTACCGCGGGGGAAGGAGCGCCGTCCGCCAGCTCGACGTACAGCGCGGGAGCGTGCTCCAGACCAGGAGTCCCCTTCGCTAGTCGACGTCGGCGGCGCAGCGAAAGCCCATGTGTCCCGCTGCGCTGTCGGGCGTGTTGTGGGTACGGGCCGACAGGCGGTAGCGACTGCAGTAGGAGACGTGGCAGAGGTACGACCCGCCGCGGGTGACGCGTGCCGTGCCGGTGGCAGGACCCCGCGGATTGCGAGTGCCCGGCGCGGTGGGACGGGCGCTCCACCAATCGGCGCACCAGTCCCAGACGTTGCCGCAGACGTTGTAGAGGCCGAAGCCGTTGGGCTCGAAAGCATCGACCGGGCAGGTGCCGCGATAGCCGTCGAGCCCGAGATCGCGATCGGGAAAGCTGCCCTGCCAGACGTTGCAGCGATGCTCGCCATCGGGTTCGAGCTCGTCGCCCCAGGGCTGCGCGGTCTGCTCCACTCCTCCGCGAGCCGCGAGCTCCCACTCCGCCTCGGTAGGAAGCCGGCATCCCGCCCACGCGCAGTAGGCCACGGCATCGTTGTGCGACACCTGAACGACGGGATGGTCCTCGCGCCGGGCGATCGACGATCCCGCTCCCTCGGGATGACGCCAGTCGGCGCCGCTGATCTTGCACCACCAACGGGCGCCCGGCAGACGGTCCTCTATTGCCGTGCGCCGGAGATTGCGCGACAGGCGACCCTCGAAGACGAAGGACCAGCCCAGTCGCTCGCTGTCGGTCTGGTAGTCGGTAGCGTCGACGAAGGCAGCGAAGTCGGCGTTGGAGACAGCGTAGGCGTCGATGCGAAACGGGGCGACGAAGATCTCGCGTACCGGGGTCTCGCCGTCGCCCGGTATGGCTTCGGCCGAGTCGGTGCCCATGAGCAATCGGCCGCCGTCGAGAAATACCATGTTCCCTCCGTTCACCTGCGGACAGGTGAACGGACTGGTTCGCACGCGGCGCGGAATCGCGCCGCATGGGTTGCGGTCGTTCGGTCCCGAGGCCGGTGCCGCAGCGGCTGGGTCTGCGCCGCTGGCCGGCCGATCGGGATCACGCGAGGGAATGCAGCAGGCCGTCATGTCGATGGAGCCCGCATGATTCGGAGCTCCTTCAACCAGCGTAGAGGCGCTCGGCGACGGCGGTCAGCTCCTTGACGATGCCGGAGTTGCCGGTGTCGTCGATGACGTTGTGGAACTCCCCCGGATCGGCCTCGAGGTCGAACAACTCCGAGCGCGCCCAGCTCAAATAGTTGAGCTTCCACTTGTCGGTGCGCACCATCAGGATGGGCGGCTTGCCGACGTAGCGGTCGTCCTCCGTGAAGCTGCGATGGCAGAAGTAGTACTCCGAGTAGGCGTGCTCGCGCGGCGTGTACGCTCCGCCCTGGACCAGGGACGCGAAGCTCCGGCCGTCGATCCCGGAGGGACTCCCCAGCCCGCACAGCTCGGTCAAAGTCGGGAGCAGATCGGCGTGCTCGATGAGCTGGGTGCGGGCGGTCCCGGCTTCCATCCGCTCCGGCATGCGCACGACCAGCGGCACGTTCACGCTCTGCTCGTACATGTTGTGCTTGGTCCACGTGCGGTGCGCACCGGCCATCTCACCGTGGTCCGAGGTGTAGACGACCACCGTGTTCCTGTCGAGCCCCAGCTCGCGCAACGTGTCGAACACCCGCCCGACGTTGGCGTCCGTCTGGGAGATGTTGCCGTAATAGCCGCGAATCGCGTCACGCAGATCGTCGTCTTTCTGGTCGTACCAGCCACGCTGCCTGGCGCGAATCAAGTGCCCCTCGAAGCCGTCCTCCAGCTCCCGATCCGAACGCTCGGGCAGACTGAGACTGACTCCGTCGTACATGTCCCAGTACCGCTTTGCCGGCACCAGAGGCGTATGCGGCATGTAGAACGACGTCCACAGGCAGAAGGGGCGGTCCTTGTTCTCGCGCAGAAAGGCGACCGACTCCTCGGCGTAGAAGGTATCGGGGAAGTACCTCTCCGGCAGAGTCGAGGCGGCGCCGCTCAGCCCGGTCGCGTACCCGCCGTCCTCGGGGTACGCCGCGTATTGATCGTCTCGAAACGCCTGCTGCTCAGCCCGGGTGAGCCGTTTGTCGTGATCGTCGCGATAGAGCCTGTGGTCGAAGCCGTGTCGCCGGGTCTCGTCGACGAAGTGCATCTTGCCGATCGCGCCGGTGACGTAGCCGTGATCCTTGAAGTAGTGGGCGACCGTGCGCGCTTCGTTGGGCAGCGGGTCTCGCAGAATCTTCGCCCCGTGCTTACTGGGGTGGAGGCCGGTGATGATCGACCCGCGGGAGGGGACGCAGACGGGCGCATTGCAGTAGGCGCGGTCGAAGCGAACGCCTTCGGAGGCGATCTCGTCGATGTGGGGCGTCCTGGCTTCGTTGCTGCCGTAGCAGCCGGACGCGGCGGTCTGATGTTGATCAGAGCACAGGAAGAGCAGATTCGCTCGCTCTGTCTTCGCAAAGCTGAAAAAGGACCCCACCGACGCGGCGGCGACGCTCTTGACTGCTTGCCGGCGTGTGATCATGATGGTCAGGATTCTAACGTAGGTGGAAAAATCGCACGCCGTAGGCGACAATAGCCGTCCACCTCATCGTGGAGGCCACAGGCCCATGACAACGCACCGCGCCGGGACCGCCGCCCTCGTCGTCGCCCTGGGAGCGCTGACACAGCTTCCTCTGCACGCAGCGAAGTCACCGAACATCCTCTGGATCATCGTCGACGACATGTCGGCCAATCTCTCTGCCTACGGAGAGACGCTGATCGAGACGCCGCATCTCGATCGTCTGGCGAGCCGTGGAGTGCGATTCACCAATGCGTACGTCACGTCACCGGTCTGCTCGCCCAACCGCTCGGCGTTCATCACCGGGATGTACCAGACGTCCATCGGCGCTCATCACCACCGCAGCGGCCAGGGGAAGCTGAAGATCCACCTACCTCCCGGCATCCGGCCGGTCCCCGAGCTGTTTCGAGAAGCCGGCTACTACACCGCGATCACCGGGTGGCCCAGCACGGATCGAGCCACCCTGGGGAAGACGCACTACAACTTCGAATGGGACCAGGCCATGTACGACGGCCCCGACTGGAGTAACCGTCGACCCGGCCAACCCTTCTTCGCCCAGGTCCACCTCCCCGGCGGAAAACACCGCGGCCGATCACTCGAGTCGTTCCGGCAGATCAGCGCTCGCGTCGAGAAGCTGTTGGGAAGCAAGACCGATCCCTCCACGGTGGAGCTTCCTCCCTACTATCCGAACGATCCGGTCCTGTTGGCGGATTGGGCGGCCTACCTCGACTCGGTTCGGCTCACAGACAAGTTTGTCGGCGACGTCACCCAACGGCTCGAAGACGAAGGCGACCATGAGGACACGGTCGTTCTCTTCATGACCGACCACGGAATCAGCCATGCCAGGGGGAAGCAGTTCCTCTACGACGAAGGCATGCACGTGCCCCTGGTCATCGCCGGACCGACGATCGAGCCCGGGCAGGTTCGCGACGACCTCGTTGAGCACATCGACATCGCGGCCCTTTCGCTCGCACTCGCCGGAATCGAGATTCCCGAACACATGCAAGCTCGCGACATCCTCGGCCAGGACTACGAGAAGCGGACGGCGATCTTCGCCGCTCGCGACCGCTGCGATGAGACGGTCGACCACATCAGGGCGCTACGGACGACGCGCTTCAAGTACATCCGTAACTTCCTGCCCGACCGCCCCCACCTGCAACCCAACCTCTACAAGGATGGGAAGAGCATTCTCGTGGCGCTCCGCGAGGCTCATGAGGCCGGGACGTTGAACGAGACACAGCAGCTTCTCTTCACCCCCACCCGCCCCGGGGAGGAGCTCTATGACCTGTCAGAGGACCCGTTCGAAGTCCGGAACCTGGCCGGCGATCCGAAGCACGAAGGGCAGTTGAAGAAACTGAGGAAGCGCATGGACGAGTGGATCGAGCGCACAAACGACCATGGCGCCGAATCAGCAGCCATGTACGACAGCGACATGGCCGCGTACTCCGAGCGCGTGAGCGCGAACCCCGAATCCGCAGCCATCCTGAGCCGCAACATCGCCCTCATGAGGCGCTGGTCAGCCGAGGGCATGTAGTTCGTTGTGAGCGGAACGCTCTCGCGACGCGAGTTGCTCGGAAGCCTGGGGCTCGGCGCCCTGACCGCGGGCTGCGCAGGCAGTCGAGAGCCGAGCGCCGCGGGCCCGAACGTCCTCATGATCTCGATCGACGACCTGAACGACTGGATCGGCGTCCTCGACGGGCACCCGCAGACGCTCACGCCGAACATCGACGCGCTCGCCCGGCGCGGCGTCACGTTCCGGCGGGCCTACTGCCAGACGCCTGCCTGCAACCCCTCTCGGGCGAGTCTGATGACCGGCAGGCGCCCCACCACCTCCGGCTGCTACTACAACGGCGACGTCTGGCGCGACGCCATGCCGCTGGCCGTCACTCTGCCGCAGCACTTCATGCAGCACGGCTATGAAGCGATCGGCGGCGGCAAGACGTTCCACCAAAGCCAGAACGAGGCCGCGTCGTGGCACTACTACAACAGCTTCCGTGGCTTTCTGTGGGCCCCCGGCTGGCCGGTGAACGAGCTCGACCGCAGCAACTTCGACTGGAGCTCCCTCGACGTCGACGACGAAGAGACGTCCGACACCCAGCTCGCCAATTGGGCGGCGAGGTACCTGTCGAGAGATCACTCCAGGCCTTTCTTCCTGGCCTGCGGCTTCTATCGCCCGCACCTGCCGTTCTACGCCCCCAAGAAATACTTCGACAGGTTTCCCGAGGCCGAGATCGAGCTGCCGCCCTATCTCGCGAACGACCTCGACGACGTGCCGAAGTCCGCGCCCACGGAGCGCGGTCTGGGCGACCACGAGCTAGTGATAGCGACGGGGCAGTGGAGGCGCGCCGTGGCGGCCTATCTGGCGTGCATCAACTTCGCCGATGCGAACGTGGGGCGCGTGCTGAAAGCACTCGACGAAGGGCCGCACGCCGAGAACACGATCATCGTCCTGTGGACCGACCACGGCTGGCAGCTCGGCGAGAAGAACCAGTGGCGAAAGTACACACTCTGGGAGCGCTCCTGCCGCGTGCCGATCATCTTCGCCGGCCCCGGGACCGAGGCGAAGGGAGGATTCTGCGACCGGACCGCCGAGCTGCTTGACATCTACCCCACCTTGGCGGATCTCGCCGGGCTCCCCGAGCGCGAGGAGCTCGACGGCGAGAGCTTGCGGCCACTGCTCGAGAATCCCGAAGCGGAGTGGGATCACCCTGCGATCACCTCCGACGCGCCGGACAGAAGCTCGATCCGCACCGAGCGCTGGCGCTACACCACCTATCCCGACGGTGAAGAGCTCTACGACCACGACACCGATCCGAACGAGTGGCGCAATCTGGCGAACGTCCCCGAGCATGCCGACACGAAGCAGCGGCTTCGAGCCATGCTGCCGCAGAACCCTTCTCGCAAGAAGGTGCTGCAAGTCTTGGGTCAGCCCGAGGAAGAGCGTCGCCTCACCGAGCTCCTGCCGGGTCGCTCCGACAGGGCCGGCGCGGCGAACGACGTCGGGCTCGATCCGGCGCCGCCCTAGCTGCTATTACATTGCGCTCATCCATCGCGCACATCCGATTCCTGCTTGAGCACGGCCGAGAGCGCCTCGGCGTTCTCGTGCGCGTTGACGACGACCAGGATTCTCGCTTCGGGCTCGCCCCCGGCCGGACGATCGTCCGGCGCCGTCAAACGAAAACGCGGGGCTCGAAGTCCGGCTCGTTGACGATACTGGCGCTACTGCCCGTAGCCCGGATGACGAACAGACCTCGCCGTTCCGCCTGCGTCGTGACCGAGGTGTCGCCCCGCAGGTAGGCCACCGCGCCGTAAACACGCCGTCCCTCATACTCCGTGAACCAGTCACCGAAGCGGGCCAGCTTCCCCAGGAAGCGGGTGACATCTCTCGACCTGAGAGTCGTTTTGACCTCGACGACGACCACTTCCGCGCCGTTGGCGGCGACGATGTCGATCTCGTAGTGCTCTCCGTCCCGCCGACCGCTCATTCGCTGGAGGGTCCGCTCCACCTCGACCCCCCGCTCCTTCAGCAGCGGAACGAGGTCACCTTCGACGAGGCTCTCCATCAGGCGGCCCCACTGCGAGGTGAACAGATCTTCCGCCTTCTTGAGCCGGCGGTCAGTTTCCTCCATCTGCCGGTCGATGTTCTGCTGGTACTCCCAGAGTCTCGCCCATTCGGCTTGACTCTCGGCGCGGCTCTTCGCCCACTCGGCCTCGCTCTCGGCCCGGCTCTTCGCGATCAGGTCGGACGTACGCTGCAGGGCAGCCCAGACCGCCTCCGGCGTGGCCGCCGCCTCGGCTCCCGCTTCGCGTTTACTCGCACTCATCGTCTCTTCCTCCGATCGGACGTGCCTCGGGGGAGGACGCTCAGGTTCGCAAGGAGGGCGGGCCGGCGATACGACTACTTTCACGCGCGGCCGAGCCGGGAGCAACCATAGCGCAAGACGCCGCCCTTGCCGCCGGGGCGGCTCCCGCTCCGTTTCAACTGCGAACGCGTTCACCGGCAGGATCGTACATCGCCCGGATGGCGATAGGCCTTCTCGATGCGCAGCGAGTCCAGGGCGTGGTAGCCGGCGTGGGCCAGACCGAACGCCTCGCCGGCAGCCAGGATCTCGTCGTAGACGCCGGTCGTGAACTCCGTGGGAACGTACAGCTCCCAACCGAGTTCGCCGACGTAGGTGATGCGCGATGCCCGAACCAGGCCGTAGCCCAGTTCGATCTCGCGGCTGGTCGCGAACCGGAACGCTTCGTTGGCCAGGTTCGCCGGCGTAAGGGACTGCAGGAGCGCGCGGGAAGCCGGCCCCATCAGGGAGATCACGCCCATCGCCGAGGTCACGTTCGTGAGCACGCAGTGCGCGTCGCCCGGAATGTGCAGTCCGCCGAGCAGGTCGGACGTCTCAAGGAGCGGTACGCGTTCCCCGATCGTCTTCGCCGTCACCACCTCGACCTGCAGCCCGAGGACCTTCGCCAGCGAAGCGCCGCGCTTGAGCTCCTCGAACCGCTCCGGGTCGGCGGTGACCGAGAGGGAGCCGCACCGGCGATAGCCGGTCGGCTGTCCGGTTTCCTTCTCCAGGCGACCGTAGAGCTCGCTCGTGTAGCGGGCGAGGTTCGTCATCGTGATCGACTGCCGCAGTTGGCCGAGCAGGCCGGCGGCATGCCAGGTCGTGCCGGACGTGATCTGCCGGCGCTCGAGCAAGAGCACATCGGAGCGCCCCGAGCGCGCGAGGTGGTAGGCAACCGAGCAGCCGATCACGCCGCCGCCGATGACGACTACGCTCGCGCGGCGCGGCAACTCCGCTGCCCTTGCCGGCATTGTCCAGATCTTCCCGCGACCGCTCAGGTCAGGATTGCGACGAGGCGGGCCAGCACTTCATGCGTGATCTGTTCGGGGACGGATTCGAGGCGTTTCCCTTTCCGGGCGGCGAGATCCAGGGTACTAAGGCCTAAGAGGAGTCAGGAAGGTTGCCGCGAGACCCGGACTCGCTCACCTCGTATCGTGATCACCGTTCGCGCCTCCAGCTCGCGCCGATGGCGCTCCAACAGCTCGTTCATCAACGCGATTCGCCGCTCCGCGGGGACATCGGGTAGCCGCACCAGGCCCGCATGGGCTGCCGCTTGCCCGAAGATCAGTTCGCCGAAATCAGTGTCTATCGTGACCAGGATTCGGTCGTTCTCGGCCGCTCGATGGAGTAGCGCTCTGTCGCCCGGATCGGGGCCGAGTTCGAGCGATTCAACGACATCGTGTCCTTTTTCGCGTAGCCACTCGGCCAGCCGGCGGCCGGCACATCGGTCCACAAGGAACCGCACTACCTGGCGACGGACACCGCGGACAGCGTGTCTCGGGCGATGACTGCGTGGGCGTACGCCGTGCAAGCCCGAATGTCGTCTGCTTCCAGATCCGGATAGTCCTCCAGGATGGCGTCGGGAGTCGCCCCCTGCGCCAGAAGGCTCAGGATCAGCTCCACGGAGATCCGCATGTCACGGATGATCGGCTTACCGCCGAAGACATCCGGCCGAGCCGTGATGCGACCGAGTAGTTCCGCGTTCGTCGTGGACATCGTCTTCAAGCTCTCAGGTTCTGAGTCTACTCCGCAACCGTCCCCGCAAGACGACCTGAGCAATCGCCTGCCAAGCTCTCCGGCCGCTAAGGTCCTCCGCCCGCTGTAGCGCCGTGGCCGGCGCCAGTGGGGGCGGCGCGCCAACACCGCGTTCGAGAGCGCCTCGTCTTCATCGTCCAGAAGCCATGCCGTCGCCGATGACGATCACGCTCGCTCGGCGCGGCAACTCCGCTGCCCTTGCCGGCATTGTCCAGATCTTCCCGCGACCGCTCAGGTCAGGATAGCGGCGAGGCGGGCCAGCACTTCATGCGTGATTTGTTCGGGGACGGATTCGAGGCGTTTCCCGTTCCGGGCGGCCAGATCCAGGGTACGCGGCTGGTCGCAACGAATCACGCCGACCGTTCGCGTACCCGCGTCGTCGAGCGAAACCGTGAAGCCGCGCTGGCGCGCGAAGTTCCCACCTGTAGTGATGGGAAGAACGACCGGCGTCCTGGTCAACGCGTTGAAGCGTGCGGGGGATGCGATCAACACCGGCCGTGTTCCCCGTTGTTCATGGCCGGCGGTGGGATCAAGGCTGACGAGCCAGATCTCGCCGCGGCGCATTACAACAGTTCATTGCCGACTGGCTGGCCATCGAGCCATGCCCGATCTCCGTCGTCGGCCGGGGCAGTTTCGTCGCACATCGCCAGCAGCTCGTCGAGGGAGTAACTTGGACGGGTTCTTGGCGCAACGATCAGGCGGTCGCCCTCAACGCCGATATCCACCTTGGCGCCGGCCCCTAGCTTCAGGAGATCGAGAAGCACCGGCGGCACCGCGAGCATGACCGAGCCGCCGACCTTGCGGAGATTGGTGGTGTGCATGCGCGTGGTTATATCACGGTATAACTTCTGGGGCACCGTGCGGGCAGGACGTCACCCTCTTGGTCGGTCCCGTGCGCGAATCGCGGTCCCGATCCTCCCCGGCAACATGTGGCAAGCTAGCAAACGATGTCCACAGGCCGCTCGATGGATCGGCGCCGCTTCCTGGAGGGAGCGATGGTGGCGGCCGGGGCCTGCCTGGGAGCGGGCTCGGCACGAGGAGCGACAAGCACTGACATCGTGTCGCCCGCCGACTTCGCCCACCTGGCGGTGAGAGTCGGCGACCTGAACGAGGCACTGGCCTTCTACGACACGCTCCTTCGTTGCCGTCCCCACCACGTCGCTCGTGCACCCGTGGAAGCCGGGAAACCGACGCGCGGCGGCGCCTGGTGCTCCTACGACATCGAGCATCATCGCGTCTCGATCTTCGGGCGAGGCGGTCGACCGGTGCCCGAAGCCGGCCTGCTCGGCTGGGATCGCTTCACCTTCAGCTACGACTCGCTCACCGAGCTCGGCGCGAACTACCACGCCCTGAAACTCGGGGGAATCGAGCCGCGCGCAGCCAGGCGCTACGGGGACAGCGTTTCACTCCTCTATACCGACCCCAGCGGCAATCGCATCGAGATGCTCCTCGACCGCTTCAATCGAATCGAGGATCTCGAGCCCTATCTGGGGGAGGCGGCAGGCCTGGAGAAGTCCGCCGCCGGAGTCGACTTCGATCCGGACGGTCTGCCTGCCCCAGGCAATGCAGCGTCCGCAGAGAACGAAACCGTCGCGCCCTCCGAGCTCGTCCACACCGTCATTCGGACCAGGGAGCTGGAGCCGTCGACAAGGTACACGGCGGCGCGTCCTATGAAGAGATGCACAGCCGTGTCGAAGGCCCACGCACGACCCGCACGCCGCGTCCCGTCAAGGGCGTGCACTTCTAGGAGTATCCACCGCCGTGTTCCGCTACGCTGTCGCGCAGGGAACGACGCGGCGTCCGGATGCGGGCAGGATGCCCGCGTTCCCAGGAGCTTGTTCCGTGCAAGCCTGCGCCGCAGAACGGTTCGAAGGAGGAACGTCTATGAAGGCCAAACATCTGACGCCCGTCATCGCATTCGTAGTCCTGATTGGCGCTTGCACGACCGCCCCGGAGGGCGGGGCTGAGCCGGCATCCGACACAGAAACGGCATCCTCGCCGGAACCCGCTCGGAGCTACTCTCCCGAATCGCGCGATCTCACCCAGGCGGACATCGAGCGCCTGATGGAGGAGCTCTCCAACTGGGGTCGCTGGGGTGACGACGACCAGTTGGGGGCGGCCAACCTGATCACCCCGGAGAAGCGCCTGGAGGCTCTGGCCCTGGCGACGGAGGGCATCTCCGTCTCGCTCGCCCATCGCCTGATCACCGAGGAGGCCGTCGATGTGCCGCTGCCGTTCGAGCGCGCGATCCTGCGGCTTCCCGATCCCGACGAGGAGCCCGCGTTTCGCGGCGGCGTGAGCGATCGCTACGAGATCAGCTACCACGGCTACTCGCACAGCCACATCGACTCGCTGTGTCACATCCTCTACAAGGGGAAGATGTACAACGGCTTCTCGCAGGACACGGTCACCGAGGAAGGCTGCACGCGGTCTTCGATCGTCAACCTCCAGGGCGGCATCGTCACGAGGGGCATCGTGTTCGACATCCCCCGCCTGAAG
Source organism: Candidatus Multivorans sp. (assembly GCA_965216125.1). Taxonomy (GTDB): domain Bacteria; phylum Acidobacteriota; class Thermoanaerobaculia; order Multivoradales; family Multivoraceae; genus Multivorans. Next base: position 1,658,707 of record OZ244152.1, on the reverse strand, counting down.
GGTGTGCCATACCTCGAGCCGGGCACGCCGATCTACACCGAGGACCTCGAGGCCTTCGAGGAGATGGCCGGACTCCGCGTCCGCGCCGGCGACGCCATCTTCATCCGCACCGGGCGCTGGGCGCGGCGCGCCGAGCTCGGACCCTGGGCCGTGTCGCAGAACGCGGCCGGCCTCCACGCCTCGACGATGCCGTGGGTCCGCTCCCGCGACATCTCGTTCATCGGCTCCGATGCGGCGCTCGACGTCGTTCCATCCCAGGTCGAGGGCGTCGATCTTCCGGTTCACATCCTCACGATCGTCGCCATGGGCATCGACATCTTCGACAACCAGGACCTCGAAGCCGTCGCCGAGACGGCAGCCGAGCTGGGTCGCTGGGAGTTTCTGCTCGTGGCGGGGCCTCTGGCGGTCGAAACCGGAACCGGATCGCCGATCAACGCACTGGCGATCTTCTGAGGGCTGAGGAAATCACTGAAGGAGAAACGATGATCGATTTCGAGATTCCAGCAGAGACCAAGGCAGTGCGCGCCAAAGTGCGTGCGTTCGTCCAGAACGAGTGCATCCCGGCCGAAGAGAGATGCACTCCGGAGAACTTCGACGAGGTGCTGGCCGGGCTCCGCACGAAGGCGAGGTCGCAGGGGCTGTGGTGCCCCTTCATCCCGGAGGAGCACGGCGGCATGGGTCTGAAGCCGCTGGCCAATGCGCTGGCCCAGATGGAGCTCGGCGAGAGCTTCCTCGGAGCGCTCTCGCTCAACACGCAGGGTCCCGACGATGCGACCATGCTGACGTTGCTCGAGAACGGTACCGAGGACCAGAAGGAGCGCTTCCTGAAGCCTCTGCTGGCGGGCGAGAAGCGCATCTGCTACTCGATGACCGAGAGAGCCGCCGGTGCGGACGCCACGGGCATGCAGACCTCGGCCGTTCTCGACGGTGACAACTACGTGCTCAACGGTGAGAAGTGGTTCAGCTCCTCCGCGAGCGTTGCCGACGTCGCCCTCGTCATGGCGAAGACCGATCCCGACGTCGCCCGCCACCGGCAGTTCTCGACCTTTCTCGTCGAGCTGCCGAACCCCGGCTACAAGATCATCCGCAACATCGAGACGATGCAGCCGCACACCGATCTCGGCCTGAAGCTCGGATCCTCGCACTCGGAGATCCACATCGAGAACCTCGTCGTCCCGAGGGAGAACCTCCTCGGTGGCCGTGGCCAGGGCTTCGCGATGGGCCAGCACCGCCTCGCCTACGGGCGGCTGCGTCACGGCATGCACAACGTGGCGAGGGCACAGCGTGCCCTCGATCTCGCCGTCGGGCACGCTGTGAAGCGGGTGACGTTCGGCAAGCGCCTCGCCGACCGCCAAGGGGTTCGCTGGATGCTCGCCGACTGCGCCGCCGAGCTCTACAAGGCTCGGCTCATGCTGCTCCACATCGCCTACAAGGCGGAGAAGGGCATGGACCTGCGCAACGAGAACGGCATCGCCAAGGTCTTCCTCGCCAACATGGTGCACCAAGTGGTCGACACCGCGATCCAGCTCCACGGCGCCCTGGGCTACAGCATGGACACGCCGCTGGCCGGCTGGTATCGCGGCATCCGCGCGCAGCGTCTGGTCGATGGGCCGGACGAGGTCCATCGCTGGCGCACCGGCAAGAACGTCGTGCAGGCGTTCGAGGCGCACGGTACGTGTGCTGCCGCCTGTGGCGGCGATCTGCTTTGAGTCATGTCGCGCTCTCGATCCTGAGCGCCCTAGCCCTCTCGTCGCTCGCCTGGGCCGAGACCGCCGAGTGGTCGCGATTCCGCGGACCGAACGGCGGCGGCGCCATCGAGGCGGGCGCCCTGCCGGTCGAAGTGGGGCTCGACCGCAACCTCCTCTGGCGGACCGGGATCCCGGCCGGCGACTCGTCGCCGGTCCTGAGCGCGGAGCGGATCTTCCTTACGGCCTGGGAAGGCGAAGCGCTCTACACGATTGCCCTCGATCGCAAGACCGGATCGGAACTCTGGCGACGCGAGGCGCCGAGGCCGCGGATCGAGCCGCTCGACAACCGCAACGGACCAGCGTCGCCGTCTCCGGTCACCGACGGGAAACGCGTCTGGGTTTTCTTCGGCGACTTCGGCCTTCTCTGCTACACCAAGGGCGGCGAAGAGCTCTGGCGCCATCCTCTCGGTCCCTTCGACAACCTCTACGGCATGGCTGCCTCTCCGATCCTCGCCGCGGGCAACGTGGTTCTCGTGGTCGACCAGCAGCAGGGCTCCCATCTCCTGGCCGTGGACTCCGAGTCCGGCGAGCTGGCATGGCGCACCGAGCGGCCGGCCGCGAGAAGCGGCCACTCGACGCCGGTCCTCCACCATCCCGAAGGCGGTGAGCTCCAGATCGTCGTGCCGGGCTCGTTCTTTCTCACCAGCTACTCGGCCGGGACGGGCGAGCGTCTCTGGTGGGTGAGCGGTCTCTCGTTCGAGATGAAGTCGACGCCGGCGGTCGAGGACGGTGTCCTCTTCATCAACGGCTACGCCATGCCTCTGAACGAAGAAGGGCGTCACGTCCGGCTCGAGCCCTTCCGGGAAGTCGTAGCCGCGCACGACGGCGACGGGGACGGGAAGATCTCCACGGAGGAGGCGCCGGAGGGCCTGGTCAGCAACGTCTTCTCCTTCTTCGATCTGGCGAGCGACGGCCGCCTCGACGAAGGGGATTGGACGTACTTTCAGTCGGCGCTCGACACCCGCAACGGCATCCTCGCCGTCGAACTGCCGGAGGCGGGCCTGCGAGGAGATCTGACGGCCAACCACGTACGGTGGACCTACCACCGCAAGATCCCGCAGCTCCCGTCGCCGATCGTCGACGACGGGGTTCTCCTCATGGTCGACGACAGCGGCATCACGACGACACTCCGTTCCGCGACGGGAGAGCTCATCGAGGAGGGCCGACTAGAAGGAGCGGTCGATAGCTTCTACGCATCGCCGATCGCGGCTGACGGCAAGTTCTACCTGCTCTCGAGATCAGGCAAGCTCGTGGTGCTGCCGAGCGATGGCTCTCTCGAGCCGCTGGCCGTCTCCGATCTCGACGACCTGGCCACGGCGACGCCGGCGGTCGACGGGGCGACGATGTACCTCCGCACGCGAAGCGCGCTGTGGGCTTTTCGGCGTTCGGCTGACGAGTCGCCGCCAGGCCGGTAGGCGGCAGGGCCGGCGGTACAATCGTCTCCTTGCTATGAACGATACGCGGAGTGCCAGCGACTCGGTAACGACGGCCAAGAAAGCCACCGAGAAGCGGACTGCCGAGTTCTTCACAGGGCGCGCATCTCGGGCCGATATCGAAGCGGCGCGGCGCCTGTTGGGTAGATCCGGCGGCCAAGCTCCTGATCCCGATGACCGGCCGGACGAGTAAGCGGCCGCGTGTATCCGACTCAGGCTGCCTCGCTGACAGTAACGCTAAGTCGCTTGCCCAGGCGGCGCAGCGCCCGGTCGATCGTAGCTGCCTTGGTGGCGTGATCTGGATTCAGCATGCGCCGCACTTCGCTTTCGGCGACATCGAGATCGCGGGCGAACTGCCGACGCGAGATTCCGGCGTGACGCCAGACGTGGTACAAGGCCACCTTCAGGGCGATCTGCACCGGCGGGACGACCATGGGCCGCTCCCCGCCGGTGGGCGATGGTTCGGGCAGATCGCCGCCTTCGCGCATCGTGGTGGCGATCAACTCTCGCAGCAGATCCCTGGCTTCGGCTAGCGCCTCCCCTCTCGTGGCACCGTCTGTGGCGCCCCAGCCGAAGTCCGGAAACGCAACGACATGCCGGCCGTCCTCGTCGCGCTGGAGGTCGGCGGGATAGTTGTAGCCGTCTGGCATCGGAGTAGCTGTGAGTATGCGAGTTCCCGCACAGGCTGGGGTGCTACGCTACAGCAAGACGATGAAGCTGCAGGTCGTGATTCACGAGGCCGAAGAGGGCGGGTACTGGGCGGAAGTACCGTCGATCTCGGGGTGTGCCACCCAGGGAGATTCCTTTGAGGAATTGCTGACCAACCTCTACGAAGCGGTCGAGGGCTGCCTCTCCGTGGAGATCGCCGAAGTCCCCGTCACGCAAGCGTCCCGCTGACGACGCCGACTCGAGCGGAGCACGCGGCCGGTATGGCGGCGTACCAGGAAGAGGGGTTGCGCCTCGCCGCTGAGATCGGCAACCGGGGGCCGATTCGACTGACCGACAACGGCAGGCTCCATCCAGACATCCTGGCGGCGTACTGGAGGCAGGGCTTCTACGTCTTCGAAGGACTCATCGAGGGCGACGAGCTGGCCGAGCTGCGCCGCGATGCCAACGAGATGCTGGAGCGCGCGCCGGTGGGTCCGGATGCGGACGTGGATGCGCGAGGGCGCCCCGCGCTGGGGCTCGACTACGCCCGCCGGCCGTATCTCTTCGCCAAGCCCCTGGCCGATCCCTGGGGCGGCACCGGGCTTCTCGGTGGACGTCACCCGACGCAGATGACTCAGCCCTTACCCGAACAGGACGCGCCCGCGGACGTGGTCTTCCTCATGAGCTCCATGTGCCAGGCGATGCCCTCCGGGCTGCGGCTCTACGGTCACCCGCACCTGCTTGAGATCGCCGCGGCGATCAACGGCGACGACTTCGTGCCGTTCAACGATGCGATCTTCATCAAGCAGCCGGGTCTCGGCGGTTCGGTGTCCTGGCACCAGGACGGCGTCACCCACTGGGGTTCTCCGGACTGGGACGAAGGCATCCACGGCTTCAACTTCCAGGTGCAGCTCTATCCGACCGCTCCGGCGAGCTGTCTCTGGGTGGCGCCGGGCACGCACAAGCTCGGGAAGATCGACATAAAGGCACGCGTTCGGGCGAACGGAGGAAGCGAGCAGCTCCCCGGGGCCCTGCCGCTCGTCTGCGACGCCCGGCGCATCTTCGATCGCGCGTCGGTGATCGCCGTGGCGGTCGACGCCCGCCGGCAGCACCGGCCCGCGGAGCCGTTGTTCGTCTACCAGCCATTCTCTGGTCTCGAAGACGACTTCCGCTTCAGCGAGGAGACGTTCGAGCGCGTGATCCGGGACTACAACCTGAACGACTTGGCGATCTAGACGCCTCGAGGAGTCAGCGATACGAGCTGACCGGCGGCAGCCGAGCCCCCGTCTCGCCCGGCGGCTCGTCGCCGGCTACGACCGAGAGCCGTAACGTGCCGATGCCGTCGATCGACGCCTCGACCACCTCGCCCGGCTTGAGGAAGCGATCCTCCGGTCCGCGAGTCGCGGCGGCTCCGGCTGCGGTGCCACCTGAAGTGCCGTTGTTGATCACGTCACCCGGGTAGAGCGTGATGATCGACGATCCGTACTCGATGAGCTCCCACAACGAGTGGATCATGTCGCCGGCTCGCGCCTCCTGAAGCTGGGTGCCATCGACGCTCAGGGTCTGGCGGAGGTTCTTCATCGGATCGCCGTAGAACTCGCGCGGCACGATCCACGGGCCCTGCGGTGCGAAGGTGTCGTGCCCCTTGCCGACAAACCAGTCACTGCGTATGGGGTTGCCTCCCGGAGGCCGGCCGCCGCGGTCGGAGACGTCGATGGAGACCAGGTAACCGAAGACATGGTCCTCGGCCTCGGCGGCGGAGACGTACCTCGCCGTCCGCCCGATGACCGCACCCAGCTCGACTTCCCAATCCGTGCGATCGCGCCCGTAGGGGATCACGATCTCGTCACCGCTGCCCACGACCGCGCCTCGGGACGGCTTGAGAAAGAGATACGGCACACCTCGGTTCTCCCGACGCTGACGCCGAGCCACGCCTCGCTCTTCCTCGTTTCCCGACTCGTTGACGTGACTGTAGAAGTTGACGGCGGCGTTCAGGATCTTCCCCGGATACATGATCGGCGGCCGGATCCGGAGCTCGCCGACCGAGTGGACGTATCCTGGCGCCTCGCTCCCGAGGAGCTCGTTCCGGACGAGATGGTTCACGATCTCGTACAGCCGGTACTTGAGACCGTACTCGTAGCGACCGATGAGCTCGAGCATGTCCTCCGGCACCGGCATCTTCGGGTAGGCGGGATCCGACTCGAGCCCCCGGTTCGCCTCCGCGATGTCGATCACCAGACTGTCCCGCAGGACGAGGCCGACGCGCGGCACGCCGTCGATGTCGAAGGTCCCGACCTTGAAGGGCTCGGCCGATTCCATCGCCTGGCCGAAGCTAGCTGGCGCGCTCATCAGGGCGACCAGGAGACCGACAAGCGGACACCAACGAAGTCCATGCATGGTTCTTCTCCTCACGGAACGCAATCGCCGACGGGTCTGTGGGATGGAGCGACGAGTCTAGCTCCCCGTCACCACGGAGGCGGCCTCGTTACGGTTCGGCAGTCCTCGCCACCCCGCCCACCCAGAAGGGGCTTTGACCACGCACGCTCGCCGGTCGAGCCGGGCTCTCACCACATGTGCTAACGTTGTGGGAACTTCCAACAGAGTGTTAGCGCCTGATCTCCTGGACACAGGAGGAGCGCACCTCAAGCTGGCAGTTTCCAACGGTGCCCGGCGGCGGCCTTCAACAGGAGACTCCGATTCAACCGGGTCGCAAACCTGGAGGGGAGAATCGTGAAGACCACCGCCATCAGGTCCACTATCTGGATCTTCGCCGTCGCCATTTGCGCGTCGCCGCTTCTAGCCGACGGCCCGCAGACATCGACCATCGACGGCACGGTAACGGACGCCTTGGGTGACGCTCTGCCGGGTGTCAGCGTGACCCTGACCGGCCCTCAGAACACGAGGACCGAGATCACCGACGCCAACGGCGACTATCGCTTCGCCCTTCTCCAGGCCGGCAGCTACACCGTCACCGCCGACCTCGAGGGCCTGGGCTCGGCAGAGCGCGCAGTCGTCCTTGAACTGGGGAAGCGCGAGGACGTCGACCTCACTCTCGGCTCCACGGCCGAGGAGATCACCGTCACCTCCGAGGCGGCACTGATCACGAAGTACGACACCGGCTCCGTTACCGCGCTCGGGGAAGAGGAGCTCGAGCACGTCCCCCAAGCCACGCGGAACTACTGGTCGAACATGAAGCTGATGGCCGGCGTGGTGTCCCGGTTCCAGGAGTTCGATCAGTCACCCGGGGTCAACGGTGGCATCGGCCAGGAGAACGTCCTCTTCATTGACGGCGTCGACATCTCCCACAACCGTCGCGGGGGCGAAATGACCTTCTATATGCCGTCGACCGTGATCACCGAGAACAGGATGGAGTCCGCCGGTTTCAGCGCCGAGTACGGCCGAGGGATCAGCGGGGTGCTGAACACGACGATCAAGACCGGCACTAACGTATTCCACGGCGACTTCCTCTACATCGGCCAGAACCCGGCGTGGCGCGCCGCGAACTGGCTCGGGATCGAGCGGCCGGATTCCATGATCAACAGCTACGAGACCGGTCTCGGCGGGCCGCTCTTCCGGAACAAAGCCTGGTTCTACGCATCCATCAGCGAAATGAATGACAACCAGCTCGACCGGACCCGCGAGGGCGATCTGGTCGATGTCAACCGCGAGGCGGAGCCGCTCGTCGGCAAGTTCAACACGCAGCCCAACGACCGCCACCAGCTTGCGTTGACCCTGATCGATTCCCCGTCAGGCCGCCTGAACCCACCCGGGACAGCGGCCGACGTCTATTCGATCACCAGGAACAGTTGGAACAACAGAATCCAGACCCTGACCTGGAGCTTCGCCCTGACCGACTCGGCATTCCTCGAGGCCAAGGCCGCCAACCGCGAGCTCGTGACGGCGCGCATCGGTTCCCCGCCCGCGGAGATCCTCCCCGGCGCGTCTCCCGATACACCCGAGGGCAACAACTTCCGCTACCGGGATCTCGCGGACGGTCTGCGCTACAACGCTCCCGTGAATCGCCTCGGCGCGGGCGGGAATGACTTTCCGCGCGATCAGGCGAATGCCTCCCTGACCTTCTTCAGGGGCAACCACGAGTTCAAGGCCGGCATCGACGTCCAGGACGTCACCTTTGCGACGATCACGAGTATCGGCACCGAGTATCGCGGCCGCGGCTACGGCCGCTCGGTGCCCGGCGGCTACGAGAGCCCGGTCAACAAACGGGTCTTCGACTGCCCCGTCCCTTGCAACACCGCTTTCACCAGCGACATAGGTGCTGCCTATGTCCAGGACCGAATCACGGTCGGTGACCACCTCACCGTCAGCCTCGGCCTGCGCCAGGACACCCAGGACATCAACAACAACATCGGCCAGAAAGTCATGGACTACCAGGAGGTGGCGCCGCGCCTGTCGGCGGTCTACGACATCAACGCCGACGGCAGGATGCTGGTGCGGGCATCCGCCGGGCGCTACTACGACTACATCGGCCTCGGTGTCGTCTTCACGGAGTTCACGGCCGGCGCCAATGGTGAGAACGCCTATACGCAGTACGGGTGGAATCCCGAGACGGAGCTCTACGACATCTTCCAGCGCCGCGTCGAGCCCCGCGATCCCCTGGCCTCCTCCGTCGAGCCCTACTACAAGGACGAGATTTCGGTGGGCTTCGACTGGCAGTTCTCGAACAACTGGGTCTTCAAGTCGCGCGTGACCTCGTGGGAGATGGAGAACATGTTCCACAGCACCCTGCAGTTCGACGAGCAGGGCGCGGTCGTTCGCGACCTGAGAAACTGGCCGCAAAACAGACGTCAGTACGAGGGCATGCTGTTCCAGCTCAACCGGGCGTTTCGCAACGACTGGTCGCTCCAGATGAACTACTCGAGGGACTGGAACGATGGCAACAATGAGTCCCGCAACGACAACGACGACCACCTGGAAGGCTTCGGCGGCATTGAGGTTTCAACCGGGATTCTCAATCCCACCAGTGGCCCCAACTGGTTCGGGGCCATCAGCTACCAGCGGGACTACATCGTCAACGTCGTCGGCATGAAGGTCTGGAGGTTCGGCCGCCATGACCTGATGACCAGTGCCAGCGCGCACCTGGCCGACGGCGAGCCATGGGGATTACAGCCCGCCACTCAGGTCAGGCACCCGGTGTCCGGCCAGACGATCACCACGACGACCCTCCGCGAGAAGAGAGGCACGAACAGGATCGACGACTTCTTTACGCTCAACCTGAATGCCACCTACCAGTTCCCGATCAGGGGCGGGGTGCAAGGCATCATCGGCGGCGAGGTTGCAAACGTCACCAACGAGCAGGCTCTGATTCAAATCAACACGAGGAACGGGCAGGGTCGAACCAGCCTTTCCGCTTACCAGTTCACGCGAGAGTTCCGCCTCAAGGTCGGCGTCCGCTTCTGAGGATCGAGAACTGTCGATCCGGGTCGTTCTGGAGAACGGGCCGGTAGCCGCCGGCACTCTCGTCGGGCTCCATGCGGCGGGCCCCGTCGGGGGCGAGTTGAACGATGTAGGCCTTGCGGACCTCCGAGGTGAGATTCGGCCCGGTGGCATGCGGAGTAAGTGAGGAGAAGACGACGATGCTGCCTGCTCTTGCCGGTGCGGCGAGCCCTTCGGCGTCTTCCTCCGCACAGCAGTAGCCGAGATCGGTGGTCCCAGTAGAGGCGAACGTCGGAGCCCACCAGGTCCCACGCGAGATCGCGAAAGAGAGGCCCGGCACAGAAGTCGCGGAGAAAGGCCGAACGCTTCACCAGGTGGACGGTGAAGGTGATCTCGTCGGCGCGAGCGATGAAGCGGCGCCCCTGCGGCTGCTTGCGTAACGCCGCTTCGGCCTCGGCTTCCCAAGGGTCGATCTCGGCGATCAGACGCTCGAGGGTGGACGGCTCGACCGCGTCCTCGAGCACGAAGAAGCCCTGCTCGCTCCACTGGCGGGCCTGCGCGGAAGAGATGCGTCGGTAGGGGCCGCCTCTGGGCTCCCAGCGAAAGTCCTGGTTGAGCGGATGGAGCTTCGGCGTCATGCCCGATCCGCAACTGACTGGTCCGGCACGGCCGCGAGGATCAACCCGCCGATCGGCGTGCTGCGGCCAGCCTCCCGGCCGAGCGACTCGAAGCTCTCCACTTCCAGCCCGCGGCCTTCGAAGAAGTCCAGTACCTGCTGACGCGCGGGCGCGGCGGTCGAGATGCCGAAGTGCATGCTCTCGCCGTAGAACGACTTCAAGGCGTGTTTCATGTACGTCCCCATCACGGCGTAGGGCTTTCGGCCGAACACGAGTTCCCGGCTGAAGAAGTCGAAGACGATGCGCGATCCCCGAGCGAATCCGGCGACTTCGGCCAGGGTCTTTGAGACGGCCGCGTCGTCGAGATACATCGTGACGCCTTCCCAGAGGATGAACGTCGGCAAGTCCGGGTCGAACCCGTGTTCCGTCAGGGACTCCAGCCAGGTCTGCTGGTTGAAGTCGGTCGGGGCGAACGTCACGTGGGAGTGTTCGACGCCGGCTGCTCGCAGGGCCTGCACCTTGACCTGCTGCGTGGGCGGCTCGTCGACCTCGAAGACCTTCACGCCGGCGCCGGCCAGATCGGCGCCCTCCGGCAGCCGACCGTACGCGCGGGTGTCCCACCCCGCGCCCAGGAAGACGAACTGGCGGATCGGGCTGTCCGCGGCGGCCGCGGCCGCGATGGCGGAGTCGAAGAAGTGCGTGCGATGGCTGATGAAGGTCATCAGCGTCGACGGCCGCGGGCCGGGATAGGCGAAGAACGAGCCCCGGAAGCCGCTCCACCGCGCCGCCAGAGCCACGGTCTTCATCAGCAGCCGCATGATCAGCGGCGACAGCGCCGGCAGGTTCGGGGCGATGCGTTCCGCAACATCGTCCCTCCGGTTCCCAATCATCTGAAGCATCAGACGGGCCATGTAGGGCTCGTACGCGGTGCCGGAGATGCCCCGCGGCATGTTCACGAAACGGACCTTGAAGGCAAAGGCCAGCGTTCCGATGAGCTGGAGGGGCGAGAAGAGGACCTCCAGGAGGAAGAAGACCAGGGCTCTCACTGGCTGCTCTCCTCGGGGCTCTCCTCGGGCGACTCGACGCTCTCTTCGTCGAGCCCGTCGATGAACTCAGTGATGGCCCGCACGACCTTCTCCTGGTGCGACACCGGCATCATGTGATCCGCCCCCTCGATGAAGTGCAACTGTGTCTGGGATGCCCGATCGGCAAGGAACCGGGCGTGCTCGATCGGCACGGCCGCGTCCGCCGTGCCGTGGATCGCCAGGGTCGGCACCCGAATGTCGGCGAGGGGCAGGTCCAGGGCGTCGAACTGCTTCTCATCGTTCGCCAGTCCCTCGCCGCGCTGCGAGGGTGGCCACAACGACCACATCAAACCCTCGAACGCCGCGGTCTTCTCTTCGTCCTCGAGAACGAGCCGCCGGTTCTCGGGATCCGGCGCGAACATCTCCAGCAGACCCTCCGTGCCGATGGCCCGCTTGAGCATGCTCAGTGACAGCCACGCGGTGAAATCGCCCGCCAGGAACGCCGGAGCCGGAATCTCCGGTAGATCGCTGTTGCTCACCGCTTCGAGAGCGATGAGGGCCCGGGTCCGATCCGGATACGCCGCCGCGAAGGTCATCGACGAAGGCCCGCCGCCGGAGAGGCCCATGATCACGACCTGGTCGATCGACAGGGCATCGAGCAGGGCAACGTAGGCGTCCGCCTGTTCGCGCGGCGTCCGGCCGGCGCCGATCGGGGTGCGAAGGTAGCCCGGCCGGGACGGGGCGAGGACCTGGAAGCCTTCCAGGCCGAAACGCTGGTCGTAGCCGCCCGGCGTCCCATGAATCGAGAGCACGACCTGGTCGCCGTCTCCCTCCAGGACGTACTCGATGGGACCGATCCGGGTCTCGATCACCTGGCTTCCCGATCGGAGCTCCTCCAGACGGTCGCCGCGGAAGGAGTTGTAGGAGAACGTGACGAGAGCGACGAGCGCGACGACCAGGGCCGTGCCGCCGAGCAGAAGGTTCTTCGCGATCCGCCACAGGGTAGAGCGTCGTGCTGTCCGGGCCGGAACTTTGACTGTCGTCAGAGCCTTGCTCCTACTGTCGCAGCTCGATCGTGCGTTCCTTCAGGGGCTGCACCGGGCGTGCGTTCATCGGATAGAGGGCCGCGAAGGCGTCGATCTGGTCCTGCGAAACCGCGGTCGACTCGGTCATCACCACCCAACTGACGATCTCCGAGCAGGCCGGCGTGGTCAGCGAACCGGGATAGCGGTGGTGGCTGCCTCCCTCCGGCAGCAGTGTGCGCGCATCGAACGCCGCCAGTGTTCCGGGTGACTCCCCGGCAGACGGAATCGCCTCCCAGATGTTCTGGACGGTCGGATCGGCTTCGCCGGCCTCCATGAAGACTCCGATCACTGCCAGATCGCCCTCCGCGGCCGCATGCACGAAGTGGACCTCCATCGGGGCGGCACTTCCCTCCACGGTGTGCTCGCTGGGCAGATGGAAATGGAACTGCAGCATCGCGAACTCCCGTCCCTCCAGGCTGATGGCGCTTCCCTCCGCCACATTGACCTGAATTGTGTGGCCGTTGTCGATCACCTCGGCGTCGCCGGGCTGCCAGCGGGTCTCGAGTTCGCTCTGGCTGCCGGCCGTCGCACCGGCAATGTCCACAGGCGACTGCCGCGCGCCGTCGTCGCAGGTCGCAAAGGACGAGTCGAGAGAGCCCCACATGGCAGGGCCGGTGTCGCCTTCGTAGGACCAGTGGAGCTCGTGGCCGCCGTCGCTTTCTTCGTGCTGAGCGTCCATGTCGGTTTCCGTGCCCGCATCGTCCGCATCGCCGGTCTGGCACGCCTGAAGCGCGACGAAGACGACGGCGGCGACGACGCAAGCGACAGACTTTGCGAGGGTGGTGCCGGGGATTGCGGGTCTGCGCATGGAAGTTCCTCCTCTTCGGTAGCGGTGCACCGGAGAATACCGCCGACCGTGCCTTGATGATCCTCTCTCGCCCGAAGGTCCAGACGAGAGTTGCCGATCCTGATCGACGCCACCTGGAGTGCGACTTCGTCCTGGGCCGCGACGGGGACGTAGCGATCGAAGGGGATGGGGTGGTTGGGTGATTGACAGCGTTGAATGCGGAACCTACGATTGCAGTCATTGACCGCATCACGATGAAGGCTCGAAGGAAGGAACCGCCGTCATGCCCCAACTGACCGTCCGCAACGTGCCCGCGCAGGTGGTCGCCGCACTCAAGACCCGGGCGGCCGCGCGCGGCCGGTCCGCGGAGGCCGAACACCGAGACATCTTGCATCGCTCCCTCTTGGCGGACGGCAGCGACTTCGCTGCCCGCGCCGCGGCGATGCGGCGACGCCTTCGCTCGACCGTCGACAGCACCGACGCGATTCGGGAGGAACGCGACCGGGATAGCGGCCTGTGAAGGGCTGCGTCGTCGACGCCAGCGTCGCCGTGAAGTGGCTGGTGGAGGAGAAGCACTCGAAGGAAGCAGCGAGCCTGCTCGCCGGCGGCACGACGCTGCTGGCGCCGGACCTGCTGTTCGTGGAAGCGACGAACGCCCTTTGGGCCATGTGCCGGCGCGGCGACATCGACCGAGACGCCTTGGCGGACGCCGTCGCTCTGTTGCGGAGAGCTCCAGTGGCCACACCGGTGCCCATGCGCCAACTCGCTAGCGCCGCCGCGCGACTAAGCGTCGATCTGGACCACCCGACCTACGACTGCTTCTACCTGGCCCTCGCACTTCATGAACAGCATCCCATCGTCACCGCGGACTCGCGCTTTCTGAAGAAGGTGCGAGAGCACCCCTACCTGACCGACTCGATCCGGCACGTCGGGGATATCGGCGCGGACTGAGGCCGCCTTCACCTCAACTGTCGCAGTTCGATCGTGCGTTCGTTCAGGGGCTGCACCGGGCGCGCATTCATCGGATAGAGGGCCCCGAAGGCGTCGATCTGGTCCTGCGAAACCGCGATCGACTCGGTCATCACCACCCAACTGACGATCTCCGAGCAGGCCGGCGTGGTCAGCGAACCGGGATAGCGGTGGTGGCTGCCTCCCTCCGGCAAGCAGTGTGCGCGCATCGAACGCCGCCAGTGTTCCGGGTGACTCCCCGGCAGATGGCTGCCGATGAGGGCGGCCCCGCCGCAAGTGCCTTGATTAGCTCGACTGGGCTCCCAGACTCGGAGTACACTCCGAGAGAGTTCGACTAGTTTGCAGTACACTCCCGATTCGGAGAGACGCTGTGTACGCCCGCGAACTCAAGATCGATCTGCCTCCTGGTCAGTCCGCGTTCCTTTGGGGGGCCCGCAAGACCGGAAAGTCCACCCTGCTCCAACGGCAGTTCCCGGAGTCGATTCGCTTCGACCTCCTCGACACTCGTCTGATGCTCGAGTTCACCCGCGAGCCCTGGACCCTTGGCGAGCGGATCCGCGCGTTCGACAGCGCCAGGCGCGAGTTGCCGATCCTGATCGACGAGGTGCAGAAGGTGCCCGCGCTCCTCGACGAAGTACACAGACTCATCGAGAGCGAGCGCCTCAGCTTCGTGCTGTGCGGCTCCAGCGCGAGGAAGCTGAAGCGCGGACGCGCCAACCTGCTCGGTGGACGCGCGTGGCGCTTCACGCTTCATCCGCTGACCTGGCGCGAGATCCCCGACTTCGACCTGCTCGCTGCCTTAGGCCGCGGCCTCGTCCCCGCGCACTACGACTCGGCGCATCATCGTCGGGCCTTGGCGGGATACGTGGACGACTACCTCAAGGAGGAAGTGTTCGACGAAGGACTGACCCGCAACGCGCCCGCCTTCTCCCGGTTCTTCGAAGCGCTCGCCTTCTGTCATGGCGAGATGCTGAACTACAGCAACATCGCCAGAGACTGCGGCGTCAGTTCCAAGACCGTGAAGGAGTACTTCCAGATCCTGGTCGACACGCTCCTGGGCGTGCTGGTCGAGCCCTTCAGCCGGCGGCGTTCGCGATCGGTGATCACCAGCGCGCCGAAGTTCTACATGTTCGACGTGGGCGTGGCGAACCACGTAGCCGGCAAGCGCATCGAGAGGGTCGGCGGCCCCGAGTTCGGGCGCGGCCTGGAGCACTTCGTCCTGATGGAGCTGCTTGCTTACCGCTCCTACCGCGAGCACGACTTCCCCATCCGCTTCTGGCGCACGAAGTCCGGCCTGGAGTGCGACTTCGTCCTGGGCCGCGGCGGGGACGTAGCGGTCGAAGTGAAGGGCGCCAGCCGGGTGCGGCAGGCGGAGTTGAGGGGCCTGCGGGCGTTCGTCCAGGAACACCGTCCGCGCCGGGCCATCGTGGTGTGCAACGAGAGCGCGGTCAGGCGGACGGACGAAGGGATCTGGATTCTGCCGTGGGAGCGTTTCCTGGAGCGGCTTTGGGGGGATGAGGTGGTCGGGTGAAGTGGCGCCGTGCTTCCGTCGACGGTGACGGTCGCCATTCTCGGCACCGCGTCACTCCTCCGTCAGCTCCTCCGCGATCTCCTCGAATGCCTCCAGCGCCGTACGCAGATCCTCGACGATGTCGGCCGCCAGCACCTCCGGTTCCGGCAGGTTCTCGGCGTCCTCCAGCGACCGATCCCTGATCCAGGACAGGTCCAGATTCAGCTTGTCCCGCTCAGCCAACTCGTCGTAGTCGTACCCCCGCCACCTGCCGTTCGGGTTGTCCTCGCTCCAGGTAGCCCGCCTCCGGCGGCGCTCGCCCGGGCGGTAGCACGCAACGAAGTCGTCTAGGTCGGAACGCCGGAGCGGCTTCACCTTGAGCGTGAAGTGCTTGTTCGTGCGGAGGTCGTAGACCCAGAGCCGTTCGGTCCAGGCCTTCTCGCGCGCCGGCCTGGCATCGAAGAACAGGACGTTCGCCTTGACCCCCTGGGCGTAGAAGATGCCCGTCGGCAGCCGCAGCAGCGTATGCACGTCGAACTGCTGGAGGAGCTTTCGACGGACGGTCTCGCCAGCTCCACCTTCGAAGAGCACGTTGTCGGGCACCACGATGGCGCACGAGCCGTGCAGTTTGAGCAGCGTCTTAACGTGCTGGAGGAAGTTGAGCTGCTTGTTCTTCGTGCTCGTCCAGAAGTCCTGACGTTCGTAGGTGTCTGACTCCGTATCCAGCTCGCCTTCCTCGTTGACGATGCGGATCGTGCTCTTCTTGCCGAAGGGCGGATTGGTCAAGACCATCGAGAACCGCTGGCCGGGGTCACTCGCCAGACTGTCCACGCCGGACCGGACCGGGCACGGGTCCGCGTCGATCCCGTGCAGGTACAGGTTCATGATGCAGAGCCGGGCGGTCGCGGGAACAATGTCCATTCCCTGGACGAAGTACCGGCGAAGATGGCGCTTCTGGTCCGGGTCGAGCGTGCTCCCGTGCTCGCGGAGGACATGGTCGTGGGCAGCGAGCAGGAAGCCGCCGGTGCCGCACGCCGGATCGCACACCGTGTCGTCCGGCCCCGGCTGCATGATGTCGACGATCGCCCGGATCAGTTCGCGCGGAGTGAAGTACTGCCCGGCGCCCTTGGGCGACTCCTGGGCAGACTTCGCGAGCAGGCCCTCGTAGATGTCGCCCTTCACATCGGCCGCGAGCGAACTCCAATCCTCGGGGTCGATCAGATCGACGATGAGCCGCTTGAGGGTCGCGGGATTCTGGATCTGCTGCCGGGCCCGCCGGAAGATCTCCCCGAGCATGCCGTCCTCGCGCGACAGCTCGGTCAAGATGTGCCGGTAGTGCGATTCAAGGTCGGCGCCGTCTTCCGCCAGCAAGCTCGGCCAGTCCAGCCCATCCGGGACCATCGAAGGCTGGTTCCAAGGCGGCCGGGTTCGCTCGTGCGCCATCTTGAGGAACAGCAGAAAGGTGATCTGCTCCGTGTACTCCATGTACGACAGGCCGTCGTCGCGCAACAGGTGCGCGAAGCTCCACGCCTTGTTGACGATGCGCTGTGTGTGGTTGTCGGACATGGTGCGCCGGGGCAGCCGGCTCAGTAGTGGTAGCGGGCCGCGAGGAAGTACACGCGGTCGGCGCTGACCTGGTAGACGAACCGGTGCTCCCTGTCGATCCGGCGGGACCACCGGCGAGCGAGATCCCCGCGCAACGGTTCTGGTTTCCCGACGCCCTCAAACGGCTCGCGAACTGTGGCCTCTACGAGTTTGAGGATTCGCAGCGCTTGCCTGCGATCCGGCCGCGTCCAGAAGGCCAGGTCCTTGATGAACTGAGGATCGAACACGGCCTCCCGGCGCTGAGATCCCGTCACTCTTCCTCAAGGCCGAACTGCCGGCGGAGTTCGTCAACCCCCATGACGGTCCCCTCGCCGGCGTCCGCACGAGCCATCGCCTCCCGGAGTTTTTCCGCGTTCTTCGGTGAGCGAAGCAGATACTCCGTCTCCATCCACGAGTTCAGGTCGCTCGCAGCGATGAGAGCGACGTCCTCCTTGCCGCGCCGCCGGATGTACACGGGCTCCCGCGTGTCCGTCACCTGATCCATCAGCGAGGCCAGGTTCTGTCGCGCGCCGGTGTAGGTCGTCTCCCTGATCATGTCGCTGCTCCGTGTTCCCTGGGAACGCGGGCATCCTGCCCGCTTCCGGCAAGTCTCTCATGGCTGACGACCGCAGACGTCAGCGACGGGTACAGGGATCATGTACCACCGTGGGGGTCGGCGCAAGCTGCGGAGTTCGCTGGGAGCCGCCGGTCCGCGTCTCGCCTCCGCATCGGCCCGGCATCCTCGGAATGGTGGCAACCCTCAAGAGCCCCGGTGCAAACACCGGGTCACCGCGAGACAAGTCAGGGACCCGTTGGTCTTCCTTTCCCGCGCTGCTCACGCTCCCACCCGAGAGCACCCTCACGCGTGGTCCTTCGCCCTTCCTTCACCAGACGAGCGTTCTTCCCGAAGTCCTGTTGGTGCTCCTGCTCGCGACGCGCTGGATCGTTCGTGATTCCCACATGGATCGTCCTTCTGTTTCTAACGATGCGGTACTTCGTAATGTCTCGCTCTGAGGACATATCAGATTCTCTCCTGCTGTTCGTTCGTCTCAACATCCCTGCTACAGGGACAGGATTTCGAAAGGATAGCACGCGATCCGCTCACGGTCGACTATGGCCACCCAGCCGCAGGCCGCGCGCAAGCCCGGTTGGTTTCCGATGTCATGCACGACCCCATCGGACTGGCGCACTATCGGGAGCCGCGCGGCGGGTGTCAGATGTATCAGATGCTGCTGGCGCGAGGTTCGGGAGCTGACCTCGGCAGCGGATGCGCTCGAGGAGGACCGTCGCGGGCTCATCGTCCGGATCCTGGGGAACGAGTCGGCCCTCGAACGCTGTTTTCAGGATGGACTGGCGAAGGGCGGCGGACTGAACATGGATGCCCGCTTGCACCCTTCCCCGAGCAGATCTTCCGGCTTCCCGGAGAGAATCGGCCCGTTTCGCAGCCTCAATCTGCTCTCGACACGGCGCCAGAGGAAAGGGAAGCGCGCGGACTTTCGAAAGACTGAGCGTGTATAGCCCTGAAGTGGAACTGGCCTTGTCCAGCACCGTTCGACGGCCGAGCGGCGACAGGAGCCACAACAGCAGCCAGCGCGGGAGACAAGTGCGACCACGGTCACAGCGCACCTTGATCAAGTGGTTCTGATGGCAGCAGGTGGCCAGTTCGTCGTTCCACTCAGCGACCCGGCCAATCTGGCCAGGACTTCCGTTACCCTCCACAACCATGAGGTCGCCCGCGCGGAGCAGGACACGTTCGAGTTCCGACTCTGCGACTCCGATGGTTCTCACGTCGTCTAGTCTCAGCTCATCGGCGTAGACATTGGCGACGCGGAGATAGGCGTATTGGGTCGGCAACTCGGTTCGGGCCTTGTTCTTGGTCAGGCCGCCAATCACCTGGCCCACTTGGTCCACCGTCGCCCAGCACCATCCCTGCGGCAATTCGGACAATCTGCTCGCATCCGGCGCGACCGGCTCCTTGTACTTCGACTTCCAGTTCCGTGGCGGCTTCCGGCCCTTGGCAGCGAACACGGCGAGCTGCTCCTCCTCCCACCGCTTGCGACGCTCGGCCAGGATGCGCCGGAGAAGCTCCTCGCCCGATTCCCCAGGTGGATTCTCGCTACGCCACCGAGCCGTCAATCGGCCCCGCGTCGCAGCCTTGAGCACGGATGCCTGATAGCGATCCAGATTGGCCTGGGCACGTGTCAGAGCGGCGACTGCCTCATCCAGCTTGGCAACGAGGGAGTCGATTCTGGCTGCGATTCGGTGCTGTTCGGGCGGCGGCGGCAGACCTAGTCGATACTCGCCGAGCTTCTGACCGGAGACACGGGGCAGATTCACACCGGAGGACCCGGCATTCGCATAGGCGACCACGTCGCTTGAAGACAGTAGGTGGAGCAGAAACTGGTTGGAAAGTGCATCATTCTCATTGAACACGAGGAACTCTGTTGATGCCACTCCGTCGAACGAGGGCAGGATCACCTTGTTCAGATAGGGGCGAAGCCGTCCGTAGAGAACATCCCCCGAAGAGAAGACCGCGACCGTGCTCTTGACGTCGTCCGTGGTGCCCTCTCCCGAGATCCTGTTGGTGCCGCTCTCGACATGCTCGAGCCCGATGTACCTCGTGAGGGGGATGGTCTCGGGCGGCACACGCGCACGCGATTCTCGCCAGACCTCAGCAAGTGCAACCTTCGCCCAACCCTCCGGTAACTCCGTCACGCCGCCAGCCTCTCATTCAATTCAGCCAACACGTCCTCAAGCTCCTCGCCGAACACCCTATAGACGGCTCCGATCCCGCCCATCTGGCTGAACGGCGCGTACTCGAAGTCGTCCCGGTCGATCACCAGGCTCTTGGCAATGTGGTCCTTGATCGCGTCCAACCACCGTAACTGGTCTGCGGTGAGCGTCTGCCCGTCGCGCGCCTTCTCGGCCAGCCACTCCCGATAACGCTGCTCCACCTGATCGGCAACAGGGACCAGGGGCCTGCCGGGGCTGATTGCGCGCTTCACGATCGCGACCAGGTCGACCAGCGCGCCGCCGCCCCTCCCCTTCACCTTCTCGGGTTCAACCAACTCGTAAAGGCGCCACAGCCCGTTTGCGGGGTCGTGCAGCCCCACCGGCGGGTTGCGCAGGGCATCCCGCAACTCCTTGACGTGGCGGTAGCGAAGGCCCGCTCGATAGGGGCGGCTGTACAGAATCCGCAGCGCTTCGATGCGGTCCCGGTTGTCTTCCAGAAACCGTGTGAAGTCCTCCAGCTTGGAGTGGGCTCTCTCGACAGCCGTTCCGTCGTAGCCGGAACCCAGCAGTTGGTCGAGGGCGGCCTCGTCGATGATCTGGTAGAGGCTCTGGGAGATCTCAGTGATCGCCCGGCGCAACCCCGGTCGGGTGAACGGCTTGAGAGCTGCGGTCATGCGCTCGCGCTCGACCCGCTCAAGCTGCTCGCTGGTTGGTTCTTCGTCATCCGCCAACCCGTACTCGGCAACCGCCGCCTCGTGCGTCGCGTCGGTGTCGATGCTGTGCAGAAGCTCGCCGGTCAACCCCTCCAGCGTCGCCCCGTCCGCTTCCTGTGCGATTCGCGATCGCTGCTGCTCGTCGACCTGGCGGCCGAGGCGCGCCAGACGCGACGCCAGACTCGAAACGAGGTCGGGATGAGCCATGCCTTGCGCCGCCATCTGCAGCAGTTTCTCGGTGCTGACGGAAGGCTGGCGTTCCAGCGGTCTCGAGTCCGTCTTGTCCCGTTCGCAGACGCCGACCGCATCCACGATCACGAAGTGAGTCTTCGCGTCGGCGTCCGGCGTCACGCCCTGCAGATCGTCGCGCTCGATGACCCGCACGCCCCGACCCTTCATCTGCTCGAAGTACGAAGCCGAATTCACGTTGCGCATGAAGAGAAGGCACTCGAGGGGCTTCACATCCGTGCCCGTCGCGATCATGTCCACGGTGACAGCGATGCGCGGGTTGTAGGAGTTGCGGAAGCTGCTCAGCAGATCCTCCGGCTTGGCGCCGGTCGTCTTCGAGGTGATCTTCTGGCAGAAGTCGTTGCCCTTCCCGAACTCCTCCTTGACGATCTTGACGATGTCGTCGGCGTGGCTGTCCTGCTTGGCGAAGACGAGCGTCTTCGGGACCTCGGTGCGGTCCGGGAAGATCTCGCTGAAGAGCCGGTCCCGGAAGGTGCGCACGACGAGCCGGATCTGGTCAGGCGCCACGACGTCGCGGTCGAGCTGATTCGCCGTATAGGTGAGGTCGTCCTCCATCTCGGCCAGGGTCACCTTGCGGGTGCGGCGGTCCCGGCGGGGAAGGTAGCGCCCAGCCTCCACGCTGCCTCCCTCCTCGGAGATCTTCGTCTTGATCCGGTAGACCTCGTAGCCAACGTTGATGCCGTCCGCGACCGCCTTGGTGTGCGAGTAGTCCTGGACGACGTTGTTGTTGAAGAAGCCAATCGTCTGCGGGCTTGGCGTGGCAGTCAGCCCGATCAGGAATGCGTCGAAGTACTCGACGACCTGCCGCCACACGTTGTAGATCGACCGGTGGCACTCGTCGATGACGATGAAGTCGAACGTCTCGATGGGAAGATCGGGCACGTACTCCACCGGAACGGGTTCCGCTCCGGCCAGCCGGACCGACTCGAAGAGGGACTCCTCCTCGTTCTCCGGGTCGTACTCCGCCTCGCCCTTCAGGATGGAGTAGAGCCGCTGAATGGTCGTGATCACGACCTTGCTCGCCGGGTCGACCGCGTTCCCCCGCAGGCGCTGGACGACGAACTCCTCGGCAAAAGCGTAGCCCGACGACGGATCGCGGTACTGCTGGAACTCGTTCAGCGTCTGACGCCCCAGGTTGTTGCGGTCGACGAGAAACAGGATGCGCTTCGCCTTCGCGTGCTTGACCAGCCGGTAGCACGCCGACACGGCAGTGAAGGTCTTGCCGCTGCCGGTCGCCATCTGAATGAGGGAGCGCGGCCGGCCGTGCGCGAGCGACTGCTCCAGGTTCCGAATCGCCTCGAACTGCACCGGCCAGAGTCGGCCCTGCTCGAGTTCCGGCGACCGGCGGAGCATCCCCCGCAGTTGCTCGGGCTCCAGGCCCTGGAGCCGAAGCAACTCTTCCGGACGGTGAAAGGTGAAGATCTCCCGGCTGCGCGGGTCGGGGTCGAGGCCGTTCGTGAACTGGGTTACTTCACCCGTCGACTCGTAGGCGAATGGAAGCGGGCGCCGCCATGCGGGAACCCA
Organism: Candidatus Multivorans sp.; assembly: GCA_965216125.1. Taxonomy (GTDB): domain Bacteria; phylum Acidobacteriota; class Thermoanaerobaculia; order Multivoradales; family Multivoraceae; genus Multivorans. The sequence continues at coordinate 1,636,688 of OZ244152.1, read as the reverse complement.
CTGATTCAGTCCTTCGGTGTACTTCTTCGACTGGAGGATCACTCCCTGGAGGGTGTGCCCCGCGGGTTTCGCCTCAACGACACCGATTGCCCGGGCGTCAGCGTAGAGGAGGTAGTCGGCCCAGCCGGTCTTCTCCTTCCCGGCCTCGTTCCACTTCAGCCGGTACTCCCTGACCGCCACGCCGCGACTCGCGTGGATGTCGATGTCGCCGTAGTCCTCGACCTCCCAGCCTGCGGCCGCTAGCTGGCGGTCGATCTTCTTGCGGGCACGCTGTTCGGGGGTCAAGGGCATTCGGCACACTGCGCCTCAAGAGCGGATTCCCGCACTTCGGCCAAGGCCATCTCCTGGCTGCTCCGCAGGCGAGCTAGGGCGTAATGGGAACCGCGCATGGTACATCGTCGAGGCCCAAACGCCGACCCGGGCTCCGAGCCGCGGGAGCTAGACTGTCCGTCGACCTCCGGACTCGGCCGAAGAGGCCTCCTCCGGCCTGTGAACAAACCCGCCAAGACCGTCAGAATGACCGACCAGCTCTTCCAGCCTGTCGAGCAACGACTGGGACCAGGGTCAGCGAATGAAACCACGTTCGAGTTTCTCGAGCGCGGCGCGAGAAAGGAGGCGGTCGCGATCCGCCACTGGATGCAGGACTGGTTCGCAGCCTACCCTGAAGATCATCGGGAGGAGCTCAGACGTCGCCTTCAGCTCAAGTCGTTCAGAGAGTTCATGGCCGCCCACTTCGAGCTACAAGTCTTCGCCATGCTGTGTAGGCTCGGTTGTCGTGTAGAGATACATCCCAAGTTCACCGATACACGTGGAACGGTCGACTTTCGTGCCGGTCATGGGAACGACACATTCTATGTGGAAGCGACTGTATCCGGAATCCTCCGAGAAGGAGTTCTCTGGGGTACCGCCAACGAACAAGACGCGGTCGACAAGATCAGGGCCGCCTTCACAGGCGCTCATTCCCACGTACATCTGGCGACGGAAGGACAACTTCGTAAGACCCTCAGTAAGCAGCGTCTGCTAAAGCCGATCCGCCACTTGCTGGAGTCGATTTCAGCGGAGGAGGTTCAATCTCCGAGGCTCTACGGGCGGCGCCCTCAAGTTACAATTTCCGAAGGCGAATGGGAGATGAGAGTATCGCTCTCACCGCCCGCCGCTGAGCATGGACGCTGTCATGTACGGGGTCCTGCCAGGGGCGGCGCCGTGGATGGAGCGATGCCGCTGCAGAAGGCGTTGGGGAAGAAGGCCGAAGATTGGAAGAACAAGGGGTTGGAACAGGAGAGCTTCATAGTTGCCATCAACGCCTGCCATTCGGACTACTCCTGGGGCGCTGAGAGCAGGGCGATCTACGGGCGGCACGATGCAGAGGCAGACGCCTGCGCAGAGTTTCCGAAACCACTGGATCGAGTCGCTGGTGTGATCGTATTCGGGAACGCGACACTGGGAAAGGAGTGCTCGGCCCCAGTGAAGCTCTACGAGAATCGCGCCAGGCGGGTTCCGGAATGCCTGCAGTTCCTTCGACAGGAACGACGCCTGGGAGAGCTGCTTGGGACGGACTGAAGACGACCGAGTACGTGTCGCTCGGCAAACTGGGCCGAGGAACGCCACAGCATCTCAATGGCGCAGGCTGTCCAGAACGTCAAAGCCCGATCTCAAGGCACTGCTCCTAGCGCCCGAACCGAGCGCCGAGGACCTTACCCTACCTCGTCGCCGGTTCCGCTATCGTGAAGCGCCTCGCTTCAAGCAAGATCTTCTCGACACAAGTGTCATCTCACAGTTGCGCCGCAGCCAGCCGTATCCCTGCCGTCCTGGAGTGGATCCGGAAGACTCAAGGAGTCTCCATCAGTCCCGCTCCATCTCCTTCGCTATCATATGGCCGCAATATCCGCACAGGTCTTCCGCGTCGTCGTATCGGTCGTCCGGCGTCAAGTCAGTTCCGCACCTGAAACAAGTTCCCAGTTTGAACTCGCAAACGACGCAGCCCGTCACCTCGCCGTTGCCATCGAACTCGTTGACGTAGGTTTCAAGCGAGCAAGACGGGCACGTCTGAAGAACGGGCTCGGCGCCGTCCTTGATCGACCTGTAGTCAACCGCCCAGTACGCGGACCCCACCAGACTCTCGACCACTGTCTCCTCGTCCATCTGGCCGCCGCAGGACCGGCACTTGCCGCGGGCGTCATCCTGCGCTCTGTTGTCCGGCTCTATCTGCTCCACCAACTCCGAGCCGCACTCCTGGCACTCCGGGCCGACGCCGTCAGGAATCGAGAACTTCCAGTCCACTTTCCTGAACGTCGCCCGGCACGCCGCTAGTTCTTTCTCATAGACCTCGTACACGCCCAACATCACGCCCCACGCCTTTCCCAGCGCTTCGACGGGATCCAGGCCACCAAGCCGAAAGAACTCGGCGGCCACGACGAATGCCGCCGAAACTGTCTGCCGCAAGGACGCGGCGGACACCTCGGGATAGCGATGCTCCACCGCGTTGCGAACTCGTCTGAGCGACTCGAGCCTCTCCATCGCCTCCTTCGAGGGGTTCAGCCCAAACCTCTTGAACCTCGGCTTCAAGTCGTGCAGGCCGATCGTCGATGTCCCCTTGCGCACGTACTTCACGCCACCGACGCCATCCGGCACCGGTTCGTACGCAATCGCGATCACGTCGTCTTCGGTCGCCTTCGGCGCAGTACGGACGAGGACCCACTTCGCCAGTAAGAGCAGTCCTGCGTGCAAGTTGCGAACGGCCGACAAAGTCCTGGCTGATTCTCGCGTCTCGTAGTCATCTACACCGACCCGAATAGAGTCGGTCGCATTCTTCAGAAGCGCGTCCATCAGCGCCTTGACCTTAGCGCCCTCGCTACGAGCGTAGTTTCGTACGGAACTGAGGTGGGGGCGACCCTTCCGGCCGGTGGCGGCAGGTGTGGGTGGCTCGCCAGTTGCCGACGTGGGCTCGCCGCTTCGCGGCATCGCCCCTGATGCGGGCAGGATGCCCGCGTTCCCAGGGTCTTCTACGTCTGCCCCCCGATCCACCAGTCGATGTGCTCTTCCAGCACCACCATCGGCATGGCGCCGCTGCCGATCACGGCGGCGTGGAACGCCTTGAGGTCGAAGCGGTCGCCGAGCGCGTCTTCGGCCTTCTTGCGGAGGCGGAGGATCTCGAGGTTGCCGATCCGGTAGGCGAGCGCCTGACCGTGGATGTCGGCTGAGTAGCGCAGGAGCTCCGTGGCGACCTCGACGTCGGAGTAGACGACCCGCGCGCTCATGAACTCACGGGCGCGCTCGAGGTCCCAGTCGAAGTAGTTCATGCCGGTGTCGATCACCAACCGGCAGGAGATGAACATTTCCATGACCAGGCGGCCGTAGAGGTCGTAGGCGTTCTCGTACATGCCCATCTCCTTGCCCAGGTTGGCGGCGTATTCGGCCCAGCCTTCAGTGAAGGCCGAGTAGCCGATCGTCTCGCGGCGGAACCTGGGCAGGTCTTCCCGCTCGTTCGCCAGTGCGAGCTGGAAGTGATGGCCGGGGATCAGCTCGTGGTAGATCAGCCCTTGGGCCGAGAACAGGGACCGGTTCTCGAGGCCGGAGCCGTTGTAGCGGTACTCGCCCCGCGGGTTGGCGGCGGTCGGAAGCTGGTAGACGCCGAAGGTCATCGTCGCTTCCGAGGTCTCGTCGAGCCGGCGGACGCCGTAGGGCGCCTCCGGCAGGGCCCCGAAGTAGTCGGCGACGTGGGGCTCGATCTTCTCGATGTAGCCCAAGTACCGCTCTTCGACCTCCTCGGGCGACTGGGCGATGAAGCGCGGGTCGGCCCGGACCTGGTCCAGGAACTCCTTCATCGCGGTCTCTTCGGAGGCGGCCTCGAAGCCGATCTCTTCCCGCAGGGTCGCCAGCTCCGCTTCGATCCGCGCCACCTCGTCGAGACCGAGTTGGTGGATCTCCTCGGGCGAGAGGTCGGTGGTCGTGTGCATCCGAACGCGGTGGAGATAGAGCTCGCGGCCTCCCGGGACCGTACCGAGCCCCACCTGCTCCGGCGCTGCCTCCAGGTAGTCGTCGCCGAGTAGGGTCACGAGACGAGCGAACGCCGCGTCGATGCCGGTCTCGATCTGCTGCCGGGCTTCGGCCAGGAAGTCCTCCGCCCCGTCACCGACCCGGTCCGGGACCGGCAGGAAGAGCTCATCCAGCCGACCGCGGTAGCCCTCGAACATGTCGACCACGTTGGGCACCTGGGCCTTCGGCACGTAGATGCCGCGCTCCTTCTGCCCCTCGACCTTGTCGGCGAGTTGCCCGATGGTCTGCCCGTACTCGCCGAGCAGGTGCAGGTAGTGCGTCCTCTCCTCGTCGGTTCCGAGCGGAGCGGCGCCGAGCACTTGGTGGAGGATGTCCAGGACGAACCCGCCGGCGGCATAAGGCGTGATGTTGAAGTCCGCCCAGTAGTGCTCCGGCGCCTCGACCAGGAGACCGAGGTTCCATCGCAGCAGTTCCAGTGAGATCCAGTCCTCGTGGTCGATCGCCGGTTCGTCGACCTCAGCCAGCCGGTCGAACAGGCCCTGCGCGAACGCGGCTGCCTCCTCGGCGGCTTCGAGCGTCCAATCCGGGAACTCCATCACCGTCTCGCCGCGCCGGAACTTGATGTACGGGCTCTGGTCGGCGGCAAACGCCGCGTACTCGTCGCCGATGGAGGCGATGAGCGCCGCGTCGGCTCCGGTGCTCGACCCTCCGCAGGCCGACAGCAGCGGAACAACGAGAACGGCTACACAGAACGATGTGGTCTTCACGACCTCAGGAACCTAGCGTAGAGCACCGGCACGACCAGCAGGTTCAGGAACGTCGACGTCAGCAGACCCCCGAGAATGACCTGCGCCATCGGACTCAGGATCTCGTTGCCCGGGGCGCCCGCAGCCAGCACCAGGGGCACCAGCGCCAGCCCCGCGGTCAGGGCCGTCATCAGCACGGGCGCCATCCGCTCGCCGGAGCCGCGCCGCACGGCTTCGTCCAGGGACAGCCCCTCGCCGAGCAACCGCCGGTAGTTGCTGACCAGCAGTACGCCGTTGCGCGTCGCGATCCCGAACAGCGTGACGAAGCCGATCACGGTGGCAAGCGACAGGACGCCGTCGCCCAGAGCCACCGCGAGCACGCCCCCGACGAGAGCCAGGGGGACGTTGACGAGCATGATCAGGGTCTCGCGGTGGCTGCCGAACTCGATGTAGAGGAGCCCGTACATGGCGATCAGGATGAGCACGACCAGCAGGCCCACGGTTGAGATGCGGCGGCTGGCTTCCTCGAACTGTCCTCCGAAGGTCACGAAGTAGCCGGACGGCAGATCGACCTCGGCGTCGACGGCCGCTTGCGCCCGCCCCACCGTGCCGGCGAGGTCGGCGCCCGCCACGTTGGCGGTGACCATCGCCACCCGCTGCGCGTTCTCGCGCCGGATGAGGGACGGTCCGAGAGCGTGCCGGATCTCGGCAACGGCGCCCAGCCGGACCAGGTCTCCTGCCGGCGTCGAAATCGGAAGCGCCGCGATCTTCTCGGGCGAGGACCGGAGGCTCGGCGGCAGACGGACGGCGACATCGGACGCCAGGCCTTCCTCGACGATCTCGCCGGCCACGACACCCTGGAAGAGCGCTTCCACTCCCTCTCCGAGGTCCGCAAGGGCAAGCCCGTGCCGTGCGATCGCGGTGCGATCGAAGTCGATCACCAGTTGGGGAATCGCCGCCTGCTCCTGGTTCGACAGGTCGACGATGCCGGGCACCGCGCCGAGGACCTGCTCGACCCGGGAGGCGAGCGTCCGCAGCACCGCCAGGTCCGGCCCGAAGACCTTGACCGCGAGATTGGTCCTGGACCCCGACATCATGTGGTCGATCCGGTGGCTGATCGGCTGCCCGAACGTCACGGTCGTCCCCGGGATCGTCGCCACGGCGCGGCGCATCTCGGCCACCAGTTCGTCCTTGGAGCGGCCGTTTTCGATCGGCGCCAGCACCACCTCCATCTCGGAGGCGTTGACGCCCTGCACGTGCTCGTCCTTTTCGGCGCGACCGGTCCGCCGGCTGGTCGAAACCACCTCGGGGAAGGCGAGGAGCGCCTCCTCGACCTGGCTGCCCAGCCGGTCGCTCTCGGCGAGCGGAATCCCCGGCGGGCTGACGACCGCAACGGTGAGCGACCCCTCGTTGAACGCGGGCAGGAAGCTGCGGCCCAGACCGGGCACCAGCGCGGCCACGGGCACGACCACCACAACCAGCAGCAGAAGAACCGCCCAGCGGTGCCCGAGGCACCAGTTGAGAGTCGGCGTGTACCCCGCTCGCAGAGCGCGCAGAAGCCAGGGCTCCCGGGCGCGAAGCACCTTCGCCCGGCCCAGGAACAGGAGCGCCAGCACCGGCGTGACGGTCAGCGCCACCACGAGCGAGGCCGAGAGCGCCGCAATGAAGGCGAGGCCGAGCGGCCGGAGCAGCCGACCCTCCAGACCGGGCAGGAAGAAGATCGGCACGAAGACCAGGACGACGACCAGGGTGGCAATGAGGATCGGGCTCAGCACTTCCTTCGTCGCCGCGGCAACGACCTCAGCCGCCGGCCGGCGATCGCCCGTCGGCAGCCGTCGCTCCTCCTTCAACCGCCGGAAGATGTTTTCGATCGCGATGATCGCGTCGTCGACCAGGAGACCGACCGCGATCGACAGGCCGCCAAGCGTCATCGTGTCGATCTGGAGGCCGAGGGCCGCGATCACCAGGATCCCGGTGACCAGCGAGAGGGGAATCGCGAACGCCGAGATCAGGGTCGTCCTGACGCTGCCGAGGAAGAGCGCCAGGATCACGATGACCAGGATCGCGCCCCACCGAAGCGCCTCGGAGACGTTCCCGATCGCGACCTCGATGAAGTCGGCCTGACGGAAGTTCTCGCTCTCGAGAACCACCCCCGAAGGCAAAGTCGGCTGCAGCCGGGCAAGAGCCGCGTCGATCGCCCGGGTCAGCTCGAGCGTGTTGGCCTCCGGCTGTTTCTGCACCGACAGGATGACCGCCGGACGGTTGCGGTATGACGCCGTGCCGCGAGCCGGCTCGGCGCCCCATTCGACGGTCGCGACGTCGCCGACCCGCAGCGGAACGCCGCCCTGGACCCGCACCACGGCCGCGGCCACGTCCTCGGGGCTGCGCGCCCGGGTAAGCCCGCGCACGATGTGCTCCTGCCCGCCCTCCACGTGAAAGCCCGCCGCCAGACTGCGGCTCGCGGCAGCCACCGCCTCGATGACGTCGGTGAGGGGCAAGCCATTCTGGGCGAGAGCAGCCGGGCGAACCGTGACCTGGAGCTGACGCCGCTCGCCGCCGATGGGGACCACCTGAGACACGCCGGGGATCGAGAGGAGCGTGCGCCGGACGACCGTCTCGGCCACCCGGCGCAGTTCCATGGCGCTGACGCCGCCGTCCGCGGCCGGCGCCGCGGTCATCGCGATGAACGTGATCTCGCCCATGATCGACGAGATCGGGCCGAGCTCCGGCTGCTCGGCCTGGGCGGGGAGGTCGACCCGCTGCAGGCGTTCGCCGACAACTTGGCGGGCACGGTAGATGTCGGTTCCCCAGTCGAACTCGACCCACGCCACCGAGAGCCCGTCGGCGGAGACCGAGCGCAGCCGGCGCACTCCCGGCGATCCGTTGACCGCCGACTCGACCGGGAAGGTCACCAGCAGTTCGACCTCTTCCGCCGCCATTCCCGGGGCTTCCGTGATCACGGTCACCGTCGGCGCGGAGAGGTCCGGGAAGATGTCCACCGGCAGGGTCGCGATAAAGAGAGCTCCGGCCACGGTAAGGAGCACGGCGCCAGCGACCACCAGCCACCGGTGGCGGAGGGAGAACCGAAGCAGTCTCTCGAGGGGTCCCATTTGCAAAGCCCTCAGTGGACGTGACCCTCGGCCTCGCCGCTTGCCATCAGGGACGAGCGGCGGATGGCGTCGCCGCCGCGGGTCACCAGGCGCTGGCCGGGCATCAGGCTCTCGACGCGCGCCCGGTCTCCCTGCCGCTCAGCTACGGTCACCCTCTGGCGTACGAAGCTCTCCCCGGAGAGCTGCAGGAACACGACCGGCACGCCACCGTCGTCGATCAGGGCGGATTCCGGCACGACGATGCCGGTCTCCTCCTCGTCGAGCAGGATCTGGGCCGCGAGCGTCGATCCCAGCGCGATGCCGGCGCCGGCAAGTCCCGGGGCCTGCAGCAGAACGGTAACGGTACCGGTCCGCGGCGAGACTTCCGGCGCGATCGAGACGAGGGAGAGCCCCTCTTCGACTCTCATCGGCTCGCTCTCCGGATCCTCGAGTACGACGCCCCGCACACCCGAGGCCGCGAGCCGGCGCGCTCCCTGCGGCGGCAACGCCACGTCGACCCACACCACGTCGGTTCGGACCAGGCGGGCAAGGGAGTCGCCTGCGGCGACCGTCGCGCCGGGGGTTACGTTGACGGCGGCGATCCTCCCGGAGAACGGGGCCTTCAGCAAGGGGCCGCTGCCCTCGGCGCCTCCCTCACGGGAGGTGCGCGCCGATTCGAGGTCTCGTTCTGCCGCCCGGTGTCGGGCCTCAAGGGTCAGGACCCGAACCCGAGCCTCCTCCAGCTCGCGCTCACTCGTCGCTTCGAGAGCCAGGAGTTCTTCCAGGCGCGACCGTCGTGCCAGAGCGCTCTCCAGCTCGGTCGCCAGGGTCTCGAGTTCCGCTTCGAGGGTCGCCAGGCTCCTCTCGGCCGCGACCAGGGGAACCACTCGGAAGAGGGGAGAGTCCCGCTCCACGCGGCGGCCGACGAACGGCCAGGAGGGGGATCCCTCAGGTGGCTGCACGACGCCGTCCACCTGTGCGGTCACCGTGCTCTCGCCACCCGCCGGCGGACGGAAGGTCGCCAGACCGGCCACGCTCTCGGCCAACCGACCCTCCTCGACCCAGGCGGTCGCGAAGGAACTCTGCCACTGCTGCTCCTTGAGGAAGGAGACAGGCTCGCCCCCGTCGGACCCGGCCGGCGGCAAGGACGCATCCAGGAGGCCACCCGGGTCGCCAGCCGTGCCGACCCGAACGCGACCGCCCAGGATCTCCTCGGTGCCTTCCGCATCGTGGATACGGAAGAGGAGATCGGCCTCGCCGGCCTGCCGCGGCGTCACCTCGATGTCGAAGATCCCGGGCCGGAGCACCTCGTCCGCGCCGAAGACCTGCTCCCCCGAAGCGTCCACGAGGACGATCTCCACCCGGCCCTCCACCACCGGCGTGAAGTCGGCGAGGCGGGTCACATGGGTGTGAGCCTCGGCCGTCTGCCCCGCCACCAGAGCGTCGACCTCCGGAAAGACCTCGAAGCGTTCGCCCCAGGCCGTGACAGCCCAGGTTTCGCTCTCGGCCGGCGGCGGCTCGGCTGGCGGAGCGCTACCGCAGGCGAGCAGGAAGAGCGCGGGGAGCGCGCCGAACATCTTCGTCATCATGGTTCCACTCCACGTCATGGCCGCGGCCCTCCTCCCGCCTGAGCATCCGTGAGCAGCGCGGCCGCATCTCCGTCAGACCCCGAGAGTCGCTCGAGCTCGCGGTGGGCGGCGAGCGCCGCCTCGTGCAGATCGAGCATCGCCAGTTCCGCTTCGGTCACCGAGCGGTGCGTCTCGAGCAGGTCGGTCACGCCGCTCTCGCCCTGGCGAAAGGCCGCCTCGGCGCCGTCCAGCATCCGGTCGCTTCGGCTCAGTTCCTGTCGAGCCTCCGCGAGTGCCACGGAAAGGCCAACGAAGTTGTTGCTCGCAGCGCTACGGGAGGCGGTCCCTTCCCGCTCGATGAGTTCGAGCCGCGCCCGCGCGGCCTCCAGGCCGGCAATCGCGGTCTTGCGGGACGCCTGCCGGCGATCGAAGAGCGGCAGGGACCAGGCGAATCCGAAGATGGGCCCGTCGACGGCGCCTGGTGTGAGATCCTGCCGCCGCCAGCCGAACGTGACCTCGGGAGAGGCGATGGTACGGCGCGTCGCTTCCCGAGCGAGTTCCGCGGCGGCAAGGTCCGCTTCGGCGGCGCGCACCCCGGTATCCACCCCATCGAGCAACGGGGCCTCCGGCGGGTCCGGCAGAACCGGGTACGCGTCCACTGGCAGATCGGGGCGCCAGGCGGCTGCCTCGGCTCGCGCCCCTTCGCTCGCCACTTCCGCCAGAACAACGCGGGACCTGAGCGTGGCGGCAGCCAGCCGGAGGCGATTCGCTTCCAGTCCCGAAGCTTCTCCCCGTTCGGCACGCGCGGCCTCTCGCCGCGCCAACGATTCGACCCGCTCCGCCCGAGTCGCCAGTCGCTCGCGGCGGGTATGGGCCACCGCCCAGCCGGCGTACGCCTCCCTCATCGCCAGCCGGTAGGTTCGGAACTCGTGCGCCAGACGCGTCCGAACAGCCTGTACCTCCGATTCGCGGGCCTCGATCTCCGGCCCCCGCCCAGCCCCCGGGATCTGCCAGGAAACCAGGATGTCGGTCTGCCCGATCGGCCCCGCCGGATCCTCCCGCACGCCTTCCAGGACGGGGTTTTCGAACGTCCTGGCGGCGGTCACCCGGGCCTCCGCGCGCGCCACGGCCTGGGCGCTTTCGCGCACGGCCGGGTGCTTCTCGTCCAGTGCCGAGAGGTACTCGGCCTCGGTGAGAACCCGCGGGTCCTGGGCCCCGCCGGCAGCGGCGATGAGCCACGCCAAGAAACCGATCAGACGGAAACGATGCATGCTGACTCCTTTCCACGTCTAGGTTTCGGGCTCAAGACGAGCCCGGCCAACGAGCCGTGGATCAGAGCAGCAGCGAACAGTGGGCGCAGAAAAGCGGTGTCGGCGGTCCGCGCCTGGACGAGCCGTCGAAGCGCGATCCCTCGGCGAGCGTCGCCGGCGGCAAGGGCGATGTCGGAAGCAGTGCCGCAAAGGACGGGCCGGCCCCCGTAGCGCGAGCCTGGCCTTCGAAGGTCGCGTCGTGATCGTGGTCCGACGCCGATCCCAGATCGTGGTGATGCCCGTGCGTTGCCGCCCTCGCGAGATCGGCCAGCTCATGCTCGTGCTGCATGCCGTGATCACCGTGATGCCCGGCCGCAAGGTGGAGTCCGACACCGAGTGCTGCGGCACTCGGCGCCGTCCACCCCAGCAGGATGGCGACGGTGACCAGACGCTTGCCTGCGGCACTCACTCGTTGCACTGTGTCAGAAGCGCCACGGACGGTCAAAGAAAACCGCCTCATGAACACGCCGGTGCAACGAAGCTCGCGGCGCTGAGGAAGCGGCGGCTCGGAGGCTCTGCTGGCCCGATCAGGTGCGACCGGAGGTCTTTTTCTCGATGCAGTGTTCCATCACGAGATGGGGCGCCTCTTTCAGCATCTTGACAGCGTCCTTTGGGGCGCGACGCCGAAGCGACCACCCGACCCCTGCTAGCGTAGCTACGTTGAAGCCGCCGCCTCCGATCCTCGCCTGCCTGCTTCTCGCGGCCCTCGCGGCCTGCGGCGGGGAGTACCCGCCGCCGCCGGAAACGGTACAGGTTCCCTTCGGCGAGACGATCCACGGCGTCGAGTTCGAGGATCCCTACCGCTGGCTGGGCGAGCAGGACAGCCCGGCGACGCGCGCCTTCATCGACCGGCAGAACGAGTACGCCGAGACGATCCTGGGCGAGCCGCCGGAACGCGATTGGGCGCGGCGGCGGCTCCGGGAGCTGATGGACACGCCAGCCATCGGCTCGCCGAACAAGGCAGGCGACTACGAGGTCTTCACCCTGCGCCGGCCCGGCGAGGAGCTGGCCTCGATCGTGCGCCGCCAGGCGCCCGAGAATGCGCCCGAGGCCGGGCCCGTGAAGATCGATCCGGCGGGCGAGTACGAGGTCGTGATCGACCCCGGGGACCTCGGCGGCGACTACACGCACCTCGGCATCGGCTCCGTTTCGCCCGACGGGCGGCTCCTGCTCTACAACGTGCGCGTCGGCGGCGAAGACGAGACCACGGTCCGCCTGCGGGATCTCGAGCAGAACGTCGACCTCGACTTTGAGCTGCCGCGGGCGTTGAACGACCAGGCGTTCTTCGCCAAAGACTGCAGCGGCATCTACTACACGGTCCGCGACCGCACCGAGGGATCGCGCGTGCGATTCCACCGATTCGGCACGGACCGGCAGGACGACGCGCTGGTGTTCGGCGAAGGGATCGGGCCGCGCAGCTTCGTCCGCGCCGAGCAGCTCGACGACACGAAACTGCTCCTTGGCGTTCAGCACGGATGGGCGCGAAGCGACCTGTACCTGGTGGAGGTCGGCACGTGGGAGGTAACGCCGATCGTCACGGGCATGGAAGCGCGCTTCAACAGCCACACCGCTGACGGCAGGCTGTTCGTCCGCACGAACCTGGACGCGCCGCTCAACCGGCTGATGGAGGTCGACCTGGACCGGCCGGAGGTCGAAGATTGGCGCGAGGTCGTCCCTGAGGCGAGCGACGTGCTGCAAGGCGTCGCCGTCATCGACGACAAGCTCTACCTGACCTATCTGCACCATGTGGCGAGCCGGATCCGGGTCTTCGAGTTCGACGGCACGCCGGCCGGCGAGGTCGAGGTACCCGAACACCACGACGCCAGCATTCGCGCGGCTGGCGAAGGGAAGGCGCTCCTGTCGCTGGTCTCCTTCCTGCAGCCGCCCGTGACTTGGCTGCTCGATCTGGAGGCCGGTACGCGTGAGGTCTTCCGCGAGCCCCAGGCGCCCTTCGCCGCCGACGGCTACACCATCCAGCAGGTGCGCTACACCTCGAAGGACGGCGCCTCCGCGCCGATGTACGTCGTCCATCGCGACGACTTCGAACCCGATGGAAGCACTCCCGCCCTGCTCAACGGCTACGGCGGCTTCAACGTCTCCCTGACGCCGCGGTTCAATCCGCTGGCGGCTCTGTGGATCGAGGCCGGCGGCGTCTACGCAGTGGCGACGCTCCGCGGCGGCAGCGAGTACGGCGAGGAGTGGCACCAGGGCGGGATGCTCCACAACAAGCAGAACGTCTTCGACGACTTCATCTCGGCCGGCGAATGGCTGATCGCGGAAGGCTACAGCCACCCGGATCGCCTGGCGATCCACGGCGCCAGCAACGGCGGACTGCTCGTGGGCGCCTCCCTGACCCAGCGCCCCGACCTCTACCGCGCGGTGCTCTGCGGCTTCCCCGAACTCGACCTGATCCGCTTCTACACCTACACCGAGGCGAACAACATGCCCGCCCTGCTCGAGTACGGCGACGGCGAGATTCTCGACCAGTTCGAGTCTCTGCGCGGCTTCTCGCCCTACCAGGCGGTCAGCGACGGCGTCGCCTACCCCGCCGTCATGCTGACCCAGGGCGACCGTGACACCCGCGTGCCGCCGCTCCAGGCCCGCAAGATGGCCGCCCGGCTCCAGGCAGCGACGACTTCGGGCCTGCCGGTCATCCTTCGCTACCACCCCTACGCCGGCCACGCCGCGAGCCGGGGATTGCCGTTGTCGCAGAGGATCGATGCCGTCGCGGCCGAGGCGACGTTCCTGATGAGCCAGACGGGACTTGGGGCGCCGGAAGCCGGGTCCACAAGATAAGACTCTGGCACTCGCTATTCGCCGGTCGGCGGGGACCTACAGCCACTCAGACGCTCAACCGCCGGGAAGCCGAACCGCAGAGCTACGTCTGGCTAGCGCGAAACGGGGAGATCGTGCAGCATTCGAGGAGCGCCGCATACCGCTCAACAGGTACTGCCACGTAGTCGGATACTGCCCGATCGTGCTTCGTCATGCCTTGTATCATTGTGAGCATGACTTCTTCCTACACCTCCGAAGACACTTCAGGTCTGGTGGGTCGGCTTGCGCCCAACGTTGAGCGAGAGGAATCAGCTAGCCGCGCCAAGGCCGCGGCTGGCGAGATCACGGCGCTGCTGGCTGCAGATTCACTAGTCGGCGACTTGATCCGGATGGACTTCGACGAGGCCCACATTCTCGTGCATGACGCCTTGCGTGAGCAGGTCGGCGGCGTACCGCACGGTTGCTTCTTGCTAGCCGCCAGGACCCCATCGGCTCCGGACGCAGGCACAGCAGTGCCCTCGCTGCTGCTCCTACGTGTTCTCGGAAGCAGTACGCTGCCCAACGACATCGAGATGCAGCAGGCCCGCTTTCAGGCGGGGCAGCGAGCCTCGGACAGCCACCACAATTGGGACGAGAACCAGAACACTGATCAGTTCACACTGCATCAGATGCGCTACGCGGGACTGCGGTGCTCCATCCTGGGGACGCTTCGTATGGCCCATTCAGTCGATCCTGAGCAGACAAAACTGATGTTCGGCAGCGACATCGACAACTTCTTCGCCGGTCAGGGCATGAAGATCTACAAGCCGGTAGGCGCGGCACTGGAACGGATCGTCAATTTCAGCAATCACGAAGTAGCAAATTCGGGTCGGGTGAGAATCGGCGAAATCAAGTACGCCGCGGCGCTCGATGCCGGCCGACCTGAGTCCGTGCGGGTCCTTATGACGACGCGCGACGTAGTCGCCCAGCGCACAGCGTTGTTCGGCATGACCCGTACCGGGAAATCCAACACTGTTAAGACGCTCGCCCGAGCAGTCTTTGAGTTGCGCCTTCAGAGGTTGCGCCCCGAGCGCGTCGCGCAACTAATCATAGACCCTAACGGTGAGTACGCGAACGACAACCCCCAGGACGATGGCTGCCTCCGGAACGTGCGCCGTCTTCCCGGCGCCGCCACAGACGATGTCGTGACCTACGGTTTGACCGCCCACCCCCACGATCCGGAGCGCCAGATCACCAAGATGAACTTCTTTGGGGGAGACTTGCCGCCGACCGAGCATCCGCCAAAGGCTGCCCAAGACCTCACCGCTCCGTTGCAGTCTCTTTGTATGGGCAAACAGATCATAGACGGTCGTCTCGAAGCGGAAACTGCAGGGTACATAGGTGCCTTCCGAACTACAGAGATGACAGCAGCCCCAGGGGTTGTCGATCACGGCCAATACGTTCGCTACTGCCGTGCCGTCTTCGTCTATCGGTCTGTTCTGTTCGCCGCCGGATTCGAGTCGCCTCGCGACCGAGTGCGTGTCAGCGGCCTCTTCAGCAAAGACGTCCGCAAGGCAATGAGCGAGGAGTCGGGCCTGTCCGGGTTTCTCGATCAGTTACTTACGGGTGAGCTTACCTGGGATGTGGCCGCGGACTTCTGCCGTGAACTGTCTACTTGGTTTAGGACCGGAGGCGGTCGCGCGTACGACAGCAAGTACCAACAAAGGAACGCCGGGCGCAGTTGGAGCGACGACCGGCTCCTCGGGCTGCTGAGGATCTTCGACAACACTCGGGGTGTTCAAGCGATTCGAGAGTGCCGCGAGTGGCACCATCCCGACCGAAACACGGACTACACAGACGACATCGTCCGGGATCTTGGTCAAGGGAAACTCGTGATCCTCGACCAAGCGCTAGGCGACCCTGTGATGAACGAGCAGTCTGCGGAGAGGATCATGCGAGCGATCTTCACGCGCCAACAGCAGCACTTCACCCGGTCTCTGGAAGGAAACCTCAAGCCCGTGATGGTCTATGTGGAGGAGGCACACACACTGCTGCCCCGCGGTAGTGAAGAGGACACCCGCAACATCTGGGCCCGCACGGCCAAGGAGGGCGGGAAGTTCAACATCGGCCTCGTCTACTCCACCCAAGAACCCTCGTCTATCCAGCGGAACATCCTGCGCAACACAGAAAACTGGTTCATCTCCCACCTCAACAACAGCGGTGAGACACGAGAGCTGGACCAGTACAACGACTTCTCGGATTTCTCCGCCAGCATTCGGCGGGTTAAGGAGGCAGGGCTGCTGAAGGTGCGGACGATGTCAAGTCCCTACACCCTGCCGGTCCAGATCGACCTCTTCGTCGCACCGACGCCGGAAGATTGATGCCCTACCCCAACGAGTACGCCAGCGGCGACTCCCTTTGGCGACTCGTCAATAGCGAGAGCGTCAAGGACTTTGAGGGCGTGATCCGACGCGGCGGTCCGGAGGAATCAGCAACGCCGCCGAAGACGCTGACGCCTTCCCGTGGCCACGACAGGATCACTCGCATCATTGTCATCGACGGCTCCACCGTCACCAGCGCGGTCCGCTCCGGGTATCCGGGTGCCGAGGCGGCCCTTCTGCAGCTCGCCGCCGTGATCATTGACCTGGCGGCGTTAAGGAACATCCCACCGGGTTCCATCCCGCGCCCGAGAGTAATTCGCGAGATGGAGGAATGCACGACGCTCGACGCAGTGCTTCCGGGCAGAAACGTTGTGCGGCGCGATGTTGTCGACGACACGCCGCGCCGCTTCTTCCGGTTCACGATTCACGAGATGCTCTCGGGAAGGAGAGTGGACAGCGACCACGAAACGCTGGTTGAAACTATGCGCGCTATCACCTCGGGGCGGAAGCGCTTCCGGTGCCCCGCAGAAGATTGCGGGGAGACGGTTCCCGCTGTTGAGGGATCAGGTGAGTGCCCGTGCGCTAGGCGGGAGTTGGTCTTTGAGACCGACAGTCTGCGCTTGCATGAGCGGTTCGAGGATCACGGCTCCTCAGCCCAGGCGTACACCGCCGCCCAGCAGGTCGTAGAGCACCTTGCCATGATCAACATCATGCGGATCTTCGAGCACCGTCGTTGGTGGAACGCTTTTGGCACGACCGCGTTCGTGATGGACGGGCCGCTGGCGATCTTCGGCATGCCCGCATGGCTGAAGGGTCATCTGCAAGCTGAAGTCAGCCGGCTGCACCAGCAGGTGTTGAAACACGGCGGGCCCGGCGTCCTGCTTTTCGGGGTGGAGAAGAGCGGCATGTTCCTCGAGCACCTAAAGGCACTGGATCAGAGCGACCATCACGGTCCGCGGGCCCGACTCGCTGATGGCTCGGCGCTGGCTCCCGATCGCGAGTACATCCACCGCCACATCGCCTTGCGACCTCCCGACGCCAAGGCGCACGGCGACGTTACTGACTACGGACGGCGCGTCCTGTACAAGAACAGGTTGGGTCAACACTCGGTTGCGATGACACCCATCGTGAACACACAGGGGCACAACAGAGACTGCGTCGACGAGGCCGCATACCCACGGCTTGGGGAAGTGCTGGACATCATGGACGAGTTCTCAACCTACCTCTACGAGGACGGCTTCGCCCCGCTGGTGCGCGCTCACGCGCACGCGGCCATACCGTTGAAGGCCGGCATCGGCCTCCTCACACAGCTCTTTGCGGACGAATGAGCACCAAGGGCTCACGGGAGGTGCCGGCTCTGACCGGCTTTAGCACGGCCGAAAGTCGCTGGGCGCGGCTCGGCCCCTACTACGCGATGTTCCCCATTGAGTTCGCGCGACAAGTAGTGGAAGCGTTCAGCAGGCACGGCGACACGGTTCTAGACCCGTTCTGCGGGCGCGGCACCGCTCCCTACGTCGCAATGGTGTCCGGCCGTGATGCCGCTGGTTGCGACATCAACCCTGTAGCGTGGCTGTACGCAGCCGTGAAGACCGACCCTCATCCCTCACTCGCAGACGTAGTTCGGCGCATCGACGAGATCGCTAAGGCCGTTCGCGAGAGGGACTGCCGGCCCGGCGATGAGTTCCAAGCCCTCGCTTTCGGGCGGCGAGCACTGGGTTTCATCAACGCCGCTCGCCGCGAACTACGATGGCACGAGAGCGCCCTCGATCGCACCCTGGCGGCACTGCTTCTCCACTACCTCCATGCCAAGCTCGGGCAGGGTCTCTCCAACCAGTTGCGCCCGACGAAGGCGATGTGTCCCGACTATTCTGTCCGCTGGTGGCGGAAGCGCGGCCTCACTACCCCGCCGGACATCGACGCCGCCGCCTTCCTTCAAGATCGCGCGGCTTGGCGCTACGCAAAGGGAGTGCCGAGACATGCCGGCAGCGCCAGCGTAAAGCTCGGCGATGCCACCGATGTGCTGCCCGACATGCCGGCCTCAGCCCGTTTGATTCTCACGTCTCCGCCATACATAGGCGTCACCAACTATCGGGCAGACAACTGGCTGCGTCTGTGGGCGTTAGGTGAGGGGCCGTCGCGCCCTGACTGGTCTATCGACCAAAAGTTCTGTAGCACCCGAAAATACGAATCGATGCTGGTCGGCGTGCTGCGCGTGGCACGCGCTCGATCCCGCCAAGACGCCGTCTGGTGCCTGCGCGTCGATGCTAGAGAGCGAACGCTCGATGTCGTTCGCCGGGTTATGACCGGCCTGCTGCCGGATTGCCGGCCCTACGAGCGACACTCGCCCTCACCCCGGCGCACCCAAACCACGTTGTACGGTGACAACCGCAGGAAGCCAGGCGACGTCGATCTTGTCTATCTGCCCCCTTACCACCGCAGACCGACGTTCTTGAGGAGCTTTCGGCTTGTGCGCGCTGCCGCATGACAAGAGCCTGACTCGGGCAAGAACAGCCAAGGCAGCAGACCGCGCACCTCGGTTGGAGTTAGGCGTGGGGGGCGCCCGCTTGCCTCTACCGGGCGCCTCAACGCCAACAGCGCTGCAGTGCAGGGTTGCCAAACTGACGCTGGCCCGTATCCTACGCCGCATGGATGAACGATTCAGGGATCTCCCGGCACAGGCCACCCTCGACCTGAACCTGCAACTCACCGCCGGCGAGTGGTTGCGGCGCATTCGCGAGACCAGCCGCACGCAGGTGGAGAAGGGTCAGTGGTTCGAGAACCTGTTCGCGCGGCTCGCCCGGACCGAGCCGGCGTTCGAGCTTGAGGGCATCTGGCGTTGGGCAGAGTGGCCGGAGCGCGAACGACTGACCGGCTTGGGCGGCCAGGACGTCGGTGTCGACCTAGTGGCGAAGCATCGTGATGGAACCTGGATCGCCATCCAGTGTAAGTGCTATGAGCCCAGCCATCGGGTGACGAAGAACGATGTCCAGGCTTTCTGGCCGGTTCGCAGCACGAGACCTTCGGCCTGCGGTGGATCGTAGCCACCTGCCGCTGGGGCCGAGTAGCGGAGCACATCATTCAGCGGACGAACATCCGCCGGATCGACTTTCGCACCCACCACCACCGGCTCGTAACCGACAAGGTCGAACGCCCGGGCCGCGAGCCCTGGGCACTGCAGAAGGAAGCGATCGACAGCGTCCTGCAGGGCCTTGAACATCACGACCGCGGACGGCTCATCATGGCCTGCGGCACGGGCAAGACGTTCACCGCGCTTCGTATCGCCGAACAGTTCGTACCGGACGGCGAGTCGATCCTGTTCCTTGCGCCGACCATCGCGCTCGTCTCCCAGGCTCGCCGGGAGTGGCTTACCCACACCGCCAGACCACTGAGCTCTCTCGTCGTCTGCTCCGATCCATACGCCGGCGGCAAGAACGAGCAGGAAGACATCCAGATCTCGGAGCTCGAGTGCCCGGTGGTCTCGAAGCCGGAAGAGGTCGCGGCGAAGCTAGAAGACGCCCGGGACACCAAAGTCGTCTTCTGCACCTACCAGTCCCTAATGCGGGTCGCCGAAGCCCAGAAGGACCACGGCACGGCGCCGTTCGCTCTGACCATCGCCGACGAGGCTCATCGGACCACGGGGGTACTGAACCGAAAGAACGAGAAGGTGGACTTCCAACTCGTCCACGACGAGGAGCGGCTACTGACGCACAAGCGGCTCTACATGACGGCGACGCCTCGCATCTACACCGAGAAGTCGAAGAGCCGAATGGCGAGGAGAGAAATCGAAGTCGTCGACATGAGCGACGAGTCGGTCTATGGGCCGCAGTTCCACCGCCTACGCTTCAAGACGGCAGTGGACGCCGGCAAGCTCTCGGACTACCGGGTCATCGTGCTAGGCGTGGACCAGTCCCGCGTCACGCCGGGACTGCGAAACCGGCTGGAGAGCCTCGCCGAGGGAGACCCGAAGACGACGCCCACGCTGAACGACATCACACGCGTGCTTGGCGTGTCCCTGGCGATCAACGGACTCAGCGAAGGCAAAGGGGTCGAGCGACCGGGCCGGCTTGCGCGTACGATGGCCTACGCGAACAGCATCAAGCGCTCGAAGTGGTTCGCGGAGGCGCTGATGGACTCTCAACTCAAGCGGGCCACGACGAGGCGGCTTCGCGGCGAGGAGCGCGCTTGGTCCGTCGAGGCGCAGCACCTCGACGCCTCCGCCAGCGCCCTGCAACGCAATCAGGCACTGCAGGAACTCGGCCAGGCAGGCAAGGACGGGGCGCTTCGCATCGTTTGCAACGTGAAGCTGTTCACCGAAGGTGTGGACGTCCCGAGTCTCAACGCGGTTGCCTTCCTCGACCCGAGGGACAGCCAGGTGGATGTCGTGCAGGCGGTCGGCCGCGTGATGCGAAGGGCCGAAGAAAAGAGGTTTGGCTACATCGTTGTGCCCGTGGTCGTTCGGCCCGGCATGGACGTCGCCGACGCCCTGCAGAACAGCCCGGAGGGTTACCACACCTTGGGCAAGGTGCTGCGGGCCCTTCAGGCGCACGACGAGCGCCTGCACGAGGACATCGCGCGCTTTGTACAGATACACGGACCGAAGCCGAAACCGAATGCCCCAGGCGACCCGGGCGACGACCCCCGCGGCTTGTTCGACGATCTCGAGTTGGAACCGGCCGACGAAGGCATCTTCGCCCACGTCGCCGCAGCGTCGGGCTTGGGCCAACCCGGCAGGTTAGTCGCGGACGAGATCGCTTGGGCGGTGCAGCGGGCGGCGGAGATCTTCCAACGCGAGGAAGTAGAAGCACCTCTCGCCGACGCCTTGGACTTACCAGCGGACGACGAGGCGGCCAAGAAGGCCGTCCGCACCGTTGCCGCATTGCTCCTGTGTAACGCCTGCCTCATGCACCGCCGGCTGCGCGACCTCCCCGAGATGAAAATGCTGCCAGGCCTCGGCCGGGTAGGTGCCACAGACGATCCGTCGAGCGTGCTCTCGGCGTCGTGGAGCACGATCCTCGAGTTGGACTACGCGCCAGTGTTCGAACCGGCGCTCGCGGCGCTCAAGGCCCTTCCCAACAACAAGGGAATTCAGAACGCCCTGCGCGGTCTGTCGGAATGCGCGGACAATCTCGCGGACAGCCTGAACGACCTGGGCTACGACCACGCCGGGCCGCTCTACCACCGCATCCTCGGCTCGGCGCAGAGCGACGGTGCCTACTACACGAACAACGTCTCGGCCCTGATGCTGGCGCGTCTCGCGCTCGACGAGTCGTTCGTCGATTGGTCCGACCCGGATGCCGTGGGCCGCCTGCGCATCATCGACCCGGCCTGCGGCACCGGCACCCTCCTCATGGCGTCGCTGCGCACAATCAAGACGCGGATGCGCGAGAGTGGCGCGCTAGGCGAAGGGAACGACGAGCGCCTGCATCGGACCCTTGTCGAGGATGTCTTGTGCGGGCTCGACATCAACCGACATGGCGTTCAGCTCGCCGCCTGCAACCTGACCCTGGGCGCGCCGTCGGTGGACTACAGGCGCATGAACCTGCACACGATGCGGCACGGGCCTCAGGAAGACGGAACTGTGCGGGCTGGGTCACTGGAGATTCTGCGGTCACGCGAGAACGGCCCCCAACCCACACTCTTCGCGATGGCTTCGAGGCTTCAGGGAACGGACGCCGCCGGCGAAGAGTGGGAGGCGCAGGAGGGCGACAGCAACTTCCCCCTCAAAGACGTTGACCTTGTGATCATGAACCCGCCCTTCACGGCGAACGACAAACGCGGCCGCAAGTTCACAGGAGACGTGAAGAAGCAGATGCAGCAACACGAGCTTCGCATCCGCAACGGGCTCCTCGGCGGCGACGAGGAAGCGGGCGCCGTGATCAACACGAACAGCATCAGGACCTTCTTTACTCCGTTGGCAGACCAGGTCCTCAAGCAGGAGAGCGCTGGACTGGCCGAAGTGGTTCCTGCAACGGCCTGTGTCGGCGCCTCTGGGGCCAGGGAACGCAAACTCCTGGCGACGCGCTTCCACGTCGAGCGCGTCGTCACCTCGCACGATCCAAAGCGATCGAACTTCTCGGAGAACACTGGCATCCACGAGTGCCTGCTCGTGTGCCGGCGGCGAGGCAGCGGGCCGCCGGCGCCAACCGAGTTCGTGTCGCTGCGGCGCATGCCCGCGACCGCCAAGGAGGCCATCAACGCGGCGGACGCCATCGCTGCCGGCAGCGAAGCCTGGGGCACCCGCACGTTCTGGTCCGAAGAGCGGATGCGAGCCGGCGACTGGACGCCCGTGCAGTGGTACGACGCGTCCTTGGCCGAAGCGGCAAGAGAGATCGAAGACTCCCCTGGGCTTGAACCCTTGGGTGTGCGCCACAATGTCGAACCCCACGGCAGGAGAATCCAGGACGCCTTTCGCAGGTGCGACCCGAGCGCCGCCGGGGCGGTCGAGGGCTTCCACTCCGTGAGCGCTCAGCTCCGGCGGACGATGAGTGGGAAGAACGATGTCTGGTACCAACCGAAGCAAGACAAGGGTCGGCTAGCCGAGAGGTACTTGGCGCAGCGAAGTCACTTGCTCCTTCCGATGCGGTTCAGAACGACCAACGGCCGGCTAACGGCAGTCTGGGCGCCAACGCCTTCGTTCGGGTGGTGGGTCCCCGTTGCAGTCGAGAACGAGCACACCGG
This sequence comes from Candidatus Multivorans sp., assembly GCA_965216125.1. Classification (GTDB taxonomy): domain Bacteria; phylum Acidobacteriota; class Thermoanaerobaculia; order Multivoradales; family Multivoraceae; genus Multivorans. The sequence goes on along the minus strand of OZ244152.1, from coordinate 1,614,166 downwards.
GACGGCTCTTGCCGCGTGGTGCAACTCCACGCCAGTGCGCCTCATTGGAGGCATCGCTCGGAAACTGAGCCACTCATCGCTCGGAAAGTGATCCACCCTCGGCCCTTGGCCGGTAGCTTGGTCTTGTACAGGAGACCAACGCGATCGGAGGAAGGACTTGCTGAGGATGGATCAGGTTCATGTTATTCGGTACCAGGTGCTGAGGGAGGGTCGGAGCCAGCGCTCGGTGGCCCGCGAGCACGGTGTGAGCCGCAACACGGTGCGCAAGTACCTGGATCAGAGCGAGCCGAGGCGGGTGGAGAGCAAGCCCCGGCGTCGCTGGGTGACGGAGCGGATGGCGCCGCGTCTGGAGGAGTTGCTGAGCAGGTGGTCTCGCCGGACGACGGCGAAGCAGCGCCTGACGGCAACGCGTCTTCATCGCCAGTTGCTGGAGGATGGCTACGAGGTCGGGGTCACGACGGTGCGCAGCTACGTTCGGGAGTGGAAGCGTCAGCGGCAGGAGACGTTCATTCCGCTGGTGCACCGTGCCGGCGAGTGCGGCCAGGTGGACTTCTTCGAGGTGACGGTGGAGGAGGACGGCGTGGCGCACCGAGTGTGGAAGTTCCTGCTGCACCTGCCGTACTCGGGCCGTTCGTTCGTGTGGCTGTACGACCGGTGCGACCAGGTGGCATTCCTCGACGGCCACGTGCGGGCGTTCGCTCACTTCGGCGGCGTGCCGCTGCGTCTGGTCTACGATAATCTGAGCGCGGCGGTGCGTCGCCGGGTCGGCGGCGAGCGTCAGTTGACGGCTCGATTCCAGGCGCTGGTGAGCCATTATCTGTTCGAGCCGTGCTTCGCCCGCCCCGGCGAGGGCCACGACAAGGGCAGTGTGGAGTCGCGGGGCAAGGGGATCCGCCTGGCGCACATGAGTCCGGTGCCCCAAGGGCGCACTCTGGAGCAGATCGCAGGCGAGGTGCTGGCTTTGGTCGACGCGGCACACAGTGAGCGCGCCCGGTGGGAGGAGGAGCAGGAGGCACTGCGAGAGCTGCCGGCGGCCGGCTTCGAGCCAAGGAAGCTCAAGATCGTGCGGGCGTCGCGCCAGGCGACGGTGCAGTTGGGCGGTGCGACCTACTCGGTTCCCTCGCGCTGGAAGAGCCTCGATATCCACGCCCTCGTCGGCGCCAGCGACATCACCTTCACCTGCCGCGACGAGGAGTACCGCTGCGACCTTGTGCGGCCGGGACAGCGCCTGGTGCGCTACGCGCACTACTTCGAGGAGCTGTCCAGGAAGCCTCAGGCGGTGCGCCAGGTGGCCCCGGAGTTGCTCGCAGAGCTCGGTCCTGCGTACCGCAAGCTATGGAGAATGCTGGAGTTGCGGCACGGCGCCCTGGAGACGGCGCGGCTCTTCGCCAAGCTGTTGAGTGTGGTCACAGACCACGGCAGCGAGGAGGTCGCCGCCGCACTGGAGGAGGCCCTGACCGCCGGCCGCTTCGACCTGCTGGGGCTCGTCGAGCGGCGTCCTGCCGCCGTGATCGAGGTGCCGGAGCCGCTCCGGCGCCACGAGGTCGAGAGCGCCAGAGCCGCCGACTTCGACGTGCTGCTTCAGGAGGCGGCATCGTGAGCCGGGCCGCACGCAGGGCCGTCATCGCCGAGGGCCTCAAGACGCTCAAGATGCCTTCCGTGCTGCGCGACTACGAGCAGAGGGCCCGTCAGGCCCAGGACGCACAGTGGGACTACGAGGACTACCTGTGGCAACTGCTCGAGGCCGAGATCCGGGATCGTGAGGCCCGCACCGTCGAGCGCCGGTTGCGAGCGGCCCGCTTCCCCGACCACAAGACGCTCGAACAGATCGACTTCAAGGCGCTACAGGGAGTGTCCAAGCCGAAACTGCGCGAGCTGGCCTGCTGCGACTACATCGACCGCGGCGATGACGTCGTCCTGGTCGGACCCATCGGCACCGGCAAGACGCATCTCGCGATCGCCCTCGGTATCGAGGCCGCGAAGCGCCGCTACCGGGTCTGGTTTCGCAAGGCCTCCGATCTCGTCCGCGATCTGATCGAAGCCCGCGATCAGCGGGAGCTGGGGCGCCTGCAGCAGCGGCTTCAGCGGGTGGATCTCCTGATCTGCGACGAGCTCGGCTTCGTGCCCTTCGACCGCGCCGGCGGCGAGTTGCTCTTCAACGTCTTCGCCGACCGCTACGAGCGCCGCTCGACCATCGTCACCTCCAACCTCGCCTTCTCCGAATGGGTCCGGGTCTTCGGCGACGAGAAGCTGACCACCGCTCTGCTCGACCGCCTCTCCCACCACGCCCACATCCTTGCCACCAAGGGCTCCTCCTATCGGACACGGCTGCGGAGCAAGGCGTCATGAGCCTCAAGGGCGAGATACGGACAGCCTACGACCCCAAGTCGCCTTCCCCGCCGCCGCTGAGCGACCTGCCCCGATGCGATCGGCTGCGGAATCTGCCGGTCCGGCGGAAAACGGCAGACCGTTTCCCGCCAGACCTTGGAAAACCGGCAGACCGGTTTCCCACAGCTACCGCAGCCGCGGCGGCTACTCACTGAAGGAGACCCAAAAGGGCAGACTCGCGTACACTCGAAACACGGCCGAAGTGGCTCACTTTCAGATCGCTGATTGGCTCACTTTCCGATCGTCGCCAACAGCTCATGCTCTTGAACCGCCGTGCCATGACACTCACCTATCCGACGTGGCAGCTCACACATCTGCGCGAGATCCGCATCCCCACACCCGAGAATCCGGGATGGAACGCTCTGGCTGCCGCGTACGCCGAAGCGTGCGACTTGGAGTTGCTCCCCATGCGTCAAGCCGAGGAATGTGCGGCGCGGCGGATCATCGACGCCGCGGCCGTGCAGGCGCTTGGAATCGACGAAGCTCAGGTCGGCGAGTGGCGTCGGAAGCTCGCCAAGGAGCCCACCGTGAGCAACCAACGGGCGCAAACCTGAAGTTGGCCTAAACGTCCCAATCCTGATACTCCGCGTCAGGGCCCACGGTGGCCACCTTAGTGTCTCCATCACAGAGACCGCAGCCACCGGTCTCGACAAAGAGGCCGTACTCCGGCCCCCACGCTCCCAGAGGTCTGCCCTCAGCTATCGGTAGTCGACCGACAAGAGAGTGATGGCGGTCGCGTAGCTACCTAACCGCATTGACTCTTCCAGCACCAGGAGGTCTCGATGATCGCTCACATGAGCGAACCACGCTGCTGGATCTACCTCTTCAGCAGCCGAAGAGTGTCTTCGGCCCCCAATCAGCTCGCCTGTCACACTCCGTTCGTCGACCGGCTGCCGCGTTTCCAGCCATACTTGCGGGCACGATCGCGAGCGCCGCCACCACCGCACGCTACCGGCATCGAGGTCAATGAACGCCACTAGGCATGGGTCTTTGGACGTCTCCACTAGCCGTACCGCAGTCGCGGTGAGTGTCGTCGCGAGATCGTCAGCTACAGCTCGCGCCAACTTCAAGCTCGGAGCCTCTGTGAAACGAGATCTCAGATACTTGCTTGGAAGCAGCAGCGAAGCCGAAAACGCGTTCGCCTCAAGTTCCTCTCGACTTCCTCGGTAGGCCACGACATCCGCGGCCAGACACAGGTTCAGTTGCGAGGTCGCTTGGTGGAGCAACCAATGCCCCAGTTCATGTCCTATCGCGAAGCGACGACGGCCCTCCTCGGGGAGGTTCTCCCTAACGCGGATAAGCCCTTTGCCTGCTTTCCGGACGAGCCTTGCCTCTGCGCCGATCAAAGGAGCATCACGCACGACCACGCCGACGGCCATCGCAAGATCCTCGAGGACCATTTGCCTAGGGTCCGTTAGTCCATAGCGGCGGAGGAGTTTGGATGCGCAGATCTCAGCCCTCGTGAAGTCGTCGTCACTTCTCATCTTCGACGAAGTCGAGCTGCTCGAGAAACTCGAAATCCTCAAGCAGACTCGCCAAGTCCTCGTCCGGCGCCTCGTCGAACTTCCGAGCGTAGACTCCCGACAGACTTGGCCCTGCTATAGCCTCGATCTGCTTCAAAAGATGTTCCCGTAGACCTTGCCGGGGCGCACTCGCTTGCGCTCGCTGCTCGACTTCTAGACGCTTGCGGCGTGCGATATCCAAGTCCAGCTGCCCGCGCGACGCAGCCAACGCGGACCGTACGGTCTTCAGGACCGGCTCCACATTGAGCTGGTTCTTCGACACGAACGCGGCGAGGTCCTTCGACGACATCGTCCTGATGTCCGGCTCTGGGCCGAGAAGGAAGTCGTTCAGCGCCTCCACCATCTGGGACGCCGTTTCGGGCTTTCTCTTTGCCATCAGTTCACTCCCGTCTCGACACGCCCACAGTAGTCCTCAAGTTTGCGCTTGAGGCGTTTCCTCGCGTTGTAGACCTCCTGCACCGGCAGTCGCAGCGCCTCCGCAACTTCACTAGGCTTCCGGGCTCCGTCGAGTATCTCGCCAACTACCGCGACCAGTAACTCCTCATCGTCACCGAGCGAATCGAGAAAGCCGCTCACGAACTCGTCGGCAAGCTGTTCCTCCTCGACACGAAGCGCCGTCGTTTCTGGGCTGTACTCTTCGCCACCCATGACACTGTCCTGAAACGCTTGCTCGCCTATCCCGAAGCGCTCAGCCGTCTGGGTGGATCGTCGTACCTTGCGATTGGCCCAGCTTCGGCCCAGGTTGCTGATCTCGCTGTCGATCTGCGACGTGAAGTAGTCGAATAGGTCGCGCCTCCCGTCCCACACGCGGCGACCTCTTCCCGGTCCCTCCCGGATGCCTTGGATGGTCTTCAAGATCACAATCTGAACGATGTCTTCAGGACGATGGCCTCCAACCATCGAAGCCCCCAAATCCGACCAGACCCCGTACCACGGGCGGCGAGACACCTTGAGGGCACAGTATCCGGCAAGGCGCTGCAACAGCTCTCCCGTTAGCCCGGCCGACAGCCGGTCCTGCACCGTCCGCCTAGCGACAAGGTCGTTCGGATCGTCCATGGGGCGGGACCAAGTCTACGCCGACTAGGCCGCTCCTCCCAAGGGGTAGGAGCGGCCTAGGAGGCTTTTCGACAGCCGCCGAGAAGCGTGTGGATCCGTGTGTCCCAGTCCTCCCTGTGGACAATACGGTCCTGGTGCAGGGACCCGCCCAGGAGTTCCGCCTTGCTCATCCCAGACAGGGCTTCCCAGTCCCGGCTGAGTAGGTACGTGGCGTTTCCGTAGTGGGCACTCTCAAGGAGGTATAGCGATCGATCCTCAAAGCCGAAGATCAAGTACCCGGCGAATCCCGCAACGCCCACAGCGGTGAAGTCGGGCCCGAACGCGGCGATCGTCGACCAGCGATGCTCGAAGACTGGTCTCTTGCGCGGGCCCTGTGCATCAAGGACACTCCGCACGGCTCGCTTGAGATCGGCCCACGGATGCCTGCCTCGAGGAAGCACCTCCCAGTTGAGCCTCTTGAGCCGTCGAGGAGCTAGCGTAGTCAACTTCTCCCTCAGGAGCTCTGCCTCGCCGAAGAGCTCAAGGAGTACATTGACGCCGATCGCTGCCAAATCAGTGTCTTGTCCCTTGAGAAAGCTGCGGGACAGTACGACCATGCGACCCTGTGGAGTGCTTGCGGTGTAGATCTCCAGCCCCGGCGGTGTCACTGCCGTTCGTGGGTATCTTCGGTAGCGTCGGAAGATGATGTCGGATCGCGGGACTCGCTCACGCCCGCGCCACTCCGTCCACTGCCACTCCAAGGGGTGTGAGACCGTTTCCTTAGGTCGATCCTTGTGGATGATCTCCCATCCCTCAGCGTTCTTTTGGCACGCCAGCCCTCTCGACGCTGACGGAAGAAGCGACTCGCCGTCGACCCAGACGCCCGAGAAGCCAAGTGTTGGCAGTGTCGCCACGACCTCCGGCGTCGCTCTGACCCCGAAAGTGAAGCCCTCTCCATCCTTGAGGCCTCTCAAGTACCGCGTCAGAGATCGAAGCCGAGACTTCCTGATGATCATCTGTTTCTCCGACCGTAGGGCGATTGGTTCGTGGGCTTGAGCGATACTCCCAGCTCACTGGCCTTCGAGCGAACGGCGTCTGGTGTTCGGCCGAGTTTCAGGCCGATCACCCGAGTCGGTGTGTTCCCTGCCGCCAGTCGGCCCAGCCTTCTCTCATCGGCCGGGCTCCAGCTCTTTCCTGTGTTCTTCGTTGACTTGGACATTTCCTAACCTCCCATAGGCTGCATACGCAGCCGCTTGTTGACGATGGGCCGACAACCGATCTTCAGCCCTTCGTCTATGTAACGCTGAGCTGGGCGTTTTCTTGTCCACGGGCCGCGCTCCCTGTTGCTCACAACCCCCCCAGATCGGCGCACAGCGGGCGGCGACGGTGGAGCCAGAGCAGCTACCTCGAGGGTCCTTGGCGAACGCAGCTCTGGCCAGACCCGACCAGGACTCGCGGCCAGTCCGCGCCCTGAAGGAAGGAGCCCGGAGCGGTTCGTCGGCTAGGTAGATCTCCTAGAACGCGCCGCCGGCAGCTTAGGTGCCCAGCCGATCGAGAAGACGCCACCGCCAACGGTCGGCCGACACGATGGCGGCCCAGCTGCCCCTCTACGGCAGCGGGAACTCCTCCAGGTAGCGCTCGTAGCCGGGCTCGACGTCGATCTCCAGCGTGTTGAGAACGCGAACCACGCGCCGAGCTGGCGGAAGGCACGCGTACCCGAGGGGCTGCAAGCGAGGATCCGCACCAGGTTGATCGGCGGATTGAGCAGGTCCCGGTCCGGTGGAGCGAGGTCATCGGCGTCCAGCTAGCGAAGTCGAGCCATGGTGATGTCTCCTTGGTGCCGGAGTGTCAAACGATCTTGACGCTAGAGTACGCGCCCGACAGCGACCCGGTCAGCCACGGGTCAGGCAACCAGAGGGAGGCGTGCCCCGATGCCCCGAACATTTGTTCCCGTGGTGCTCTTCTGCGTTGCAGGTGCGGCACTCTCACAGAACACCAATGACAAACTGATCTCTCCCTACTACATCGGACTCGGCGCAAGCACCTGGCGCGGCTTGACGATCGCCGATGAAGATCGATGCTCCGAGTACCGGTCGAACGACTACCCCTACTCGCAGTCGGTCGAAGCCGACATCGTGGATGAGCTCGGCGGCATCTTCAGCCCCTACACCTGCGAGTCCTTCGCCAGCACCTCAGATACGGACATCGAGCACATCGTGGCCCGTTCCGAGGCGCACGACAGCGGCCTCTGCAGCGCCAGCGCGGCGACGCGGCGAGAGTTCGCCGAGGACCTGAGGAACCTGACCTTGGCGTCGCCGACGCTGAATCGGAACGAGAAGGGCGCCAAGGATGCCGCCGAGTGGATGCCGGACCAGAATCGGTGCTGGTTCGCTCAGACCGCGTTGAACGTCCGCCTGGCCTACGGCCTGACAATCGACCACACCGAAGCGGATGCCCTGGAGCGCGTGCTGGCGACCTGCTCCTCGACCGCCATTCAGTGCAGTGCCGGGACCGGCAATCCGCCAGGCGGCGGCAACGATCCGGCTCCTCCACCCGTCCAGGACTACGCAAACTGCACCGCCATGAGGGACGCGGGCTGGAACAAGGGCGTCAACCGCAACGGCGGTACGTACCAGTGGCGTTCGTGGGACCAGCCTGAACGCGAGACCTACGACCTGAACACGTCCAGCGATCGCGACAAGGATGGACATGCCTGCGAGTAGGTCGTTGTGCGAGGCGCACCCAGTGTGGGGGGGGTCGTAGCTGCGCCTCTACGGCAGCGGGAAGTCCTCCAGGTAGTGCTCGTAGTCCGGCTCGACGTCGATGTCGAGAGTGTTGAGCACGCGAACGACGCCGCTGTAGAACGCAACGATGATCGTCAGTTCGACCAGGAGCTCCTCGTCCAGGTGACGCCGCAGCGCGTCGAAGGTCTCGACGCTGATGCCGGGACCGGTCGTCGCTTCGTCGGTGGCGGTCAGGACCAGCCGCTCCAGCTCGGTGAGCGCCTCGGCATCCGGCCCCACGACCACGGCCCGGATGTCGTCGTCCGAGAGGCCGAAGTGGCGGCCGAGCTGGATGTGGTGGCTGTACTCGTAGTCGGTCCGTGTCACAACGCCGACGCGCAGGATCGCCATCTCCCGCAAGCGGGGATCGAAGCGGGCCTTGAAGCGGATCCACGCGCCGAGCTGGCGGAACGCGCGCGTGCCCGATGGGCTGTAGGCGAGGATCCGCGCCAGGTTGATCGGCGGATTGAGCAGGTCCCGGTCCGGTGGAGCGAGATCGCCGGCGTTCAGGTAGGGGAGTCGAGCCATGGAGAACCTCTCTTGAGTGACGGACTGTTCAGCGCGGCTCAGCGTGCAGGAGACAGCAGGGAGACACCGCCGTCGACGACCAGCGTCTGGCCGGTGATGTACCGCGCATGCTCGGAGGCGAGGAACACGACCGCCCGTCCAATGTCCCAGCCGGTTCCCTCGATCCGCAGCGCCGATGCGTTCTTGCGCCGCTCGCGGAGTTCGGGCGTCATCGTCGGGCGTTGGACCATGGGCGTCCAGACCGGGCCCGGGAGCACGGCGTTGACGCGGATCCCGTCCCCGGCGTGGTCGACGGCCATGGCCTTCGTGAGCGAGATCACCGCGCCTTTCGACGTCGAGTAGGCCGTCAGGCCCTTGGGCCGGATCGCCGAGATGGAGCTGATGTTCACGACCGCCCCGCCGCCGGCCTCCGCCATCGTCGGGATCAGGGCGCGGGACACGAGGTACATCGACTTGACGTTCACCTTCATCACCCGGTCCCAGAAGTCCGGCGCGGTATCGAGGACGGTGCCGGGCGCTCCGATCCCGACGTTGTTGATCAGCACCGTGGGCAACGCGGAGCGATCCCGCGCGAAGGCCGCCAGGTCCGCGCAGTCCTCTTCGCTCGTCACGTCGCCGACGAAGAGCCGGGCGGCGCCGCCCTCGTTGTCGATCATCTCGATCGTGCCGCGGCCCGCCTCTTCGTCCCGGTCCACGACGACGACCTCGGCGCCGGCGCGCGCCAGGAGGATCGCGGCGGCGCGCCCATTGCCGATCCCGTCGCCTCTCGCTCCGCCTCCGGTCACCACGGCGGTCCGGCCGCTGAAGTCGATTCGATCCCCGGTCGAGGGGGTCTGCTCTACACGCGTGTTCACCGGTTCAAGACCTCCTCCCGGCACTCGAAGCTCGCCGCGTCCTTGGGGTCACCGCTGCCGGAGTACACGGCAACCTTCGGATAGCGGCAGATCGGACGCGATTCGACGATCTCGCCGTCGCCACCACGAGCCCGGCGCACGCCGTCCAGCGTCTCGGGTGCGATGCCTTCCTCTACCCAGCGGACAACGGCGGCGAACGGGTTGTCCAGAGGCAGGCCGCGTCGGCCGCAATGGAACGCGCCGGGCGCCAGGAAGAGGCGCAGGAAGTCGCCCGTTTCGCCCATGCGGCGCTGGACGCCCTCGAACCAGTCGATCGTGCCCTGGGCGTAGATCAGCGGATCGCTCCAGCCGTGCCAGACGATCGCCTTGCCCCCACGGTCGCGGAAGCCGGCGAGGTCGGTGCGGTCGGTGCCGAACACGCGCCCGAACTCCTCGACGGACTGGTCCCAGAAGTGCTCGTAGGAGTCTTGGGTCAACACTGTCCAGTCGAACTCCGGGTCGCGGGCGAGGAAGTAACGGAACCAGTCGAGGGTGATGCGCATCGGCCGGCCCATGGGGGGATCGCCGGCGGTGCCGCTGAGCGGAAGGAAGTTGGTCCCGCGCGCCAGGCCGTGCCAGAGGAAGGAGCCGTCCTGCCGGCGCGGGCCTTCCAGGATCTTGCTGATGACGGCGACATCGGCCTCGGTTATCGGCCCGCAATCCTCGGAGGCCGCGCCCAGGAGTTCCGCGGGATCGAACGGGCACTGCCGCGGCTCGGGGATCACGCCGTCGGCGACGCCGTCCTGCAGGTCGCAGGCTTCGACTGCCTTCGCCTCGGCCAGCCGGAAGGCGCACGGGCGCACGAAGTGATCTGCCTCCAGCATGACGAGTTGGCCCCACATCTGGGCGAGGTGCAGCCGGTCCCAGTTGATGGCCGGCGCGCCGGAGAGCACGCCGTCGTAGTCGTCGGGGTAGCGCTGGATCTCCATCAGCCCCTGGCGGCCGCCGGTCGAGCAGCCCCGGAAGTAGGAGTACTTCGGCGGCCGGTCGTAGAAGGCCGCCGTCAGTTCCTTGCCCACCCGGGTCATCGCGTGGATGCCGAGGTAGGCGTTGTCACGGATCAGCATCCACTCCAGGCTGCCGTCGGCGCCGAGCGCGAAGCTGCCGCTCGCGCCGGCGTGACCGGTGTCGGTGGAAGCCGCCGCGAAGCCTTCCCGGACCGCGTCCGGGAGCGTCCGCGGGCTGCCGCCCGAGAAGCCGCCGCCTCCGGTGCCGAGGAAGCGGCCGTTCCAACCTTCAAGGGGAAGGGCGACCCAGATCGTGATGCGGTCGCTGGCCGGTGGGTGCCCGGCGGCGACCGTTACCCGGCAATAGGCAGGTCCGGCGTCACCTGCGGTCTCCTCTGTCGCCGACTCGAGGGTGGCGTCGATGCCGGTGAGTTGGATGCCGGCCAGGCTCTCGCAGGTGCGGGCCGGTTCGACGGAGGGGTAGAGGGGCGGCGGTGTCCATTGGGCCGCAGCGGGGACGGCAGCGAAGAGCGCAAGAACGGCGACCGGGATCAAAGGACGTTTCAGATCTTGGCCTCCGTGGTGCGTGGCGCCCGATGCGGGCAGGATGCCCGCATTCGCAGAGCGGGCAGGGATGCCCGCGTTCCCAGGGCGGGCAGGGATGCCCGCGTCCCAGGGCGGGCAGGATGCCCGCGTTCCCGGGCAGAGGGTATCGTCCGCCGCATACCGCATTGGTGTCGACCACGAGGAGCTACTCAGAATGAAGAGATCGTGCGCCCGAACTTTCCCGACCCTTCAGCCGGCCCTCGCCCTGGCTCTGGCCTTGGCGTTCACCCTCGCCGGCCCACCGCAGGCAGCGGCCCAGGAATCCGGCCCGGAGGGTTCGTGGACCATCGGCGAGCGCGCGGTCCCACCGCCGGCGGGAGCGAGCGAAGAACTCCGGGCAGCTCTCGCCGCCATACCCGCCCCCAACGTGGCGACATCGCAGCAGCAGGTCCCTCAGAACGAGGAACAGTGGCTGGCGATGCAGCAGGGGTCCAGCAACGCCGATCTAGAGCAGATGGCCGGTGCTTTCGGTCTGTCGATCGAGCAGGACGAGATCGAGGGCGTGGCGGTCTACCGGGTCATGCCGAACAAGGTCGATCCGGACCACACGGGGCACCTCTTCCTGCACGTGCACGGCGGCGCCTACGTGCTGGGAGGCGGCGATGCCGCGGCCACCGAGGCCGCCCTGGTCGCAGCTCGAGCGGGCATCCCGGCCCTCTCCGTCGACTACCGCATGCCGCCGAAGCACCCCTTCCCGGCCGCGGTCGACGATGTGGTCACGGTCTACCGGCATCTCCTCGAGAGCCGATCGGCGAAGTCGATTGCCATCGGCGGCACCTCAACGGGTGGCGGTTTGTCGCTGGCGTCCGTTCATCGCTTCCGGGCACTGGGCCTCGACACGCCTGGCGCCATCTACGCGGGAACACCCTGGGCGGACCTGACGAAGACGGGGGACAGCCTGTTCACGAACGAAGGGCTGGACCGCATCCTGGTGACCTATGACGGGCTTCTGGGGGCGGCCGCACAGCTATACGCAGATGGCCACGACCTCAAGGATCCGCTCATCTCCCCCGTCTACGGCGACTTCGAGGGATTCCCGCCGACGTATCTCATCACCGGCACACGCGACCTGTTCCTGAGCGACACGGCGCGCACCCACCGCAAGCTGCGCGCGGCGGGAGTGGACGCCGACCTTCACGTCTACGAAGGCGTCGCGCACGCGGACTATCTGATCCTCACCGAATCGCCGGAGTCGAAGGACGTGTTCAGGGAGGTCGGTGCGTTCTTCAAGAAGCACTTGGAGTAGCGGACTAACTGCTCCGATTGGCCGTGAACTCGCGCTCGCCGCGGGGGGTGATCATCTTGCCGGTCATCGTGTCGCCGTCGACCGTCGCCTCGAAGTTGAGATTGAACGTCTGGCCGCCCCTGCCCACCTCGCGTCCGAACTTCAGCATCTCGCCGTCCCAGGATACGTTCTTCATGTCGCCCGAGTTGCGCGGGTTGCTCCAGGCGCCCTTGAGCTCCCCGTCGACCTCCGTGAACTCGTACACGACCTCGAAGGTGCCCTGGGGCGTTTCGGCCATCGACGTCCACTTGCCGAGGACGGGGGCGTTGTCGGCGGCCAGCGCGGCCGGGGCCAGCGCCAGAAGGAGGGACGCGGCGATCAGGATGGTCTGTCTCATGGCAGGCTCCTCGACTGTTGTTCGGATGCGGGTATGTTAGCCGTCATGAAGATGGAACATTTCAAGTGCGCGGTCGCCGACCTTGCCGAGGGAAAGTGGCAGCGATGAAGATTGATCACTTCATGTACGCGGTCGCCGACCTCGACGAGGGGCTCGCGTGGGCCGAGGACTTCTTCGGCGTGGCGCCGGCGCTCGGCGGCGCCCACGAGGGGCTCGGAACCCGCAATGCCCTCCTGAGCCTGAGCGACACGTACCTCGAGATCATCGCGCCGGACCCGGCGCAGTCGGTCGAGAACCAGATGGTCGAACGGATGGCGAAACTCACGGCCGGCGGGCTCGTGACCTGGGCGGCGGAAGGCGATCTCGCGGTCACGAAGGGCCTGCTCGAAGAAGCTGGCATCTCGTCGGCCGGACCGGCGGAGACGCGCCGGCGCACGGCCGACGGGGGATTGCTGATCTGGGACCTGCTGTTTCCGCAAGGTGGCGGCTACGGGATGCCATTCTTCATCGATTGGCGGGAGTCTCCCCACCCGGCGGCGACGACGCCGGTGGGCGGGAAGCTCGTGTCGTTCGGGATCTCGACGCCGGATGCGGAGGAACTCGGGGCGGTGCTCGCGAAGATCAGGCTCGAGGTCGAGGTCTCGGAGGGAGAAGCGAGGTTGGAGGTAGCGATCGAAGGCACGAAGGGACCCGTCGTCCTGGCTTCCACCGACGAGACTTCCCGCCTCCAGCCATCCTCCCGTCGTTGACACCGTGCCTGCCTGAGCGGAGGCCGCCTACGGCGGATGCGGGCAAGATGCCCGCGTTCCATCCGCGCGCCCGATGACGGGCGCACGGACTGGTTCACGGATGGCGCGGAACGCGCCACCCGGGTTCCCAGGGGCCGGCCACTCACACCGCCAGGATCCTGTAGTTTGTCGGCCGCACGCAAGCACACAACGTCCGACCGCACCAAACGACAAGGAGAAGAACGATGATCGAGAAGAACCCTGAGAGCCGCATTCATCGACTCGGTCGGTATCTCGCGATCGCAGCGGTGGGGCTCTCGGCCGCCATCCCGGCTGCCGCTCAAAGCTACATCGACGATTGGGCCAAACGGGCGGGCGAACAGATCGTCTGGCACCAGACCCAGTTGAGCGACACGGTCTACCTGCTTCTGCCCGAGCCGGGGCTGGCGGGCAACCTCGCGGTCTCCGCGGGCGAGGACGGCATCCTGATCGTCGACGACGCGATGATCCCGGTGGCGCCGAAGATCAAGGCGGCGGTCGAGGAGATCCAGAAGGGCAGGATCGATTTCGTCGTCAACTCCCACTACCACTTCGATCACGCCGGCGGCAACGCGGCCTTCGGGGCGGACTCCGCGATCGTGGCGCACGCGAACGTGCGCAAGCGCCTGCTCGAGAACCGGCACGCCGGCGCCAACTTCTCGGCCACGCCGTTCCCGGCGGAGGCATTGCCGATCGTGACCTTCAACGAGAGTGTCACCCTGCACTGGAACGGCGAGGCGATCGACGTCATCTACTTCGGCAACCCCGCCCACACCGACGGTGACGTGGCGATCTACTTCCGCGACTCGAACGTGGTCCACGCCGGCGACCAGTTCCCGAACCTCGGCGGCTATCCCTACATCGACCGGGACGTCGGCGGCAGCGCGCTCGGCCTGCGCGACAACATGGCCCAACTGCTCGAGATCGTCGACGACGAGACGAAGATCATTCCCGGCCACGGGCCGCTGGCGACCAAGGCCGATCTGCAGAAGTACCACGACTACGTCGCGGAGACGATCGCGCACATCGAGGGCCAGAAGAGCGCCGGCAAGTCGCTCGAAGAGGTCCAGGAGGCCGGCCTGCCGGAGAAGTACGCGCCGTACGGCAATGGCCCGCTGTCGCCGGCGCCGGTCTGGATCGGGTACGTCTGGGCGAGCCTCGACGACTAGCACCCCGATCTACGGACCGGCGCTTCGCGCCGGATGCGGGCAAGATGCCCGCGCTCCCAGGGTCGGATCTCCAGACGACCAATGACTACGGTTCAAGCTCAGGCTCCTCCGTCGGGCGCGGCGATGGCCAACGACGTTGTGATCGACGTGCGGGAGCTTCGCAAGAGCTACAAGGATCTTGTGGCTGTGGACGGGATCTCGTTCGAGGTCTATCGCGGCGAGATCTTCGGCATGTTGGGCCCCAACGGCGCCGGCAAGACGACCACGGTCGAAATCCTGGAAGGCCTGCGCCAGGCGGACAGCGGCGAGGCGTTCATCAACGGCGTCGGCGTGAAGAAAAACCGCCGGCGCGTCAAGGGAATGATCGGAGTGCAGCTCCAGCAGAACGCGTTCTTCGACAACCTGACTCTCAGCGAGACAGTGCTGCTGTTCGCGACGCTCTACGGCGCGAAGGTGTCGCCGGATGAGATGTTGGCCAGGGTCGATCTGGCGGACCGGGCCAGGTCGCAGTACAAACATCTGTCCGGAGGCCAGAGGCAGCGCTTCTCCATAGCGGTCGCCATGGTCAACGAGCCGGTGGCGATGTTCCTCGACGAGCCGACGACCGGGCTCGACCCCCAGGCGCGTCGCAGGATGTGGAAACTGATCGACGGCCTGCGCTCCGACGGCATGGCGATCATGTTGACAACCCACTACATGGAGGAAGCGGAAGTTCTTTGCGACCGTGTGGCCGTGATCGATCACGGCGCCATCGTCGCCGTGGACGAGCCGCAGGTGCTCATCGAGCAGTTGGCGGGCCGCGGCGGTGAATCGGTCCGCAGGGACGGCGCGTTGACGCTGGAAGATGTCTTCATCGATCTGACCGGGCACGGTCTCGCCGAAGAGGGGTTGTCCGATTGAAGATCTACAGCGCGTTCGTCGTTGCGGAGTTGAAGATGTTCTTCCGCGACCGTGCGGCGCTCTTCTGGTCGCTGGCGTTTCCGACCGTGATGATGGTCGTCTTCGGCCTGTTCGACTTCGGCAGCTTCGCCCCGCCACAGGTGGGCATCATCGATCAAGCGAAGAACCAGGCGTCGGCCGTCCTGGTGTCCGTGCTGAAGGGCGACCTCGGCGGAGAGCCGCTCTTCAACGTGCCGGAGTCCGACGATGCCGAGGTTCTTCAAGCCGAGGTCCTGGCCGGTGACATCACCGCGTTCCTGGTGATCCCGGAGGGATTCGGTGAACTCGGTTCCTCTTCGACCATCGATCTCACCTTCGATGGCAGGAAAGCGCAGGAGGCGCAGGCAGCCCAGTCCATCCTCGCGCAGGTACTCGAGGGCGTGTTCAAGTCCGTCGCGAACATTCCCGCGGAGTACCGGGTCGAGAACTGGGCGACGATCTCCGCCACCGAAGTCGCGGGACGCGGCCAGGGCTTCCAGGGCTTCATCGTGCCGGGCATCGTCTCTCTGTCGATCATGCAGAGCGCGCTCTTCGGCGTCGTCTTCACGCTCGTGCGGTTGCGAAACCAGGGCGTGCTCAAGCGGCTGTTCGCCACGCCCATCAGCCCGAGACACTTCCTGGTGGGATCGCTCGTCACCCGGCTCCTGCTGCTGGTGATGCAGACCTACGTGCTGCTGGGCGTCGGCATCCTCGTGGCCGGCGTCGAAGTATCCCCGGGTTACGCCCTGTTCTGGCTGGAGGTGATCCCCTTGATCTTCCTCGGCGGCATCGTGTTCGCCTCCCTGGGCCTGGCGATATCCGGCATCGCGAAGACGGAGAACACGGCGGCGCCGCTCGCGAACATCGTGTCCCTGCCGATGATGTTCCTGTCGGGCGTGTTCATCCCCCAGGGTGTGATGCCGGACTGGCTCGTCGCGTTCGCGAAGTGGCTGCCGCTGACCTTCCTGGCCGACGCGATGCGAGCGATGGTGAACAGCGGTGAAACGCTGTTCGTGCAGACCGGCCCGCTCCTGGGGCTGGCGGTCTGGGCGGTGCTCTGCTTCGGGCTCGCCGTGCGGGCGTTCAGGTGGGAGTGAGACCGTAAGGTCGCCGCTTCGCGGCGCGCTGCTGCCCCCGCGGGTCAGAAGACCCGCGGCTACTGGCTACTGGCTAGTTGCCCCCGGTACTCTGCGGCTGGTCGTACTCCGATTCGAGCAGGCGAGCGCCGCGCAGGACGTTGCCCATCGCGTAGTTGCCTTCGTGACAGGCGTACTCGTAGACGCGACTGTCCTTGCCCTGCCAGGTGTACTCACCCGCCCAGGGCCCCGTCCACGAGTTGGGATCCTCGACCCGGAAGTGGTAGAGCAGATTCCCGTCCTCGGACGGGGTGAAGCGCTCCTCCACATGCATGGTCTCACTGCCTCCGGGGAGACCGGTTGTGTTGCGGAAGTTGCGGGTGGTGACTACGAGGGTGTCGCCGTCCCAGTGGCCGACGCCGTCGCCGAGCCACCAGTTGACGCCATCGGGGCCGTGCTCGCCGTCGATGGGCACGATCCGGGCGTCGTGGACCATTTCCGCCAGGATGACGACGTGGTTCTCGGTCTGGACGATGCGCGCGTAGTTGTTGTACAGGCTGGGCAGCAGCGGCGGTCCGCCGACGAAGCCGAGCAGGCAACGCTCGGCCAGGGCCAGGGTCTCGGGGCCGTCGAACGGGCCGGGGCCGTCATGGTCGAGCCAGGATGCGGTGCCGTCGTTGTTGTGGATGAACGAGGCGAAGTTCGTCGCCATCCGGCGCATGGCCGCGGGCGTCATCATCGGCCGGCGACCGTTCGGCGGGTCGTAGATGATCGAGGTGCGGAACCTGCCGTCCACCGCCACGGCCTCGGAGCCGGGGTCGATCCAGAACGCGTTGTAGCCGCCGACGCCGCCGCCGCCGAAGCGGTTGTCGCCGTCGCCGCCCTTCTTGGGCGCCGTCCGATCGGCGCCGCCGCCCTTGCTCTCTTCTTCGACCTCCCGCCAGAACGCCTCCCTCTCCTCTTCGAGCGCCTGCGCCTGCTCGGGGGTCAGGTAGAGGTTCTCGCCGTACTGCGGCGGACGATCGACCGGCGTCACGGTTCCGGCGTCGTACACCCCGGACAGGTCGGGCTTGCCGTTCGGCAGGCGCTTGATGCCGTCTCCCTCCTCGGCCAGGGCCGGCAGAGCGGTGAGGAGAAGCAAGGCGAGCGAGGCGAGGATGAGCTTGCGCATGGCTTGAGTCCTTCCTTGGGAGCTCAGATCGGGGAGTGCGACCGGGCAAGCATGTTAGCACTCGCGGGCACCGGCTTTGGCAGCGTACAGTGGCTTCAGAGAGGAACGACCAGCGAGATGAGGATGAGGCAGAAAGGCGCTACGGCACATTGCTCGAAGGGTCCCGAGTGTCCCCTGCTGGCGGCTGTCGCCCTCTGCGCCCTGCTCCCGGCGCTCCCCGCAGCGGTTGAGCCGCAAGATCCGGCAGAGCCGACGGTCGAACGGATCGAACTGAACGGCACCCTCCACGACGTTCCGCCGCCGTGGCGGGGAAACCGCATCGAAGACATGGCCGACCCGGCGGACCTGGTTCGGGTGCCGGCCAACCTGAGCGGAGAACTCGGCATCTACGTCACGCCCGAGACGCGGGACGCGCTGGTCGCTCTGGCTGCCGCCGGCGGCGCGGACGGGATCAAGTTGGAAGTGGACTCGGGCTTCCGGAGCTTCGGCTTCCAGAAGCGAATCCTGGAGGGCCTCCTCGCGGACGGCAGACCGTTCCTGAACGCCGTGCGCTGGACCGCGCCGCCCGGCTACTCCGAGCACGTGACCGGCCGCGTCGTCGACTTCGTTCCCAGCGACGCCGACTTCAAGGACACGCCGGCGTACCGGTGGCTCCAGGACCACGCGGCCGACTTCTGCTTCACCGAGACCTACCCGCTGGGCAACGCCGGCGGCTTCGATTGGGAGCCGTGGCACTGGCGCTACGACGACTGCGACGAGTACCCTCGCCTGCCGGGCGACTGACGCCCCGACTTCCCGCCACACCAAGGAGCGCTGATGCCGACCTTCGAGAATCACGTCTACCCGCGAGATCCCGAACAGATCGCGGCGATGCAGCAGCCGGGGCCCGATGGACCGATCTACATGGTCAATCTGCTCAAGTTCAAGGACAAGGCCGAGTACAGCGATGGCCGCGAGACGGAGCTGACGGGGCGCGAGGCGTACCAGCTCTACGGCCGGGCAGTCAGCAAGATCATTCAGGACTTCGGCGGCCACGTCGTGTTCGCCGCCGACGTGACGATGCTGTCTCTGGGCAAGGTCGAGGAGCTCTGGGACGAGGTCGCGATCGCCTGCTACCCGAAGCGCGCCGCCCTGGTGGCGATGTCGACGTCCGAAGCCTGGCGCAAAGCAGCCGTGCACCGCGAAGCGGGCCTGGCCGGTCAGTTGAACATCGAGACCGTGCTGATGCCGGGTCTCGCGGAGATTGAGCCGGCGGGGTAATGCCGACTGGCCCCTTGAAACGCCTAGTCGTCGCCACCGTCCAGGATCTCGGCGAGCTCGGCCAAGGGCGACTCGGTCGCTTCCAGAACGGCACGGACGATGTCCGGCGCGATTCGAAAGTCGGATCGGAGGAGCTGTTCGAAGATGTCCCGAGCAGATTCGATGATGCCCCGCTTCTGGGCCAGGCCGACGATGGCTGCGGTGCCCGCGACCTCCAGTCCCGCGGCCTGCGCTTCTCTGCGCGCCAGCCGGTCGTCGAGGAGCACAAGAACCGGACCGCGATGCTCGCGCGCGGCGACGATCGTTGACCATTCGCCCTCACCCAGGTGAGGCGGACAGTCCGGAAGTGGCCGCGCGGTTGCTCTGGACCGAAGCCAACCTTGATCGAAGGCCGCCGCGATCCAGGCCTCCAGGCCTACTCGTTCGAGCTCGTCCTGTACCGCCGCGGTCATCTCGACCGTCCCGAACAGCTCCCTCAGCCAAACAACTCCGCCGACCCGCGACAGTCCGACCAGGGGGCTCGCGTCGGTCAGGACGAGGCGAGCCATGCCTCGAGCGTCTCGAGGTCCGCCCTGGCGTCGGCGCGGTCTCCCTGGACCACGGCGGCCCCCAGCCGAGACAGATGGCTGATCATGTCCCCTATGGAGACGCTCGCTACGCGGGCCGCTCGGCCCAGGGAGACGGAGCCACTCTGGAACAGAGCAGCTCCGAGCGCCAGCAGGACATCCGGCTTGTCGGGAAGCTGCTCAAGGTCGAGGTGAAGAAGCAGCGCCTCCGGGTGATCGCCTTTGAGCACGAGGACGGGAGCCTCTGCCGCACTGCGAAGAGCTTCGGAGGGGTTGTTCTTGAGCTGCCTGACGTTGACCGAGTGCATGGGAACTCCGCGTAGGAACGTAACGAAGGAACCGAGCTCGGTCAAGTCCTGCGTAAACCGGGCACACGCCCAACTGCTCCCGCGGGGGCCGAGCCGGGTAGGCTGGACTGCAGGAGGCTTCAACATGCAGACGATTCACCACCACGTCAACGGAACCACGCACCCGGCCCGGTCCGGCAGGACTCATTCGGTCTTCAACCCCGCCACGGGCAAGCAGACCGCGGCGGTCGGCCTGGCCAGCACGGGCGAGGTCGACGCCGCCGTTGCCGCTGCCCGCGACGCGTTCACCGACTGGCGGCGCACGTCGCTGGCGGTGCGCACGAAGCTGATGTACGCCTTCCGCAACCTGGTCGAGGCAAACACGGACGAAGTCGCCCGGCTGCTGACGAGCCAGCACGGCAAGGTGCTCTCGGACGCGGCGGGCGAAGTGGCCCGCGGGATCGAGAACATCGAGTACGCCTGCGGCCTGGCCGACCTGCTGAAGGGGAGCTACAACTCCCACGCCTCGACCGGGGTCGACGTCTACTCGGTGCGCCAGCCCCTGGGGGTCGTGGCGGGCATCACGCCGTTCAACTTCCCGGCCATGGTGCCGCTGTGGATGTTCCCGAACGCGGTGGCCTGCGGGAACACGTTCGTGCTGAAGCCCTCGGAGCGGGACCCGTCGGCGCCCCTCTTCCTGGCGGAACTCTTCGACCAGGCCGGTTTCCCGCCCGGCGTGCTGAACGTGATCAACGGCGACAAGGTGGCGGTCGACCGTCTCCTGACCCATCCGGATATCGCGGCGGTCAGCTTCGTCGGCTCGACGCCGATCGCCCGCTACGTGTACGAGACGGGCACCGGGGCGGGCAAACGGGTACAGGCCCTCGGCGGCGCGAAGAACCACATGGTGGTACTGCCCGACGCCGACATCAATCTGGCCGCCGACGCGGCGGTGTCGGCCGCCTACGGCTCAGCCGGCGAACGCTGCATGGCGATCTCCGTCGTCGTCGCCGTCGGCGGCGTGGCGGATCCCCTCGTCGGGGCGATCCGGGAGCGGCTGGACAAGCTCTCGATCGGCCCCGGCACCGATCCGAAGTCGGAGATGGGGCCGCTGATCACCCGCGAACACCGCGACCGCGTGGCGGGCTACATCGGAGCGGGCGCCGACGAGGGCGCCACCGTTGTGGTCGACGGCCGCGACACGGACTTCGACGGCGACGGCTTCTTCCTCGGCGTGTCGCTGCTCGACAACGTGACCCCGAACATGACGGTGTACCGAGACGAGATCTTCGGACCGGTGCTATGCGTCGTCCGCGCCGGCAGCTACCGCGAGGCGGTGGACCTCGTCGAGCAGAACCCGTGGGGCAACGGGACCGCGATCTTCACCCGCGACGGCGGCGCGGCCCGCCAGTTCCAGGAAGACGCGGATGCCGGCATGGTCGGGGTCAACGTGCCGATCCCGGTGCCCGTCGGCTACCACTCCTTCGGCGGCTGGAAGCAGTCGCTGTTCGGCGACACCCACATGTACGGGCCCGAGGGTGTCCACTTCTACACGAAGGCGAAGGTCGTCACATCGCGCTGGCCGAACCCGGCGGAGAGTCAGGTGGACCTGGGGTTTCCGAGGAACCGGTAGAAGGGCGACTCGCGCATGCCGCTTCGCGACTATGCGCGGAAAGCCGGGTGAGGCGGAGCCTCGCCACCCTGTTCGGCTACTCGAAGGTCCACGCCCGCGGCTCTTGGCCCTCTTCGGGCTGCGCCTCACGGACGGTCACGGGCGGAGACGCGCCTTCCTCGTACGTGAACACGTACTTCAGACCCTTCCGGTTCTCTTCGGGAACAGGATCGACGTGGGTGGCGAGTTCCGGACCGTCGAAGACGTTGATCTTGCAAAATTCCTCCCCCCGGCACACGCCCTTCCCCATCTGCACCCAGTCCTCCATCTTCGTGTCGGGCTGAATCCAGGCGCCCCAGGCGAGGCCCGTCAAGCCGACCGGATTGAGCGGCGGCGGGGAATCGCCCTGCTGCTGTGCGGTGGCCGCAACGGAGAGGAGGAAGATGGTGCCGATGGCCAGAACGTGAGTACGTCGATTCACGGAGAGTCACCTCATCGGGCCGAAGTCTGTCGGTAGAACGGTTCCTGCCCCACAACTCTACCCGGGCCGTGCCCGGGCGATCGGCACTACCGACTCGGTCGGTCAACGCCGAAGAAGCGGTCCCACAGCTCCATCCGCCGTTCGTGGAGGCGGCTCCCGGCCTCGATCGTCGATCCGAACTCGAGGTGCCGCGCCGTGTCGTTCTCGTACTTCGGCCACACCGGCAGGTCCGAGCTGCCCAGCGGGTTCGGGTCGCCGGTCGCGGCGAAGGCGACCCAGTAGTCGGACATCGCCTCGGCAAGCTGGTGGTCGGCGTCGGCGTACTCGTAGTCCAGCTTGTCCAGGTTGTCGAAGGCGTAGGCGATCTCGGCCGCGTGGTAGGCGCCGTAGAAGTCCTTCTCGGGGTGCGGCGGAGCGTGGCTGAAGAAGTACAGGTAGGCCGGCGACGGCACGGTCTCCGAGAGATGCGCCCAGGTCTTCATCTGCCAGGCAAAGATGCGGTCGGAGAACGCGTCGATGAAGGCCCGCCTCGCGTCGTCGTCGGTCGGCACTGAGTATGCCTCGAAGAACTCGTCGGCGACATCGGGAAACTGGCTCTTGACCAGGAACTCGACCCCGGACTTCGTGGACGGCAGCATGCGGCCCATCAGGCTCGTCGCCTCGTCGCGGTTCGAGCCGACGAGCACCGGCACGTCCGCCTGCTCGCCGAGCCGGTAGATCTCGGCAACCTGCTTCGGCAGCACCCAGCCGTCGACGTTCGGCCTGGTCGCGAAGGCGCCCTGCTTCGACGCCTCGGCGAGGATCGTCTCGGCGTCCAGTTCGCGCAGACGGGCAGCAGCGCCTTCGCCTTCGATCCCGAGTCGCTTCACGAAGGCCACGCCAGCGCTCTCGGCCGATCCATCCTCCGACGAGCGAAGTTCCGGCAAACCGTCGAAGTAGCCGCCGCTCTGGCCGATCACACGGTGAAACAGGCCACCCGCCAGCGGCGAAGCCTGGAGCACGTTGACGCTCCATGCGCCGGCCGATTCCCCGAAGATCGTGATGCGGTCCGGGTCGCCGCCGAAGACCGCAGCATTGTCCCGCACCCATTGGAGCGCGAGGATTTGGTCGAGGACGCCGTAGTTGCCGGACGCGCCGTGTTCGGACTCGGCCGACAGGCCTGGATGAGCGAGGTAGCCGAAGGGCCCGAGCCGGTAGTTGATCGTCACCAGGACGACGCCCTTCTTCGCCAGCGCCGTGCCGTCGTAGAGCGGCAGCGAGCCCGAGCCGCGGGTGAGGGCCCCACCGTGGATCCAGACCATCACCGGCAGGCGGTCGTCCTCCGACTCAGCCGCGGTCCAGATGTTGAGGTAGAGGCAGTCCTCGCTCACTTCGCCCATGGGCTGGGCGTAGAAGCCGCCTTCCCGGTAGGGCGCCTGCATGCACGAGGGAGGCTCGACGAGCGCGTCGTAGGGCGCTCTCCAGGGCGTGACGGGCTCGGGTGGCCGGAATCGGAGGTCGCCCTCCGGCGGCTCGGCGTACGGGATGCCGAGATAGGTGTGGCGCCCGCGATCGTCCTCGGCGACGAAGCCCATCACGTAGCCGGTCGAAGTCAGCTTGACCGGCGGCAGGCCGGCGCCCTGGGCGCCGGCGGCGGCTGCGAAGAGGACGCCGGCAAGCGTCCAACCGAAGTAAAGACGAACTACGTGGACCATGGCCTATTCTCCCTGCTCGGCGACCGCGTAGGAGGTCAGCGACTCCCCGTCGCGGATGTACAGAGCGCCGTTGGCGACCACCGGGTGCGCCCAGGTGAAGTCGCCGCGGTCCTCGATCTCGAACCGGCCCCGCTCCTCGTAGCCCTCTGGCGTGGCGACCGCGAGGCCGACCTCGTTCTGCTCGCTCAGAAGGAAGAGCTTGCCGTCGGCCATCACCAGGGAGCCCTTGCCGACGCTCCGGGCCCGCCAGTGGACCTCTCCGGTCTCGATGTCGACGCTGGTGAGCGCGCGACCGAAGAAGCTGTAGATCGTTCCCTCGTGCGCGATCACGCCGCCATGGTGATTCTGGAGTCGGGTCTCGAAGTACGCCTGCTCGCTCGAGAAGGAACCGCCCTCGTCCTCGACGCTGATCCGGACCGCACCGCCGCCGATGCCGTACGACGCCGAGTAGAAGACGAAGTCGCCGTCGAGCACCGGCGTGGCGACGTTGATCGCGGTAGCGGTCGACGGTCTCTCGTAGCGCCAGAGCAGCGCTCCGTCCGCGGCCCGGACGCCGACGCCGGCCTCGCCGGTGAAGCCGATCAGCACCTCGGTGCCCGCCATGTCGCGCAGGATGAGCGAGGAGTAGGAGGCCACGTCGTCGAGCTCGCTGGAGCGCCAGATCGTGCTGCCGTCGGCGGTCGAGAGCGCCGCGATCGCGCCGTCCCTGCCGCCCGGCATGACGAACACGCGGTCGCGCACCACCAGCGGCGATTCGCTGATGCCCCAGCGGGTGTTCGGGCTGCCGAAGCGCTCCAGCATGTTGAACTGCCAGATCACGTCGCCCGTGTCGGGGTCGAGCTTCGCCACTTCCCCCATGCCGTTCTGCACGTAGAGCGAGTCGCCGTGGATCGTGGGCGCCGAGCGCGGGCCGTCGCCCTTGTCCGGGTGGTCGTAGAGGGGGCCAAGTTCCCGCATCCACAGCTCGCCGCCATCGCTCGCGCGCAGACGGAAGACCGCACTCTGGCCTCCGCGCGTGCCCTGAACGTAGATCCGGTCCCCCTGGACAACGACCGCTCCGTAGCCCTGGCCGAGCGTCTCGATCCGCCAGTTCACCGCCGGGCCTTCCGGCGGCCACGCGTCCAACAGACCGGTCTCGGTCGAGATTCCGGCGCGGTCGGGGCCGCGCCACTGCAGCCAGTCGTCGGCCTGGGCCTCCGTCGCGAATCCGGTCGCGAAGACGGCCACTGCGATCAGAGGCGTCGTCCGTGTGGGTAGCGGTCGCATGCTTGTCCTCGTCGATTTACTGGTTGACCAGCCAGCATTGTACTCGACGGCCGCGGCTTCGTGACGCTCCCAACCAACCACAGGGACCTAGCCGGCTCGTGCTAGGCGCTCTTGTGTCCTCCGCCGGAGCCGCCGTCTTTGCGCGACCGCTGAACAGCGTCGTCCTCACACTGTAGGTACTCTTCGATCGTGCGCAGCCTGCCACCCTGACGGTTGAGATCGGGATCGGCAATCTCGATGGCGACAGCCTCCAGCGCGTCGAGGATGTCTGCCCGGGTCGTCTGCTTCGTCTTGGGCGGTTCAGCCAGCTTCTGGTCTTTCTTCACGACGCGGAGGAGGCCGAACCAGGAAAAATAGCTCCACCGGGCAGCCAATCCGCGAGTTCCTGTGTGAAGCGTGCCGTGGTACTTGAGGCGACTGAACAAGGTGTTGTTGCCGCTCCCGGCCTGACCGACGTAGAGCAGGCGAAACTCACGGTCGTAGAGGGCGTAGATCCCCAACTGGCGGCGAAAGTTCACGGGCTTGCTCTTGGCCCTTAGCCGGCCGGCCAGTCGCGCGTTGTGCTGATGCCAGTCAACCTTGTCGCGGTTCCAGAACAGCCCGTAGTTCTGGATCAGCTTGTGGTGCTGCCTCTTCTCCACTTCGGCCCTACCTTCCACGCCTCCAGTGCCGTTGGTCTCCACCTCGCCTGTGCGCCGCGGAACGCCGCGAGTCCCAATCTCCTTGCGTTCGGATCAGAACGCCAGCTTCTCGAAGAGTGGTTCGCCGTCCGTCATCCAGCCGATTAGCTCCAGTCTATTGCGAACGTCGCTCTTCCACTCCGGCCATTTCTCCTTGGCTTCGCCCGTGTCGGGGTTCATGTCGAAGTATGTGAGCATTGCGCTGCCGTAGTCGAAGCAGCGCTTCTGTTCGAGCACGGGGACGAGCGCGGAGACCTTCTGAGTACACCGCATGAAGAACCCGTAGACTCGGTCGATCCGTCCAAACGCGCCAGGCTTCATTCCCGCCGCTTTCTCGGCGGTAGCGGCAGCTTGGTCGTGGTGCACGATGTTGGGATCCCTAGCGAACTCGGCAAGGGACCGCCACGTTTCCGCAGCAACCAGGAATGCCCGTCTTCTTGACTCGCCAGAGTTCGCCAGATTGGATCGCAGTGCCTCCGACTCCTGCATGAGTTCGCCCACTATGCGGTCGACTTCCTGCCCGTCGTAAGGATCGCTTGCACGCTGCCTTGCCACATCGACGGAGATGCCTGGATGCATCTTGAATCTGTTGAAGTCGTAGTCGAAGAGTTCAGTGACGATCTCCGCCTGCTTTGACGAGCCGTAGGCGTGGTCGGTCAGGTCGGTCAGGTCAGGCGGAGCGATATCGTGCGCAGCCTTGCCAGCGGCCAGTGCGTGCGCATAGTCGTAGGTTGCCTCTGTGGGGAAGACCCTTACGGCGTTGTACGCATCGGCTGCCGCTTGGATCGCTTTCGCGATAGCGGCCCGCAGTTCGGGGTTCGCGGCCGGGTGTTCGCCGTTCGGCCCGAACGGGACATCAACGACGGTATGCGAAGTCAGATTCAAATCAGGCAGCTTGACGGTCACGACCTTGGGGGTAGCCGGGACAACATATTCAGGCTGTTCAGCGGTCGAATCTGGCTTGGTAGTTGACGACCGATTCCCAGGGTTCCAGTCGGATGGAGCCTCCTGACCCAACGCACTCTTGGTCTCCGAACCGCTATCCCGCTCGAGTGGGTCTTCGGGCGGGACCCCATCTCCGCCTGCACACGCAAGCGCGAGCACCAGCAGGAGAGCGAGTCTGAGTCGGGTGATCGTCGTTGACATTGCGCGGCTACTCGCTTCCAAAGACTATCGGATCCATGACCGGCTGTAGCCAGCCCAACGATGCCAACCGACTGGAGCACTATGTCTTCGTAGCTCGGCGGCTGCGTCTGCTGGCGCCCCGGCGGCATCCTCCACGAGGTGAAACCCGACCGCATGACCACGCACCACCGCATGGGTGCCGCGATGGGAGCGCTGTTCCGCGGGTTTCGGTCGCTCACCGTTGGCAACCGGTAGATCGGCGAGGCCATGCTCAAGGCGACACTGGACGGGCGCCGCGAGGGTGTGATCGAGAATCGAGAGATTCGCGACTTGGCGGAGCGATATCGTGCGCGCTCACGAGACTGAGCAGGAAAGGAGCACACGCCATGGAATTCTGGACCAAAACCGTCGCCGCACCGACCCGCAGTGCCGAGTTCGCCCTCGAGGCCGAGGACCGGGGCTGGGACGGCATAGATGTCGTCGACTCGCAGAACCTCTCCGGCGACCCGTACGTTTTTCTCGCCCTGGCGGCAACGACGACCAAGAAGCTGGGGGTCGCGACGTCGGTGACGAACCCGGTCACGCGGCACCCGGCGGTTACGGCATCGTCGGCCCTCTCCGTGCAATTGGTGTCACGGGGCCGGATGGTGCTGGGCATCGGCCGCGGCGACAGCGCGCTGGCGCACCTCGGCCGGGCGCCCGCGCGCCTGGGATGGTTCGAGAACCACCTCGTCAACCTGCAGGCGTACCTGCGCGGCGAGGAAGTGGCGTTCGAGGACACGAGCATTGCGGACGAAGCCGCGCCGCTTGCCGAGAAGCTCGGGCTTGCCCACGCGCCTTCGGCCAGCGCCATCCGCTGGATCGGCGACGGGCCTAAGGTGCCGGTCGAGGTCGCGGCAACCGGTCCGAAGGTGATCGGGATCGCCGCCCGCCAGGCCGACCGGGTCATGCTCGCAGTCGGCGCCGACCCGAAACGCGTTGCGTGGGGCATCGAGACGGCGCGCAACGCCGCCGCGGAGGCCGGCCGCGACCCGGACTCGCTCCAGTTCGGCGCCTACGTGAACGTCGTCTGCTGTGACGACCCGGCACTCGGCCGGGAGCTCGGACGCGCGTCCACCGGCCTGTTCGCCCGCTTCTCCGTGATGTACGGGGAGATCGCCGGCCCCGTCGACGAGCGCCAGGCCGAGGTGTTCCACAAGCTCCACGACAGCTACGACATGAACGCCCACGGCCGCGAGGGCGGACAGCAGACGACGACGCTCACCGACGAGTTCATCGACGGTTACGCGATCATCGGCCAGCCCGATCACTGCGTGGCGCGGATCGAGGCGCTGCTTGAGCTCGGGGTCGACAAGTTCGCCGTCACCGGCCCCAACTTCGCGGCGCCGAGCCCACCGGCACGGGAAGCCGCGGAGCGGTTCACGGAGGACGTCCTGCCCCGGCTGCGGGGCTAAGGAGTTCAAGCAATGGAGTTAGCAGGTACATCGGCCGTCATCACCGGCGGCGGCAACGGCATCGGCCGCGCCATTGCACTGGCCCTGGCGCGTGAAGGCGCGAACGTCGCGGTGGCCGACCTGGAGGCGGACGCCGCGGCGAGCGTCGCCCGCGAGGTCGAGGCGCTCGGCGTCCGCGCGCTCGCCGCCCAGGTCGACGTGGCCCGCGAAGAGGACCTCGAGCGTCTGGCCGACGAGGCCTGGTCGACCTTCGGGTCGGTTGAGCTGCTCTTCAACAACGCCGGCGTCGGCGCGGGCCGTGCGCCGGCCTACGGGTTCACCGCAGACGACGTGCGCTGGATCCTCGGCGTCAATCTTGAGGGGGTGCTGAACGGCATCCGGGTCTTCGCGCCGCGGTTCATCGAAGGCGGCCGCGAGTCCCGGATCATCAACACGGGCTCCGAGCACAGCCTGGGCATCCCCTTCCCCGGCTCCGCCGTCTACACCGCCTCGAAGCACGCGGTGCTCGCCATCTCCGACGTGCTGCGCGCGGAACTTCCCGACCACGTCGGGGTCAGTGTCTTCTGTCCCGGTTGGGTGGCGTCGAGCATCTGGCGGTCGGCCGAGCGGCGGCCCGAGCATCTCGGCGGTCCGCGAGAGGTCGATCCGGCGCGCGGCAAGCTCACCGAGGAGCACGCCATGCCCGCGGCGGAAGCCGCGGACATGGTGCTCCAAGGAATCCGCGAGGACCGTTTCTTCCTCCTGACCCACCCCCACGTGATCGAGTACGCGCGCACCAGGTGGGAAGAGGTCGACGCCGCGTTCGCCGAGCAGGCGCCGCGCTACGAAGGGGACGACCGGTACGACGTGACCAAGGCTATCGCGCGGATCCGGGCGGAGCGAAGCGGGTAGAGCACCTAAGGGGCCGAACCAGCCAACGCTGGAATCCAAGTCCCAATCGCATTCCACCTTTGGTTTCGCCGTCAAGTTACCAGCCCTGCGATCGAGCGGCCTAGTTTCATCCTGATTCGACGGCCCGACAGCGCCATGCGCCCGCGCACGGATTCTCGCGGCTCTTCAGAGAACGGGTAGGGCGGTCGTCCGCCTTGACCGAGCCCCAGTCGGCTATTCGCAAACTCGCAGCTCGCCACACACTGGCCCGGATGCTCGAACGGCTCGGTTTCCCCTTCAACGAAGCGGTGCTCAAACGACCAGCGGCCGGCGGTGGGGGCGTCGTCGTGCCACCAATCCTCGCCAACTAGGTAGCGAACGAGCAGCCGTGTTTCCTCCGCTGCCACGACACCGCAAAACGCGATCGTGTTCTGGCCTGGCTCGGGTCCTCCTTCCACATCGTCATCGATGTACCGCCCACGACGCCTGATGCCCATCCGTTCGTCCCTCGCATCACTACTTGTGTACTGACCGCGACAACGCAGGCACTGCATGTCAGGACCCGTCAGGTGGACGCACCACTTTGCAGAAAGAAGACGCTCTCTCGAGTCCACTAGAACGCCGCCATCGATCAATGGCAGGCAGTTCGCGTACGCGATGTGGTTGAGAACCTCGCGCGCCTCGGCGTTGTCCACGCAGCCGATGATGACGTCCGCGTCCGCCGCCAGTCGGTAGGCTCGTTCCGTGCGAATCGACAGGGGCACAGGTCTAACGACCGGACGGCGCGCGGTGGCGACCCTTCTCACGTGAGCGACAGCCAACTCTGCCTTGCGCGCACCTAAGCAGTAACGATCGGCATAGACCAGCCGATCCAGGTTGCCTTTCTCCACGATGTCCTCGTCGATGATCGTTAGCTCCTCAAATCCCGTGCGCGCGAGCGCCTCCAGGACAATCGAACCGACGCTTCCCGCGCCCACAACGCATACATGCGTTCGAGCAAGTCCGGCTTGGGCATCTACCCCCCAACTGTCGAGCGTGCGCGCAAGGCGCGCGCGCCGAGCGTACGAGGGGTACGCGCCGGGAGCCCAATCCGCTCCGGTGTGGCGCGGACCAACCCGGCGGACGTCTGCGCAACGAAAGGGCGCAATCCCGCCGCTCGTCGACTCTCGCCAGAACCGAGCGCTCCATATGCCGTCCGAACTCATCGTCAAACCGAGCAGCGGCAAGCCGGTCTCACGAACAAACGGAGCAACGATGTTTCGCTCTGTGTCGTGATCTAGGGCGCTAAGCGCCTGCCAACCTGGACCTGGGTGGCTATGAAGAACAGCCACGCCGGCATCTGCCTTGAGTGCTCGATCCAGAACTCGATTGAGGTATGCGCCCTGGACAGTTACGTTGCCGTGCAAGTCTCGGTCGCCGTCATGCGGAAGAACGACTTCACCGAGGATCCCCGTATAGCGGTGGAAACCATCGCCCCGCCGCCACAGCGCCAAACAAGCCTCCTCCTGCCAACCTCCATCTTCGAACCCGCTCAGCAAGTGGTCCGCGAGTTGGCGGTGCAGGGCTTCTCGCAGTAGAACTCGATGCCTCAACGCGCCTTCCAAATCCTGCGGATGTGGCGGTCTAGGTACGTCTTCATGGTCTTCCCGTCCCCACGCTCGATTCCGTCCCAAAAATCGCTCGGGGGAGCGCTGATCGCCATCCAAGCTCCACCATCTTCACCGTCGTAGTTCTTCACAACTCCCGACGGCCGTGATCCCTTCACCTGCTCAGCTAGAACCGCATCCGGCGGCGACAGATACACCCAGTGCGGCGCCACTTCGGGCCACTCACCCTCGTCTTGGTGTACAGCCACCGCCAAGGTGACGGTGTCCCCGGCTCGGCTGCCGTCCTCGATCCTGTACTCAAACTGAACGCCATCGGCACCGCCCTGGTCAAGGGGCGCCGTAAAGCGCTCCGGTCGATACTGCAAGCCGACGAGCTCCGCCGCCATTCGCTCCGAGTTCTGGCTCACGCGAACGGTGCACCCTTCTCTGGGGCGGCCCGAAACACGGTGTACCTCTCGAGGTCCACAATCTCCCCCGACACGAACGTCACCTCCGAGTCCCGAACCCTCAGTACATATCCGGTCTTGTCCGGGTCCTCGCCAATCGCCTTCCCAGCGAAGGCGATCTGCAGCAACACCGCAGCATCGACCGCCCGTTCGTCCGAGAAGAACGTCTCGCCGTTCACCTTGAACTCGTGCTTCTCCACGTCACTCTCCTCTGAGTCGTCTACTATCCGGCCACACCATGTCGCCTCGTCCACGCCCAATCGGGCCGGCGAATGGCGTGGAGCCAGAGTTGACGGTATCATGACAATAGCGACAGTTGTCAACCACAGGTTGTCAAAGAAGGGACTCTGATCATGTTTGGACAACGACTTCGGCTGGCCCGCAAGCGGTCAGGCCTGTCTATGCGGTCGCTTGCCGACCAGATGACCCCGCGAGTCACCGCCCAAGCCATCAGCAAGTACGAAGCGGGCCAAATGCTGCCCTCTTCAGCCGTCTTGGTCGGACTCGGCAAGGCCTTGGGCGTCTCGTTGGACTTCCTCATGAGCTCACAAGTGGAGACTCTCGATGGGCTTGAGTTCCGCAAGCACTCAAGGACTTCCGCCCGCGACCGCGCCAAGGCCGAGGCGATACTGATCGACAACTTGGAGCGTTACCTAGCCATCGAGCACATCCTCGACCTGCCTGCAACCGTCGACTGGATGGAACGACGCCGCTACGACAGCGTCGCCAGCGAATCCGAGATCGACGACAAGGCCGATGATCTCCGCAACGCTTGGCATCTCGGTATGGATCCGATTCCGAGCCTTTGCGCGTTGCTCGAAGACAAGGGCATCAAGGTCGTCGAAGATGACCTCCCCGAGAGGATCAACGGCCTCGCCTGCAGCGTTCTCCGCGGAGAACGGCCCGTAGCCGAGGCTGTCGTCGTTTCCAGCCGGATCGAAGTCGAGCGCAAACGCTTCACCCTGGCGCACGAACTCGCCCACAGGCTCATCCGCTCCACCGGTAACCCCGCGATCTCCCTCGAACGGGCAATGAACCGGTTCGCTGGCGCTTTTCTTGTTCCAGCCGAGCACCTTCTTGAAGAAGTCGGCGCCAAGCGCCACCGGATTACCTACTACGAGATCATCCGCCTCAAGCACACCTACGGAGTCTCGGCAGCGGCGATGCTCGTGCGCCTTCGACAGGTCGGCGTCCTATCTCCGTCAGCCGTCCAACACGCCTTTGCGACCTTCGCCCGCTCCTGGCGTAAGTCCGAGCCGCAACCTATCGCCGACAATCACGGGTTTGCGGCCTTCGAAAAGCCGCGGCGGTTCAAGCGCCTTGTGTCGCATGCGCTCGGTGAGGAACTAATCTCGCCCGTGCGCGCCGCGGCGCTACTCAACGAGCCCCTCGACTACGTGGAGCGGCAGATCAGCGGCCCGGCGAGCCAGTGACGTGCGTCGTCGTCAACGATGCGTCCTGCCTGATCGATCTCCGCAAAGGCGGTCTCGTGGCCGTACTCGCTGATCTGCCGTACCGCTTGGTCGTCCCGCTACCCGTCCGCAGCTCAGAAGTTCTCGACTTCTCCGCGGACCAGTGGCGACGGCTCGACGACGCCGGCCTCCTCACCCATGATCTGACACCCGAGGAAGTCGGCCAAGCCTTCGCGCTAAAGGCGCGGCACCCAACCCTTTCCGCCAATGACTGTTTCTGCTACGTCACCGCGCTCGCTCATGGTGGCATCCTACTGACTGGCGACGCTTCCCTTCGCAAAGTCGCCACCAGCAACGGCCTGCGCGTGCATGGCGTCCTTTGGATTGTCGACGAACTAGCCAAGGAGGGAGTCTGTCCGGGATCGCTGTTGACCCTAGCAGCCCGTGGCGGAAGTCCCGGTTCGGGGATGTTCGCGGTGCGCGACGGGGTCGGCGCTGGGAGGTAGCTCGATCAAGTAGAGGAATGGCGATTGGGTTCAGATGGCCAAATTGGGGTGCTGTTTCGCCATCAGGCGGGTTCCGAGAGCGCTCAGACGCAGCCGGAAGCGGCGAAGCAGGGCGAGCAGGGTCTGGCACCTGCTTTGGAGGCTTCGAGGAGTGCCGAAGCCGACGATGTGGCGCATCAAGAGCCCGAGGTTGCACGCGCTGGCGTGAAGGAGCACTCGCTTGAGGATGTTCGAGCGACCGCGCAGATGCACGCGGCGCATGCCGCCGGTCTCGTACTGGTGAGCGAAGGGCCGCTCGAGCCGTTCCCCTCGCTGGCGCTGCATCCGCTTGCCGCGATTGCCTCGGATCCGGCGGCGGTTCGCGTACACGATGGCCTGCAGCTCCTTCTTGCCCTTCCAGCGACGGCGACCGCGGTCCGGTTCCGCGATGTAGCTGCGAAGGCCCAGTTCGTCGATGTCCGCGAGAACGTCGTTGCTGTGGTACCCCTTGTCGGCAACGACCTCCTCGATCGCGGCTTCGTCCGCGGTCACGGACGACACCTGCTCGAAGGCCTCCTCCAGCGTTTCGTGAAACGACTCCGTGTCGCCCTTCGCTCCGCCCTGAACCGACACCCCCACGATCGTCCCGTGCTCGAGGTCCACCGCCTGCTCCGCCTTGTAGGCAAGGTGCGTGCGGCCATCCTTCATCTTGGTGATCTGCGCATCCGGGTCGTGCGGATTCTCCCACTCCTCGTTCGACAGCTTCTTCTTGCGCTTGCGGTCGAAACGGGCCAGCTCGGCCCGCGTCGGCGTCTCTACCCCCGACGCCTCCGCCAGACCGCGCACGAACGTCTCGTAGTCGTCGCCGCTGTCGCGACGCACGATGCTACGCAACGCCGCGTTCGCCTCCAGCGTCGTCGCGTCCACGCCCACCGTCTTGCCCGACAACAGACCCGACTCCGCCAGACGACGAAGCACCCATGAAAACACACGCCGGTGAGACTCCACATCGATGCGCCGGCGCGTCCGCGAAATCGTCGAATGATCCGGCGCCGCCTCACTCAGGCCCAATCCCAGGAAGCGGCGAATGCTCAGAGAATCCTGAGCCCGCCAGGCGATCGCGCGCTCCGAATCCAAACCCTCGAAGTACCCCAACAGCAGCAAGCGAAAGTACCGCCCCGGCGCCAGACTCGGACGCCCTATGCGCTCCGCATAGAACCGCGAACACTCCGACTCCGCGAACTCGTCGAACCCGCTGGATTCCAGAATCCCGTTCAACCGCTCGTAGAACGGGTGCCCCGCGCTTCGAGGCAGATCACCTGCCGACACCCACAGAGGCTCCTGACCGCTGCTTCTACTCTTCTTGCCCATAGACATGCTTCTATCCTACGCGAGCGCAGAGAACCGACTTTCACCACGGGCTGCTAGCCCTCGAGACCTGGCGGGCTGATGACACCGTGTTTCTGCCCGAAGACGAGATCACGACGCGACTCAAACGCCTTGCCCGCATGTAGCGGCGGGTTCCGCTTGGCAACGGCTAACGACTACGAGACCTGGGCGCGACATGCGCCCGACACTGCAAGTAGCCTCCGGAATCGCAAGACCGACGACGCTGGCCGGGCCGGCGACCCGTTCCGACCCGCCGCCGCCGCTGGAAAGGTCATAGGGTCGATGACTTCAGCCCAACGCTGCAGCGGCGCTGCAAGCCTCACGCTCCCAGTGGCCAAGCCCGGAGCCACCCGGATTTGAGGCCAGGTGGTCGAAGCGGGCCGCGTCGCGGCTCTCGCCGTAGCACTCGACGATCGGCCGGAGTTCCTCCGGGCTCGCGCCGTGCAGGATGACGCCGTCGGCGCCCAAGTCGAACTGGCCGCGTATCTTCTCCACGCATCCCGCGGGCGAACCGGTGGCGGCCGGCGCCAGCCACTCCTCCGGGATCAAAGCCGCGATCCGTTCGAGTTGTTCGGTGGTGGCCAGGCTGTCGATCGCGCCGCGAAAGCCCGCCACCAGCGGATCGGCCCGGAAGCGCTGGAGCGCCTTCGGGTCCCAGCGGTTCGTCTCGACCATGAGATCGCCGTAGACCTGCAGGTAGGTCGCCATCCGGCCGACCGTCTTCTTGAGGCGCACCGCTTCGGGCAGGTGATCGCCGATCGTCGCGAAGCAGGACCAGACCCGGACCGAGGCGGGATCGCGGCCGGCTTCCTCGGCGGCCCGCTTCACGGTCTGGACGCAGCGGGCGAGGGTTTCGTCGGTGAAGAAGGTGTGGAGCACGACCGCGTCGAACGCCCTGCCTCCGAGCGCCAGCGAGTTGGGGCCGAAGGCGGTCAGGGTCATCGGGATCTCGTCGTGGGCCTCGGCGCCGAGGCGCAGCAGCGGGAAGCGGCCCGCCGGCCCGTCGTGGCCGACGATCGTTTCGCCCCGCCACATGCGACGCATGAGACCGACGAAGTCCTCCATCTGGCCGGTGGTGATCCGGGGCAGACCGAGCGCGTCGAACACGCGGGCGATGCCGCGACCCAGGCCGAGCGAGAAGCGCCCGCCGGTGAGCCGGTGCATGGTCAGCGCGTACGAAGCGGTGATCAGCGGGTGGCGGGTGTTCTGGTTCGTCGCCGCGGTGGCGATCCCGAGTTCCTTGGAGCAGGCCGCAGCCGCGCCGGACAGCGTGGCCGCCTCCTTGACGTTGAAGCGCTCGGATATGAACACGGAGCCGAACCCCATCGCCTCGCCGGCGCGCACTTCCTCGAACAGCTCGGCCGGGGATTCCGGCTGGCCGGCGAGGGTGTAGAAGGCGAGTTCGTTCATTCGCGGCATGGCGGTGCTTCTCCAGTCCTCTTACAGCAGTTCGGCGGAGTTCAGGTCGAGCGCGTGGCGGGTGTGCCGACTGGTCATCGCGATGAACATCTCGTTGCCGCGTTCCGTCTCCCGGACCATCATCGAGGCGATCACGCAGACGCCGAAGCCGGCGAAGGCGCCGAGCCGGTAGTCGTCCCAGCAGGCCTCCCAGGGGTAGTCAGAGATGCCGGCGTCGACCAGCCGGCCGTGGTACTCGCGCACGATGTCCTCCTCGCACCGTCGCCGCAGCGCCGGCTCCAGGCTGCCGCCGAGCAGGTACGCGACATCGCCGAGCGGACGCCCGATCGTGATGCTCTGCCAGTCGACGGCGGTGATCGAGGGCGGCGAGGTCCGCCGGTCGATCAGCAGGTTGTCGAGCCGGTAGTCGACGTGGACGAGGGAGAAAGGCGTCGGCGACTCGCCGGACCACGCCGAGCTGGCATCGTCGTACCGCCGCAGGATCTCCCAGGCGTCCTGCTCGAGCCGGTCGCCGTACCGGTCGATGAATCCCGGCAGCATTGTCCGGTAGCGGTGGTGGATGGCCGCCGCGTATTCGGGACTCGGTCGATTCAGCCAACCGGCTTCGAGCAGCGAGGCATCGTTCCAACTCGGCGCGTGCAGGCCGGCCAGTTCGAGCACCGCCGCCCGCGCCACATTCTCGTCGCAGCCCGCGATCTGGTCGCCCTGCTCTGCCGGGGCCTCGTCGCTCATCAGCACGGCGAAGTGGGGGCCCTTGCCTTCGATCTCCGCGAAGTAGCAGCGCGGCGTGGAGATCCCGAGCCGGGGCTGAAGTTCCTGGTAGAAGCGCACCTCCTTCAGGTAGTTGCGCAGCACGACGCCGGTCTCGCGGCTGGCCGGATCGGAGGACGGGAACTTCCCGACCAGGGACCGGGGAGCGTCGCCCGCGGCTTCGCCGTATTCGAGCCGGTAGCGGATGCAGCGCCCCAACTGCCCGGTGCCGATGTCGGAGGCCTCGAAGCCGAGCACGTCGACCTCGTGGCCGGCGGCGCGCAGTTGCTCGGACAGCCAGGCGGCGCTGACCTCGTCGGGCGTCGGGATGAATGGCCCCGAACTCACTCTCACGCGTTCCGTTTGATGTCCCGGAACGGACCCTGGTCGGCGCGGAATCCCTTCGGCATCCCGAGCACACGCTCGGCGATGATGTTGCGCTGAATCTCGTCGGTGCCGCCGGCGATCGAGATCGCGGGCACCGAAACCAGGACTTCGGCGACGATGCCGTCCTCGGCCGATTCGGGACCGCTCAGCATCGCGTCCGCGCCAGAGATCATCGTGTGGACGTGGGAGGCCTGCCGGGCGATGACGCTGGCGGCGAGCTTGCCGATCGACCCGGCGGGGATGATGTCGGTGGCGCCGGCCTTGCGCTTCGCCTCGGCGCTGTCGGACGCGAGCGCGGCGCCCGTGGACAGGCAGATCAGCTTCGCGATCTCCTGCCGCACCGCCGGATCCTGGATCGCGCCCGTTTCCCGTGCGCGCGGCAGGACGAGATCCACCCGGCCCTCGCGCTGCGGATACCAGGTGTAGGGCTCGGTGGCGATCCGGAGTTCCTCTTCGTACTCCTGGTAGATGGGCCCCTGCTTCGGGCCCTCGAGCGAGGATCCCCTGACGCGGCGGCTGAAGCCGCGCCGCTCGAAGGACAGCGTGGTCGAGGCGACATGCCAGCCGTTGCCCTCGCCGCCGATCAGGTCCTCGGGAGGCACCACGGCGTTCGACATGAAGACCTCGTTGAAGGACTGGTGCCCGTTCATCTGCCTGAGCGGCCGCGCCTCGACGCCGGGCTGCCGCATGTCGAGCAGGAAGTAGCTGATCCCCTGGTGCTTCGGCACGTCCCAGTTGCTGCGCGCGACCAGGAGCCCGAAGTCCGCGTGGTGGGCGCTCGTGTTCCAGACCTTCTGGCCGTTGATGATCCACTTGCCGTCCACGAACTCCGCCCGGGTGCTCAGGCCAGCGAGATCGGAGCCGCTGCCGGGCTCGCTGAAGAGCTGGCACCAGGTGTGTTCGCCGGTCAGGATGGGCCGGAGATAACGCCGCTTCTGGTCGTCCGAACCGCAGGCGAGGATCGTCTCGGAGGCGAGGCCGCGTGGACCCACCTGGGCGGCCGGCACAATGTCCTTCTCCCTGAAGACCTCGGCGACCAGCGCGGCCTGGTCGAGCGTGAAGCCGCGCCCGAACCACTGCTCGGGCCAATGCGGCGCCGCCCAGCCACCTTCGAGCAGGATGTTCCGCCACTCGAGCAGCGGACGATCGGTGCGCCAGTTCGCGTCGAGCCAGGCCGAGACCTCGCGCCGGATCTGTTCCGGGGTCATGCCGCGCCCTCGATCATCGTCATCATCCGTTCGCGGTGGATCGCCGGGGTCCCGAGCAGCACTTCTGAACTCTTCGCGCGCTTGAACCACAGGTGGGTGTCGTTCTCCCAGGTGAAGCCGATCCCTCCCCGCAACTGGATGCCCGCTCTCGCGGCGCTCATGTAGGCGTCGGCGGCCGCCGCCTTGGCCATGCTCGCGGCGTAGGGCTCACCCTCGCCGGCGGCGAGGCAACGGGCAGAGTGGTAGGTGAGCGGGCGCGCCAGCTCGATCTCGAGAAGCAGGTCTGCGCAACGGTGCTTGAGCGCCTGGAAGGAACCGATCGGCCGGCCGAACTGGAACCGCTCCTTCGTGTACGCCACGGTGGATTCGAAGAGCCGCTGCGCGCCGCCGATCATCTCGTGGGCCAGCGCCGAGCAGATGAGGTCCCAGATCCGGTTCAGTGTTTCGCGGCCGACCGAGCCGATCGGCCGGCTCGGAACGTCGGTGAACGTCACCCGGGACAGCTTCCGGGTCTGGTCAACGACCTGAAGCGGCTCGATCTCGAGGCCCGGCGCGCCGGATTCGACCGCGTAGAGCGCGAGGCCTGAGTCCGTTCCCGCTAGCACCAGGAGCAGGTCGGCGACGTGGGCGTCGACCACGATCGCCGCCGTCCCCAAGAGGCGGCCGCCGTCGGTGGCCCGGATCGAGCCGCCGACACCATCCGGGCTGTTCAGGTCGTCGAGGACCAGCGTCGCCATGGTCGAACCCGCGGCAATACCCGGGAGCAGCTCCGCGCGAGCGGACTCGTCCGCGGCCTCCAGCAGCGCGCTGGCGGCCATCACGGCGGACGCGAAGAATGGCGCGCAGAACAGCGTGCGGCCCATCTCCTCGGCGACGATGCCGAGCTCGACCGGACCGCCGCCGGCGCCCCCGTATGCCTCCGGAATGTGGACGCCGGCAAGGCCCGCGTCGCCGCAGAGTTCCTGCCATACGGCCGGGTCATAGCCCCGGTCCGAGGCCATCAACTCGCGGACCGCGGTGGCCGGCGACTTGTCCCGCAGCGCCCGCGACACGATGTCGCGGAGAAGCTGCTGCTCCCTCAAGAACTCCGTCTGCACGTTCAGGATCCCAAGGATAGAATCGGCGTCGGCCCCACCCTGCCGGAACAATACTCTGTCGCCAAGCACCACCTTGCCCAAAGCCGCCAAGCATGACTCCTTCGAGCCGGTCGCGTTCATCTGTGAGTGACCGCGGCGCCCGGCGGCCTCGCCGCACCCAGGCCGAGCGGCGGGCCGAATCCGAACGCGAGATTCTGCAAGCCGCCGCGGTTCTCTTCGGCCGCCAGGGTTACACGGCGACCACACTGGCGCAGATCGGCAGGAGGG
Organism: Candidatus Multivorans sp.; assembly: GCA_965216125.1. GTDB lineage: Bacteria > Acidobacteriota > Thermoanaerobaculia > Multivoradales > Multivoraceae > Multivorans. The sequence goes on along the minus strand of OZ244152.1, from coordinate 1,574,978 downwards.
CTGGCTATTCGAGCGCCCTCGTGTCGCTGCGCTTCGGCTCCAAGGAAGGAATCGCCGAAGCGATCGTCACGCGCCTCCAGACCCGCGCCGGCAGCGAGGTCTTCGACCCGGAGGAGGGCGTGGCCGGGATCGCCAGCCTGAACCGCATCTTCAGCGGCTACTCCGAACTGCTCCGCAATGCCGAGCAGTGGATGCGTGCCCTGTTCATGCTGATGACCGACTCCCTCGGACCCCTGAGCGCCAAGATCGACCTGTTTCGTGCCGGCAACGAGCGCTTCGCAGCCGCAATCGAACAGGCCGTTCGGGAGGGGCAGGAGGCCGGCGAGATTCGGACCGACCTCGACCCTGCCGAGACCGCCTTCCAGGTTCTCGCCGCGGTGCGGGGAGCGACTCTTCTCTGGCTGCTCGATCCGAAGAACGTCGACGTCGTGGAGGCGATCGAGAGCCTCCGCGTCGGTGTCGAGGATCGACTCTCGACCTGGCAGTCTGCGACCCCGGGGTAGCGTCGCCTGACTCCAACGGAAGGAACTGCCTGCCACGCCGGTTCCTACGAACGGCGAAGCGCCGCGAAAGGAACACGGTATGCCCCCGAAGCCCGAAACCGCACAGGCTGTCCAGGTCGCCACCTGGAGCGAACTCGAGGACCGGCAACCCGCCTATGCCCTGGTGGCGAACGTGGACCTGGTGGTGGTCCGCTACGACGACCAGGTGTCCGTGCTCTACGGCCGGTGTCTCCACCGGGGGGCTCTCCTCTCGGACGGCCGGATCCGCGGCAACGACCTGATCTGCGGCGTCCACGAGTGGGACTATCGCTACGACACCGGGGTCAGCTCCTACAACCCCGAGGAGGTCCTGCACAAGTTCTCGGCCTGGGTCGACACCGACGCCGACGCGGTCTTCGTTGACGAGGCCGAGGTGGCGGCCTGGCACGCCAAGTTCCCGCAGCCGTACAAGCGCGACGAGTACCTCGGCCTCTACGCAGACCACCACGGCGCACCGGAGGAGCCGTACAACAAGACCATCCAGGAGCTGGCGCGGAACGGCCTGAAGCGAGTCGGCCGCCACGGCAGCTTCTCGGCCATGGGGGTGCCGCTCACCGAGCTTCCCCGCTGGAACGACATTCAGCTACTGACCGCCCAACTCGCCCGCCGGCCGTTGGCCGACGACGACCCGGTGGATACCGAACTGGTCATCGGCCCCCGGGCGGCGAAGCCCCTGCGCCTCCGCATCCCCCTCTTCGTCAGCGACATGAGTTTCGGGGCGCTCAGCGAGGAAGCCAAGATCGCCCTGGCCCGGGGCGCCGAGATGGCGGGCACCGGCATCTGCTCGGGCGAGGGCGGCATGCTGCCGGAGGAGCAGCAGAGCAACACGCGCTACTTCTATGAACTCGCCTCCGGCAAGTTCGGCTGGTCTCTCGACAGGGCGGCCAGGGCACAGGCGTTTCACTTCAAGGGCGGACAGGGCGCGAAGACCGGCACCGGGGGCCATCTTCCCGGCGCCAAGGTAACGGCCAGGATCGCGGAGGTGCGCGGCCTCGAGCCGGGGACCGCGGCGATCAGCCCGTCGCGGTTCCCCGACCTGGTCTCGCCGGGGGACTTCCGCGAGGTGGCCGCTCAGGTCCGCGAGCGCACCGGCGGCATTCCCATCGGCTTCAAGATGTCGGCCCAGCACATCGAGGACGACATCGATTTCGCGCTCGAAGTGGGCGTCGACTACATCATTCTCGACGGGCGCGGCGGCGCCACCGGAGCGGCGCCGGACATCTTCAAGAACAACATCTCGGTACCGACGATCCCGGCCCTGGCCCGCGCCCGCCGTCATCTCGACGCGGGCGGCAAGAGCGGCGACGTGACCCTGATCGTCACCGGAGGGCTCCGCACGGAGTCCGACTTCGTCAAGGCCCTGGCGCTCGGCGCCGACGGCATCGCGGTCGCCAACTCGGCGCTCCAGGCCATCGGCTGCCTGGGCATGCGCGCCTGCCACACGAACAACTGTCCGGTCGGCATCGCCACCCAGCAGCCCGAACTCCGCGCCCGGCTGCGAATCGGCTCGTCAGCCCGTCAATTGGCCAACTACCTGGGAGCCACCGTCGACCTGATGAAGGTCCTGGCACGGGCCTGCGGCTACGACCATCTGGGTCGATTCAGCGTCGACGACCTGACCACCTGGAAGCGCGACATGGCCGACCTGGCCGGCGTCCCCTACGCTGGCGTCGGGTGAGGGGATGGCGCACCCTGGAGGAGTCGAACCCCCAACCTTCGGATCCGTAGTCCGACGCTCTATCCAGTTGAGCTAAGGGTGCACTGAGCCGCCGCTCCGCGGAGTGCGGAACCCTAGCAGCTTGTGGAACCGACCGTGACTGTCACACGCTCAGCTCGATGAAGCGGTCGCACTGGCCGCGCACCTGCGCGTCGGCGTCCGCTCCGCCGAGGCCGATGACCGTCACGCTGTTCTGCTGCAGCTTGGCCACGAGGGGCAGCATCTGCACCGACGACGCCACCAGCACCATCGTGTTGACACCGCGCTTCGTGTAGCAGAGCTCGATGGCGTCCACCACGATCCGCACTGCAGCGGAACAGCCGCGTTCCTCCATGTTCGACGGCACGTCGACGACTTCGATGCTGCCGCGGTGAAGCGCGGCGCGATCCAGGTCGCGGTCCCCCGCGTCCGCGTAGACACGGCGCAGGACGAGTTTGCCCAAATCCTCGTCGAGGCGCGCGAACAGACTTTCCGGATCGAGCCCGGAGGTTGCTCCCAGGCTGCGCTTCAGAGCGCCCAGGTCGAGCAGCACGGCGGCCCGTCCAGCGAGGGGCAGCGACGCCGCGGGCTGCCGGTCAGGCGCGGCTGGAGTCTCCTCCTCCGCGCTCGACTCGCCGTCAGCCTGCGCCGCCCGACCGCGACCCCGACCGCCACGCCGGCGGCGCCGACGGCGTCTGGCCGGAGCCGGCTCGTCCTCGTCCGAGGGAGTCGCCCGGGCGGGCTGCGCCGGTTCCGTCGCCGCCTCGAGGGCCGCCGAAACACTCGCTTCACCGGCGTCTTCGCCGTCAGCCACATCCGTCTCCGGCGCGGTCTCCTCCGCGGCGGACGCTTCAACCTCCCCGGCAGCCGGCTGAACCTCCGGCTCGCCGGCGGGTTCTTCCATCTGCCCGCCTGCTTCCTCCTGCACGGCCGCGTCGGGGACGCTGCGCCTCTTCGGCTCCGCCCGGGCGGGGCCATCTTCCGCCGTCGGTCTCCGCCACCAGGGATTCACGACACTCCTCCCCCTACCGAAAGTCTTTGTCCTGTTGCTCCAGGCCGGGTGAACCCGCCACTGCGACGGTCCCCGGCGCCGTCCGGGATTGTATAGTCCGCGCAGTGCCCGTTGACGCGCTTCCGTACCGGTACCTCGCCGTCGACGGACCAATCGGCGTAGGCAAGACGACTCTCGTCGAGATGCTCGCGCAGCACTTCGAGGGCGTGAAGATCCTCGAGGACGTGGACAACCCCTTTCTCGAGGCCTTCTACCACGACCGGCCCGGGACCGCGTTCCAGACCGAGCTCTACTTCCTGCTGACGCGCTACAAGCAGCAACTGGCACTGGCCCAGGGCGATCTCTTCGATCCCATCCGGCTCGCCGACTACACTTTCGCCAAGAGCAGGCTGTTCGCCTACCTCAACCTGGTCGACGACGAGTTGATGCTGTTCGAGAAGCTCTACGACCTGCTCGAGCCACAGCTACGCGGACCGGATCTGCTGATCTTTCTGACCGCCGACGTGGAGACCTGCATGGCGCGCATCCACAAGCGCTCGCGCGACATCGAGCAGAGCATCTCCGCCGACTACCTGGCGCAGTTGATCGAGGCCTACAACCACCACTACTACCACTACGATCAGTCACCGCTTCTGGTCGTGGACAGCCGCAACCTGGACTTCGAACACAAGCCCACGGACTTCGAGGAATTGCTACACCACATCACCCGACCGATCCGGGGCACCCAGTACGTCGTCCCCGCGCAGAGCACCTGAACCGCCATGACCAAACCGGAGCCTCTTGTTGTCGCCGGTCGTGAGTTCCACTCGCGACTCATCCTTGGAACGGGCAAGTACCGCGACGAGCAACTGATGGTCGACGCCTTCGACGCCTCGGGCACCGAGATGGTGACGGTGGCGCTGCGCCGGGTCAACCTCGACGACCTGGGAAAGGGCTCACTGATCGACCACATCGACCAGGAGCGCTACCTGCTGCTGCCCAACACGGCGGCCTGCTTCACCGCGGACGACGCGATCCGCACCGCCCGTCTGGCGCGCGAACTGGGCGGCTGGAACTGGGTCAAGCTGGAGGTGATCGGCGACGAGAAGACCCTCTTCCCGGACAACGAGGAACTCCTCGTGGCAACAAAGGAGTTGGTGGACGACGGTTTCATCGTTCTCCCCTACACCACCGACGATCCGATCACCTGCCGCAAGCTGGAGGACCTCGGCGCCGCGGCGGTGATGCCGCTCGCGGCGCCGATCGGATCCGGTATGGGCATCCGCAACCCGGCGAATCTCCGCATCATCGTCGAGCAGGCGCACGTGCCGGTGATCGTGGACGCCGGCGTCGGCACCGCCAGCGACGCCGCCCTGGCCATGGAGCTCGGCGCGGACGGCGTGCTGATGAACACCGGCGTCGCCGGCGCCAGGGATCCGGTGCGCATGGCCCGGGCGATGAAACTCGCGGTCGAAGCCGGCTGGCTGGCTGCGAATGCAGGCCGGATCCCCAGGAGGCTGTATGCGACTGCGTCGTCGCCGGTGGATGGGGTGATCGACTAGGCGCTTTGACCTGGCCCGGGCCAGAAGACCCGCGTAGAAGAGAACGGAATCCGGCTCTCGGCGTCGGCCGAGCGTGGATCGTCCGTATCGCCACGGAGGAGGCGCAGCAGGCCGGCGTGCGCGATCATCGCCGCGTTGTCGCCGCTGAACCGGAGCGGCACAAGCAGTACTTCGACGCCACGGCGCTCGCCCCAGGCCGTCACCTCCCGCCGCAGCAGACGGTTTGCCGCCACGCCGCCCGATACCGAGAGGCGCGCCACGGGACGCCGGGAGCGGAGGCGATCCAGGCGCTGGATCAACTGGGCCACGGCGGCGCGCCGGAAACCCGCCAGCAGGTCGAGTACCTCCTGAGGCCAGGCCGTGTCGTCACCTCTGGGCGCCGCCGGCGGAATCTCGATCCGGGTCAGGGTCTCCCCCAGCGCGCGCAGAGCCTGACTCTTCAGGCCCGAGTACGAGAACGCCAGCTCGTTCGAGCTGATCGTGGCTGTGCCGAACCGGTGCGTGGACGGATCGCCCAGTTCGGCCAACCGGTCGACCTCGGCGCCGCCGGGAAAGGGCAGCCCGAGCCGGCGGCCGACCTTGTCGAACGCTTCCCCCACCGCGTCGTCGCGGGTCTCGGCGAGGCTGGTCACGGCGCCCGTCCCGCCGTCGACCTCGAGCAGGCTGGTGTGGCCGCCGGACACCACCAGACCCAGCAGCGACTCGGGAAGCGGCCGGCTCGCATCCTCGGGCCTGAGCAAGGGCGAGAACAGATGCCCTTCCAGATGGTGGACGGCGAGGAAGGGCACACCCAGGGAGTAGCTGATCGCCTTGCCGAGAGACAGCCCGACCAGGAGCGACCCCACCAGCCCGGGTCCCCGGGTCGCCGCGACGGCGCCGATGTCGGACCATCCGATCCCCGCCTCAGCCAGTGCCGCCTCCGAAACCGCCGGCCAGTTCCGGAGATGTTCCCGCGACGCCGCCTCCGGCACCACGCCGCCGAAGGGGCGATGGACCTCCAGTTGACTCGAGACCTGGGACGAGAGCACCCGACCCTCGCCGTCGAGCACCGCGCAGGCGGTGTCGTCGCAGGAGGTCTCGATGCCGAGGACGAATCCCCGGAACGCCGTCGTATCCCCGGACACGCCGGCGACGTTATCCTCCGCAGTCGCGCGCCCGGAGCAGCGGCGCCCTTACCCCTTCGCGCGAGATTGCGAACCCGCGCGCGAGAGACACCCCCTTGATTCCTCCCCCCAGCCTCCGAGCCGCGCTCACCGACCGGTCCCTCGACCTCCGCGGCCGGAGAGTCGTCGTACGCGTCGACTTCAACGTTCCGATGGCGAACGGGCAGGTGCTGGATGCGACCAGACTGCGCGAAGCCGTGCCGACGATCCGCGCCCTCTGCGATGCCGGCGCCCGGGTCGTCCTGCTCTCCCACCGCGGCCGGCCCCACGGCAGGGTCGACCCCGAGCTCAGCCTGCGCCCGGTGGCCGACGCGCTGGCGCCTATCCTCGACCGCGCTGTCGCCTTCGCGACGGACTGCGCCGGCCCGGCCGCCGGGGAGGCCGCGGCCGCTCTCGGCGACGGCGCCGTCTGCCTGTGCGAGAACCTGCGCTTCCACGCCGGCGAGGAGCGCAACGATCCGGCGTTTGCCGCCGAGCTCGCGGCGCTGGGCCAGATCTACGTGAACGACGCCTTCGGCACCGCGCACCGCGCTCACGCATCGACCGCCGCCGTCTGCGACCGGGTGGATCTGGCCTTCAGCGGAATGCTGCTGGACCGCGAACTGCGGCAGCTCGGCCGGCTGCTCGACGATCCGCCGCGGCCCTACGTGCTGATCGTCGGCGGCGCCAAGATCCGCGGCAAGATCGACGCGCTGCTCCACCTGCTGCCCCTGGTCGACCGGGTGCTCGTCGGCGGGGGCATGGCAAACACCTTTCTCGCCGCCCGGGGGACCCCCATGGGATCCTCCCTGGTGGAGCGGGAGGGCCTCGACCTGGCGAGAAAGATCGAAGCGGGGACGGCCGCTCGCCACGCCGAACTGCTCCTGCCGACCGATCTCGTGGTGACCGACTCGCTCGACGCGCCAGCGGACGAGCGGCGGCGCCGCACGGTGCCGGCCGGCGGCGGCGTGCCGGCCGGGTGGCTGGCAGTGGACATCGGCCCCGCGACCCGGGACGCGTTCGCCAGGGCCACGGCGGACGCCGCGACGGTGTTCTGGAACGGCCCGATGGGCGTGTTCGAGACGCCGCCCTTCGATGCCGGCAGCCGCGCGGTGGCGCGGGTGGTCGCGTCCTGCCCGGGGTTTGCCGCGGTCGGCGGCGGCGAGACAGTGGCCGCGGTGAAGCAGGAGGGCCTGTCCGACCGGATCGGCCACGTTTCGACCGGTGGCGGCGCCTCCCTGGCGTTGCTCGCGGGGGAAGAACTACCGGCGGTCGAAGCGTTGCGCAGGACCGTCAGGAGAGAACAATGAAGCGCAAAGCCATCATCGCCGGCAACTGGAAGATGAACCTGCTCGGAGACGAGGTCGCTGCCTACGCCGAGGCTCTCGCCGCGGCCGGGCCCGCTGAGCCGGACCTCGATGTCGTCCTGTTTCCCACCCCGGTGTACCTGCAACCGGCCGCCCGCGCCATGCCGCGGTGGGCTTCGATCGGAGCACAGGATGTCCACGCCGAGGAGAAGGGCGCCTACACCGGCGATGTCGCCGCCGCCCAGGCGCGGGACGCAGGCGCCACGTGGTCTCTGGCCGGGCACTCGGAACGTCGCGCGGTCCACGGCGAGTCGAACGCCGAGGTGGCGCGCAAGGCGGAACGGGCTCTCGCGGCCGGCATGACACCGGTCGTCTGCGTCGGCGAATCGCTGGAGCAGCGCCAGCAGGGCGAGACGGAGACGATCCTCGACGCCCAGTTGGCCGCCGTGCTCGGCGTACTGGACGCCGCCGACGGTAGCGCCGGCGGCGGCGCCGTGCTCGCCTACGAACCGGTATGGGCGATCGGCACCGGCCTGAGCGCCTCGCCGGAGATCGCGGCCGCCGTCCACAGCCACCTGCGGAACGGGCTGAACGGCCACCGGTCCGGCCTCGGCGAGGCCGCGCGCATCCTCTACGGCGGGTCCGTCAACGCCGACAACTGCCGGGATCTGGTGGGTCGCCCCGACATTGACGGCTTCCTCATCGGCGGCGCAAGTCTTGATCCTGCCTCGTTCCTGCGTATCATTCGTCTTTCTGCGGGTTCCGGCGGCGGTACAACGCCCTGAAGAACGGAACCTCATCGAAGGAGATCTCGTGATTCTCGTCGCTTATGCCGTCCACGTGGCGCTCTCGCTCTTTCTGATCCTGGTCGTCCTGCTGCAGCAGGGCAAGGGAGCCGACCTGTCCGTGTTCGGCGGCGGCGCCTCCCAGGCCGCCTTCGGCGCCCGCGGAGCCGCGACCATCCTGCACAAGTTGACCGTCGTCTGCTTCGTGCTCTTCATCATGACGACCCTGTCCATCGGGATCATGCAGAAGCAGAGCACCTCGTCCGTCATGAGCGGCGCCGATTCGGTGATGGACGAGGTTGACGCCGCGGAGCCGGAGGCCGCTCCGGACGCAGCGCCCGTGACTCCGGCGGAGACGGACGCGCCGGCGGCCGAGCCGGCAGGCGAAGACGAAGACGGCAATCCGGGCTGATTCAGCGGATACGTGACTAAGCCGAAGTGGCGGAATTGGTAGACGCGCACGGTTGAGGGCCGTGTGGGGCAACCCGTGCCGGTTCGAGTCCGGCCTTCGGCACCACCCTTCTCGATGCAGCCGCGGAGGTTCTCCTCCGCGGCCGCAAGCGCTACTGGACGCTGACCTTCTTGATCAGGACGGTCTCGACCGGCACGTCCCCCATCCCGGCCTTGGCGCCCGTCCTGACCTTCGAGATCTTGTCGACGACATCCATGCCCTCGACGACCTTGCCGAACACGGCATAGCCGAACCCCTGGCCGGATGCGTCGATCCCCTCGTTCCCGCTGCCTGCGTCCAGCCCCTCCTCGTTGTCCACCGAGTTAATGAAGAACTGAGCCGTCGCGGTGTGCGGATGCCCAAGCCGCGCCATGGAGATCGTGCCGCGTTTGTTGGAGAGTCCGTTCTTCGACTCGTTCTCGATCTCCGGGCGGGTGATCTTCTTCTGCATGTCCGCGGTGAACCCGCCGCCCTGAATCATGAAGCCGTCCATCACCCGGTGAAAGATCGTGCCGTCGTACCAGCCCGCCTCGACGTACTGGAGGAAGTTCGCGACCGTGATCGGCGCCTTCTCCGGATTGAGTTCCAGCACGATCGTGCCGTGATTGGTTTCGAGGGCTACCCTCGGAGCCGCGTCCTGGCCCATGGCCGGCGCGGCGAGCAGAACGGTCGTAGCAGCGTAAATCAAGAAGCGACTCCATGGTCCGGCCTGTGAACTATTCATCTGATCTCTCTCCCAAGACGAATCTGCCTGGGCCGCATGCCGCAGGCGCGGCGCAGCCTAGCAGTCCGGCCTCGCTCGTGGGCGTCGTGCTGGCCGGGGGTGCAGGTAGCCGGCTCGGAGGCAACAAGGCGGACCTCCGGCTGCCCGGTCGCCGGCCGGAAGAGCCGGGGCCGAGGTTGGTCGAATGGGCCGTGATGCGACTTGCCGCGGTCGCCGCAGTCGACGAGGTCCTCGTGGCCGCTGGAAACACCGACAGTAGAGTCGATTCGGGCGGATGCGGGCGAGACGCCCGCGTTCCCAGGGGGCGCAGGGTGCCGGTGTCCGTCATTGGCGATGGCCCTGGCTCGGGACCGGCGGCCGGTGTACTCGGAGCGGCCCGGGCTCAGCCCGAACGGGCGTTGCTCGTCCTCGCCTGTGACCTGCCGCTCGTGCCGGTGGAGCTGCTGGCTGCCCTCGCCGATAGCCGGGCCGACCTGGCGTCGGCTGCTTCCGACCCGGCAGATCCGTGGACCATGAACCCCACCTGTGCGCTCTGGACGCCGCCTGCCCTGAGGTTGCTCGAGCGGCGCGTCGCCACCGGCGACTTCCGCCTCTACCCAACACTCCAGCGTTCAGGCCTCCGGGTACAAGCGATCGACGCCGCCAGGTTCGGCGATCCAAAGCGCGTGCTGCTGAACGTGAACACGGTCGACGATTGGGATCGCGCCCAGCGCTTAGCCGTCCTTGCCGACCTTCCTCCCGCCGCCCGCTGATCGGCGCGCCTCGCAGTCAGCGCACGGGCATAGCCGGCGCAGAAGGTCAAAGCGGTAGATACCGGTCCAGTGGCCGTCCGACCAGACGATGCTGAGCGCGTAGTTGCCGACCTGGGACACTGTCTGGGCGATCACCGGGCGCGGCGGCGGTTGATATCGCAGCGGGCCCGCGTTGTGGCCCTGGCACATCGCGCAGGGGCAGTAGCCGCGCAGGACGTCGTACTCGTAGTCGCTCGCGTGGCCGTCCTGCCATTGGACGCGCAGCAACCGCGCCTCGTGATCGCGCCGCACTTCGGTGGGCCAGATGGTCATGAAGACTGTCGCCGCTTCGCGGCGCGGTGTTGCCCGCGGGTCAGGAAACCCGCGGACACTGTGCCGGACGGCGTCCACGGACCGCACCGGACCAGGCGCGCCACGCTGCTCAGACCACCCGCGGCCAGACCGTGCGCCCGAACCTGCGCCTGAGCGTACTCGCTGCACGAAGGCAGGAAGCGGCAGCGGACGCCCGCCCGGGCAAGAAGCGGCGATAGCGAGACTTGGTAGGCGCCGATCAGCGCATCCGCGGCCCGGGCAGCGACCTGGTGCTCGGGCCGACGCACGAGGTCGAAAGCCAAGGCAACAGAGAACGCCAGGGCCGCGAAGATCAGCACTCTCTTCGGGGAGAGCTTCGGCTTACGGTTTGGCGTCGAACGCTCAGAAGCGGTCGACCAGGGGCGTCAACAGCGGAAGGTTGAGACGTCGGCCGTTGATTCCCTGCACGATGCAGGCAAGCCGCACCAGCACGAAGGCGACGAACGCCATGAAGATGAACGGCGCGAGCAAGCAGCCGATGCCTCCGGTCACGAACAGGCCGACCTGAATGATGATCCACAACGCGAACTCCGCGCCCATCAGGACGAGGCCGTGCTTCGCGTGCCACTTCACCTCCTCGTCCTTCTCCTCGATCAGGAGCGGCACCAGAACCAGGATCCAGAGGTAGGCGAGAACCACCATCAGGTTCCGGTTCGACGCCGGAGCGGGGGGAGGGGGCGGTGGGGTTGGGAGCGCTGCCGGTTCTGTCATGCGTCTAGGTTCCCCTCGAGCGCCTCGCCGGGCCTGGGTGCGGAGGCGGCACCTCCTGGCGACAGTGTAGCGCGGTAGATCTCCCGGTAGCGGGCCACGATCGCACCGCGGTCGAAGTGGGAGCGGGCCCAGCCACGGCCGTGCCTGCCGAAAGCCTCGCGACGCGACGGATCGGCGAGCAGGGCAACGCAGCTCTGAGCCAGCGCCTCCACGTCGCCGACCGGACACAGCAGGCCGTTTCGGCCTTCACAGACCACCTCGGGCACGCCGCCGGTGCGCGTGGCCACCACGGGCACGCCACAGGCCAGGGCCTCGAGCGAGGCCAGCCCGAAACTCTCGGTCTCCGACGCCGACAGGAACAGATCGCTCCGTTCCAGGATCGGCTCCACCCGGGCCTGGTTGCCGATGAGGGAGACATCGCCTGCGATCCCGAGTTCGCGGCATAGGCGTTCCACCGCCGGACGGTCAGGACCGTCGCCCACGAGACAAAGGTGCGCCGGGAGCTGGCGCCGGACCAGAGCGAACGCCGCAACGACATCGGCCACCCGCTTGACCGGACGGAAGTTCGAGACGTGGACGATCTGCATGCCCCGCTCCGGCGTCGCGGCCGGCGCCGCCGGGCCATGACCGTTGTCCGCTCCCGCTAACCGTGACGGTGCCTGCGATTCGGGGTCCTGGGCGACGGGCACGAAGTTCGGAATCACCTCGACCTCGTCGTCGAGCGCGAACCGCTCCATGACCTCCCGCTGCAGGGCATGGCTGGGGACCGTGACGCAGTCGCTGCCCCTGAGCGACCAGCCGACGATGTCGCTGTAGTTCGGATGGGCGCCCACCAGGGACACGTCCGTGCCATGGACCGTCGTGATCACCGGGCAGGCCGGCGGCCCGCCCCCGGTCTGCGTGAGCATCTGTCGCGCCAGCAGCGCCGCGACCGCGTGCGGAACCGCGTAGTGAACGTGGATCAGATCCAGCAGGAAGTCCCGCGCCACCTGCGCCAGACGGTTCGCGAGGGCCAGCGTGTAGGGGGGATGATCGAAGAGCCCGTACTCCAGGATTCCCGAACCGTCGACCGGGTGATGGTGGATTCCCGGCGCCTCCGCCAGACGCGGCGGCCGGACCGAGCTGACGACGTGGACGGAGTCGCCGCCCTCGGCCAACGCGAGAGCCAGCTCCGAGGCTACGACCCCGGAGCCCCCGAAACTCGGGAAGCAACAGATTCCAACGCGCATCCGACTCCCTTCTACGCGGTCTCGCCGCCCGCGGTTGCAGCGTCCCCCGGCGGAGTCCCGTCCATCGCCAGCGGCTGCAGCCGCCGCGGATCCCGGTCGATCGACGACAACCGGCGCACCAGTTCCCCGCCGTAGCTCGCCAGGCAATGGAGCGAGGTGAACTCCCGCTCCTGCAGATGGCCGTTGGGCAGGCAGTGCTCGCGCAACCTCTCAACCCGCGCCTTGAGGACGTCATCGCGGCGCGCGGCGGCCGCCACGACCCTCCGTTCGAACTGGTCGAGGGTCCGCCGCAGGTTCGCTCCCGTCTTGCTCCAGGCGCCGGCCAGGGACGGGTCGACCGAGGCGTGGCCAGCGGCCAGATCGTCCACCGCCGCATCGACCTTGGCGCGGGCGGAGGCGATGAAATCGAGCCCGCAGCGCGCCGCGAGAAGCCGCTCGACTTCCTCGGGCCGTGACAGAACATTCGCGAGCTCGATTCCCTCCGCCTCGAGCCCCTCAAGCCACCGTCGCTCGCGCGCTCCGAGCAGTAGAACCTGTGGCCGCAAGGTGATCGCCGGCGCGGCAACTTCCAGCTCCGAGTAGAGGGCGCGCGCCTGGGTCATGTAGGCCAGCTCACCCGGGCCGAGGATCATGAGCGCGGTGCCGAACACCGCATCCTGCACCGCCGGCCGCGCCAGGACTCCGGGGCTCAGGGCTTCCGGGTCGCGGCTCAGGGTGTCGATCAAGTCGTCCAGCGTCCCCGAGCCGCCGCCGCGGAGCCGGTAGCCGCCGTTGCCGTCCCAGACAACCCGCCGCCGCTCGCCGCCGGCGATGAGGAACAGGGGCGCCTCACCGCTCCTCGACCGCACCGGAAGCCGGATGTCCCGGCGCCGCAGTTCCGCCGCCGCCTCCTCCAGAGCCAGGTCGACCGGACGCCGCCGCTCGATCAGCCGGCGCAGCACCGGTACTGCGGCCGCCTTGAGCGCGGGAAGCTGCGAATCGACCAGGAGCGGGCACCGGTCGCCGAGGAACCGGACCATGAGCCGGGCGAAGGAGTCCGTAAAGCAGCGGTCGGGCCGCAGGTGCTGCCGGCAGTCCTCGATCCGGTGCCGGTAGTCGTCGCTCGGCGCCGCGTCCAGAACGCGCGCCAGCAGCGCTTCCGCCCCCGATCCCAACGGCCGGCCGCCGACGGGTCTGAGCGGCGCCGGATCCTCGCCCAGGGTGAGGGCCTCGGGCCCGGCGGGCGGGAAGTAGGCCCGCGCCACCTCGGCGAAGTCGTGGTCTTCCGACGCCATCCAGAACAAGGGCACCGCGCGCCGGCCCCGGCGGGTGAGTTCCTCGGCCCAGAGCGTGCAAGCCGCCGCCTTCGTCAGCGTGAACAGGGGTCCGCCCCCTAAGCCGCACTGCTGGCCCGTAATCACGACCAGCGTTGCCGGATCGGCAAGCTCCTCGGCGAGCCGGGCGGCGCCGGCGTGGCCGTACCGTTCGTTCCGCTCACCGAGCGCGGCCGCAACCGGCCCGCGGTCAAGCGCCGGGCCGGCCGGCGCCGTCAGGGTGTCCTCGTCTCCCGGCAGCGCGAATCGCAGCGGTTCGAGCAGGTCGAGCTCCCGCCCGTCGAGGAACCGGCGCGGCAACTCGCCCAGCAGGCCGCACGCGCACAGATCGGGACCCACCAGAGCGGGCCTTGCACTCGCAGGGTGAGGGTGGTTCGGCACGGCGGCTGATCCTAGCCCCGGAATGGCTGTAGGGGACGTAGAATCGGCGCCATGACCGAGCCGTCGCCAGCAATGCCGCCGCTTGAGCCGATCGTGCTGGCTCAGGGTCAGCGGGCGGTAACCATCGACCCGCCGCTGTTCCTGGCGCCGATGGCCGGGGTCACGGACCGCGACTTCCGGTTGATCGTGCGCCGCATCGGCGGCATCGGCCTGGTGTCGATGGAGTTCATCTCCTCGCGGGCCATCGTCGACGGCAACCAGCACACGCGGGACCTGATGTTCTTCTCGGAGGAAGAGCGTCCGCTGGCGATCCAGATCTACGGCTCCGACGCGGAGACGATGGCGGAGGCAGCCGAGGTCGTCGAAGCGCTGGGCGCCGACATCTGCGACATCAACATGGGCTGTCCGGCGAACAAGGTGCTCAAGGGCTGCGCCGGCGCCGCCCTGATGGGCGACCTCGACCTCGCCGGCCGCATCGTGAGCGAGGTGCGGCGCCGCATCAGCATCCGCTGACGGTCAAGTTCCGGCTCGGCCTGGACCACGGTCGGGCGAACTACCTCGACCTCGGCCGGATGTGCGAAGACCTCGGCGCCGACGCGGTGGCGATGCACGCACGCACCGCCAAGCAGATGTTCCGCGGCGAAGCGGACTGGACCCACCTTGCGCGCCTGAAGGAGGCGCTTTCCATTCCGGTGATCGGCAACGGCGACATCGCTGTTCCCGAGGACGCCGAACGTCTGCTGCGGCAGACCGGCTGCGACGGCGTGATGATCGGCCGCGGCGCGACGCGGAACCCGTGGCTCTTCCACCAGATCACGAGCCACCTGCTCGGTGAGGAGGCGCCGGAGCCGACCCTGATGGACCGGCGCGACCTGATCCTGGGTCATTTCCACATGGTGGCGGAACGCGAAGCAAACCGGTTCGCCCTGCACAAGCTCCGCAAGTTCACCGGCTGGTACACCCACGGATTGCCGAACGGCAAGCGCCTGCGCCAGCAGATCCAGAAGCTCGACACGGTGGAGAAGTTCCTGGTCGCGGTCGAGGACTTCTTCCACCACCAGTTCGACGAGATGGCCGCGTGAGGGCGCCGAACCGGTCGCAGGCGTGATCTCACAGTATGAGATCGAGCTGGAGCTGACGCCGGACGAGGCTCTGGAGGCGCTTTCCGACGGCGCCGACGCCTGGAACGGAACCTGGCACGGCCACGGTTCCGGCGGCCAATTGACGCTGCCGGTTGCCGCGGGTGTCCGCTCTGGAGTGCTGCACGGTTCCGTGTCGGTGCGGTCGACAGGAGAGGGCGTCCACGTCCTCTTCCACGTCGAACGCTCCGAGTACTCGACGAATGCCGCGGCAGTCGGGATCCTGGCTCTCGGCGCCCTCGGCGTCCTGGCGATGCTCGCCTGGCCGCTGCTGCCCGGGACCTCCCCGAACCTCGCCGGCAGCGGCTTCATTCTCATCCTGCTGGCCTGGCTGGTCGTCGGTTCGCGGCTCCGCCACCGCGGCGCCGCTGACTTCCTCGCCAGCCTGGGACCGCGAGTGGGCGAGCGATCGTAGGGCGCCCGAGAGCTGGGAGCCGAGGGGACACGCCGGCGACACGTGTGCTGACCATGGTCGTGACCATGACCACGTCCGTGATACCGTTGGCGGCGCCATGGAACGGACGATCAAGGCCTCCGAGTTCAAGGCCACCTGCCTCAAGCTGATGGACGAGGTCGCCGAGAGCGGCGCCGAGGTGGTCATCACCAAGAACGGCAAGCCGGTGTCGCGGCTCGTGCCGTACCGCGAACGGCCGAAGAGTCTGTTCGGCTGCCTTCGCGGTGTGATGGAGATCACCGGGGACATCATGTCTCCCCTGGATGACGAGTGGGACAAGTGGGATGAAGAGCGGAAGGTCGCCCTCATTCGCGGCGATGACCCCGACTGAAACAGCGGTGCTGCTCCTTGACACGAACGTTCTCCTCTGGCTCGTCCTCGGCGACCGACGTCTTGGCGCCGGCACCCACCGCGCCACTGACGAGGCGCTCGCTGCCGGCAACGCCGCGGTGTCCGCCATTTCCTTCTGGGAGATCGCGCTATTGCACAAGAAGGGCCGTGTCAAGCTCCCCTGGGCCGTGGAGGCGCTGCGGCGATATTTGCTAGATCATGGTCTCAAGGAACTTCCGATGGACGGCGAAGTCGCCATGCGGTCGGTCTTCCTCACCGACCTGCACGGTGACCCGGCCGACCGGATCATCGTCGCCACGGCGATGGGCGGCCACAGCCTGGTGACGGCCGACCGGCGGCTGCTCGAATGGCCCGGGCAGGTTCAGCGCCTGCGGGCGACCGACTGAGAACAATGCGCGGCGTGCGATACTCGCCCGCCCAATGCGCTTGAGACACCCTTGGACGAGGCTGGTCGCCGCGGCGGCCCTTTCGCTCGCAGCCCTTTCAGCCACTGGGTGCGCGGTCGACACCCAGACCGGGCAAGGCAGACCGGCGGCTGCGTCCGGCACGCAGGGCGCACCCGACTGGGCAGCCGACGTCGTCATCCACCGCGACGAGTGGGGAGTACCCCACATCAAGGCCTCGACCGACGCCGCGGTCGCCTTCGGCTCGGCCTGGGCGCAGTGCGAGGACCACTTCTTCCAGCTCGAGGACACGTACATCAAGGCGCTCGGGCGCTACTCGGAGGTCGTCGGCGAGTCCGGGTTCCGCAGCGACCTGGAGGTGGCCCTCTTCGACCTGGTCGCGACTTCCCGCCGCGACTTCCCGCTGCTGCCCAAGCACATCCAGCGCATCTCCGAGGCCTTCGCCGCCGGTTACAACTACTACTTGGAGAAGCACCCCGAGGAGAAGCCGCGCCTGCTGGAGCGCATGGCGCCCTTCCACGTGTTGGCGTTCGAGCGCTACATGATCCTCGGCCGGCTGCTCGGCGCCGCCCACGCGCCGCGCGGGAGGCTAGCTCCTCTCGCGGCAGAGCTCGCCGCGTCGCTGGGCTCGAACCAGTGGGCCGTCGGCCCGTCGAAGACCCGCGACGGCAACGCGATGCTCTTCATCAATCCCCATCAGCCCTGGTACGGCTCGGGCATGTTCACCGAGATGCACGTGGTAAGCGACGAGGGCTGGAACTTCTCCGGCGCCATGTACCCCGGCGGCCCGTTCCCGACCGCGGGCTTCAACGAGCGGCTCGGTTGGGCGTACACGGTCAACGCCGCTGACATCTCGGACACCTATCGACTGACCTTCGACCACCCGACCGACCCTCTCAAGTACCGCTACGGCACCGGCTATCGCGAAGCCGAGGAGTGGAGCGCCACGATCCACGTGCGCACCGACGACGGCCTCAAGCCGCGCGAAGTGGCGCTGAGGCGGTCGCACTACGGCCCGATCATCGCCAGGGAGGACGACCAGCACTACCTGGCGGTGCGCGTGCCGCGCCTCTACGAGGGCAGTCGCATGGTCCAGGCGCTGGCGCAGGCCAAGGCCCGGAACTTCGAGGAGTGGTACGCGGCCGCCTCGATGCAACTGCTGCAGACCTTCAACACCACCTACGCCGACGCCGACGGCAACATCTTCTACCTCTACAACGGCGCCGTCGCCCGCCGCGATCCGTCGGTCGACTGGACCGCGCCCGTCGACGGCGCCGACCCGGACAACGAGTGGGGTCCCTTCCACCCCCTCGGGGAACTGCCGCAGGTCCTCAATCCGCCCTCCGGATACGTCCAGAACTGCAATTCGACACCGTTCACGACCACCGACGACGGCAACCCGTCGCTGCTCGACTTTCCGGCCTACATGGTCGAGGACAAGCACGACGACAAGCGCCGGGCCAAGATGGCCCGCTATCTCCTGCGCAACGCGCAGGACCTCACCTTCGAGGACTTCCAGGCACTCGCCTACGACACGACCCTCTACTGGCCGATGACCGAGCTGCCCGTCTACGCGCGCAGGCTCGAGCAGCTCGCACGCACCGACCCGGAGCTCGCCGCCCGGGTCCGCCCTTACCTCGAGCATCTGCTGGACTGGGACTTCAAGAGCTCGCTCACCTCCACGCAGACGACCCTCGCGGTGGGCTGGTACGAGGAGCTCTACGGCCGCGGCTACCCGGTCGAGACCCTCAAGCCGGAGTACGTGGGCGACATGGCAGCGCGCTTTGAGGCCCTGGAGCAAGCCGCTTCGAAGCTCACGGAACTCTACGGCGACTGGCGCGTGCCCTACGGCGACATCCACCGCATCCAGCGCCACGCCAACCAGCCCGCCAGCTCCGGCGTTCCCTTCTCGGACGACGAGCCGAGCCTGCCGCTCGCCGGCGTCCGCGGCCCGCTCGGCGTGGCGTTCACGCTGTACCACTCGCCGCCCACGACGCTCGAGAACGGCGAGGTCCGCAAGCTGCGCTATGCCGCGACCGGCGCCTCCTACATGGCCGTCTACGAATTCGGCGAGAAGACCCGTGGAGCGAGCTACCTGCACTACGGCCAGAGCCATCGCCCCGACTCGCCCCACTTCTTCGACCAGGCCCGGCTGCTCTCGGAAAGGCGGTTCAAGCCGGCGTGGCTCGACTGGGAGGACGTTGAGGCCCATACGACGCGGGCCTACCGGCCGAGCGACTTCGACTGAGCACCCGCCGCGGCTGCTGGTGTAGAATCACCGGTTCCCTGGGGGCGCATGGCTTCGACGGGAGATCATGCGGTTCGGGGGTTGCGTGCCGAGTCCGACTCGTAAACCGGTTTTTTGACACTCGCCAACGATAATTTGGCACTGGCGGCTTAGGTCGTCACGGTCCTGTCGGAGCCTTGATTCCCGGCGCCGGCAGGAGCGACACTAAAGTGAATCGAACGCCTGAGCGCGGCTCCGAACTCAGGCCGGATCTCTTCGGAGCTAGACCGCTGGCCGTGGTGGCCTTCTACCCAAGCCGGCGTCGACTATTCGAGTGAAGGCTACGCACGTAGATCCCTCGCGCCGAGTCTCGCGGACGTGGGTTCGATTCCCACCGCCTCCACCATTTTTCGCCGCAGCAGCACTCACACACTGCCGTCCATGACGACGTTGAGCAGGCTCGGCCTTCCACGAGCAGGTCAATGACCACCAGAAGCCCGCGCCGCGGTTCTCGGCGGTTTACGACGTCAACGCCGACGGCAAGCTCCTCGTTCGGGGGACCGCCGGGCGCACCTATCGCTGCGAACCGACTTGACGGTCGGCAAGTTCGAGGGCAACGAAGATGATCTCAACGCTCAGGGCAACGAGTTCGAGGGCCTCGGCGGAGTCCAGCTTGGGACTGGTGCCCTCAACCCCACCACGCGCAATCTCAACGGCCGGCTGAACACCGATCGCGAGTATGTAGCCCACGTCATTGGGGTCAAGCGCTGGGATATCGGCAAACAGAGTGTGGTCGCGAGTGCCGTCGTCAATGCTCAGGCGGGCCGGCGGTGGGGGCGACGGCCGAGCACGGCCGTGCTGCATCCCGTTTCGGGCGCTCGGATCAACACGTGGGCCTACGTCGAGCCCCGCGATGCGCAGCAGCTCCCCGACACGATCACGCTGGGAGTCGCCGCTGCCTGGGACTTTCCGATTCGCGGCGTCTTGACGTGCCCTGACGGCGCCCGTGGCGCAACGGCTCAAGCTGCCGCGGAGTACACTCTGTGAAACCGGAACTCTCTCCTGCGGATGTCAGTCGGACTCTGGGAGGTGCTGTGCCAACGAACATCCCATACCTCTGGCGGCTAAGCCGCCTCGCCATCGCCGCCGTGCTGCTGTCGGCCACCGCGGCGGCCGCAGTCCAGACAACAGGAACGATCGAAGGCGTCGTCGTCGACGCGAACGGCAGTCCCCTGCCCGGCGTGACGGTGACGGTGGCCGGCCCAGGCGTGCGCCAGGAACGGGTGACCGACGCTGAAGGCTCGTACGCAAGCGCCGGTCTGGCGGCCGGAGACTATGACGTCACGGCGTTTCTGCCGGGCTTCGAGACCATGGAGACTTCGGTTTCCGTTGCGACGGGCGCGAACGAGAACGTCCGGATCGTCCTGCAGGTCGCGAGGCTCCTCGAAACGGTCACGGTCGTGGCCGAGGAGCCCCGCGCCTTCGCGAGGAACATCGTCTCCCAACCGATGATGCGGCAACAGTCGAACATCACGAGCGTGACATCGGTGGTGGACAACCTGCCTGGAGTCTCCGTCCAGGAGGGGGACTCGTACGGCTTCGACGACTGGTCGAGCAACGTCGCCATGCGCGGTTTTCAGGTGACGATCAGCGAGGCGCAGATCGGCACCACGATCGACGGCTTCCCGAACGGCACGTCGGATTACTTCAGCGGCGCCAAGGCGAACCGGTTCCTCGACCCGATGAACCTCCGAGGAGTCGAGGTGTCGCAGGGGACGGCCGACATCGCCTCCCGGTCGGTTGAGGCGCTGGGCGGCACGTTCAACTATCTGACCGACGATCCGGCGGCCGAGCGGACCTACACCGCGTCAACGACGATGGGTGAGAACGGCGGCCAGCGCTTCTTCATGCGGGCTGACACCGGACCTCTGTTCGGCGGCAACACCCGCGCCTGGATCGCCGTGGTGCGCCAGGAAGCGACCGACTGGATGGAGGGCTCGGCGCGGAATGAGCGTGAGCACCTGGCCATGAAGCTGGTCTCGTCGCATGGTCGCCTCGATCTCACCAGCTACTTCTCGTACGACAGCATCCACGAGGACACCTACCAACGCCTCTACAGCGAGGGCGACTTCAGGGCCAATCCGCGCTGGGACCGTCTGACCGGCGATTGGCCCGGCGTGCCGTACCTGAACCAGTTCTACCGGCGCGGCTGGCAGACCCGGCGGGACAACACGTTCGGCTACCTGAAGGCGGACTGGAAGCTCAGCGACGCGCTGGCGCTGAGCCTGGGCGGCTACTTCCATCGGAACCGGGGCCGCGGGGACTGGTTGCCCCCCTACATCGTCGATCTCACCGACGACAACGGTGGACCCGAATCCGAACTCATGGGCGGGTCGCCGGTGCGAGGCGGCGCCCAGCGCGGGCTGATCCGCTTCGTGGGCCGGAACGGAGGCGCCGTTGGACCGACGCCCGGTTGCACGTCCTCCTTCATCTTCAACTACTACGGCGCCGGTGGACCCGGGGTCGATCCGGCCTGCCATCCGGGCGCCACCGCGGTGCAGTCGTACCGCCACAGTCACTACGGCAAGGACCGCGTCGGCGTGACGCTCGACCAGGAGTGGCTCACCACGATCGGCGCCGCCGGCAGCAAGCTGCGCGCCGGCATCTGGTACGAGGACTCGCGGCGAGACCTTGGCCGGGACTGGCACCAGATCCTGGATCCCACGATCAACTTCCAGTGGAACGCAACGCCCTACTGGCACCAGTACGAGTGGGACTTCCCGCAGAGTGTCCTGAAGCTGTACGTGGAGGAGACGATCTACGCCGGACGGTTCACCTTGAGCGGTGGCGTCAAGCAGTACCTGATCGACGTATCGCGCGAGGACCTGTTCCGCATCGACCCGGACTTGACGGTCGATTCCGATTCGAGCGCCCTCCTCTCGGGCGGCGTCACCTACGAGACGCCGGTCGACGGCCTGGACCTGTTTGTCGGCTACGCAGAGAACTTCAAGGCGATCAGCGCCAACCTGCTCGAGGTACCGGGACGCAGCGTCGACGCGCTCGAGCCGGAAACCGCTTCGAACATCGATCTCGGTGCGCAGTATTCAGGGGAGCGGATCGCCCTGAGCGCCACCTGGTACACGATCGACTTCGAGAACCGGATCTTCTACCTCGGTCCGCAGACGCCGGCCGGTCCCAACTACCTCATCCCGGGCGGCGGCGCCTACTTCAACGCGGGCGGTATCGAGACCAGCGGCATCGAACTCGCCGCCACGGTGCCGCTGCCGCACCAACTGTCGCTCTACACCGCCTACACGCTCAACGACTCGGAGTACCTCGGCAGCGGCGATCCGCTCGTCGATGCCAGCCAGAACATCGTCGCGGGGGCCGACGTGACCGGCGTGCCGGACCGTCTGTGGGTCGTTTCGCTCGACCGGAGCGGCCCCCTGAACGTGGGCCTCAGCGCCAAGTACACGGCGCCGCGGCGCGTCAGCCTGACGTCGGACTGGTCGACGGACGACTATTGGCTGGTGGACGCCTACATCAGCTTCTCAGGCGAGGCGTTGAGCGAACTGCTCCGGTCGACGGAGTTCTCGCTGGTGGCGAACAATGTGCTCGACGAGGCCTATCTCGCTGCCATCACCGAAAACGCGGCCTGGCTCGGACCGGCGCGGTCGGTTTCGATGACGGTCACCGTTTCGTTCTGACGCGAGCGCAATCGGCGGGGATGGACAACTAGCGCCTGGACGCGGCCCGCCACTCGATCCACCAGCCGTGCGGGGAGGCCTTGGCGAGCAACTCCGTGTCGCCCGAACCGTCTCGGTACCGGGTCAGAGTCAGGCTCGGCGGGTGGACGCCTTCGAGCGCCACCCGCCAAACGGGCCGTTCCCGGCTGAGCGCCTCCAGCGCCTCCGTGATGCGCCGCCGGCCGTCACGGGGGATCTGGTAGAGGGCGATCGTGGAGTAGACGACCAGCGCCACTTCGGTCGGGACGCGCTCCAGCAGGTGCGACAGATCCCTCGTTGCGTCGCCGCGGTGGAGGCGGATCGGGCTGTCCTTCAGCTCGGCCGCGGCGTCTAACAGTTGGCCGTGGCGCTCGACGTGCTCGGGCCAGATCAGCGCGCGCAACCAGAGCAACTCATCCGGGTCGGCTAAGTCGATGGGGTTCACGTCGATCCCGTCGCGGCTGGCGACCGGGATCTCCTGTGGCGGCGCCGGCAGTGGGCCGGGGCCCCGCAGATCCGCTTCGAGCTCAACCCGCGCCGCACCCCTTCCCCAGCGCAACACCTCACTTCCGGCTCGCAGGTAGCGATAGGTATAGCGGTCGAAGTTCAAGTTCAGGCCGGCGCTGGCGCCGACGTCGATCAACGCCAGCGGCGCCGCCGCCTCGCGGTGAACCATGCCGAAAGCGGGCAGAAGGCAGGTACAGCGCCGCACGACCTGGGTCTGGGTGCGGCGGGCGGCAATCAGCTCTCCGACCTGCTCGCGGTGTTCGAGGCAGAACGTGCGGAAGAGCGGGAAGGCAGGCCCGGCCGGGCGCTCGCCGCCGGACAGAATCGGGTAGTGCGCGGCGAGCGGGTGCTCCATCCCCTGCAGGAGCAGGTACTGCACCGCGCCGAACAGCATGTTCGGCGCCGGCTGTCTCTGCTGCCGGCGAGCGGCGAGCGCCAACAGTTCGTCATCTTCGGCCACGCCGGCTGCGAGTTCCGCGTACATCGGCGAGTCGAGGTCCGGCGCCTCGACGCGGGCGAAGCGCTCGAAGGCGGCGCTGAGATCGGAACGGTCGCTCAACTCTCGGCGGCGCCGCGCTCGCTGAATGCGGCGTCTATCGCCTCCCGGTAGGGCGGCAGCAGCACGCCGGCGTCGGTGATCAGGGCGGTCACGAGTTCCGCCGGCGTGACGTCGAAGGCCAGGTTCAGGGCTTCGGTGTCCCGCGGCGCGATGCGGGTGCCGAAGGCGTGGACCACCTCCTCGGCGTCGCGCTCCTCGATCGGGATGTCGGCGCCCGAGGCCGTGCCGCGATCGATCGTCGATAGGGGCGCCGCGACGTAGAAGGGAACGCCGTGCCGTGCCGCGAGCACGGCGACGGAGTACGTGCCGACCTTGTTCGCGACGTCGCCGTTGGCGGCGATCCGGTCGGCCCCGACGACGATCTTCTGGACCCAGCCGCGCGCGATGATCGCGCCGGCGCTGTTGTCGGTGATCAGGCGGTGGGGGATCTCGAGCCGCGCCAGCTCCCAGGTGGTCAGCCGCGAGCCCTGGAGCAGCGGCCGGGTTTCGTCGACCCAGACACTGGCCAGACGCCCGGCCGACCAAGCCGCTTCGACGACGCCGATCGCCGTACCGTAGCCCGCTGTGGCCAGGGCGCCGGCGTTGCAATGGGTCAGGACCCGGTCGCCAGGCTCGAACAGCTCCCGGCCGAACCTGCCGATCCGGCGGTTCGCCTCGACATCCTGCCGGTGCAGGTCGCGGGCCCAGCCGAGCAACCGGGCGCGGAGGTCATGCCGCTCCTCGGCTTCGATGCAGCGGTCATGGAGTCCGCGCCCCTGCTCCAGTGCCCAACGCAGGTTGACCGCCGTCGGCCGGGTGGAGAGAAGCAGGTCGTAGGCGGCGCCGAAGTCGTCGGCGCCGAGCACCAGCCCGTAGGCCGCGGCCACGCCGATGGCCGGCGCGCCGCGCACGGAGAGGCGGCGGATCGCCCCGGCAACGTCCTCGGGGCAGCGACAGTGGAGCCAGACCTCGCGCTCGGGAAGCAGGGTCTGATCCAGCAGCAGCAGTTCGTCGCCGGACCAGCGCATGGGCGAGAAGACCTCCGCCTCTGTCTCGGGCCGCGCAACTGCCATGGGCGAAGCGTAACCCGTGAGGCGCCAATCGAAGCGCGCCAACGGCTGTAGCCATAGCTACAGTCCCTTCCACTGCTCGCGTTCGCGGACGTAGCGCAGAATCTGGATCTTTCCGGTGCGGTTGTAGACCCGTACCGCGAACAGGTGATGGCCGTCGGTGAGGAAGACCGTGCCCGGGCTCGCGGTGCCGGCCGGGCTGAAGGAAGCGAGGTCGCTGCTGCCGAACCGCACAGGATCGTCCAAACGATCGAGCCGGCCTGAGCCGCTGAACTCCCTGGGTTCCAGATCCTCCGGGATGCCGAAGCGAATGCCGCTGCCGACGTGAAGCAATCGCGCGGGACGCCCTATCCGGGGATCCGTGCCAGCGCTCAGGTCCGCGGTGCGCACGCCGTCGCCGTCGCCGTCCGCGTAGAGCGAAAAGACGGCTGCCGCGGCGTTCGCACCAGACTCCTCCAGCTCGAAGCGGACGGCGACCGCCACACCGTGTCGGACCGCACTGCCCCGCGCGGCCCACAGCGTCGACGCGACCTCGGCGGCTGCCAGCCGGACGCGATGCTGAGCGATCTGCTGGCGCAGCGGGGGCACGGCAAGCGTGGCCAGCAACGCGACGATCGTCATTGCAACCAGGAGTTCGAGAAGAGTGAAGGCGGACCTGCCCTTCGCACCCCGGTCGTCCGGAAGAAGCAAGGAGGCGGGCGAAGACCCGCCCGCCTCCATGCCGTCGAGCGCTACGATCTCGTGCCGATCAGGGGCCGTCGGGGCCATCCGACCCTGACGGTTCGTCGGCGCCGTTCCGCTCCCTGGGGACTCGCACCTTCTCCGTCAATGTCGTATCCCCTTCGATCGTCACGTACGGCCGCATGCGCTCGAACGATCGCTCGCCGATGCCGCGGACGAGCATCAAGTCCGCGGGCGACTCGAACTTGGCGTTGTCAGTGCGGAACTCCACGATCCTCCCCGCCGTCGAGGGCCCGACGCCGGGCAGGAGGGAGAGCGCCGCAGCATCCGCGGTGTTGATGTTGACTACGCCCTCTGCCGCTCCGGCAGGAAGCGCAGCCACCAGGCCAAGCATGAGCACTACCACCGACGCAATCTTCGTACCTCTTGTCATATTCATCTCCGTTGGTCGCCGCAGGGGTTCTCGTATTAGTCAAAACTGCCATCCCGGAGCAAGGATCGTGGAATGCCAGGGGGGACACCTAGGTGCCCCCCTGGCCCCTTGCCAACTTGGCTACCTTGCTACCCCTTGGACACCTCCTTGCTCCTGGATGTATAGATGCCACACTTTCTTTCAAGTTCCCGGCCAACCCAGACGCATCCTTGTAACGTCCTCAGAATCAATAGGTTATAGAGGGGGCAGGAAGGCCAGAACAGAGCCGTTTCGTCAAGAGGCCTTGACCCGTTCTTGCGGTTCCGGACCGCATCTCTCTCACCGGGCGGGACCTGCGGCTGCGACAGTTGCCGTCAAGCAAGCTGGACCGAATCCAAGACTCACGACACGCAGCATGGAGGCCGATAGACGCCCCCCAGTGAGCGGCCATCGCGCGGCGGCCCGCTCGTGTAGATTAGCCAGCCGATGGGCAGCGCCGAGAACAAGGTTCCAGAACTCGTGGGCGGACGCCGCACGTCCGTGGTCCGCGAGTACGTCGAGGCCCTGATCGTGGCGGCGGTGTTTCTCGGCTTCACGAACACGTTCGTTCTCAAGACCTTCTTCATCCCCAGCGGCTCGATGGAGAACACGCTGCTGATCGGCGACCACCTGTTCGTGAACCGCTACATCTTCGGGCCGCGCAGCTCGAAGCTGGAACAGAAGCTGCTGCCGGGCCGCGATGTGCGGCGTGGCGACATCGTCATCTTCCGGTCGCCTGAGACGCCCAAGATCGACCTGGTGAAGCGCTGCATCGGTCTACCCGGCGATGAGCTTCGGATGGCCGACAAGGAGCTCTTCCTGAACGGCAAGCAGTTGGATGACGACGCCTACGTGATCCACCTCGACAGCGTCGTCTACCCGTCGACAGGGCCGCACGGACCGTACAGCAGACGTCGCGACAACTGGGGGCCTCTCCTCGTCCCCGACGGCCACCTCTTCTGCCTGGGCGACAATCGCGACAGGTCCCACGACTCCCGCTTCTGGGGGCCCGTACCGCTCGCGCACGTGAAGGGCCGGGCGGCGATTGTCTACTGGTCGTACGGC
Organism: Candidatus Multivorans sp.; assembly: GCA_965216125.1. Classification (GTDB taxonomy): domain Bacteria; phylum Acidobacteriota; class Thermoanaerobaculia; order Multivoradales; family Multivoraceae; genus Multivorans. The sequence continues at coordinate 1,548,429 of OZ244152.1, read as the reverse complement.
GGTGAGACCCAGGACGGCACCTGGCACGGTCTCGGTCACCGCCTGAAACAGCTCGCGAACACGGCTCTGGGCTTCCTGACCAAGACCCGCTGGAAGCGCACATTCAAGGTGATCCACTAGGAGTCTGCGCGGCAGGCACGCAGCACGGTGAGCTCTGGCGCGCGAACTCCGGGTGAGGTGGGGGCTGAGGCCAACCGCCGAGCCCACGAGTCGGTCGGCGGCTTGAGCGCCGCCGGGGAACGCGCGTGAGACTTCGCCTGAACGCAGAGCGCCTCAGAATGTGGCGCGACGGCGCGAACGTGCTGCTCGTCGCGGCCATCCTGGCCCTGTTCGTCAGGTCCTTCCTCGTTCAGGCCTATCGCATTCCCTCCGAGTCGATGGAACCGGCGCTGATGGTCGGCGACCACCTGCTGATCAACAAGTTCATCTTCGGCGCCGGGGCGGGGCGCTGGGGACCGCTCATACCCCAGCGCGAGGTGCGACCCGGCGACCTGGTCACCTTCCGCGGCATCGAGAATCCCGCCGAGGAACTGCTGAAACGCTGCGTGGCAACCGAGGGCGCGGAGGTGGAGATCGACTCGAAGAAGCTCCTCGTCGACGGTCGCGAAGTCGACGAGACGGCCTACGTCTTCCACTCGGACGATCGGGTCTATCCCCGGTCGGAGTTCCTTCACGAGAGCTTCTGGCGCCGCGATGCGTACGGTCCCGAACCCGTGGCGGCCGGGAGCCTCTTCTGTCTCGGCGACAACCGCGACATATCCCGCGACTCGCGCTTCTTCGGCCCCGTCCGAACCGAGTTGGTGCGCGGTCGACCCCTCCTCGTCTACTGGTCGCGAGACACGGAAGCCGGTAGATGGGCCGTCCGCTGGCGGCGGACCTTCCACGTCCCGCGCTGATCCGCCGCCAGCACCGCGAGGGCGGCCTCGGGGTCGGCGGCCTGGGTCAACGGCCGCCCGATCACCATCAGGTCCGCCCCGGACCGCAGCGCTGCCGCCGGCGTCGCGACGCGGCGCTGATCGTCGCTCGCGGAATCCCCGAAGCGGATTCCCGGACTCACCAGCAGCAGCTCGGGCCCCAGTCGCTCGCGCAGGGAGGCCAGCTCGAGCGGCGAACAGACCACCCCGGCGCATCCGGCCCGCTGTGCGGTGGACGCCCAGGCGAGAACACGATCCGCGGCCCGACCCGGCAGCTCCAGTTCTTCGAGGTCTTTCGGCGCGAGATGGGTGAGGACCGTGATCCCGAGCACGCGGACCTCGTCACCCGCCGCTTCGACCGCGGCCTCCAACATCCGCCGCCCGCCGCCCGCGTGCACCGTCAGGTAGGAGACGCCCAGCTCCCTCGCCGCGCCGACCGCGGCGGCGACGGTACTCGGGATGTCGTGGAACTTGAAGTCGAGGAAGACCTTCGCGCCGGTCCTGGCGGCCTCTTCGACCGCCGTACGCCCCCAGCGCAGGACGACCCGCGGTCCCACCTTCAGGACACCGACGCGAGGACCGAAGAAGGAACACCAGCGGCGATAGGTGTCCCGATCGTCCGTGTCGAGGGCGACAGCGACCCGGTCCAGCCGGGTCAAAAGGCTGCCGCTCCGATGAGGGACGCCACCGAGTCCACACCATCCGCCTCGAGCCGCTCGCGCAGTCCATCGACGAGGCGCTCCGCCGTCCTGGGATCGCGGAACAGCGCCGTGCCGACCTGAACCGCGGAGGCGCCCGCCAGCAGGTACTCCAGGACATCGTCCACCGTCTCGATCCCGCCGATCCCGATCACCGGCAGGTCGACCTCGCGGGCGACATCCCAGACGATCCGCAGCGCCAGCGGCTTGATCGCCGGCCCGGAAAGCCCGCCACGCACCGTGGACAGCACCGGACGCCGGGTATTGGTGTCGATCGCCATGCCGACAAATGTGTTCACCGCCGACAGGATATCGGCGCCACCGGCGCTCGCAGCCTGGCCAAGGGCCGCCGGCGAGGTCACGTTCGGCGACAGCTTGACCACCACCGGCTTGCCGGTCGCGGAACGTACCCGCCGGACCAGGCCGCACAGGATCTCGGGGTCATGACCGAACTCGATTCCGCCCTTGCTCACGTTGGGGCAGGACACATTCAACTCCACGGCGGCCACGCCGGGGTGGGGGTCGACCCGCTCGGCCAGCCGCACGTAGTCGTCCAGGTCGTACCCGAACAGGTTGACGATCACCTTCGGCGGCAGTCCGGCCAGGCCCGGCAGGACATCGTTCAGGAACCGGTCGACGCCGATGTTCTGCAGGCCGATCGAATTCAGCATGCCGCCGCGGGTCTCGGCGATCCGAACCGGCGGATTCCCCGCCAGGGGCTCGAGCGACAGCCCCTTCGTCACCAAGCCGCCGAGTCGGTGCAGATCGGCCCGTTCGGCGAACTCGAGGCCGTAACCGAACGTGCCGCTCGCCGTCAGAATCGGATTCTGCAGCCGCAGCGGCCCGACCCGCGTGGAGAGGTCCGGCCCGGACGTACCGGCTTCCCTGGTCACCAGGCCACCTCCCCCAAGTCAAAGACCGGACCGTGCCGGCAGCACAGCGCGTAACCGCCCTTCTTGAGCTCCACCGCGCAGCCCAGGCAGGCGCCGTAGCCGCAACCCATCGGGGTCTCCATCGCTGCTTCCCCTTCGATCCCGTGCTCGGCGGCGAGCCGCGCCACGGCAGCCATCAGACCGTGGGGACCGCAGGTGTAGAGCCCGCCGTAGGCCGCCCCGGCTTCCGTTGCGCCGTCCCTGAGCGTCGCCGCCAGCGCCTCCGTAACCAACCCGCGGGCGCCGGCGCTGCCGTCCTCCGTCGTCCTGACCAACCGACCGCCGGTGCTTTCGCTCAAGCGCCGGAATTCGTCGGCCTCGACCAGATCGTCCGCGCTGCGACCGCCGTAGTAGAAGTCGAAAGGCCTTCCTGCACGCGCCAGCGCCTGAGCCAACAGACCGAGACCCGCCGATCCGATGCCGCCCGCCACCAAGGCGGCGCGGTCCCCGTGCGGCGGATCGGATGCCATACTGTGAAATCCGGTGCCCAGAGGGCCGAGAACGGGGATGTCCTGGCCGTGGGTACAGGCAGCCAGGGCTGCCGTTCCCCGACCGATCACCTTGCCTAGCAGGGAGATCGCGAGGGCGTCGTTTCCGACCGGCTCCTGGTCGTAGACCGAGAACGCCCGTCTCAGGTACGGCTCCGCCTGGTTGGCGCCAGCCACCATGACGAACTGCCCGGGCGCGGCGGACTCCATGCCGGCCACCCGGATGCGGAGCAGGAAGTGCCGAAGAGGCAACGCCCGGACCTCGAGTGCTTTTCCCCTCGCGTCCAGCGCCGCCATGGCGGGGCGAGGGTAGCACTCCAGGCACGCTCCGGTCGAAGCCGAGCGAGAAGCCGGACTCTGCTGCCGCCCGGTAGAGTGCGTCCACGGTGAGTCGAGAACGTCTCCTCAGTTTTGGCGCCTGCGCGATACCCGGGCTCCTGGCCGGGATCCACGTGACCGGGCTGCTCTTCTTTCTCAACCCCCATCTGCCGTTTCAACCGGGACCGGTGTTCCGGACCGGCGCCTACTACGGGTTGCTTGGGGCTCTCAGCACGATGGCGGCGCTGATCCCCTTCTCTTGGCGCGCGCCCGAGCGTTCCCGGCGGCTGCTTCCCTGGTGCATTGCGGCCGTGTTCAGCGCCGCTGCCGGCCTCGATCTGGCGCACGCGGCCTTCTACGATCAGTTCCTGCCGCCTGGCATCCACGATCGTCTGACCAAGACCGGACTCTGGCTGGCGCTGGCGGCAGTGGTCACGCTCTACACCGCCTTCCGGCACAGCTACCGCCGGCAGAGGCCGTACGGCGTCCGCAGCCGCTTCGGCATCGCCAGTCTGGCTGTGCTGACCGTGTACGCCGTCTTCGAGCGGCGCGAGGCCTTCGAGCCGCCGCCGCAGAGGAAACCTCGAGCGGCGGCGATCGAGTCCATACCGCCGCCCAACCTCCTGATCGTCGGCCTCGATGGCGCCTCGCTCGACGCCATCCTGCCCCTCTCCGAACAGGGTCTGCTGCCGTTCTTCTCACAGACCATGCGAACCGGCAGCTACGGCCGCGCCGAGTCCCTTGAACCGGCGAGCCGCCTGCCTCTTTGGACCACGGTCGTGACCGGGAAGTTCCCCTACCGGCACGGCGTCGTATCCGAAGCGACAAGGGGAGTGCCGTCGCTTCGCGGCGAACGGTTCCACCTGGCGCCCAGCGGTATCGCCTTCAACGTCTGGGGCGACTACGGCTCAACCGAGGACGGTCCGGCGGTCCTGCCTTCCGCTCCGTCCCTCTGGCAGATCGCGGCGGGGTTCGGCCTCGACGCGTTCGCACTCGACTTCGGCATCGGCCTCACCGACTCCCCTGTGGCCCGGGCCGCGGCCCTCGGCTCGGCGATGGAGGACGAGCGGCTCGCCCGGCTCGGAGACGGCCCGCCGTCGGCGCTCTACACCGCGGCGCTCCGCGATCTGGAGACCCAGACTCAACTGCTGGAGATCCTGGCGTCCCGGTCTCAGGACGACGATTCAGGGCTCGTCGTCTTCGCGGCAATGGACGGTCTGGCCGCGGTCTCGCACCTGTACTACGACTCCTACGAGGCGGTTCAGTTCGACGGCGATCAGGAGCGGGTTCACGTCGACCGGGCGCGCTGGCTGTCCGCCTACTACGCCTTCGTGGACGGTCTGGTGGCCGAGGCCTGGGAGCAACTGCCGCCCCCCCGGATGCTGGCGGTGGTGAGCGCCTACGGTTGGAGGCGGTCCGGGCCCCTGCGTCGCCTGTTCGGCGTACGGGCCAAAGCGCCCGGCGGGGCCGGGGGCGGTTCCCAAAACACACCCGACGGGCTGCTCCTGCTGCGAGGACAGGGAATCAACGAGGACCTTCTCCTGACCCGGCTCGGCATCCAGGACGTGGCGCCCACCCTGCTCTACGCCCTGAACCTGCCGACCGCGCTCGACATCGACGGCCGTGTGATCACCGATGCCTTTGAATCGTCGACGCTGGCTCGCCGGCCGATAGCCTTCGTGCCGTCCTACGAAACGGGGACCGGTACCGCCCGCCAACCCGGGCGGCGCGATCCGCGCCGCCCGTGAACCAGTCCGTGCGCCCGTCATCGGGTGCATGGATGACACCCTGACCGCGGGCGGCGCTACTCAGGCTGTCCGGCGGATCAGGAGTCACCGGCCGCCGACTCGGTCCGACGGGGCCGCCCCTCCCGGAACAGCGAATCGCTGGAGAGCCGGATCGGAGTCCTTGGTCGCCGGCTTGCCGCCATCCACGATGGCCGGTCTCGCGGGACCAACGGCCTTCGAGGGAGTCATCGTGCACTGGCCTTGGAAAAAGGCCCCACTCGCGATGACGAGAACGGGAGAGTTGATCTCGCCCTCGACGTGACCGTTCGTACCGATCTCAATCCGCTTCTTCGCCTCGACCTGCCCTTCGAGCCGTCCCGAGACGCTGAGTTCGCCCACCTTGACCACTCCTTTGACCACGCCCCCTTCGCCGACGATCAGCTCGCCTTCCGATTCGACGTTGCCGCTGAAGTGGCCGTGCACCCGGAACGTGTTTCGGAAACGGAGGTCCCCCTGGACCTCGCAGCCGGCATCGAGAAAGCCATTCAGGTCGCCTGGGGAGCTGTTCTTGAGGATCTTCGACATTCTGGCAGCGCTCCGAAAAGTGTTCACTCCGCCGACAACCGCTCGTAGATGCGGATCAACTCGGGTTCGGAGTGGAAGTGGATGTTGAGGACGCCGCCCCCGCGGCGGCGACGGCGGATTTCGACGCGAGTCTGCAGTCTACGCGTCAGCCGCTCGATTGCGTCGGCGGTGTGCGGATCGCTCTCCGGGGCGGCCGTCCGGCGCGCTGCGGCTGTCTTCCGCCGCCCATCGGCCGCGATGCGTTCCAGTTGTCGCGCACTGAGCGACTCGCGCTCGGCGCGGGCACCGAGTTCAATCTGACTCCGTTCGTCGCCGAGCGCCACCAGGGGACGAGCCTGGCCGGCGGTCAGCGCTCCTGACCGCAACTGCTCCTGCACCGCAGAAGGCAAGCGAAGCAGGCGCAGGGCGTTCGCCACCGCGGCCCGGCTCCGGCCGACACGGCGCGCGATTTCCTGCTGCGAAAGCTCGAACTCGTCGCTCAGCGACCGAAACGCCTCCGCCTCTTCCAGCGGGTTCAGATCGGCGCGCTGCAGGTTCTCGACCAAGGCAATCTCCAGCAGTTCGCGCTCGTCATTCACGTCGCGAAAGACGACCGGCACAGTCTCCAGCCCCGCCTTCTGCGCCGCCCGCCAGCGACGTTCGCCGGCGACGATGCGATACCGGCCGCCGCGGTCCGGGCCCCCGGTGACGACGAGCGGCTGAATAACGCCGAGTTGGGCGATCGAGTTCGCGAGTTCCGCCAACTCGTCATCGTCGAACCGGTCGCGTGGCTGCCGGCTGTTCGGCTCGAGCTGGGCCACCGGAAGTTCGCGTTCCGCACGCGGCGCGGCTGGAGAACGCGCGCCGCTGTCGGCCAACAGTTCGTCCAGTCCACGACCGAGGCCCCGCCGTCTGCTACTCACGTGATTCCAGCAGCGCGATCAGGGCCGGCGAGTCGCGAGTTCCTGCGCCAGCCCCAGATAGGCCTGGGCGCCCTTGCTCTTGATGTCGTATTGCAGGACCGGCATTCCGTGACTTGGCGCCTCAGCCAGACGGACGTTACGTGGAACGATCGTATCGCAGACCATCGATCCGAAGTGCTTCCGCACCTCCCGCGCGACGTCCCGACACAGGTTCGTGCGGTCATCGTACATGGTGAGGATCACACCGGCGATCGCGAGGTCGGGCCGTCCCAGTTCCCGCACTCGCTGAACGGTCGCCATCAGTTCGCTGATGCCTTCGAGCGCGAAGTACTCGCACTGCAGCGGCACGACTACCGCGTCCGCCGCGTAGAGGGCGTTCAGCGTCAGCCGGCCCAGGGCCGGCGGACAATCCACCAGGATACGTTCGTAGTTCTGGCCCAGCCCATCGAGTGACGACCCTAACCGGCGGATCCAGTCCCGGTCGCGCTGCAGACCGAATTCCGCCCCCACCAGATCGCGGTTCGCCGGCAGGAGGTCGACGTAGGGGAATCCGCTCGAAACGACCACGTCCGCGGCGTCGGCCTCGCCGGACAGCACTTCGAACAGGGTCGGCGCCCGACCGGACCAACCAAGGCCCCGGCTTGCGTTCCCCTGCGGGTCGCTGTCGACGAGCAGCACTCTCCGCTCCATTGCACCGAAAGCTGCCGCGAGGTTGATCGCCGACGTCGTCTTGCCCACGCCGCCCTTCTGGTTGGCGACCGCCAGGATGTCAGCCACGGCGGAGCGGCCGGAGCACGACAAGCCGGCGGTGCCGGCTGTCGGGCAGACTCGTTTCTTCTTCCACTGAACACATACTCACCAGCCCCGGCGCCAAGTCGCGACCAGCCCAGACGATCAGGCGTCCCCCATCCGGAAGAGCGTCGATCAGACGGGCCGATGTGGCATCAGGAAGCCGAACGCCGCGCAGCGTGACGCACTCTACCGCCCCCGCGAGCCGCGCCGCGAGTTCGGGGCCGACATGCCGCTGAACGACCCGTACGCGGGAAAGGCCGAGCTCTCGGGCCGCCTCGGCGAGGAACGCCGCCTTCCGTTCGCGGGCCTCCACCAGGGTCACCGGCCGCGCGGGATGAAGCGCCGCCAAGACGAGACCCGGGAACCCTCCGCCGCTACCGATATCGAGAAGCCCGGGCTCACCGCTCCCCGCACGTGCCGAAGGCCGCCAGAACGCCCGCGCCGCCACCGACTCCGCGTAGTGGCGTCGGATCCAGACCTCCGGACCGTCCTCGCCCACCAGGCGAACGACCCTGTTCCATCGCTCCAGGAGCTCGGCATGCCGCACCAGCCGATCTACAGCTTCCGGCGGCAATTCGTCGCCAAACTCTCGCCGAAACAGATCGGCATGTTTCACGTGAAACACCCGCGGCAGATCTGCTGGACTCACTTGTGGCCCTGTTTCACGTGAAACAGGACCTGCCCTCCGACCGCGCCGCTTACACGCTGCGGATGTTGACGCGTTTGAAGTAGCCGTTGCCGTGGCTCTCGGTCTCGACGTTCGGATCGTCGGCGAGAGTGATGTGGACGATTCGCCGGTCGGCCGGGTTCATCGGCCGCAGAGTGCGAATGCCGCCTTCGGAAACCACCTCGTCGGCCACACGACGTGCCAGGCCTCGCAGACGCTCTTCCTTCCGCCGCTGATAGCCACCGCTATCAAGGTGGCAAGGCACGATGCGTCCCAGCTCCCCGTACATCACGCGCGGTAGAAGGTGCTGAAGCGCCAGAAGGACCTGGCCCTCGTCTTCCACCAACAGCTCCTGGTCCACACCCTCGATCTCGACCTCCAGCCGGCCGTCGGCGAGGACCATGTTCGCCGACACTTCGAGGTCGGCCAGTTCGAGAAGCTGACGAAAGGCCCTCCGGGCAATCTCCAGGATCTCTTCCGAGTCCTCGGCCGGACCCTCCGCTTCCTCCTGCGTCGGCAAACTCTCCACCGGCGACGCCTCCTCGATGCTCGATACGGGGTCCTCGGAAACGGGCGGCGAGAGGCTCTCGGCATCGAGCTCCACCGGCTGCTCGGAACCCGATCCGACCTGTTTCGGGTCGACACGGATCACGACGCGGCGGCGCTTCACGAAGCCGTGTCGCTTCTCCACCCGATCGAACACCACCTGATCAGGCGGTACGCCAAGGTGGTTCGCGGCCGCCAATACGGCCCGCGCCTCTGTTTCGCCCGAAAAGAACACGCTGTTCGTGGTTGCGTTCATCTAAGTCCTATCCTGCCTCACTTCTTCGTTTCGGTCGCCTGCGTGGCCACTTGGCCGCCCAGGTAGCCCGCCTTCTTCAGCTTGTTATAGACCCCGGTCTGCACCATTCCCAGCAAGTTGTTCGTCAGCCAGTAGAGGACCAGGCCGCTCGGGAAGCTGAACGAGAAGATCGTGAACCAGATCGGCATCGTGTTGATGATCAGCTTCTGGGTCTTGTTCGCCGGCGGCGGCAGCATCCGCTGCTGGAGGAACTGCGAGGCGCCCATGACCAGGGGAAGTACGTAGATCGGATCCGGCAGCGCCAGGTTCTGGATCCATCCGAGCCACGACGCGTCCCACAGCTCCACCGCCTCGCTCAACAGCCGGAAGAAGCCGAAGAACACGGGCATCTGGAACAGGATCGGCAGGCAGCCGCTGGCAGGATTCACGCCCTCCTCACGAAACAGGCCCTGAATCTCCTCGTTCATCTTCCGCTGCATGTCCATGCGCGGGCGGCCCTTCCCGTCCTTGAGCTTGGGCCTGTACTTCGCCCGGATCGCTTCCATGCGCGGATTCAACTTCTGGATCCGCTGCATCGAGACCTGGCTCTTGTGCGTCAGCGGGAACAACACCATACGGATGAGCACGGTCATCAGCACGATGCTCCACCCGTAGTTCGCGACCACGTTGTCGTAAATCCAGAGCAAACCGAACTGCAACGGACGCGAGATGACGCCGAAGAAGCCGTAACGCACGGTCTTTTCGAGTCGCACGCCCATCGCCGCCAGCGCGTCGTACTGCTTGTCCCCGAAGTACGCCCGTCCGGCGAGTTCGCCGCCCGCGGAGCGCAGAACCAGCATCAGATCCCGCGTCAGGTCGGCCGTGGCGGCGTCCGCGGCCTCGAACATGGCGAAACCGCGCAGGTTGCCGTCGGTCTCCTCCAGGTTGGCAACCGGCCGCGCCTGAACGGTTCCACGGGCGCCGGCCGGGATCACGGCCGTGATGAAGTAACGGTCCTCCAGCGCCACCCAACGCGGGCTGCCGCCCAGATCGAGCGGATCCTCGGCCTTACGAGGCTCGAGCGACTCCAGATCGCCATCCGCGAACCAGGTCGCCGCGCGCCGCTGCTGGCTCGACAACCGGCTCTCCAACTCGTCCACGCTCGGATTCCGGATTCCCGGGCCCAACACGATTCCCCAGGAGTCGCCGGGCGACTCAATCTGGTACCGGAAGGTCAGGCCACCTACCTGGGTGGTGTTTTTCGGAATGTGAAACGTCTTCGTCGCTACACCCAGGTCACCGCTGTAGCGGAAGCTGAGCCGCGCGTCGCCCTCTTCGGTCGAGCGCTCGACAACGAAGAGCGCGTCGTTGAGCGTCGAACCGCCCTGTGAGCCCTGGAATGCGAACGGGTAGGGCTGGCCGCCCTCGCGCCTGCGCACCAGTTCCACCGGCTCGCCGCCGTTCGGCCGGCGAAGCTCGAAGGACAGCAACTGAGCGCCGCGGTTCGTGAACTCGAGCGTCGCGTTGCCCGACTCGATCACCACCCGCTGCTCGGAGGCGGCCTCCACCCGTTCCACGACCGCGGGCGACTGGAGCGCCGACGCCGTCTGCCCGCCAGAGACCGGGACCGCTGAGCTTGGTTCGCCGGTGACCCCGCCGTCCACCGCCTGTGCGGCGCCGCTGTTCTCGACCGGCGCCCGCTCGACCGGCGGCGGCGGCGCGAACAGGACCTGCCACAGGAGCAGAACGCCCAGGGAAAGGAGCGCGGCGAAGAGGAGTCGTCGGTTATCCATCAGCCTCGGCTCTCATCCCTTCGGGTGTGCAAACGGTGCGGCTGCCGGCGGCAGGTCGATGCCTCCGCGGCCCAGCGGCTGGCATCGGAGAAGGCGCTGAATCGTCAGCCAACTCCCCCTCACCAGGCCGTGGCTCCGGAAAGCGATCTGCCCGTACTCGGAGCACGTCGGGCTGAAGCGGCAAGCCCGCGGCAGCAGCGGCGACAACCAACGCTTGTACGCCCGCAGCAACGCAACGACGACGCGGACCGGAAGGTTCAAGCCCGCGACCCACGGCGACGGGAGCGACCGGCGCCATACCGGGCCACGGCGCGAAACAGGCGGTCCAATTCGCTGTAGAAGCTGCGCCGGTCGGTCTCGGCTGCGGCGGTCTTCAGATGGACCACCACGTCCACCGCGGGCAGCATGTCCTGCCTGACCTGCTGCCGGTAGTGCTCGCGCACTCGCCGGCGCAGCCGGTTGCGCACCACCGCGCCGCCCACACGCCGACTGGCGGTGAGCCCGAGCCGCGGGTGGCCGGCATCGTTCGCCCGCACGTGGAACACCGCGATGTCGCCGTGAAGCCGCCGGCCCCGACGGTAGACCCCGCGATAGTCGCGGCTGGACCGGATCCGGTCTGCCCCAGGTGCGACACCGGAGTGGCGCCCCGGGCTGCTCGATCGGCTCAACGTCAGACCGTCAGGCGCTTGCGGCCCTTGCGGCGCCGGCGAGAGAGAATCGCCCGCCCGTGCCTCGTCCGCATCCTGGAGCGGAAACCATGCTTCTTCTTGCGACGCCGATTGTTCGGCTGGTATGTCCTCTTCACGTTCTTTCCTTCCTAGGCTGTGGCATGGCGGAGAGGGCGGTCTCGTCCGACGTGTGGCGGAGAGGGTGGGATTCGAACCCACGGACCGCTCGCACGGTCCAAGGTGACCGCGAGACCGCCCCGGGGTTTGCCGGTTGATGGCGGAGAGGGTGGGATTCGAACCCACGGACCGCTCGCACGGTCAACGGTTTTCGAGACCGCCCCATTCGACCACTCTGGCACCTCTCCCTGTTCGTCGGCCACTCGGCTCGTCTCGTCTTCTCATGCCCCAGAATGGCGGAGAGGGTGGGATTCGAACCCACGGTAGAGTTGCCCCTACACATGCTTTCCAGGCATGCACCTTCGACCACTCGGTCACCTCTCCCTCAATCGATAAGCCCGCTCGACCGTAGACGCCGGAAGAACGCGCGCAATATGGCTGAACTCTCCTCCGCCAGGACGCCGGAGCATACCGTGATTTGGTGATTCAGTCTTGGTTCCCTGACGAGGTTGCCGATCGAGCCGCAATAGCCGCCCTTCGGATCCCGCGCCCCGAACACGAGCCGGTCCACGCGGGCGTTGACCATGGCCCCGGCGCACATGGCGCAGGGCTCAAGAGTCACGTACACGGTACAACCCTCCAGTCGCCAGCCCTGCTGGCGGGCGGCGGCCTGAGCCAGCGCGATCATCTCGGCATGCGCCATCGGGTCGCCCCAGGACTCCCTGCGGTTGTGGCCTCGACCGACCACCTCCCCGTCGCGCACAACCACCGCGCCCACCGGAACCTCTCCGGCCGCGGCCGCGAGCCGGGCCTCGTCCAGAGCCAACCCCATGGCCATTCGATCGTCCCCCGCGTCCACTCGGCAAGCTACCGTAGCAGCACAAATTCCCGCGTCCAGCCGGCGCCGCCGAGTCATGGCGGCTGCTACCATCCGCCCGACCCCGTCTCCACGCACTGGCGCGGGATCGAGAGGTGACTGAAGGGTTCGGGCCCTGTGTGTCGACCGGCCCCGAACCTCGTCAGACCCGGAAGGGAGCAGCGATAGGGTGTTCGTTTCGAGGGCGCAGTTCAGCCGGAACCCTTCAGTGACTTCTTCTCAGCAGCGAGCTGTCAGCTAGCTAAAGCCATGACGTACCAGGCGCTGGCGCGCAAGTGGCGCCCCCAGACCTTCGCCGATCTGGTCGGCCAGGAGGCGATTGTGACCGCGCTGGGCAACGCGCTGCGCGAGGGGCGGATCGCTCAGGCCTACCTGTTCTCGGGCATCCGCGGTGTCGGCAAGACGACCGCGGCGCGCATCCTCGCCAAGGCCCTGAACTGCATCGGTGACGACGGTTCGACCACCGGCCCGGTCGCCGACCCGTGCGGCACGTGCCTCGTCTGCCACGAAATCAGGCAGGGCGGCGACCTGGACGTGCTCGAGATCGACGCCGCCACCTACTCCAAGGTCGAACAGGTCCGCGACCTCACCGAAAGCCTGAAGTACGGCCCCGCCCGGGACCGCTACAAGGTGGTCGTCCTCGACGAGATCCACCGCCTGTCCAGACAGGCCTTCGACGCTCTGCTCAAGATCGTCGAGGAACCGCCCGCGCATCTCACCTTCGTCTTCGCGACCACCGAGATCGAGATGGTGCCGGCGACGATCCTGTCCCGGTGCCAGGAGTTCCACTTCCGGCGCGTACCCGCCAACCCGATGGTGGCCCACCTGACGAGGATCTGCGAAGAGGAGGAGATCGAGGCCAGCCGGGCGACCCTGCGCCTGATCGCCCGCGCCTCGGAGGGCAGCGTGCGCGACGCGGTGGCTCTCCTCGACCAGCTTGCCACCTTCGGCGGAGGCAAGCTCGCCGAAGAGGACGTCGGCCGGCTGCTGGGCGGTATCGACGCCGAGCTGCTCTCCACCCTCCTCGAGGCCATCCTGACCGGCGACGGCGCGCGGGTGTCGCAGACCATCCGGTCGATCGAGGACGGCGGCAGCGATCCCCGGCAGGTGTTCACCCACTTCCTCGGTTTCCTGCGCAGCGCGCTGCACCTGGCGCTGGGTCTCGACCCGGAGCAACTCGACCTGCCCGCCGAAGCCGCGAAGGAACTGGAGCGGGTCGCGACGGGCGAGGGCTACGAGAACCTGCTCCGGCTGTTGCATCTGCTCCTCAGCAGCGAGACCGTCGTGCGGCGCGCCGACGCCCCCGGTCTGGCTCTGGAGGTCGCCCTGCTCCGCGCAGCCGAGCTGCCGCGGCTGATACGCATCGAGCAACTTGGCGCCACTCTGCCGGGCACCCTCATGGCGACCGTGGAATCGACTCCCCAACCTGCCGCCCCCGGCCAGCCGCCAAGGGGCACGGCCAAGGCCGTCGTCCCCGCAGCCGCCCCGGACGCGGTCGACGAGATCAAGCAACTCCTCGCCTCCAGCCACCCGTCCATGGCCGGCCTGCTCGACTTCCACAAGGCCCGTTTCGCCGTTCAGGGCGCCACGCTCGTCGTCACGGCCGTTCCGGCGCTCGAGGAAGCGCTCCGCGATGGCGCGAAAGCGACCCTGCTGCAGGACACGGTGCGTTCGGTGCTGGGCCCCGAGGCCGATTGGAAGACGGCGCCCGCCGCCCCCCAGGCCCGAGAAGACGCCCCCGCCCCGGCGGTCAGTGCCCCGGCGGCCGGCGCTCCGGCGCCTGACCGGGGAACGGCCCCCAGCCGCCAGCCCGGGCAGCAGGCAGCTCGACGCACCCAACCGCCTGGCGACGAAGCACGCACCACCGCCGAGAAGGATCCGACTGTGCGCGCGGTGCTCGAACTCTTCGGCGGCCGCGTGGTCGACGTAAGACCCCGAACCCACTGACTGCTCTCGAGCTCAACACCCCGACAGGAACCATCACGATGAACATCCAGAAGCTGATGCGGCAGGCCCAGGAGATGCAGCAGCAAATGCAGCGTGATCTGGCGGCGGCCGAGTTCACCGCCAGCGTCGGCGGCGGCATGGTCGAAGTGCGCCTGAACGGCGAAAAGGAGGTTCTCTCCGTCCACATCGACCCCGAAGTCCTCGACCCTGAGGATCCGGGCATGGTCCAGGACCTGGTGCAGGCCGCCGTGAACGAAGCCGGACGCAAGGTGAACGAGTACGTGGGGCAACGGCTTGGCGGCATGGCTGCCGGGATTCCCGGTCTGACCTGATGCCGGCCAATCCTCCCCCCAGCCTGACCAGTCCTCCACCCAGCCTGGACGAGCCGCCAGCTTGACCAATCCTCTCTCCAGCCTGGTAGAGGAACTCGCGCGCCTGCCGGGCATCGGTCCGAAGACCGCCCGGCGACTGGCTCATCACCTGCTCCGCGTCGACCGTGCCCGGGCGGAAGCACTGGCCCACGCGATCATCGACGTCAAGGACCGCATGATCCACTGCTCCACCTGCCATCAGATCACCGCGGTGGACCCCTGTTCGATCTGCAGCGACCCACGGCGCGACCAGACCAAGCTCTGCGTCGTCGAGGAGCCGTTCAACATCGAGCCGATCGAGCGCACGGGTGAATTCCACGGCCTCTACCACGCCCTGCTGGGTTCCCTGTCGCCCCAGCGCGGCGTGGGGCCCGACGAACTGACCGTCGCCTCCCTGCTGGGGCGGCTCGACGGCGTCGAAGAGGCGATTCTGGCCATGAACCCGAACGTGGAGGGCGAAGCCACCGCTCTGTACCTCGCCGGCCTTCTGGGCAAGCGCGGCGTGCGGGTAACGCGGCTGGCGTTCGGTCTGCCCGTCGGCGGCGACATCGACTACGCCGATCAAGTGACCCTGGCGCGGTCCCTGGCAGGTCGCCGCGCCCTGTAGCCCGGCACCCGCCTGACGTCGGACGCACCCGCCCGTCCTGGGTCCGGAGGGGTCAGCTCCCAAGTGGCGTGAGCGCTTGAGAAGAGATGGGAGGGGGTGGCGCTCACTCCGCTTCACTCGCTCCGGTTGGGCGTCGGTGAGTGCAACGTCGTCGGGCTTCGCTCGTTCAGAGGCAACTGGGAGCTGACCCCTCCGGACCCGACTGGTCTGGACGTCGGTGCCGAGATGGCCTGACGCGGAAAGCAGAGCTCCGGGTCCGCACGGGATCTGCTCACGGGCCCCGGGGCGGGCTGGAGGACGGCGGGCTGATTGGCGGCCAGGACGGGGTAGTGCCTCAAGCGAATGGCAAGGCGAGTCCGGGAGAAGACGCTAGCCTCTGACCTTCGGCATGGCTGCTCCTCGTTCGCACCGACTCGACAGCGGCGATCAACTGCCGGACATCCGAACGTCGCTGCCGGGGCCACGCGCCGGGAGGGCAGCCAAGCTGCTCGATGCGACCGAGGCGCCTGGGATCAACACCCTGATAGGCGGGGCCACGGCGATGCTGTGGGAGGAGGCACTTGGCAGCAATGTGCTCGATGTCGACGGCAATCGCTACCTCGACCTGACGGCCGGATTCGGAGTCGCCGCGGTGGGCCACCGGCATCCTGCCGTGGTGTCGGCGGTCAAGCAGCAGGCGGATCGCCTTCTTCACGGCTTGGGTGACGTGTTTGCTCATCCGGCCCGCCTTGAACTGAGTGAGCGCCTGGGTTCCCTGGCGCCTCTTCGAGAGCCCCGCGTCTACTTCGCCGCCTCGGGAGCCGACGCGGTGGAGATCGCTCTCAAGACGGGCCATCTCTACAGCGGTCGTCCCGGAATTCTCAGCTTCACGCCTGCCTACCACGGCACGACGCTGGGGGCCCTCCAGGGCACTTCGAGGCCGGCTTTTCGGACTCCCTTCACCGAGCCTTTGGAGAACCAGGTTCACCGCCTGCCCCATGGCACCAGGCTCGAAGAGGTACAGCACCTGCTGGAACAGCAGCCGTCGATCGGAACCTGTCTGGTCGAACCGGTGATCGGCCGGGAGGCGACCCGATGGCCGCCTCCCGGCTGGCTGGCCGGATTGGCCGCGACATGCCGTGAGCACAACGTGGTGCTGGCGGTTGACGAGATCTTTACCGCGTTCGGGCGCTGCGGCGAGTGGTTCCTGAGCGAAGAGGCGGGCATCGAGCCCGATCTCATCTGCTGCGGCAAAGCCCTCGGCGGCGGTCTCCCGATCGCCGCCGTGCTCGGAGAGAAGGAGGTCATGGCCTCCTGGCAAACAGACGGCGAGGCCCGTCACACCGCGACCTTCGTCGCGCACCCACTCGCCTGCGCCGCCGCCCTGGCAACGCTCGATGTGATCGAGAGTGCAGGCCTGATCGAGCGGTCGCGAGAGATGGGCCGCCACTTCGGCCCTCGCCTCGAGTTGCTCGAGCAGCAACCAGGCGTCGTCGATGTCCGCGGCACGGCGCTGCTGTGGGGTGTGGAACTCGACGCGCCGGAACGGGCGGCCCGCCTCAGTCGGCAACTCCTCGAACGCGGTGTGATCGCCCTTAGCGGCGGCGCTTCCGGCACAGTGCTGCAGATCGCGCCGCCGCTGGTGATCACCGAGCGCCAGTTGGACTACGCCGCAGACTCCCTGGCCCAGGCCGCTTCCAGCACGGGTTCAGAGCTCTAACGCTCGCCCACCAACACGTCCGTTCCGGCCGCTCATAAGAACACTGCCCCTCCAGCCCGTCCGGCGTCCTGTCGTGAGGCTCCCGTGCAGACCCGGAGCGATCTGTAGCCCGCCCTCTCAATAGCCCGCCCTCTCGGCACCGACGTCCAGCCCAGTCGGGTCAGGAGGGGTCAGCTCCCAGGTGCCTCTGAACGAGCGACGCCCGACGACGTTGCACTCACCGACGACCAACCGGAGCGAGTGAAGCGGAGTGAGCGCCACCCCCTCCCATCTCCTCTCAGGCGCTCACGCCACCTGGGAGCTGACCCCTCCTGACCCAAGACGGGCGGGTGCGTCCGACGCCACGCGGGTGCCGCGCAACGCCACGCGGGTGCCGCGCAACGCCACGCGGGTGCCGCCGACGCCCCCCGCGGGCAGGGCACTACGCGTTCGCGATGCGATCGCAGATGCGATCCAGCGCCGACTCGTCGAGGTAGGGGTGCATCGGCAGGCTGACCACCCGGTCGGCCAGACTCTCGCTCACCGGCAGCGATCCCGGCCCGCGGCCGTAGCGCTCGTAAGCCGGCTGCAGGTGCATCGGGAGCGGGTAGTAGACCGCGGTCGGAATGCCGGCGCGATCGAGATGGCCGCGCAACGCATCCCGGGTCCGCGCCGACGGCCTGCCGTCCCGGTCGTCCACTCGCAGCGTGTACTGGGCCCAACTCGATTCCACGCCGGCGCCGCACTCCGGCGCCGCGACGCGCCACGGCGTGCCCATCGATGCCGACGCGGCGCCCAGCCTCTCCGTGTAGCCGGCCGCCACCGCGCGGCGGGCCGCGAGTTCCTGCTCGAAGATCGTCAGCTTCGCCAGCAGCACGGCAGCCTGCAGCGTGTCCAGCCGGCCGTTCATCCCCAGACGCACGATGTCGTAACGGTCGGCGCTCTGACCGTGCTCGCGAATCGAACGCACGACCTCCTCGACGGCAGGCTCGGTGCAAAGAACCGCGCCGCCATCGCCGTAGCCGCCGAGCGGCTTGGCCGGGTAGAAACTGGTCGTTGTGACCGGCGCCAGCGATCCGACGGGCCGGCCCCCGCGCCGCGCGCCGAAGCTCTGGGCGGCATCCGAGACCATCTCCAGCCCTCTTGCCTCCGCCCACTCAGCCAGCGGATGCTCTGCCATCGGCTGGCCGAACAGGTCGACGGTGATGACCGCTCTGGGCACGGCGTTTCCCGTGCGCTCCAGCGCCTCGAACTCGCGCCTGAGCGAGTCGAGGTCGAGCAGGAAGTCCTCCTCCCGCACATCGACGAACACCGGGACGGCGCCCGCCAGCAGGACGACTTCCGCGGTCGCCGTGAACGTGAAGGACGGAACGAACACCGCGTCGCGCCGACCCTCCGTGCGCCCTACGCCCAGCGCAAGCAGGGCGATCAGCAGGGCGTCCGATCCGTTCGACACGGCAACCGCCGGCGCGCCGCCCAGCCGGCCCAGTTCAGCCTCCAGTTCCTCGACTTCGGGGCCCATGACGTAGCGGCCGTGGTCGAGGACGGCAGCGATCCGCCGATCGATCTCCGGCCGCAGCCGCCTCGACTGGGCAGCCAGGTCGACAAAGGGAATCCGCTTCTCCCGGTGCTCCCGGTCCGAGGGTGTCGTCATGGCCCGGAGTGTATTGGCCCGCGGTCCGGCAACTTGCCGAGCACCGTGAAGGACTTCCCCAACAGCGACGATGTCGCTAGCTGGTCGAGTTCCTCAAGAGCGAACCACTCGAGCTTGCCCCGGCCTGATCCGGCGTGCGGGTTCTCCCCTTCCGGGTCCGGCCGCTCCGGCCGCCAACGACCGCGCGCAACCCGCACGAGGAAGTCCCTGTAGGTGACCGCGTGCCGCACCACGACATCGTCCTCGTCGCACTCCCAGGCGCCGCCGAACTTCATGTGGAGCAGTTCCGCCGCTTCGCTCGCGGACTCGTCGCCCGTCACGAGTTCGACCGTCGGCAGATGCCAGCGGCCGGCCAGCCATTCCGCGTCGTCCGGGCGGCGGTGCAGCAGCAAGCCGCGACCACTCTTCACCATCGCCGTGAAGCAGTGAACCGTCTTTCGCGCTCGACGCCGGGCTGCTGTGGGATACATCCGGGGATCCAGCCCACTGGCCTGGAAGGCCCGGCAGCCCCGAGCGAGCGGACAGGCGTCACAGCCGGGACGGTGGCGCCGGCAGACGAGCGAACCCACCTCCATCAAGGCCTGGTTCGAGTCCCCCGGCCGGTTCGGGTCCAGGAGTTTCGCTGCCGTCGCCAGCAGGTTCCGCCGGGTCTCGGCCTGTTTGGGCGGCCGCGGAGAAGCCAGGAATCGGCTCAGCACGCGTTCGACGTTGCCGTCGAGCACCGGCGAACACTCCCCACTCAGGCGGCTGGCAAGCAGCGCCGAAGTGTACGCGCCCACGCCCGGCAACTCGCTCCACTGCGCGGCGCTCCCGGGAAACCCGCTCCGCTCGGCCAGGATGCGGGCCGCACGATGGAGGTTCCGGGCCCGGCGGTAGTACCCGAGGCCCGACCAGGCCGCCTCGACCTCCTCGACCCCGGCAGCGGCCAGCGACTCAAGAGTGGGGAATCTCACGAGGAAGCCCGGATAGCGCGAGGCAACGACCTCGCTCCGGGTCTGCTGAAGCATGACTTCCGCAACCAGTATCTCGTAGGGGTCACCGGATCGGCGCCACGGCAGATCGCGACGGCAACGGTCAAACCAGTCCAGCAGCCCGTCCCGAAGCTCCTCCGGCTGGAGTAACTGCAACATGGATCAGAACCTAGGCCACCGGAGGGGGCCATGGACGGGGCCGGCCCTCGAGAAAAGATGAAGAAAGTGCCGGGAAACCTCTTGTTCCCGCCAAGGCCCGCTGCTATTCTGCCCATCTCGCGCAACGGAGACCGCCCGGCCTGAGACCACAGCACGCCTGCTTGTCCGAGAACCCCCAGTTTCGGTGCCGGTCGTCCCGCGTTTTTCCACATTGTGCGGAAAAGCTGCGGAACATCGCTCAACGGAGCGGCTTGTCCCTGGCAACCGTCTAGGGCAGGAGTGGTGACTGCGCTGTTGGTGTCGGAGGGACAGGTGCGTTTCCGGGAAGAGGAACAGGAAGGGAAAGAAGAACGGGTGGCGGTCGCGCTCAAGGCCGGGTGCTTACCTTCCCGCGCTCGGGAGAGAAACAGCACTGAACGGACTGCGCGGCATGCCTAGTTCCGTTTGGCCGACTCTACGCCGGCAGTTGCGCACCGACCTGCCGCCGGACGAGTTCCGCACCTGGTTCCACCCGCTCAGGGTCGCCTCTGAGGACGCCGAACAGTTGATCCTCGAAGCGCCGAACTCCCGCTTCGTCGCGGCGCTGGAGGAAGGGTTCCGACCCATCGTCGACTGGGCGATCGCGGATCTCAAGGGGCCGACCTTCCAGGTTCTCTTCAAGAGCACCGATTCGATCAGACGGACCGCCCGGACGGCGGCGACTTCCCGGAAGACACCGGCGGTTGTCGATGACGACACAGCCGCCGGTAGCTCCATCAACGCCCAGTATCGCTTCGACTCGTTCGTGATCGGCAACTCGAACCGCTTCGCCAGCGCCGCCTCCCAGGCTGTTGCCGAGAAGCCAGGGCTCGCCTACAACCCGCTCTTCCTGTACGGCGGTGTGGGCCTGGGCAAGACCCACCTCCTGCACGCGATCGGAAACCGGCTCCGGGCTACCAACCCCGGCACGCGCGTGGTCTATCTGGCCGCCGAGGACTTCGTGAACGACCTGATCACGTCGATCCGGTTCGAGCGCATGCCCGCCTTCCGGGAGCGCTACCGGACGATCGACGTCCTCCTGGTCGACGACATCCAGTTTCTGGCCAGAAAGGAACGATCGCAGGAGGAGTTCTTCCACACCTTCAACGTGCTCTACACGCGGCAGAAGCAGATCATCGTCACCTCCGACGCGCAGCCGCGGGATTTGGCCGACATGGAAGAACGGCTGCGGAGTCGTTTCGGCTCTGGTCTGCTCGCGGACATCCAGGCCCCGGACCTCGAAACCAAGGTGGCCATTCTCCAGCGCAAGGCCCGCCAACTCCAGGGCCTGGACCTGGACACCGATGTCGCCCTGTTCATCGCCCGGCAGGTGCACTCGAACGTACGGGAGCTCGAGGGACTGCTCAACCGAGTGACCGCTTTCGCGTCGCTCTCCGGCGCGCGTCTCGATCTGGAGTTCGCCAAGGAAGCGCTGCGCGATGTGCTCCCGGAGCAGGACCGCCCCGTGTCTCCGGCTCAGATCGTCAAGCTGGTAGCGCACCACTACGGGCTCAAGGTGCGCGAGATCAAGAGCAAGAGCAACTCGCGACAGATCACCTATCCCCGGCAGATCGCCATGTACCTCTGCAAGCGGCTGACCGAAGTGTCGTATCCAGAGATCGGCAGGCTGTTCAACGGCAAGCATCACTCGACGGTGATGTACTCCGTCGACCAGATCGAACGGCGCCGCGCCGGGGACGAGCGTCTGGCTGCTCAACTGGAGCGCTTCACCCGTCAACTCAGTTGAACCAGTTCAACTCCGTTGAACCCGAGCTTCAACTCTGTTGAACCCGACGCACGTGCCCGACGAGAGCCCCTGGCACCACCTGAAGGACGAACACCCTGCGGAATCTCAGCGGATGGGCCCCGGAGCGAACTGCGTGTCAGCGGCGGATTGACGGAGTGCTGCCTGCGGCCATTCTGTGGACAGAATCCAGGGCCGCCTCGACCGCAGCGTGAAACTCCGCAGAATGCACAACGAGTCCACCGCTTCGTCCACCGCTTACCGTTAGGGATCTATGGCTATAAGTTCTTTTATTTCAATGATTTACATGACATATACACAGCCGCGACCGGAGCCTTCTGCGGTTACTTGGTTGGTGTATATTCCCTCTCTGAGGAGAGCGTAGATGAAGACCAGGGTTGAACGACGAGAACTGCTGACCGAACTCGCCGCGATGCGCGGCATCGTAGAGAGCAGGTCTACGATTCCCGTCCTGTCCCACCTCCTGTTGCGGGCTCGTGAGAACCGGCTGGAATTGGCGGCGACGGATCTCGATGTTTCGCTCACGTCATCCTGCGCCGCCGAGGAAGGGTTCTTCGAGTCGGGCGCCACTGCCGTTCAAGCGCGCAAACTGCTGGAGATCGTTCGCGCTCTCGGCGACGGTCCGGTCGAGTTGTCGACCGGCGAGTCGAACTCGCTCCACATCGCTGCCGGCTCCTCGCGGTTCCGGATCAACGGTCTCTCCGCCGAGGACTTTCCGACCCTCACTGCAGTCGATCCCGACTCGGCGTCCGCCTCCTTCGAGGTGCCGTTTGCCGACTTCAAGCGCATGATCGGCAAGGTCATCTTCGCGGTCTCCGCCGAAGAGTCCCGGTTCCAGTTGAACGGCGCGCTGCTCAAGCTCAAGGAGGGCGCGGTCGAACTTGTCGCCACCGACGGCCACCGTCTCGCCCTGATCGAGGTCGAGATGGCTGGCGTCGCCGAGGCGGACGGCGTGCTGGCGCCGCGCAAGGCGCTGCTGGAACTGATGCGCTTCGACAGTGACGAGAGCGTCACGTTCCGGCGCGGCGAGCATCATCTCGCCTTTGTGATCGGGCGTCGCGAGCTGACTTGCCGCATCCTCGAAGGCACCTTCCCGGACTACGAGAAGGTCATCTCGAAGGACAACGATCGGAAGACCACGTTCGACCGCCAGGAGTTGTCCGAGGTCGTCCATCGCGTTTCTCTGTTGACCGGCGACCGGGCGCCCATGGTGAAATTCAAGTTCGACGCCCAGGCGTTGCAGGTGTCGTCGTCGAATCCGGACCTGGGAGAGGCTGAAGAGAGCCTCGAATGCGACTATGAGGCGGAGAATCTGGAGATCGGCCTGAACCCCGCCTACATGCGGGATTTCCTGGGCGCGGTCGATACCGACCGGGTCGAATTCGCGCTGAAGGACGAGAACAGCCAGTGCCTCGGACAGCCGGTCGACGGCGCCGATTCGCGCTACTTGTGCGTGATCATGCCGATGCGGATTTAGGAGTCCTGAAGGGCTCGGCAGACGATCCGGTAAACCTCTTGTTTTCAACGAGTTACAGTACGCGCTGAAGCGGTCCGCGAAACTGGGGATCTGCGCCGTCGTGTGATAGTTTTCGGCACATGGCGGACGCCGGAACAGGCGGTTTTGAGACGGTGGCCGGATCCGGGTACTCGGCCAAGGACATCAAGGTCCTCAAGGGCCTTGAAGCGGTCCGCAAGCGGCCCGGAATGTACATCGGCGATACCGATGACGGCTCGGGTCTGCACCACATGGTGTTTGAACTCGTCGACAACGCGATCGACGAGGCGCAGGCAGGCTTCTGCAGCGAGGTCGAGGTCGCGATCCACACCGACGGCAGCGTCTCCGTGAGTGACGACGGCCGTGGCATCCCGGTCGGGCTCCACGAGGGCGAGCAGCGGTCCGCGGCCGAGGTGATCATGACCGAGCTCCACTCGGGCGGCAAGTTCGACCAGAACTCCTACAAGGTGTCCGGCGGGCTGCACGGCGTGGGCCTGTCCGTGGTCAACGCCCTCTCGGTCCTCCTCGACCTGGAGATCGACCGCGAAGGGCGTCGTTGGCGACAGGCGTACAGCCGGGGAGTGCCGGTCGGGTCGATCAAGGCCGTTGCCGATCTCGAGGCGCCCGAGGCGACCGGCACGCGGATCCGCTTCACTCCGGATCCTGAGGTCTTCACCCAACGCACCTTCGACTACCAGACGCTGGTACAGCGCTTGCGGGAGTTGTCGTTCCTGAATCGGGGCATCGCCATCCGGCTCGTCGACGAACGGACCGGCAAGCGGGTGGACTTCGAGTACGAAGGCGGCATCAGCAGCTTTGTCGACCATCTGAGCCGGAACAAAACGCCGCTGCACCCGGAAGCGATCTACCTCTTCAGCGAGGTGGGTGAAGCCGGCTCGAGCGAGTCGGTCGAGGTCGCCCTGCAGTGGAGCGACAGCTACCAGGAACGGATCTACTGCTTCACGAACACGATCAACAATCGCGACGGCGGCACCCATCTGTCGGGCCTGCGCTCGGCACTCACGCGGACCGTCAACAACTACGTCGCCTCCTCGGGTCTCGGCAAGAACCTCAAGGAGAAGCTCTCGGGCGAGGACATCCGCGAAGGGCTGGTCGCGATCGTTTCGGTCAAGGTGCTGGATCCCAAGTTCTCCAGCCAGACCAAGGAGAAGCTGGTTTCCTCGGAGGTGCGCGGTTGGGTCGAGTCGACGGTCGGCGAGCAACTCTCCTCCTTCCTCGAGGAGAATCCGCGCGATGCCCGGCGCATCGTCGAGAAGGTGGTCGAAGCGGCTCGGGCGCGGGAGGCGGCGCGCAAGGCGCGCGAACTCACCCGGCGCAAGGGTGTGCTGGAGAGCTCGAACCTCCCAGGCAAGCTCGCCGACTGCAGCGAACGGGATCCGGCCGCCGCGGAGCTCTTCCTGGTCGAGGGCGACTCCGCCGGCGGCTCGGCGAAACAGGGCCGCGACCGGCGGTTCCAGGCTGTGCTGCCGCTCAAGGGCAAGATCCTGAACGTCGAACGCGCGCGCCTCGACAAGATGCTGTCGTCGGAGGAGATCAGGACTCTGATCCAGGCCCTGGGCACCGGCATCGGTACCGAAGATTTCAACGTCGACCGTCTCCGGTACCACAAGCTGATCATCATGTGCGACGCGGATGTGGACGGCAGCCACATCCGGACGCTCATCCTGACCTTCTTCTACCGGCAGATGAAGGAGATCATCGATCGCGGCTACCTGTTCATCGCTCAGCCGCCTCTCTACAAGGTCACCGAAGGGCGCCGGTCGAGCTACCTCAAGGACGACGAGGAGTACCACGACTACCTCGTCAAGAGGATCCTCAAGGGCTGGCAGATCGCGCTCCCGAACGTCGACGTCGACAACCCGACCGTGTTCGAGGGCGACCGCCTTAGCCGCCTGCTCGACCGCATGGCTTCCTTCCGGCGAACCCTCGAGACCCTGAGTGCGCGCGGTGTGCCATCGGATGCCCTGCGGGCGGTGATCGCGGGTGGAATCAGGGATCGGGACAGCCTTGCCGACCGGGAACGGCTGCAGCAGATCGCGCAGATCATCGAAGCGTCCGGCTTCCACGATGTCGAAGTGGTCGGCGTTGGGGGAGTGGTTGGCGGGGAGGATGTGGCCGGCGGCGAGAAGGGACTGTTCTCGATTCGCTTCCGGTCGCGGCGGGACGGCGTGGACCGGCAGGTGACGGTTGACGAGCAGCTCGTAACCGGCGCCGAGTTCCGCTCCCTGATCGCGAACGGGCAGGGCCTCGAGGCGTGGAACTCGCCTTCGATCCTGCTCCGGCAGTTGAACGGCGGCGGCGCGGGCGACCGCGAGGTGCAGTCGCTGGACGAGGTGCTCGACGCTCTGTTCGCGGCGGCGAAGAAGGGCCTCGGGATCCAGCGCTACAAGGGCCTGGGCGAGATGAACCCGTCTCAGCTCTGGGAGACCACGATGGACCCTGAGCGCCGCCGGATGCTCCTGGTCGAGATCGACAACGAGCGGGATGAGGCGACGAACGACATCTTCGAGACACTGATGGGCGACAAGGTGGAGCCCAGACGGCAGTTCATCGAAGAGAACGCGCTCTACGCCACGAACCTCGACATCTGATCGACTGACTGTGACGAAGGGCGAACCCCCCATTCAGCCGCCGCCGGAATCGCCGCCGGAGGGCAGGGCGCCGGGCCACGAGATCGTGCCGGTCCAGCTCGAGCGCGAGATGCGCCGGAGCTATCTCGATTACGCGATGAGCGTGATCATCGGCCGCGCCCTGCCTGATGTCCGCGACGGTCTGAAGCCGGTTCATCGTCGCGTGCTTTACGGCATGTGGGAGGCAGGAAACACCGCGGGGCGCGCGTACAAGAAGTCGGCCCGCATCGTCGGCGATGTGATGGGCAAGTACCACCCCCACGGCGACGGCCCCATCTACGACACGGTGGTGCGCTTGGCGCAGGACTTCTCCATGCGCTACCCCCTGGTCGACGGCCAGGGCAACTTCGGGTCGATCGATGGCGACAATCCGGCCGCGATGCGCTACACCGAGGTTCGGCTCACGCGGATCGCCGAGGAGATGCTGCGCGAGGACATCGACAAGGACACCGTCGACTGGGTGCCGAACTACGACGGTTCAGAACGGGAACCGTCGCCCCTCCCGGCCCGGATACCGAACCTGCTGGTCAATGGTTCCGCCGGTATCGCGGTCGGCATGGCGACGAACATCCCGCCCCACAACCTCGGCGAAGCGATCGCGGCCGTCAAGCTGCTGATCGACCGTCCGCAGGCGTCGCTCGACGAGTTGATGGAACTCGTTCCCGGCCCGGACTTCCCGACCAGGGGGTTCATCCACGGCCGCGCGGGCATCCGCAGCGCCTACGAGACGGGACGGGGCTCGATTCAGGTGCGTTCCCGCGCCGACATCGAGGACAGGGGTTCGGACCGCCAGTCGATCATCGTCACCGAGATTCCCTACCAGGTGAACAAGGCGCGGTTGATCGAACGGATTGCCGAACTGGTACGCGAGAAGAAGCTCGACGGCATCAGCGATCTGCGCGACGAATCCGATCGCGACGGTATCCGCATCGTGATCGACCTGAAGCGGGGCGAGGTGGCCGAGGTCATCCTGAACACCCTCTACAAGATGACGAAGCTCCAGGTCAGCTACGGCATGAACATGCTGGCGATCGTCGACAACCAGCCGCAGGTGCTGACCCTGCGCGACCTGCTGAGCCACTTCCTGGATCACCGCCGCACGGTCGTCATCCGGCGCTGCCGGTACGAGCTGGCCCGGGCGGAACAGCGCGCCCACGTGCTCGAGGGTTTGCTGATCGCTCTCGATCATCTGGACGAGGTGATTGCCGCGATCCGCGCCTGCCGCACGCCGCCCGAAGCCCGGGTGCGGCTTACCCTGGACTTCGCCCTGACCGAGCCCCAGGCGCAGGCGATCCTCGACATGCGTCTGCAGCGGTTGACCGGACTCGAGCGCGAGAAGATCCAGGAGGAGTACGGCGAGCTGATCGCCGAGATCGGCCGGCTGCGGGCCATTCTGGGGTCGGACGCGCTGCTGCTGGCGGAGATCCGAGGCGAACTCGACGCGATCGAAAACCGCTACAGCGATCCGCGGCGCACCGAGATCCTGGATCACTCCTCCGACATCACGATCGAGGACATGATCGCCGACGAAGAAATGGTCATCACGGTGACGCGGTCGGGCTACGTCAAGCGCTCACCACTCAGCGCGTACCGGGCCCAGCACCGCGGCGGCAAGGGCCGAACCGGCATGGCAACCCGCGACGGCGACTTCGTCGAGCAGCTCTACGTCGCCTCCGCCCACAGCTACGTCCTCGTATTCACCGACCAGGGCCACTGCTACTGGCTCAAGGTGCACCAGATCCCCCAGATGGGCCCGGCGGCGCGCGGCAAGGCGATCGTCAACCTGCTGCGGCTCGACAGCGGCGAGACGGTCGCCGCCACCGTCTCGGTGCGTGAGTTCCCGGAAGACCGGTTCCTGACCTTCGCAACCGAGGCAGGCGTGGTGAAGAAGACGGCTCTTTCGCATTACTCGCGGCCCCGCGCCGATGGCATCATCGCGGTCCGGATCGACGAGAGCGACCGGCTGCTGACGGTCAAGGTCACCGACGGCGGCAGCGACCTGGTGCTGGCGACACGGAGGGGCTACTCGGTCCGGTTCCCGGAGAGCGACCTGCGCTCCCTGGGGCGGGCGACCCGGGGCGTGCGGGGGATCAGTCTGCGCCGTGGCGACCGGGTCGTCTCGATGGAGTGCCTGCTGCCGCAGGTGCCGGAGACGACGCTGCTTACGGTCAGTGAGAACGGCTTCGGCAAGCGGACCCCGCTCGGCGAGTATCGCCGCCAGTCGAGGGGAGGGCTCGGGATCATCAACCTGAAGGTCTCCGACAGGACCGGAACGGTGGTCGGCGTCCGGGAAGTGACGGAGGACACCGACCTGATGCTGATCACCCTCGAGGGGAAGATCATCCGCATCACCGCGAGCGGTGTGTCCCGGATCGGACGCTCCACCCAAGGGGTCAAGGTCATGGACATGGGCGACGGGGACCGGATCGTCGCCCTCGCCCGGATCCCGGATCGTGGTGAGGAGGACGAAGAGGACGGCGACCCCGGAGACGGCGAAACCCTGGAGACGGCGCCCGAGGATGCGCCGGGAACGGCGCTTGAGGATGCTGAGCCCATCAACTAGTGGAAGCGGACGGCCATTGACGTTAGGGAGCCCGGCATGAAGTTCTTTCTCGACACCGCCGACGTAGGAGAAATCGAGACCGGTCTGGACTGGGGCATGGTCGACGGCGTGACCACGAACCCGAGCCTGATCGCCAAGCAGGGCAAGCCGTACCTGCCGACCGTCCGCAAGATCGCTGAACTGGTGCCTGGCCCGGTGAGCGGCGAAGTCCTCGCCACCGACCTCGAAGGCATGCTCGACCAGGGCCGCCGGCTCGCCGGACTCGCCGACAACGTGGTGGTCAAGGTCCCGCTCGGTCCACCCGGACTCACGGCGGTGCGCCGGCTGGCCGCCGAGGGCATCCGCTGCAACGTGACCCTGTGCTTCTCGCCGTCCCAGGCCCTGCTGGCGGCGAAGGCGGGCGCCGCCTACATCTCTCCCTTCGTCGGACGGCTCGACGACATCGCCCAGGACGGCATGGACCTGATCCGGCAGGTAATCACGATCTACTCGCAGTACGAGTTCGAGACCGAGGTCCTGGTTGCGTCCGCCCGCCACCCCGTCCACGTCGTGCTGTCGGCGGAGATGGGTGCGGATGTCGTCACGCTGCCGTTCAAGACCCTGAGCCAGCTCTACCGTCACCCGTTGACCGACATCGGTCTCGACCAATTCCTCGCCGACTGGGCCAAGACCGGCCGCAGCTTCGACGACGAGTAGACCGACCAGGGGCCACAGATGAGCATCTCCGATGTCCTTGAGCGTGTAGACCGCGAGACCAGCGCCAGCCTCGAGCAATTGAAGGAGTACCTTCGGATTCCGTCCGTCTCGACCGATCCCGCCTACGCCGGAGAGGTGCGGCGCTGCGCCGGGTTCGTCCAGGAACGGCTGCAGGCCGCGGGGCTCACCGCGGAGATCATCGAGACCGCCGGGCATCCGCTCGTGTACGGCGAGTGGCTTGGCGCCCCCGGGCGACCCACGGTCCTCTTCTACGGCCACTACGACGTGCAGCCGGTGGACCCCTTGAGCGAGTGGCGTAACGACCCGTTCGAGCCGACCATCGAAACCGGCGCGCGCGGCGAGCAGATCGTCGCCCGCGGCGCCACCGACGACAAGGGCCAGTCCTTCGCCCACATCAAGGCGGTCGAGGCGCTGATGGCGGATACCGGCAGGCTGCCGGTCAACGTGAAGTTCCTGATCGAGGGCGAAGAGGAGAGCGGCGGCGAGGCGATCGAAGCGTATGTCCGGAGTCCGGCGGCCGAGCGGCTCGCCTGCGACCTGGCGCTGGTCTCTGACACCTCGATGTACGGACCGGGACAGCCGTCCGTTCTCTACGGTCTGAAGGGACTGCTCTACGCGGAGGTCAGGGTCCGCGGTGCGGCGCGCGATCTGCATTCCGGCAGCTTCGGCGGCGCGGTGGCCAACCCGCTGAACGCCCTGGCGACGATGCTGGCGGCGCTGCGCGACCCGGAGAACGGACAGGTGACGATTCCCGGCTTCTACGACGACGTGCGGCCTCTGGGCGCCGCGGAGCGTGCCGCATTCGCGGCGCTGCCGTTCGACGAGGCGCAGTACGGCGCCGAAATCGGCACCAGCGCCCTGTGGGGCGAGGCCGGCTACACGACCCTGGAGAGGGTCTGGGCCCGACCGACCTGCGACGTGAACGGGATCTGGGGCGGCTACCAGGGTCCGGGCGCCAAGACCGTGATCGCCAACCGCGCCGGCGCCAAGGTCTCCATGCGCCTGGTTCCCGACCAGGAACCGGAACGCCTCTTCGGCGTCCTCGCGGAGTACCTGCGCTCGCTGGCGCCACCCGGCATCGAGGTCGAGGTCGAGAGCCTGAACGGGGCGCCGCCGGTGCTTGTCGACCTCGAAGGACCGCTGGTCGATGCGGCTCTCGAGGGCGTGCGGGAGGCCTGGGGCCGCGCTCCGGTCAAAGTGCGGGAGGGCGGTTCGATTCCCATCGTCTCGACGCTGTCCGAGGTGCTCGCGGCGCCGGTGCTGCTGATCGGATTCGGCCTCTCGGACGACCGGCTGCACGCGCCCAACGAGAAGATGGACCTGGCCAACTTCTACCAGGGCATTCGCACCGTGGTCCGGGTCCTTCATCGAGTAGGCGGCTGCTCGGTAGGTGCGGTCCGCCCAGGCGCTTGAAGGAACGCGAGATCAAGATTCCGGTCTCCGACCTGGACGCGGTCCGGGAGCGGTTGCTTGCGGTGGGCGCCGACCTCCACCGGCCTGCCTCTCTCGAGGCGAACCAGGTGTTCGACCTGGTTGACGTGCCGGTGGAGCAACGGTTGCGGTCCCGCCGCGAGCTGCTGCGCCTGCGCTCCGACGGCGCCGGCAACCGGTTGACCTTCAAGTCGGCCCCGCGCTTCGTGGGCAGCGTGAAGGAGCGAGTGGAACACGAGTTCTCAGTCGACGACCCGACGGCCGCGCGGCTGCTCCTGGAATCGCTGGGTTTCGAAGTTGCGGTGCGGTACGAGAAGGTCCGTGAGACGTGGCGTCTCGATGGCTGCGAGGTCTCGCTCGACCGGACTCCCATGGGCGACTTCGTGGAGGTGGAGGAGCTGGCCGAGGACCTGCCGCCGGACCGGATCGTGGAAGTCGGCCGGCGCTGCGGGCTCGACGTCGAGCGTTCGGTGCCGGAGGACTACCTCGCGCTCTACCGGACCTACCGCAGGGGCCGGCCGGATCTGCCGCGCGACATGGTCTTTGCGCAGCGCCCGGTCCCGGATCCGGACGGCGGGACAGGGTAGTGCGCCGCGAGAGCCGGCGGGTGCGGGCGCTCGTGTTCTGCGCCGGACGGGGCGAACGGCTGCGGCCGCTGACCAGCCTGCTGGCCAAACCGCTGCTGCCGGTTGCGGGCCGGCCGGTCGCCATGCACACGATCGACATCCTCCACCGCGCCGGCTGCGAGACGGCCGTCAACCTGCACCATC
Source organism: Candidatus Multivorans sp. (assembly GCA_965216125.1). GTDB lineage: Bacteria > Acidobacteriota > Thermoanaerobaculia > Multivoradales > Multivoraceae > Multivorans. Next base: position 1,517,373 of record OZ244152.1, on the reverse strand, counting down.
TGGCCGGGTCCGTTCGGCGCGGGTTGGCGTCGGAGGCCGCCGCGCGCGGGATCGACCTGACCTTCGCCGTCGAGCCGGATCTGCTGGGGACCCTGGGCGCGGTGATCAACCTTCGGGACTTCCTGGCGGAGGGCGACGACATCGTGCTGGTGAACGGCGACTCGCTCTGCCGCTGGCCGATTCGCGACGCGCTTGCCCGCCATCGCCGGAGCGGCGCCGACGTCACCCTGCAGCTTGGCCGCGAAGCGCCGGACCAGCTCCTGGGCGGCGGTGTGGAAGTCGACCGCCGGGGGATCGTCACAGGGCTCCGGGACGTGCGCGTCGGTTCGGTTCGCGGCCGCAAGCGAACCTTCCAGGGCCTGCACGTCCTGTCGCGCCGGGTCCTGGACGCGATTCCGTCTCCCCCGAGTTCGAGCGACATCGTCGAAGGTCTCTACCAGCCCCTCCTCAGGGCGGGGGCCCGGATCGTTGGCTTCGGCAGCCGCCGCCGCTGGCACGACCTGGGGACGCCGGGCCGCTACCTGGAGGGCGCTCTCGACTGGGGGCGCACCGCCGGCGGCCGCAAGCGGCGGCGCCGCTTCGTGGCGCCGGGCGTCGTCGTGGAGAGCGGCGCGGCCATCGAACACAGCGTGGTCGAGGCCGGCTGCCGCCTGGGCGCCGGCGCGCTGGTGGAGCGGAGTCTGCTGATGCCCGGGGCTCGGGTTGGCGCGGGGGCCCGGCTCCGCCGCACGATTGTGGCGCCGGGGGTTCAGGTGCCGCCGGGGCGTGAAATCGACGGCCAACTCGTCACGCCGGCAGACAGGGGCCGGACGCCTGACCGCCCCTTCGAAGAACGGGACGGACTCATCTACACGCCGCTAGCTGCTGAGCAGAACCTTCCGCAGGGCTAGATCGTCCGCCGGAATCTCGACGATCCGCTCGGGCAGGTCCGCGCAGCGCTCCAGTGCCGGCGGCACAGGCGGCTCGATGCCGACGGCGTCGCGGATCACGTCGGCGAACTTCGCCGGGTGGGCCGTCGCCAGCACAACGCCCGTGCCGCCGCCCTGGGCTTCGAGCTCCTCCTTCAGGCCGAGGTAGCCGACCGCGGTGTGGGGGTCCAGCAGGTAGCCGCGGCGCCGATGGACGTCGCCCATGGCGCGCCTCGTGGCCTCGTCGTCGAAGGCGCGGCCCGCCAGGTCGCGGCGAAGCGCGGTCAGGGGATTGCCGCCGCCGGAGTACAAGTGACTTATGCGGGCGAAGTTGCTCGGATCGCCGACGTCCATCGCGTTTGAGATCGTGGCGGCCGAGGCGCGCGGCAGGTACTCACCGCTCTGAAGGTAGGCGGGCACGACGTCGTTGACGTTGGTGGCCGCGACGAAGCGGGAAACGGGCAGGCCGATCCGCTTCGCGATCAGGCCGGCGGTCAGGTTGCCGAAGTTGCCGCTGGGAGTCGAGAACAGGAGCGGGGTGTCGGTGGCCACAAGAGGCGGCGACGGGAGCTGCGCCCAGGCGTGGAAGTAGTAGAAGACCTGGGGCAGCAGACGGCCGATGTTGATCGAGTTGGCGGAGGCGAGGGGCCGCTGCCGGCGCAGTTCCCGGTCGGCGAGCGCAGCCCGGGCGAGGCGCTGGCAGTCGTCGAAGGTTCCCGCGACGGCGACCGCGGTCACGTTGCCGCCCAGGGTCGTGAACAGGCGCCGCTGCGCCTCGGTCACGAGTCCCTGGGGGTAGAGCACGCAGACCCGGAAACCGGCCACGCCGCTGAACGCGTGAGCCACGGCGCTGCCGGTGTCGCCGCTGGTGGCCACGAGCACCGTGGTCTCCGTTTGTCCGGCGGTGGCCGCGAACCGGGCCATCAGGCGGGCCATGACCCGGGCAGCTATGTCCTTGAACGCCAGTGTCGGTCCGTGGAACAGCTCCAGGCAGTGGAGGCCCGGCTCGATCTCGACCAGTGGGATCGGGAAGTCGAGGGCGTCCTCAAGCAACGCGGCGAGGTCGTCTTCCGGCACTTCCGATCCGAACAGTCGGCGGCCAAGGACGCTCGAAATGCCGGTCAGGGGCAATAGTCCCAGTAGGGCCAACTCTTCGGGTGTCAGTGGGTCCAGGCGCTCGGGAACGAACAGGCCGCCGTCGGGCGCCGGCCCTTCGAGCAGCGCCTCGCTCAGGGTGGCCGCCGGCGTCTGGCCGGCGGTGCTGACGAACCGCACGTCAGGCCTCACCGATTGGCCCGCGGCCGCCTTCGATCACTCGTGCTCCCGGCGCCGGCAACGAGGAAACGAGTTGATCGCAGTCGACACCCGACACGCCCTCGAGCGCCGCCGCCATGGCCGCCGTCACCTGCCCGGCGCGGTCAGGACCGTCGCACAGGGCGAACAGGGCCGGCCCGCTGCCGGACAGGCTGCAGCCCAGAGCGCCGGCGTCGATTGCGGCCGCCTTGGCGGCGTCAAACCCGGGCACGCTGGGTGCGCGCACGGGCTCGGCCACGACATCGACCAGGGCCCGTGACAGCAGTTCCAGGTCGGCGCGGTAGAGCGCGGCCACCAGGGCCGCGGCGTTGCCCCACTGCGTCACCGCCAGCTCGAGCGGCAGATGGCGGTCGAGTCTGGCCCGGGATTCGCGCGTGTTCACCTTGGCGTGGGGGCGGACCAGCGCGCAGGTCAGGCCCTCGGGCACCGGCAGTTCGATCACGTCCGGCTCCGGTTCGAGCGAACGGACCAGAACCAGGCCGCCAAGCAGAGATGGGGCCAGGTTGTCGGCGTGGGCGCCGCCGCTGGCCAGTATCTCCCCGGCCAGCGCGTACCGAAGCAGAGCCGCCGGAGGCAGGTCGAGGCCCAGCAGCGCATCGACCGCGACGACCGCCGCCACGGCGCTGGCGGCGCTCGAACCGAGGCCGCTTTCGAGCGGCATGCGCTTCTCGACCTCCAGGTCGACGGCTGCATCGGGCGCCTTCGCCTGAAGCATCGCTCCGGCGGCCACGGCCGCGGTGTTGCGGTCGACCTGGTGCGGCAGCCGGCCGCCGTCGCCGGCAATTGCCGTGATCCTGACCGGGCCGCACGTTCCGGCGTCCCGCTCGCGCTCGGTCGCCGTGACCAGGTCACCCGGTCCGGGTGACGCGCCGCCGCCGTCCGATTGCAGGGCGAAGCCCAGGATGTCGAAACCGCAGGCAATGTTGGAAACCGACGCCGGGGCGAAGGCTCTCACAGAGCGGTTCATTCGCCGCGGCGCCGGGCGCATCGGGCGACGGCGAGTTCCGCGGCCAGCAGCGCGCCGCCAGCGGCGCCCCGCAGAGTGTTGTGCGACAGGGCGACGAAGCGGAAGTCGAGCACCGGGCACTCGCGCAGCCGGCCGATGGAGACCGTCATGCCCTTTCCCAGGTCGCGGTGGATCCGAGCCTGGGGCGGTTCGTCGTCGCCGAGGTACATGGTCGGCAGCTCCGGCGCCGAAGGCAGGCCGAGCTCCTGCGGCTCGGCCCGAAAAGCGCGCCATGCCTCCCGCACATCGTCCAGTTCGGGAGCGGTCTTCAGGCTGACCGAGACGCAGAGCGTGTGGCCGTCGACGACGGGTACGCGGTTGCACTGGGCCGAGACCACGACCTCGGCCGGATCGATCGTGCCGCCGGCGAGACGGCCCAGGATCTTCGCGGTCTCGAGCTCGAGCTTCTCCTCCTCGCTGGCAATCCAGGGAATCACGTTGTCCAGGATCTGGTAGCTCGAGATGCCGGGCAGCCCCGCGCCGGAGACCGCCTGCAGGGTGACCACACAGAGGCGGTCGATACCGAACGCGTCGTGCAAGGGCTTGAGCGCCAGCACCAGGCCGATCGTCGAGCAGTTGGGGTTGGCGACGATGCCGGTGGGGAGCAGGGCGCCCTCCGCGGGCGGCGCCAGCAGGTCCAGGTGGTCCGGGTTGACCTCCGGCACCAGCAGCGGGACGCCTCTATCCATGCGGTGGGCGCTGGCGTTCGTCACCACCAGGCAGCGCTCGGCGAACCCGGGTTCGACTTCCCGGGCCACGCCGGAGTCCAGGGCGGAGAAGACCAGATCGAAGTCGCCGCCATCGAGTTCGTCGCAGGTCTGCACCGTCATCGCGCCGATCCGTTCGTCGAGCTGCTGGGTCTGGAACCAGGTCACCGCGTCGCGATAGCTCTTTCCGGCCGAGCGCTCGGAGGCGGCCAGCGCCGCGATCTCGAACCATGGATGCCCGGTCAGCAGGGTGACGAAGCGCTGGCCCACCGTGCCGGTCGCGCCCAGGACGGCGGTGCGCAGGGGTCGACGAGGGCTCAGACCGTCGGGACTCATGGCAAGGCTCCCAGGTTCCGATTCGTCTTGCCGTGGCTTCTCGCCGTTCGGGTCCTCATGAGGCGGATCCCCGCTCGGCCCAGGCGCGCAGCACGTCGGCGAAGACACCGCCCGCGGTGAGGTCGGTACCGGCGCCCGGGCCCTGGACGACCAGGGGGCGTTCCCGGTAGCGCTGACTGCGGAACACGAACATGTTGTCCGAAGCGGGAATCCCCGCGACCGGATGGTCGGAGGGTACCGCGCGCAGTCCGACGCGGGCTGTGGCCGCTTCGCCTGTTGTGTCCAGTTCGGCCAGGTAGGCGAGTTCCAGTCCAGCCGACGCGGCTTCGCCGAAGCGGCCGGCCATCTCGTCGTCGGCCTCGGCCAGCCGCTCCCACCAGGCCTCAAGCGGCAGATCGGCGAGGTCGGGCCGGTCGAGCATGGGCTCGACCTCGATGTCGTCCAGGTCGAGATCGCTGCCGCAGATCCGGGCCAGGATCAGCAGCTTGCGGGCCACGTCGAGGCCACCGAGATCGTCCCGCGGGTCCGGTTCCGTGTAGCCCAGGCGGTGGGCCTCCCGGACGGCTTCGCTCCACACCTTGCCGGCGCCCAGCTTCCCGGTCAGGTAGGCGAGCGTGCCCGAGAACACGCCCGAAATCGAGTCGAGTCGGTCGCCCGCGCCGAGCAGCATGTCGGCGGTGTGGAGCACAGGCAGGCCAGCGCCGACGGTGGCCTCATGGAAGACGCTCTGCGCGCCCGCGGGGCGGAAGGTGCGGAAGTCCGTGATCGGTCCCGCGAAGGGGAGCTTGTTCGCGCTCGCGACCGCGGCCCCGGCGGCCAGCGCGCGGTGGTAGACGGCGCCCATGGAACCGTTGGCGGTGACATCGACGAGCACCGTACGACCGCCGCCGGCCGCCGACTCGCCGAGATGGTCCAGCAACCGGTCCAGGTCGGCCGCTTCGCCGTACCGTTCGAGCGCGAACCGCCAACGCGCGGGATCGCCGGCGGCGCCGGGGTCGAGACTCCGGCCGCGGCGGGGCTGAAGGTGCATGTACCGGGAGCTGGCCAGGCCCCGCAACTGCAGGTCGATTCCCTGCCGCGCGAGGGAGTCGCGTTCGGCGTCGATCTGCCGGAGGAGCGCGGCGCCGACGCCGCCGACGCCGAGGACGTAGACCGCGAGCCGGCCGGAAGCGGCACGATGGAAGAACTCCCGGTGGATGAAGCGCACCGCGCGCCCCTCGTCGGCCCGGGCCACGACCATCGAGATGTTCCGCTCGGACGACCCCTGGGCCACAGCCCGCACGTTCACCCCGCGCCGCCCCAGGACGCCGAACACGCGTCCGGCGATGCCGGGTCGATCCCGCATGCCGTCGCCGACCACGGCGACGATCGACTGGTCCCGCTCGACTCTCAGGGGCCGCACCGATCCGGCCTCGATCTCGGCCTGGAACTCCGCGTCGACCGCTTTGCGCGCCGCTTCGGAGACGGCGGGTTCGACCGCGAAGCAGATCGAGTGCTCGCTCGAGGCCTGGGAGATGAGGATCGCGCTCGCGCGGCTGGCCGCGAGGGCGTCGAACAGCCGGGCCGCAACGCCGGGAGTGCCGACCAGGTTGTCGCCGACCAGGAGCATCAGGTGGACGTCGTCGATCGAGGAGATGCCGGTGACCGCGGTGCCGCGCGCCCTTTCCCCGACGTGGCCGTCGTCGTCGACGAGGGTTCCCGGGTGCTCGGGATCGAGGGTGCAGCGGACCAGCAGCGGGATGCCCCGGCGCCGCGCCGGCGTCACGGTCGGCGGATAGACCACCTTGGCGCCGAAGTGTGAGAGTTCGAGCATCTCTTCGTAGCTCAGCCGCGGGATCGGCAGGGCGTCCTCCACGCGCCGGGGGTCGGCCGTCATCACGCCCGGAACGTCGGTCCAGATCTCGATCCGCTCGGCATCGAGCGCGGCGCCGACGAGGGCGGCGGTGAGGTCGGATCCGCTGCGGCCCAAGGTCGTCGTCTCGCCCTCCGGACTGCTGCCCAGGAAACCGGTGACCACCTGCAGCGGGGCGTCGGGCCCGAGGTTCGCGAAGTGGGAGGCGATTGCCTTCAGGGTCGGATCCAGATCGACGGTCGCGGCTTGGAAGGAGCGATCCGTCGACACCAGGGGGCGTGCGTCGCAGGCCTCGGCGGGCAGGCCCCGGGCGCGTAGGGCAGCGGCCAGGAGTTGGGTCGACAGCAGTTCGCCGTGGCAGACGACCCGGTCGATCAGAGCCTTGCCTGACCGGCCCTCGGCTTCTGCGCCCGGCCCGGTGTTGCTCAACGCCGCGTCAAGGTCGTCGCACAGGGCGTCGACCGTGGCCGCGAGTGCCGGCCGATCGTCGTCGGTCGCTACCTGGGCGCCGATTTCCAGATGGTGGACGCGTAGCGACTCCGCCTCGCGCGCCGCTTCAGCCCGATCGCCGCCGTCGAGGACGGCGGCGGCCATCCCCAGCAGCCGGTCGGTGACCCCCGCCAGGGCGGACACCACCACCGCGCCGGTCGCGGCGGAGCCATCGAGCCGCCGGCGCACGATCCGGGCGGCCGCCTGGAGCCGGGCTGCATCGGCCACGGAGGAGCCGCCGAACTTGAGGACTTTCATTGTGGGTTGCCGGAGTAGTCACGTCTCGAGGAGGGCGCTGGGGCCCGAAGAGCGCAATAGCGTACACGGCGCGACGGGTCAGCGCTACGTCGCCGCGCCGCCGGGTGAGGCGGCGCGCGCCGGTTTCAGAACAGGGTGCCTCGAACCGGCAGGCCCAGGTGTTCGTAGGCCCTCTTGGTGGCCACGCGGCCGCGGCGGGTGCGCTGCAGGAATCCCTTCTGGACGAGATACGGCTCGTAGAAGTCCTCGATCGTCCCCTGGTCCTCGCCGACCGACGCCGCCAGCGCCTTGAGGCCCGCGGGACCGCCGTCGTACTGGTCGATCAGCAGATGCATGATCTTGCGGTCGATCTTGTCCAGGCCGTACTCGTCGACCTCCTGTTGAAGGAGGGCCCGGTTGGCGGTGGCGCGGTCGATCCGGCCGTCCGCCTCGATCTGCGCGTAGTCGCGCACCCGGCGCAGCAGGCGGTTTGCGATCCGGGGCGTGCCGCGGCTGCGGCGGGCGATCTCGTCGGCGCCGCCCAGGTCGACCGGCACCTCGAGCAGTTCGGCCGAGCGCTGGATGATCACGCTCAACACCTCGGGGCTGTAGAAGTCGAGCCGGTGGACGATGCCGAAACGCCCCTGTAGTGGCGGCGTGATCAGGCCGGCGCGAGTGGTGGCTCCGACCAGCGTAAAGCGGGGCAGATCGATGCGCACCGTCTTGGCCATCGGCCCGGAACCGATCACCAGGTCGAGCTGGAAGTCCTCCAGCGCCGGGTAGAGGATCTCCTCGACCGTCGGGCCGAGACGGTGGATCTCATCGATGAAGAGGATGTCCCCGGGTTCGAGATTGGTCAGGATCGCTGCCAGGTCGCCCGCCCGCTCCAGTACCGGACCGGAAGTGGACCGCAACACGGAGTCCATCTCGCGGGCGACGATGTGGGCCAGGGTCGTCTTGCCCAACCCCGGGGGCCCGAACAGCAGGACGTGATCCAGGGCCTCGCCCCGGCGGCGCGCCGCCTGCATGTAGATGTCGAGCAGCTCGACGACCTTCTCCTGGCCCAGGTACTCGCTCAGGCGCTGCGGCCGGAGCGACGGCTCGATGCGGCGATCGTCCACATCCTGGGCGGCCGCGAGGACGTTGCGCTCACCGTCGGCGCCGCCAGTGTCGGCCATGGCGCGGATGCTATCGCGGCGCTCGGTTCTTCCTGCCGCGCACGCTGCTACAACCGGGAGAGTTGGCGCAGGCTCCGGCGCAGGAGTTCCTGGAAGTCGATCTCGGGGTGCTGGCTGAGGACGCGGGAGACTGCGCGCTGGGCTTCGTTCGAGCGGTAACCGAGGTTGATCAGGGCGCCGACGATCTGCTCCTGCTCGTCCTCCAGCTCCTGCTCCGGTTGCGCGGGCGGCGGTTCGCCGCCCGACTCGGCCAGCAGCGTCTTCGCCTTCTCCTTCAACTCCAGGACCATTCGTTCGGCGGTCTTGCGGCCGATACCGGGGATGCGAACCAGAGCAGCCACGTTGCCGCCGGCAATGGCCGTCAGCAGGTCGGTGGTGGAGCCGCCTGAGAGAACGACCTGGGCCAGCCGGGGTCCGACGCCGCTGACGCCGAGGCAGTGTTCGAACAGAGTCCGCTCGGCCTGACTCCAGAAACCGAACAATTCGATCGCGTCGGCGCGAACGTGCGTGTGAATGTGAAGCCCGAACTCGGCGTCGGCCTCGAGCCTGTCCAGCTCGAAGTAGGTCGAAAGCGGGATCCGCACCGAGTACCCGACCCCGCCCACGTCGAGCACCAGGAGTTCGGGCCCCAAGGCCTGTCGACGCCCGCGCAGATAGCCGATCAAACGGGAGCGGCGCTCGCGGCGGTCAGGTTCCGGCCGCCTCGGTCTCGCCGAGACCGAAGTTCTCGATGAAGTCCTGCGTGTAGCTGACCCCCAGCTCTTCGCGCCGGCGCCCGAGCACGGACTGCAGCATGAGCAGGGAGCGTTCGGACAGGAGTTCGCTCCGCGTCGCCTCCGGATCGAACTGGCTCGGATCGAAGGACTCCCGTTCGGTGACTTCGAACAGTGCCCCGCCGAACGGCGTGTCGACCGGGCCGCCGAACTCACCGGCGGAGAGGGCGAAAACCGCCCGAGACAGGTCCGGCGCCCCGCCGAGGGCGCCGATCGGCTGGCGCAGGCCAAAGCTGCCGCTCTCCTCGACGACCGCGTCGAACTCATTCGCCGCCTCGTCCAGGCTCAGTCCCCCGTTCAGCCGCTGTTTCGTCGCGGTGAGTGCGGCGGTCAGCAGTTCGCCCTCCTTCTGCCGGCGCACGGACTCGCGCACGTCGGCCTCGACCTCCGCGAACTCCGCGTCGCGGGGCGGCAGCACTTCAAGCAGCGACAGGAGAGCCCACCCCGACGCGATTCGCACCGGCTGCGACCAGGCGCCGGTTTCGAGGCCGAACGCTTCGGAGGAGAAGTTGAAGTTGCGGCCCACGCCGGGAACCGCCTCGTCCTCGCCGAAGGGTTCGGTGACCTCGAAACTGAGGCCCTCGGCAGCGGCCAGTTCCCGGGCCTCGGTTTCGCCCTCGAAGGATTGGTCGCCCAGCCTCTCGGCGAGGGCGTCGACGCGGCGCCGGCCCTCCTCCTCCGCCTTGCTGGCGAGGAGCTGGACGCGGATCAGGTTGCTCACTTCCTCGAGCGTCTGCCGGCCGCCTTCGCGGCGGTCGTGGACGCTGATCAGGTGATGTCCCGTGCGGGGTCCGAGCTGATTCTCGACCGGGCCGACCAGGTCGCCGCTGCCGGCAGCGAAGGCCGCCTCCTCGAAGGGCTGGGTCATGGCGCCGCGGCCGAAGTAGCCGAGGTCGCCGCCGGAGGCGCTGGTCGCCTCGTCGTCCGAGAACTCGGTGGCCAGCGCGGCGAAGTCCTCGCCGGCCTCGATGCGCCTGCGCAGGTCGTTCAACTGGGCACGCGCCTGGTCTCCGCTGCGACTCTCCGTCTCGAGCAGGAGGATGTGGCTGGCCCGCACCTGTTCCGGCGCCTCGAACTGCGCGGTGTTGTCGTCGTAGTACTGCTGGACGTCTTCGTCGGTCACTTCGAGTTCCGCGCGGACCGTGTTCGTGTTGACCAGGAGGTAGCCGACCCGCCTGCGCTCGGGCAGCCGGAAGTCGTCCCGGTTGGTCTCGAAGAAGGCGGCGGTCTCATCGCCCGAAGGCTCGGCCTCGGTGGCGTAACGGCTGGCCGGTATCTGGATGTAGCGGATGGCCGCCCGCTCGGCGGCGTCGCGGGCGCGCTGTTCGACCTCGGCGTCGGAGACGTGCGCCACCTCGCTCAGTGCCGCCTGCAGCTTCGTCACCAGGAGGGACGTGCGCAGCTCGGCCTCGAACTCATCCACCGTGTACCGGTTCGCGCGCAGGAGATCCTCGTATTGGCGCCTGCCGATGAAGCTGCCGGCGGCGTCGGCCAGACCGGGTATGGAGAGGATCTGCTCCTTCAACTCCTCGTCGCTGACGGTCAGCCCCATCCCCTCGGCCTCCCGGGTGAGGAGGCGATCGTTGATCAGAGCTTCGAGCGCCTGCACGGGCAGTTGCAGTTGGTCGGCGAGATCCGCGGTGAACGCGTCGCCGTAGATCTCCCGGTAGCGGCTCTCCGCGTTCCGGTAGCTGCGCTCGAACTCGGCGAAGGTGATGTCCTCCCGGCCCACCTTGGCCGCAATCGGATTGACCTGGCTGCCGTCGAGCGACTGGAAGTCGGTGAAGACCAGGAGCACGAACACTCCCGCGAGCCCGATCGCCAGCGGATAGAAGCTCTTGATGTTCTTGCGGATGACGTTCAGCATTGAAGATGGTTCCCTGCCGGAGGCCTGAAGGCGGCACTGATCGTATCAGGAGCGGCATGCTTGGTGGAGGTTCGGCGGCGCGGTCGTCAAGGCCCCGTCGGGACCCGTGCCGAGAGTCGACGGCCCCGGCGAAACCCGTTCAAATACAGGAGCTTCCCGGATGGCCGGAACGACTGCCTGTGTTATCTTTGGGGCGCTTCGCGGGTGTCGTTCGCCCGCGTCCGACGGTAGGAATCCGAACTTGCCTAGACCACACCGGCCGGTCCCGACCTAGAGGTCCGGCCCAGTGCGTTTCCTGCATTGGTTCTCGAGCGACCTGGCGATCGACCTGGGGACCGCGAACACCCTGGTGTTCACCCAGGCGAACGGCATCGTCGTGCGCGAGCCGTCGGTCGTGGTCGTGAACAACCAGACCAATCGCATCGAGGCCGTCGGCTCCGAGGCCAAGGAGATGCTGGGGCGCACTCCGGGCATCCTGGTCCTGGTACGGCCGATGAAGGACGGCGTGATCGCCGACTTCGAGATGACCGAGCAGATGCTCAAGCACTTCATCCGCAAGGCCCACCACGGCCGGCGCTTCGCTCGCCCGCGGATCGTGATCGGCGTGCCGTCGGAGATCACGCCGGTCGAGAAGCGCGCGGTCCGGGAGTCGGCGATGAGCGCCGGCGCGTCGGAGGTCTTCCTGGTCGAGCAGGCGATGATGGCCGCGATCGGCGCCGGGCTGCCGATCACCGAACCGACCGGCAACATGATCGTCGACATCGGTGGCGGCACCACTGACGTCGCCGTCATCTCGCTTGCCGGGACGGTCTACAGCCGATCGCTGCGGGTGGCGGGCAACGCGATGGACGACTCGATCGCCCAGCACCTCAAGCGCAAGCACAACCTCCTGATCGGTGAGCGGACGGCGGAGGCAATCAAGGTGGAGATCGGTTCCGCGTTCCCCCTCCAGAAGCCGATGCACATGGACATCAAGGGTCGCGACCTCGTCAAGGGCGTGCCGCGTAGCCTGAATGTCTCCGACGGCGAGATCCGGGAGGCGCTGGCCGAGCCGGTGGCCGCGATCGTCGATTCGGTGCTTCAGGCCCTCGAACGAATGCCGCCGGAGCTTTCAGCGGACGTGATGGACAAGGGCATCGTGCTCTCCGGGGGTGGAGCGCTGCTCCACTCGCTGGACCGGCGCCTGCGGGAGGAGACGGGGCTGCCGGTCTTTGCCGCCGAGGATCCACTTGCTTCTGTCGTGCTGGGCGCGGGCCGGGTGCTGCGCGATATCGATCTGCTGCGAAGGGTCTCCGTTCGCTAGCGCCCCACTCCTCGCAGGTTCCTGACCGGAGAGAACATCCATCATGAGCGAACGTCGGGTTGCGGTCCTGTTCGCGGTCTCTCTGGCTGTCCTTCTTGCGGTGTTGACGCTGCAGGCGCCGCAGCGGGCAGGCGATGTCGGGCTGTGGGTGGAAGGACCGGTCAAGCGGTTCGTCGCCACTGTTGCCGGGGCCGTCGACCGGTACCGGGAGGAGCGGTCGACGATGGCCGCGTTGGAGCGCGAGAACGAGGATCTGCGGCAACGGCTGCGCGAGGTCGAGTCCGCCTATGCGGCCGCCGTGGGGGTACGCCTGGAGGCCGACCTGGTCTCGGAGCCGTTGCACTACGAGCCACCGGCGGATTCGGATCTCCAGCGGGCCGATGTCGTCTACGTGGATCACCGCTCGTGGCGGCGAACGGCCATCCTCCACCTGCCTGACCGCAGAGGACGGGAAGACTGGGCCCGGAGGCCGGTGTCCACCGTTGATGGCCTGCTGGGCCGTGTCATCTCAGTCAGCGGCAACTATTCCCGGGTGCTTCTGGTCACCGACCGGGCGTCGTCCGTGGGCGCGATGATCGAGCGTACCCGCCGCCAGGGAATCGTCCGCGGCACTGCCGACGCCGGCGCCCTGTCACTCATGTTCCTGCCGCTGCAGGTCGATGTGCGGCCGGGCGACCGGGTGATCACGGCCGGTATCGACGGGGTGTTCCCGCGCGGCATTCCGGTCGGCACGGTCACGTCGGTGGAGTCGGACGGCGATCTGTTCCACGACGTCCGGGTCGTCCCGAGCGTGGATCTCGGTTCGCTCGGCCATGCCTTCCTGTGGCGCCGCGAACCTCTACCCGAGGTCTTCATGGACGGCGGAGATGGCGTCGACCGCTAGGTTTGCCGGTGTCCTGGCGGGGGTGGCCCTGCTCGAACTGCTTATGGGCGGGTTCCTCCCGGCTGCTGCCGACCACGTCGATCTGTTCGTGCTCCTGGTCGTCCTGAACAGCTTGAAGGGCAACACGTTTCGCGGTTTCGCCGGCGGTCTGGTCGCGGGTCTCGTCCAGGACATGTTCACCTCCTCGATCTACGGCCTGCACAGTCTGGCCTGCTGCGTGGTCGGATACGGCGGAGCGCGCGTGTCGCAGCGGATCCTCACCGGCCGGCGCGTGGTTTCGGGGCTGCTGATCGGGGCCGGCGTGGTGGTTCACCAGATGATCGTGATCGGCCTGCTGGCGGTACTCGAGATCGCTCAGTTCAACCCCGGGGCGGGCGCGATGATGGTGCGTGCGCTCGTGACCACGGCGATCGGCCTTGCCGGTCTCTGGGTGGCCGGTCTGGCGCGAGGGTGGATGGAGAAGCGGACGAAGCGGCGTACACTGGAACCGGGACGAGCCCGGTTGCACTGACTGACCGTCCCGTTGCGCTAACTGACGGCGTCCGGAAGGTGAACCTGGAAACTCCTGGCTACGAGCACAGCGCGGACCGCGTGCTGCTCCTCATGGCGACACGCCTGAAGTGGCTTGCCGCATTGCTTGCGGTGGGGTTCTTCGTCGTTCTGAGTTCCTACTGGTACTTCCAGGTCGTTCGCTCGGAGCACTACTGGCGGTTGGCCGAGAACAACCGGCTGCGGGTTCTCCGCCTGGAGCCGTCGCGGGGCCTGATCTACGACCGTTCCGGCCGGCTCCTGGTCGAGAACGCGCCCGCCTTCCGTCTCCTGATCGACCGCAGCCTGAGCGCCGATCTCGAGACCAGTGTGGCGTTCGCGGCGAACATCCTGAAACGGGACCGACAAGGCCTGACGGTTTCGCTCGAGCGCTACCGGGGCGTGGCCCGGGACGTCCCGGTGCTCCTTGCCGAGGACCTGGAGTTGAACCAGGTTGCCCGGTTCGAGGTCGCGATACCGGAGCACCCGGAGTTCGAGATCGCCGCCACGCGTCGCCGCCTCTACCGGTACGGCGAACAGACCGCGCATCTCCTGGGGTACCTCAGCGAACCAACGGCCGTCGAGCGGGATCAGGACGGGACCCTGGTTGCCGGCGACATGATCGGTCGCAGCGGCGTCGAGCACTTGCGGGACCCCGCATTGCGTGGGACCGCCGGTGAGCGGACGGTGGTCGTCGACAGCCACGGCCGTCTTGCGTCGGGCGAGGATGTCGATCGAACCGACGCTCTACCGGGAGAGTCCGTCACCCTGACCATCGACCTCAGGTTGCAGCAGGAAGCGCACAACCTGCTCGAGGGCAAGGTCGGAGCGATCGTTGCTCTCGACCCGCGGGACGGTGCGGTTCGGGCCATGGTCTCGTCGCCGTCCTTCGATCCGAATGGCTTTGCCGGCAGGCTCAACCAGGAGGACTGGGAGCGGATCGTCGACGAGCCGAACAAGCCGCTCCAGAACCGGGCCATCCACAACACCTACCCACCGGGTTCGGTGTTCAAGATCGCGATGGCGGTGGCAGGGCTGTCGAAAGGACTCATCGATCCGGAGGAGCAGATCTACTGCGGTGGCTCAACCCGGTTGTACAACCGCCGCTGGCGGTGCTGGCAGTCGAGAGGTCACGGCCGTCTCAACCTCCGGGGCGCCCTCCAGCACTCCTGCGACATCTACTTCTATCGGCAGAGCGTGAAGATCGGGATCGAGACAATTGCGCGCTACGCCCGCCTTCTGGGTTTAGGTCAGCGGACCGGTATCGAGCTTCCCGGCGAACGGGAGGGGCTGGTGCCCGATCCCGAATGGAGCCTGACGAGCCGGGGACTGCCCTGGTACCCGGGTGAGACGGTCTCGGTTGGGATCGGGCAGGGACCGGTTCTGACTTCACCGCTTCAGGTTGCGGCGATGACCGCGGCGGTGGCCAACGGTGGATCCCGCGTGCGGCCCTACGTGCTGAAGGGCGGCGCACAGCCGCGGGCGCCGATCGACGTGGACGCCGAGGTGATCGCCTTCGTCAGGGAGGCGTTGGCGAATGTGGTCGCGAATGGGACCGGACGCCGCGGCCACAGCCCGATGGTGTCGATCGCGGGCAAGACCGGCACCGCCCAGGTCATCGCTCAGGCGACGTGGATCCGGTCCGAGGATCTCCCCTTCGAGCACGCGGACCACGCCTGGTTCACGTCCTACGCGCCGGTCGAGGCGCCGGAGCTGGTCGTCGTCGTGTTTGTCGAGCACGGAGGACGAGGCTCCGAAGCTGCGGCGCCTCTGGCGAGGCGAATGCACGAGACGTACTTTGGTTCTCCCGTCCAGACCTGATTCGCGGACCCTGGCACGCCAGGTCCGTTCCATCTCGTGGCAGCTCTTCGGCTCAGCGCTCGCTCTGTCCGTAGTCGGCCTGGTCCTGATCTCGAGCGCTTCGGCTGAACTGTCGACCAACTACGTAGCCCGCCAAACGGTGTGGATCGTCGTGGGTGTGCTGGTCCTGGTCTTCGCGGCATTGGTCGACTACTCCCTGCTGCTTCGGCACGCCTTCTGGATCTACCTGGCGGCGGTGGCGGCGGTAGCCGCGGTCACGTTCTTCGGCCACGAGGCCGGCGGCGCCCGCAGTTGGATCGGCATTGGCGGTTTCGGGGGCCAGCCGTCGGACTTTTGCAAGATCGCGACCGTTCTGTTGCTGGCCCAGCGTCTGGGCCTATCCCAGACACCGATTCCCCCGCGCGGTGGGCTGTGGGCAACGGCGGCGTTCGTTGCGGTTCCCGGGCTGCTCATCGCGAGACAGCCGGACCTGGGCGGCGCCCTGATGTTCGTGCCCGTGCTCGCCGCCATGGCCGCCACAACCGGTGTCAGCGTCCGGTCGGCGCTCGCCGCCATCGGCTTGGCTGTGGGCCTTGCCGGCGGGCTCTGGCTCTTCGCGCTGCAGGACTATCAGAAGGAACGCGTCCTGAGCTACTTCCGGCCCCAGGCGGATCCCCTCGGGTCGGGATACCAGATTCGCCAGAGCCGGATCGCGGTCGGTTCGGGTCAGGCTCTCGGCAAGGGCTACGGCGAGGGGACCCAATCCAACCTGCGCTTCCTGCCCACCCCTCACACGGACTTCGTGTTCGCGGTGCTGGCCGAGGAGTTCGGATTCGCCGGGGTCACCCTCGTCATGGCCCTGTTCCTCCTCTACCTGGGGAACGGCGTCCGCATCGCACTGGCGGCGCGGGATCCGGCGGGTCTGCTGCTCGTGGTCGGACTCCTGGCCTTCATCACCGGCCACGTTCTCTACAATACGGCGATGGTGGTCGGGCTGCTGCCGATCACCGGCATCCCGGTGCCCTTCCTGAGCTACGGCGGCTCCTTCATGCTTTTCTGCTGCGCGGCCACCGGGCTGATGATCGGCCTCGACCTGCGGCGCTTCGTCAACGTCTGATCAACCTGCGCCCGCGCAGTCACCATGGCTTGCCAACACCCACTGTGGCTTGCCAACACTCACCATAGGTCGCCAACATCGTATGAACAGAGAGCTCCTGGTGGAAAGCGATCCGCTCCGGACGCGGGTCGCCTACGTCGCATGAACAGAGAGCTCCTGGTGGAAAGCGATGCGCTCCAGACGCGGGTAGCTCTAGTCGAGTCCGGACGGTTGGCGGAACTCTTCATCGAGCGGCGCGGGCGCCGGGGTCTGGTCGGCAACCTCTACAAGGGCCGGGTGCGCCGGGTGTTGCCCGGCATGAGAGCCGCCTTCGTCGACCTCGGACTGGGGCGGGACGGCTACCTCTGGGTCGAGGACGCGATCGATGCCGGGCCGGGCGAGGGAAGCGCGGCGTGCCGGGAGTCGTTGCCCGCGATCGATGGCGGGCTGCGCCGGGGTCAGGATCTGATCGTCCAGGTCGCCAAGGACGGTCTGGCGGGCAAGGGGGCGCGCATCACTACCCAGATCACGCTGCCCGGCCGCTGCCTGGTCTTGACCCCGACCGGCGACCGTGTGGGTATCTCGAGGCGCATCGAGGACACGGGCGAACGGGATCGCCTGAAGGAACTGGTCCTCGCGATCCGCGGCGACTCCGTCGCTGCGCCGGGCTGCATCGTGCGTACCGCCGCCGCGGGCGTGGCCGCGGAGCACCTCGAGGCGGAGTACGAGTCGCTTGCGGCGACCTGGCGGCAGATCGAGGAGCGGGCGGCGGCGGCGGATGCACCGGCACTGCTCCACCGCGACGACGACCTGGATGTGCGGGTGATCCGGGACCTTTTCTCCGCCGATTTCAGCTCGCTTCTGGTGGACGGAGCCGACGCCCACCGACGGATCGCGGAGTACCTCGGGCGGATGCAGCCGGAACTCCTCGAGCGGGTCGAGCGGGCCCGTAGAGGTCTGTTCGAGCGCTACCGGATCGACGACGCGATCGAAGCCGCACTGAGGGACCGCGCGCCGCTTCCGTCCGGCGGCTATCTGGTCATCAACCAGACCGAGGCCCTGGTCGCGATCGACGTCAACAGCGGCCGCGACATCGGCTCCGCGGACTTCGAAGAGACTGTTCTGCGGACCAACCTGGAGGCCGCCGCGGAGGCGGTACGCCAGATCCGCCTGCGCGATCTGTCCGGCATCCTGATCATCGATCTGATCGACATGGAGTGCGAGGACCACCGCGAGCAGGTGTTCGCCCGCCTGGAGGCGGAGCTCCAGAAAGACCGCGCCAGACACAGGGCGCTCGACATCTCGGAGTTCGGCCTGGTCCAACTGACCCGCCAGCGCAGCCACTCGAATCTGGAGAAGCTGCTCACCCGGGACTGCCCCTGCTGTCAGGGGGCGGGCCGCATCAAGTCGGTTGCGACGATCTGTCTGGAGCTGCGCCGGGCCTGTCTGGCCCGCGCCGCGAGCGGCGCCCGACAACTGGCGGTGCGGGTGCACCCTGAGGTCCTGGACGGCCTGCGCGGCGCCGAATCGGCGGTGCTGGACGGCTTGCAGGCGGCGTTCGAAGCACCCGTCATGGTGCAGGCCGACCCTGAGTTGCATCGCGAGCGATTCGTGGTCGCGGGGGACAGGAACTGATCCTCGAGGCGGACGGGCCGGAGCGCCGGTTCGAGTTCGACGGGCTGACCGGCGCCGTGGACCCGGAGACCGCCTCCGGCGACCTGGACGCCGACTTCGAGGCGGCGCTTCGCCGTGTCCTCGATCCGGCGGCCGCCGGCCGCAGCCTGCACTGGGGTCGGAGCTACCTGTACGCGACCGTGTGGCGGTGTGGCCGGGACCGAGGCGATGTCGCCGTCGTCGTCAAGCAGTTCCGCCACGACGATCTGAGGGCCAGACTTCGCCGTCGCCGGCGCGGCACCCGGGCGCGCCTGAGCTTCGAAGCCGCGCTCAGGCTTCGGCGGCTGGGTATCCCGACGCCGGAACCCGTGCTCTACGCCGAGTCGAAGGCCGCGGAGGGCCCCGCCTGGTTCGTGTGCCGGCGGGTGCCGGAGGCCCTCGAACTGCGCTATGTGCTCAGAGCCCTGAACGCGGGCGAGGCCACGGCGCGCTTTCCCGGGATCGACGGAGCGGTCCTGCTGCAGCGGGTCGGCGCCCTGGCCGCGGAGTTGCACCGCCACGGCGTCTGGTTCCGGGACCTGACCTCCGGCAACGTGCTGCTGTCGGAACCGGCCACGGATGCCGAGCTGTACCTGGTGGATCTGAACCGGGCCCGCTTCCGGCGCCGGCTGTCGCTGAGCCAGCGCTTGCGGGATCTGAGCCGGATGCCGGTGTTGCGGCCGGCGGACCGGGCGGAGTACCTGCGCGGCTACCGCCCCGGTGGGCTGCCACGGTTCCAGCGGCTCTGGTTCGAGGTCTACCACCACGGTTTCCGCCTCAAGATCCGGTCCAAGGACGGCGCCCGCCGGGGACTGCGCCGCTTTGCCGACCTGCTGCTGCCACGCCGGCGCGCTCATCCCCACGTCCCGAGCGCGGACCGCCAGGCGAAGGCCCAGGAGCGGGCGGTATGGGACCCGCTCACCGACCAGCCGCACCAGCAGGCGACGCGCAGCCAGCGCTTGGGGGTCCGTCTGCGCGATGTCTCCCACCATGCCCGTCCGCTGGCTCGCGCCGCCGGCCCGCTGTTCGCGTCGATCGTCGAGGGGAAGCGCCTCCGCCGCCGCATCGAGCTGGCTTCGGAGCCGATCCCCTTCCATGGCCTCGGGGTGGCGGTCGGTCCGGGCTCGGCGCCGGTCGGCGCTCTGGTCGAGGCGATCGACGATCTCGGGGTCGAGAGCGTGTTGCTGCGCTTCCATCTCTGGCAGGGCGTGGACGGTGACCTGCTGCAACTGGCGGACACCCTCAGCCGGGCGGAAAGGAGACCGGTCGACCTCGTGTTCCAGCTCAGCCAGGACCGGTCGCTGGTGCGGGACAGCGGACTCTGGCGACAGCGCGTCGAGGAGGCAGCCGCCGCGCTCTCGCCCTTCGGTCACAGGTTCCTCATCGGACAGGCGCCCAACCGCAGCAAGTGGGGCGTGTGGCGCCCGGACGAGTACTGGAGTCTCCTCGCCGCCGGCGCCGAAGCCGTACGGGCCGGGAATCCGGATGCGTGCGTTCTCGCTCCGGCGGTCATCGACTTCGAGCCGTACGCGACGGCCGCACTGGTCCACTCCCGGTTGCCGGAGCACCGCTTTGACATCCTGGCGAGTCAGCTCTACGTCGACCGGCGGGGGGCGCCCGAGAACCGTCAACTCGGCTTCGACCTCGCCGGCAAGCTGGCCGTGTTGCGGGCCGTCGCCCGCAGAGCTCCGGACTGCGCGTCGGATCGAAGCTGGGTCACCGAGTTCAACTGGCCACTCAAGGAGGGGCCCCACGCCCCCGCCGGACGCGATGTCGCCGTGGACGAGGACACCCAGGCGAGCTACCTGGTCCGCTACTGCCTCGAGGCTCTGGGGACCGGCCTTGCGGAGCGCGTCTTCTGGTGGCAGTTGGCGGCGGCCGGCTACGGGCTGATCGACCCCCGGGGCGGCGCTTTGCGCCGGCGGCCGGCCTACCGCGCCCTGCGTCAGCTCCAGCACGAGTTGGCCGGCGCTCAGGTGGAACGCTTGCCGCTGCCGCCGGGAGTGCGCGGCTACCGGGCGCTTCTGCAGGGCCGGGAGGTCCAGGTGCTGTGGGCGCTGAATCGCCGCGGTCGTGCCTACCCTCCGCCCGTCAGTGTCCGCGCGGCGCGCGACCGCGACGGGGTGGAACTGGCTTCCGGCGCGGTGCGGCTCGGCTCTGCGCCGGTCTATTTCGAGATCGCCAAAGACGGCGCCGGGACGTGAGATGATCGCCCGTGATGTTCGAAGTCGCCCGATGTCTCATTCGCTACCGCGGCCTGCTTTGGACGCTGGTCCAGCGGGAGTTGCGGGCTCGGTACCGGGGCAGTGTGCTGGGTTTCCTGTGGTCCCTGATCAACCCGCTGCTGCTGCTCGGTGTGTACTCCTTCGTCTTTGGCATGATCCTGAAGCGCGGGGACCTGGTTGAGGTCGAGCCCTACGGCGTCTTCCTCGTTACCGGTCTCTTCCCGTGGATCTGGGTATCGACCTCCCTGCTCGAGGGTTGTTCCTCGCTTACCGGCAACAGCGCCTTGATCCGCAAGGCGGTCTTCCCGGTCGAGGTGCTGCCGGCGGTGGCAGTGGTGTCCAACCTGATGCACTTCCTGCTGGCCCTGCCGATCGTGGCCGTGGCCTTGATCGCGGGCCGGTTGCTTGGGTATCCGATTGCCGGGTGGACCGTGGCCCTGCTGCCAGTCGTGCTCGCCATCGAGACGGTCATGGTCGCGGGCCTCGTCTTCGCCCTGTCCGCGGTCAACGTGCACTTCAAGGATGTCCGGGACCTGCTCGGCAACGTGCTGGTTCTGCTGTTCTTCCTGGCGCCGATCATCTACACGCTGAACGATCTTCCGTCCCACTTCGCCCGCATGGTGCAACTGAACCCGATGACCTCGTTCACGCTGGCAATCCAGGATCTCCTGTTCTACGGCCGCCTGCCCGGGGCCGGGGACTGGTTGATCATGGCCGCAATTGCGGCGGTATCCTGGGCGGTGGGGGCCAGTCTGTTCTCGCGCCTGAGCGGCACGCTGGCCGAGGCGGTCTGACTTGCCTCCGCCTGCGGTCGCTCTTCGCGGCGTCGGCAAACGCTACCGGCGCGCAGCCGGCGGCTACCGGCTGCGGACGCTGAAGAGCGCGCTTCTCGAGCGTAGTCTGACCAGCGGTCTGGCCGCCGCCGACGTGGTCGAGGCTCTCAGCGACGTCAGCTTCGAGGTCGCGGCCGGTGAGGCGGTGGGCGTCATCGGCGGCAACGGTTCGGGCAAGTCGACCCTGATCAAGCTGGTTGCGGGCCTGTTTCGGCCCACGACCGGGGAACTGACGGTCAACGGGCGGGTCGCCGCCCTGATCGAACTCGGCGCCGGCTTCCACCCCGAGATCTCAGGCCGGGAGAACATCTTCATCAACGGCGCTCTACTCGGTCTGAGCCGCCGCCGGATCGAGGAGCGCTACGACGACATCGTGGAGTTCGCTGATCTCCACGACTTCATCGAGGAACCGATCAAGAACTACTCCTCGGGCATGTACGTCCGCCTGGGCTTTTCGGTCGCCGTCCATACCGACCCCGAGATCCTCCTGGTCGACGAGGTGCTGGCGGTCGGCGACGAGGAGTTCGTTCACCGCTGCATCGCCCGCATCGAGGAGCACCTGGCCCATGGCGGCACGCTGCTCGTGGTGAGCCACTCGATGGGCCTGATCGACGAGCTCTGCGACCGGGCGGTCTGGCTGGACCAGGGCCGCGTCCGGGAGATGGGTTCGACGCGGCGGGTGATCGACGCCTATTTCGAGGCCGTGGCCGCGCGCGAGGGCGAAGCCCACGAGCGGCGCCGGGCCTTGGCCGCCGAAGGCAGCGAGTCGCCGCCGGAGGAACAAGAGACGGCGCCGGCGCCGGACGCGGAGGAGGAGATCCTGCGCTGGGGGTCCGGCCAGGCGCGGATCGTCGGTGCGCGCCTCCTGGCCGGCCCGTCGTGCGAGGAGCGCTATCACCTGCACTGCGGAGAGGCGGTGGCGTTCGAGCTCGAGGTCGAGCCGCGGGAGGATCTCCACGACTTCGTCTTCGGAGTCGGGATCAAGACGCCCCGCGGCGTCGACTGCTGGGGCACGAACACCGATCTTGCCGGGTACGAACCGCGCCTGCTGCGCGGTCCGGTCCGGGTGCGGTTGGTGTGCCCGGAACTGCGGCTGGCGCCGGGCGAGTATGCGGTCGATCTCGCGGTTCACGCCCGCGACGGCAGGGCGTACGACTACCGCCGCCGAGCGTTTCGTTTCACGGTGGCCGAGAGTTCGGTGCTCCGGAGCATCGGTCTCTACCTGCCCGACCATGGGTGGCATGTGGAGGCGTTGGGCGCCGGCAACGGCGACGGGGCGGCCGACCCACAAGCGGCGATCGATTGGCGTTCGCCAGCCCGTTCAGACGACACGCCTCCGCTCCGCGGCGGCGCCCGGAATGCCGGCCGAAAGGCCGGCTCACCCAGTGACCCACGGAGGATGGAATGAGCGAGCGACCCAAGAAAGAACAGGCCGAGCAGGATTCGTCTTCATCGATCAACGTCAAGATCGGCGATGCCGAACTCAAGGGGGCCTACTCGAACCTGCTGCGCATCACGCACACCCGTGAGGAGTTCATCCTCGACTTCATCAACGTGGTGCCGCCCCAGGGCATCGTCAGCGCCCGGATCGTGACCAGCCCCGGCCACCTGAAGCGCATCATCAGGGCGCTGGGCACCAACCTGCGCCGCTACGAAGAAGTCCACGGCGTCATCGAGGAGGCGCTGGACCCGACGGATCTGTCCAGCCGCGTGAACTAGCGCGGCAGAACTCCCGGCAGCCGGCGCACCCCATGTTCTGCCGCGCACGCTCCTGGCTCAACCCACTCGCTGGCTCTTGAGGTACATCGACGCGATCACGTCGCGGTAGCGCTCGCTGACGACCTTCCTGCGCACCTTCAGGGTGGGCGTGATCTCGCCCTCCTGAATCGTCAGTTCGCGCTCCAGCAACCGGAAGCGGCGCACCCGCTCGTGCGCCGGCAGGCGAGCGTTCGCGCGGTCGAGCAATCCCTGAATCGTCTCCTGAAGGCGCGGGTCCCGCCGCAGTTCTTCCGGGCTCATGCCTTCGAACGGCGGCGGCGGCTCGGCGTAGTTCGGGACCACGAGGGCGTTCGGGTACGGGTAGCCGTCGCCGACCACGACCACCTGGGCAACCGCCGGGTGGGTGATCATCATCTGCTCGATCGGTTGGGGCGCGATGTTCTTGCCGCCGCTGGTGACCAGCAGGTCCTTCTTGCGGTCGGTGATGTAGAGGTAGCCGTCGTCGTCGAGGCGGCCGATGTCGCCGGTGTGGAACCAGCCGTCCGGGTCGATCGCCTCCGCGGTGGCCTGGGGATTCCGCCAGTAACCCTGCATCAGGCCCTCGGTGCGGGCCAGGATCTCGCCATCGTGGTCGATGCGGAGTTCGACCCCGGGAGCGGCCGTGCCGACCGATCCGCGGCGCGCGGCGCCGGGGTACTCCGCGGCCAGCACCGGCGAGGTTTCGGTCAACCCGTAGCCCTGGTAGAGCCGGATGCCGATCGCATCGAAGAACGCCCCGACTTCGTCGGCGATCGGGGCGCCGCCGGAGATCGCGAAACGCAGGCGACCGCCGAATCGTTCCTTGATCTTGCGGAACACCAGCCGGTCGGCGATCAGGCCTCGGAGAGCCGCACCGTCGTGCGCCGCCCGCCGCCGGCCGACCTTGAGGGCCCAGTCGATGAGCCGGCGCCGGGCCCGCGGCTGGGTCGCGAAGGTGGCCTGGATGCGCACGTAGGCGCTCTCGTAGAGCCTGGGCACGGAACACAGGACGGTCGGCCGGACGGTCGGCATCAGACCGGCGACGCGCTCGATCGCGGGCGAATAGTGGATTGACACGCCGCGGTGGAAGAAGAGGTAGTCGACGGTGCGCTCGAAGACGTGGGACAGCGGTAGGAAGGAGAGCGCCTGATCGTCCTCGCCGAGGTCGAAGAGCCGCTGGCAGCAGAGGATGTTGGAGACGAAGTTCCAGTGCGACAGCACGACGCCCTTGGGGTCGCCGGTGGTGCCTGAGGTGTAGATGATGCTCGCGGTGTCGTCACGCCCTACCCGTCCGCGGAAGGTCGAAAGATCCATGTCCTCGGGCGGCGGAGCGTCGCCAATCAGCGCTTCGAGGTTCGTTCCGCCCTCCGCGGTGGCGTCGGCGTCCAGCGCGATCAGCCGCAGGCCCTGCTGCTCCGCGCCGTCCTCGCTCGAACTTTCAGGGGCGAGGCCGGTCAGCAGATCCCGTTTCGCGCCGTCGTCGTAGAAGATCCACCCGGCCCCGCTGTCGAGAAGGATGTAGGCGACCTGGCTTGCGGTCAGGGTGGGGTAGATCGGTACCGAGACCGCTCCCAGCAGGTGGCAGGCGAAGTCGACCATGTGCCATTCCGGCCGGTTGGTCGCAAACAGCGCCACGCGGTCGCCCTTGGCCACCCCGTGGGACTCCAGGGCGATTGCGGTCCGGCGAACGGTGTCGACGAACTCGGCGGCCGAAAGCGACTCGGTCCGTCCGTGTCGGCGGATAGAGAGCAGATCTTCGCGTTCGCCGTCGCGGTCCGCGACGCGAAAGAGAAGGTCGGCCAGGGTCTCCAAGGGTGGAACGCTAGCAGTCCTTGGAGGAGGCCGCACTGGTTCTCGGGTTCAACTGCAAGTCAGCGGGGCGCTCGCGGGCCGAACAGGGCTGAGCCGATCCGTACGTGGGTGGCGCCCTCGAGCACGGCGGCCTCGAAGTCCGCGCTCATCCCCATCGACAGCCACCCCTCGCGCTCGCCGAACAGGCCGTGGCGGCCCAGTTCGTCGCGCAGGCGCCGCAGGGCGGCGAAATCGCGGCGCGCGTCCCGGGGGTCGCTGCGACGGGGCGGAATCGCCATCAGACCGCGGACCGGCAGGTGCTGCAGGTCGGCGAGTCCGAGCATCGTCCCGGTGTCCTCGGGCAGGAAGCCGTGCTTGCTGGGCTCCCGCCCGAGGTTGACCTCGAGGAGGCAGGTCCGAAGCCCTCCCTTCCGGCTCCGCAGCACCCGATCGAGCCGCTGTGCGACCTTCACCCGGTCGACCGCCTCGAAGACGTCGAAGACGCCGCACGCCCGCGGCGCCTTGTTCGTCTGCAGGGGCCCGATCAGGCGCCACTCGACGTGGTCGTGACCGGCCTCGAGCAGCGCCGCGCGATGCGCTTCGCCCTCGTGGACCTGGTTCTCGCCCAGGACCCGGAGGCCGGCGTCCACTGCTTCGACGATGCGCTCCAGGGGCTGGCGCTTGCAGGCGCCGACCAGGGTGACGTCGTGCGCGGCTCGGCCGGCGCGCCGGCACGCCTCCGACAGCCGCTCCGTCAAGTCGGCATAGCGCTCCGCCGTGGACGGACCTCGAGCCTCAGAACTCACTACGTCGCGTTCTGTGGCTCGAGCTCCAGATAGAGGATCCGTTGGCAGGAGTCACAGGGAACGATGGCGCCCTGGGTCTGGATCTGCAGCACTACCTGGGGCCGGATCCGGTAGTTGCAGAACGAACAGTGCCGGATCGGGGCCTTGGCGCTCTTGATAAGTCGGATGACGGCCAGCGGCCTTCCGCCATGGCGCTCGACGAGGCGCTCGTACTGGTTCAGGGCCGCGGGGGGCAGGCGTTCGCGAAAGACGTCGATACGGCCCTCCAGCACTTCGACCCGCTTCCGCATCGCGGGCTTCTGCTCCTCCCAGGCGGCCAGAGCCTCCTGGTACTGCTGATCGACGGTCTCGAAAGCCCCGCGGAGTTCGTCGAGCTGCGTCGAGGCCTGATCCTGGCGCTCGAGCGCCAGCAGCGCCTTCTCGTCGGCCTCCCGCATCTGGGCGCGGACGGTGTCGATCTCGCTCAGCAGGGCGCCGTACTCGCGCTGCGTGGTGACGCGGGAGATCTGCTCCTGGTACCGCTCGATACTCTGCTTGCCGGCCGCTGATTCCGCCTCGGAGGCGCGGCGCTCCAACTCGGCCTGCTGGTGTTCCTCCTCTAGCTCTTCGATCTCGCTGCGCCTGGTCTGATACTGGTCGTGAAGTTCCTGCATCGACTCGGGAACCCCGTCGAGCAGGGTGAGACTGCGCGCGAGTTCTACGCTGGCCTCCTGTAGCTCTACGATCGTGTCAAGCACTCTTTCCATTCAAATCCGTTCTGACGCTCCCGCGGTCTGACCGCGATGTCGACCAGCCGGTCTACTGCCGTCCGTCGGCGAAGTATCGTTCTGTGAGGGGTTGCTGGGAGTTCGCATTCGCAGGATCCGGCGCTGCACGGTATGGGTCCACCTGGATTCGAACCAGGGACCTGCCGGTTATGAGCCGGATGCTCTAACCGCTGAGCTATGGACCCTTCGGACCCCGAGCGCAGTGCCGCAGTATAGCCCCAAGCCGGGCGCCCTTGGGGTATAGTGTTTTGCACCCGAACAGCGATCCAAGGAGGCGCCAGAATGTCGAGAATCACTCCAGTCGGGCGGCCGGGCCGGGCGGTGTCTGCCGCCGCCGCCGCCGCCCTTCTTCTACTCGTTTCGCTGGCCGCGTGCGGCCCTTCCGAGGAGGAGCGGATGTCTACGGCGAGGGCGGAAGCCTGGGCCGAACTGGAGGAAGCCCAGGCTGCCTTGAACGCCAAGCGCAGTGAACTGGACGGGCTCCGTGCACAGGCGACGGCGCCCGGTGAAGGGGAGGATGCCGAAGCGCTCGCCGCTCAGGCGGACGCCCTCGACGAAGAGGTCGGCGCCGACGGCGAGGCTTTCTTGCAGAAGCTGGTCAACTACATCAACGAAGCCGAGTGGGAGCTCGGCGGGGAGATGAACGAAGAGCAGACGGCGGCCTTCGCGATGATGTCCGGCGAGCAGATGTACCTGGCCCAGGAGTACGTGGTGAAGGGCGGCGACTACCGGCGGGCGGTCGAGATCCTGGAGGCGGCTCGGAAGAACGATCCGGACAACCCCGACCTCGCGGCGAGGATCGCCGAGTACCAGGATGCGCGCTACGTCACGATCGAACGGCTTGCGGAGGTCAAACGGGGCATGACCGAGGCCGAGGTCGAGGGCGTCCTGGGCAAGGTCTTCCACAGCTACGTGCGGAACTTCCCGGACCGGGACGTGTTCGCCTGGTTCTACCCCAAGGACCCCGAGCAGCACGGGGCCGGCGCCGCTGTCGGCGTGTTCTTCAACGAGAGCGACCGGAAGGTCTACCGTACCGATCCCAACGCGGTCGAGGGGAAGGACGAAGAAGAGGAGTAGCAGCCTCTGTCCTTGACGGCGGTAGGCCGACTGGTGCACAATGCGTCCCTCTTGTGGGTCGTCGTGCGTCGACGGCCTTAGGTGAGTCGGGTTCAGACCCCGGTCTGAGTTCACAAAGAGAGGACGAGTCCAGGCCATGCCGGTTGTGCAGGTACGCGAAGATGAGAGCTTCGAGAATGCGCTTCGCCGCTTCAAGCGGAAGTGCGAGAAAGAGGGCATTCTGACCGAGCTCAAGAAGCGCCAGCACTTCGAGAAGCCGTCGGTCAAGCGCAAGCGCAAAGTGCTGCAGGCGCGCAAGAAGATGCTGCGTAAGCTGGATGAGGAGCGCCGCGCCGGTCTGGCCTAAGTCCGCGCCGCGCCCACACGCGCGGCGCCACAGCTAGAGTGGGGTCTCGCTCGCTCGCCGCATCTCCGGCAGCGGATCGGCAACGGAGATGAATTGCTGCAGCAGCGCGACTTCCGAGGCGCTCGAGTTTCCGGCGCTCCTCCGTGTGGTGGCGGGTCTCGCGCTCACCGACGCCGGCAGGCGGCTGGTCCACGCCATCTCGCCGCGCAGGGACCCTGACGAGATCGACCTTCGCCGGGTCCGCTACGCCGAAATCGCCGGGGAACTCAAGGAGGGGGGCGCCCTCGTACCGGTGCTCGACCAGGAGCTCCTGGATCTGCGGCGCCAGTTGACGAGCGGCGGGCGGCACTTGGGCGGCTCAGCGCTGCTGGGCCTCGTGGCGGTGATCGAGGCCGCCGAGGAAGTCGTCGAGCGGCTGGGCGACCACGAGGAGACACCGCAGCTCGCGGCAGAAGTCGAATCGCTGCGTGCCCTGGAAGCCGCCGCCACCCGAACCGACGCAAGAGGCGAACCGGTCGGTTGCGCCGCCCTGGCGTCGCGCCTGCGTCGCACCCTGGATCGCCGCGGCGCGGTGCGGGACGATGCGTCGCCGCGACTCAGAGCACTGGTGGGGGACGCGCGGCGCACCCAGGCATCCGTCGAGACACAGGTTCAGGCCTACGTCAGGGAGCACGGTCACAGGCTGGCCGACGACTCCACGCCCATGCGCGGCGGTCGGTTCTCCGTGTTGCTTCCCTCCGGTAGCCGGGGTCGTCTCTCCGGCCTCGTGAGGGGGCGCTCCGCCTCGGGCCGCAGCTTCTACTTCGAGCCCTCGGAGGTGGTGGAGGGCAACGACGATCTGGAGCGGATCGCCGCCGACAGGGAGATCGAGCGAACCCGCATCCTCGCCGAACTGGTTCGGCAGGTGCTGGAGCTGACGCCGGCGATCATCGCCAGGATCGACTTCCTTGCCGCGGTCGACGCGGTGCAGGCCGTGGCGCGCTTCGCGGCGGCGGGCGGCGCCGAGCTGGCCGCCATTGCACCGCCGGCGCCGAACGGTTCGGCGGCGGCGCTGGAACTTCGCGGCGCCCGCCATCCGCTTCTCGATCCGCGGCTAGCCGAGCTGAGAGAGCAGACTCTTGGCGCCGCCGGCAACCGCGGTGAGGCCGTGCCGCTCGACCTGGCGTTGGAGGATGACGTCCAGGGCGCCGGCAGCGGGTTCGATAGCGGCGACGGCCGGTCCGGGCCAGGGCATCGAACCCTGGTTCTGACCGGACCCAATGCAGGCGGCAAGACGGTGGCGCTCAAGACCGTCGGACTGCTCTGTCTGATGACCCAGGCGGGCCTGCCGGTGCCGGCAGCGCCCGACAGCCGGTTTCCGATCTTCGATCACCTCGTCGCGGTGGTCGGCGACGACCAGAGCGTTCTGGACGAACAGTCGACCTTCAGCGCCCGCCTGCTGCGTCTGCGGGAGGTGTGGCGCCACGCCGGACCCCGCACCCTGGTGCTGCTCGATGAGGTCGGCGCCGGAACGAACCCTGAAGAGGGCGCCGCGCTCGGGATCGCGTTGCTCGAGGGGCTCGTCGAGAGTTCGTCGATGGGGATCCTCACCACTCACCTGACCCAGCTCGCCGCCGCCGCCCTCGAGTCCCAGGCGGCCTCCTGCGCCGCGATGAGCTTCGACCCGGAGAGCGGCCTGCCGACCTATCGGCTGGTGATCGGGCCGCCCGGCGGCAGCCGTGCTCTCGCTCTGGCGCGGCGCCTCGGTCTGCCGGCGGTCTGGCTGGAGCGCGCGGAGCACTTTCTCGGCTCCGAGCACCAGCAGTTGAGACGGGTGCTGGAGCGCAACGAGCGGCTCCGGGAACGGTTGCTCGACCGCGAAGCGGAGCTGACCCGGTTGACCGCCGAGACCGAGGCGGAGCGGGCCAGGTTCGAGACCCGCCAACGGTCGCTGCATGCGGCTCAGCAGCGGCTGGGCCAGGCGGTCCGGCGCGAAGTGGACTCCCTGAGCAGGGCGAACCGCCGGCGGCTGGATCAGGCCTTGGCGGAGTTGGCCACGCAGCCCCGGCCGGGCAAGCGGGCCTTCGCGCGGGCCGCCGGCGGCCTGCACCGGGAACTCGACCGCGACGCGTCCGCCGCGGACGATCGCGCGACCGCCGAGACCTGTGAGCCCGGCGCCCGCGGGGAGCGGGATGCCGAGCCCGCCGCGACCCCGGAGCGGCCACGCCCGCTCGTGGTCGGCGCCCCGGTTCGTCACCGCTCGCTCGGCTGGGTCGGCGAGCTCCAGGAGGTGAGTGGAGACCGGGCCACGGTCCTGGTGCGAGGGAAACGGGTGCGGGCGGCGCCGGCGGCACTGGAGGCCATCGCGCCGGTGGAGCGAGCCACGTCGCCCCGGGTACGGGTCCAGGCTTCTTCGGCGCCGGCGGTCGAGTCGGAGTTGATGCTGATCGGCCAGCAGGTCGAACCGGCGCTGGATTCCCTGGACGTCTATCTCGACCGCGCCCTGGCCTCGGGGCGCGAACGGGTGCGGGTGGTCCACGGTCATGGCAGCGGACGGTTGCGGCGGGCGGTCCGTGAGCATCTGCGGGGACATCTGGCGGTAGCGGCCTTCAATCCCGCGCCGCCGTCGGCGGGCGGTGACGGGGCCACCGAGGTCGTCCTCCGCTAACGAGGAGCGGATCCGCAGTAGCATGAGCGATTGTGCCAGGGCGTTCGAGGCTTACCGACGAGGCGTTGGATGCCGTGCGCGAGGCGATCGACATCGTCGACATCGCCAGCGAGCACACGAAGGTCGAGCGCCGGGGCAACCGCTTGGTCGCGCTCTGCCCGTTCCACAAGGAGAAGACGCCCTCCCTGTCGCTGGACCCCGAGCGGAAGCTCTACTACTGCTTCGGCTGCGGCGCCGGCGGCGATGCCCTCGGCCTGCACATGGAACTCACGGGCGACAACTTCGCCACCGCGATCGAACACTTCGCCGACCGCTACGGGGTCCCGCTGCCGCGGGCGGCGCGGGCCCCGGGCGAGGACGGGCGGGCGGACCGGTCCGAGCGCATCCAGGCGGCCCTCGATGCCGCCTACGATTTCTTTCGCGGCAAGCTGCGCACCGAGGCGGTCCCGCAGGACTACCTGCGCCGTCGGAAGGTGCCGCCGGCGTTGATCGCCGGATTCGGTGTCGGCTTTGCGCCGGATGGATGGCAGGCGCTGATGCAGGACCTCGGCCGTCGCCTGGAGGTGGCCGACCTGGAGGCTGCGGGTCTGGTCGCGCGCAGTCCCAAGAACCCGGATCGGGCTTACGACCGGTTCCGGAACCGGCTGATGTTCCCCATCCGGTCGCCGTCGGGCCGTCTGCTGGCGTTCGGCGGCCGGACCCTGGGCGACGACCAGGCGAAGTACGTCAACACGAACGAGACCGACCACTTCCGCAAGGGCACTCTGCTCTACGGTCTCGACGCCGCCCGCCGCGGCATCCGCGAGCAGGGGTGTGTCCTCCTGGTGGAGGGTTACTTCGATGTGATCGGTGCGGTCGCGTCCGGCATCGACTGGGTGGTGGCGAGCATGGGGACGGCCTTGACCGCGCAACAGGTGCGGCTGCTGTCCCGGTACACGGACGAGGTGGTGCTGGGTTACGACGGCGACCGGGCCGGCATCGAGGCGGCGCAGAAGGCGGCGGGCCTGATGCTCGGCGCCGGGCTGGAGGTCCGTCGCGCCCGTTTCCCGGCCGGCCAGGATCCGGACTCGCTGCGACTTGAAGAGGGGACCGAGGCGGTCCGGAGCATCGTCGACGAAGCCCGGGACGCGGTGGCGCTCGAGATCGACGATCTGCCGAGCCGGGGCGAACTCGATCCGCGGCTGAGGGCCCGGGAAGCCGCACGGGTGCGGCTGTTGATTGACCGGGTCAAGGATCCGATTGCGCGCAGGGGCTACTTCGAGCACGCGGCCGAGCGCCTGGGCGTCAAGGTGGAGGTGCTGTTGCGCGAATCGGCCGCCGCCGCGGAGCGGCCGGAGCGCGTCGGCGCGGAGGCGGCGCCGGCGGCGCGGAGGCCTCCGGCCACGTCCTCGATCGAGGAGCAGGTGCTGCGCCTGATCATCGCCGCGCCGTCGCTGGCCGATATCGACTGGACGGACTCCGAGGCGTTCTTCGATCCTGCCCTGCGCACCATCTATCGAGCTGTCAGAGAGCAGGCCAAGGCTGGTATTGACCCCATCGACTCGTCGGCGCTGGTCGGGGCCCTTGGGTGGCGCTCCGGCGCCGGTACCGAGACCGGTACACCTGTTGACCGCATCGCCGGCCTTTTGCTACAACGGGCGTCTGCCTTCTCTGAACAGGAACTGCGAATCAGTCTCGCCGAGCTGGGTCGGCGCTTCGCCAGACAGCGACTCCACCTGCTTGCGCGGGAGATCAATCTCGCCCAGCGCGAGGGCGACATGGAGACCCTGCACCTCAAGATCGAAGAGAAGCAGAAGCTCAGCCGTGACTTCTACCGGCAGCCGAGAAACTGAGGCTGTGGCGTGGCGCTGAACATCGCAGCCGTCGAAGCCGTTCCGGCCGAGCCGATCGAACACCGTCACAGTTCGGTCCGCGGCGTCTTCGCCCTCGGGCGGGAGAAGGGCTACCTGCTCCACGACGAACTCCGGGATCGTTTGCCGGACGAACTCCTCGCCGAATCGAGGGAGATGGACGAGATCAGAGCCCGGCTAGGGGCGCTCGGTGTCGACCTGATAGGGCGTCCAGAGGTGTACGTGAACGTGGTCGACTCGGACCCTGCGCCGCTCATCAGCGGCGTTGAGCGAAGGGAACCGGAGGCGCCCGCCTTCGAGCAGGATCGAACGACGGACCCGGTGCGCGTCTATCTGCGCGAGATGGGACGTGTCGAACTGCTCGACCGCGAGGGCGAGGTCGAGATCGCGAAGCGGATCGAGCGCGGCGAGTGGATCGTCTTCGAGGCCCTGTGCGACAACCCGGTCGTGCTCATGGAGCTGTTGCGCATCAACGAACTGGCACGGCGCGACCGCCGGTTGATGCGCGAACTGCTCGCCGACTCTGGCGCGAATCTGGACCAGAACGCCAACAATCGGATCGCCAGGAACCTGGCCATCTTCCAGGCGATCGAGGAACTCGACCGTAGGGTGCGCCGCCTGCGCCGACAGTGTGACCGGTGCCGGATTGGGGGCGAACGGTTCCTGGAGATCGAGCGCGAGATCGACCGCATCGGGGGCAAGATCACGGAGCAGATCCGCTCGATCGAGCTGACCGCTCAGACACGCGCTCGCCTGGTCGAGATCCTGAAGCAGCTTTACGCGGAGATCTCCCGCCACGACCGGGACATCCGGCGCGCGCAGATCGCTCTGGATCGGGAGCGGGACACCGAACTCGGCGCGTTGCACCGGCGGCGAATCGAGAAGTACCGTGCCCGTCTCCGGGCCGCGGAGGAACGCTACGGGACGACCCTCGCTCAGGTGACGGCAACCCTGAGCAAGGTCCGGCACGGGGAAGCAGTCTGCGAACAGGCTCGCTCCGAGATGATTCTCGCGAACCTCCGCCTGGTGGTTTCGATCGCCAAGAAGTACACGAACCGGGGCCTGCAACTGCTGGACCTGATTCAGGACGGCAACATCGGCCTGATCCGCGCGGTGGAGAAATTCGAGTACCGGCGCGGCTACAAGTTCTCGACTTATGCCACCTGGTGGATCCGTCAGGCGATCACGCGAGCGATCGCGGACCAGGCGCGCACGATCCGGATCCCGGTCCACATGATCGACACGATCAACAAGCTGACCCGGACCAGCCGGGCCATGGTGCAGGAGCTGGGCCGGGAGCCGACCGTGGCGGAGATCGCCGAGAGCATGGACATGGACGCCGTGCAGGTGCGGGAGATCATGAAGATCGCCCTGGAACCGATCTCGCTCGAAACACCAATCGGCGAGGAGGCGGATTCCCATCTCGGCGACTTCATCGAGGACAGGAACGCGGTCTCGCCGCTCGACGACCTGATGATGAGGAGCCTGAGCAAGGAGACTGCGGAGGTGCTCCAGACGCTCAGCCCGCGCGAGGAACTGGTGCTCCGCATGCGTTTCGGTGTCGGCGACGGCGCGGAGTCGACGCTGGAGGACGTGGGGCGTTCGTTCAATGTGACGCGCGAGAGAATCCGCCAGATCGAGTCGAAAGCGCTGCGCAAGCTCCGCCATCCGAGCCGATCCCGGCGGCTGCGGGCGTTCCGGAACCTCCTCTAGCAACCTCTGGTACTCCGTGGTCGATTGACAGTCGACGCGGAGGCTCCCTAAGATCACCGCCGTGTCGCCCGCCGCTGTTGCCTGGAGCCGGCGGATCTTCCTCGGTAGCTCAACGGTAGAGCGTTCGGCTGTTAACCGAAATGTTGGGGGTTCGAATCCCTCCCGAGGAGCCATGGTTCGAGGCTTTGACGGTTGCGCGGGATCGCCTCTCGCGACGGGTCGTGTGAGGTAGAAGTGATGGTCGACGTTTCCCGGGAATTCCTGACCGCTAGTCGGGGCACTGTCTATTCGCGCCTGAGCGTGGCTCGGCTCTACGAGGAGGCGGTGCGTCGCGGCGAAGCGGCCATCGCCGCCGAAGGGCCCCTGGTGGCGTCGACCGGGGAGCACACGGGACGGTCGCCGAACGATCGGTTCGTGGTGCGCCGGTCGCCGTCGTCGGAAGCTGTGGACTGGGGGCCGATCAATCAGGCGCTCGAGCCCGAGCACTTCGACCGCCTCTACCGCAAGATGCTGGCCGCTGCCGCCGAGCGGGATCTGTTCGTGTTCGAGGGTTTCGCCGGCGCCGATCCCGATTGCCGCTTGAGCGTGCGAGTGATCACTGAGAGGGCATGGCACAGCCTGTTCGCGCGCAACATGTTCCTGCGCGCCGCCGACCCTTCGGCTCTCGAAGGCTTCGAACCCGACTACACCGTCGTCGACATCCCCAGCGTCCTGGCCGACCCGGAGACGGACGGCACCAACAGCACGACCTTCATCGCCCTCGACCTTGAGCGGCATCTGACCCTGATCGGCGGCAGCGAGTACGCCGGCGAGATCAAGAAGTCGATGTTCAGCGTGATGAACTACCTGATGCCGCGCCGCGGCGTGCTGAGCATGCACTGCAGCGCGAACTACGGCGCGGATCCCTCGGACTCGGCCTTGTTCTTCGGTCTTTCGGGTACGGGCAAGACGACGCTCTCGGCCGACCCGGCGCGCACTCTGATCGGGGACGACGAACACTGCTGGTGCGACGACGGCATCTTCAACATCGAGGGCGGCTGCTACGCCAAGGTGATCCGGCTGGATCCCGAGGGCGAGCCGGAGATCTACGCCACGACGCGGCGTTTCGGGACGGTGCTCGAGAACGTCGTCTTCGACGAGGAATCGCGTGAACTCGACCTCGACGACGATTTGCGCACCGAGAACACCCGCGCCAGCTATCCGCTGAGCCACCTGGAGCACGTCGACCTCGGCGGCATCGCCGGTCATCCCAGTGCCGTCATCTTTCTGACCTGCGATGCCTTCGGCGTCCTGCCGCCGATCAGCCGGCTCAGCGAGGCGCAGGCGATGTACCACTTCCTTTCGGGCTACACCGCGAAGGTCGGCGGTACGGAGCGTGGCGTCACGGAGCCGACTGCGACCTTCAGCTCCTGCTTCGGCGCCCCCTTCATGCCGTTGCCGCCGTCGGCCTACGCGGATCTCCTTGGAGAGAAGCTGCGGCGCCACCGCGCCTCGGCCTGGCTCGTGAACACGGGCTGGACCGGGGGGCCGCACGGTCAGGGCAGCCGCATCAAGCTGGCCTACACGCGGCGGATGATCCACGCCGCGCTGGACGGCAGCCTGCTGGGCGTGCCGATGCGCACCCATCCCGTGTTCGGGCTCGCGTACCCTACGTCCCTGGACGGTGTGCCGGCGGACGTTCTCGATCCGCGCCGGAGCTGGGGAGACCGGCAGGCCTACGATCAGTACGCGCGCCGGCTCGCGCAGATGTTCACCGACAACTTCGCGGGTCTGGCGGGCACCGTCTCCGAGGCGGTGCTGGCTGCGGCGCCGCGGGTCGCGGGATAGGGGTCCACGCGGCACGAAGGGCAGAGGAGAATCGGATGATCCCCGTCAAAACCGCGATCTCGGACAGTGGTCGCGCCCATGTGGACGGCATGGATGCCTACCGGAGGCTCTATCGCGAATCGATCGAAGATCCGGACCGGTTCTGGCTCGACCAGACCGCGACCCTCGACTGGTTCGCGCCACCGCGGACCGCGGGGCGCTGGGATTTCGACGCCGTCGACTTCGCCTGGTTCGAGGACGGCGAGCTCAACGCCTGCGCCAACTGCGTCGACCGCCACGCCGCCACCCGGCCCGACAAGACCGCCCTGATCTGGGTCGAGGACGAACCTGGTCGCTACCAGCGGATCAGCTACCGCGAGCTGAAGCGGAACGTGTGCCGCATCGCGAACGTTCTGACCTCGCTCGGAATCGGTCAGGGCGACCGGGTCTGCATCTACCTGCCGATGATCCCGGAACTCGCCTACACGATGCTCGCCTGCGCGCGTGTCGGCGCGGTTCACTCCGTCGTCTTCGCGGGGTTCTCCGCCGACAGCCTGCGCGAGCGGATCGTCGACGCCGGTTGCCGGCTTCTCGTCACCGCCAACGAGGGCCTGCGCGGCGGCCGGACGATCCCGCTCAAGGCCACCTGCGATCAGGCACTCGAGGGTCAGGACGTGGTCGAGCACATGCTCGTCGCGCGGCGCACCGACACCGAGGTGCCCATGGTCCCCGGGCGCGACCTGTGGTTGCACGAGGAGACGGCGAAGCAGCGGGCGACCGCGCCGGTGGCCCGGCTCGACGCCGAGGCGCCCCTGTTCGTCCTCTACACCAGCGGCTCGACGGGAAGGCCCAAGGGTTTGCTCCACACCACCGGCGGCTACCTGCTGTACGCCGCGATGACGCACCGGCTGATCTTCGACCACCACGACGACGACATCCACTTCTGCGCCGCGGACATCGGCTGGGTCACCGGGCACAGCTACATCGTCTACGGCCCGCTCGCCAACGGCGCGACCAGCGTGATGTTCGAGTCGGTGCCGACCTACCCCGATCCAGGCCGTTACTGGCAGGTCGTGGACGACCTCGGCGTGACCCTCTTCTACACCGCGCCGACTGCCCTGCGCGCGATCGCCCGCGAGGGAGACCAGTGGGTCGAGGCGTACGATCGCGGTTCACTGAGGGTGCTCGGCTCGGTCGGCGAGCCGATCAACCCCGAGGTCTGGAAGTGGTACCACGACGTGGTTGGCGACGGACGCTGCCCCGTGGTCGACACCTGGTGGCAGACCGAGACCGGCGGCATCCTGATCACTCCGCTGCCGGGCGCCACGCCGCTCGAGCCGGGTTCGGCGACCCTGCCGTTCTTCGGCGTCGAACCGGCGCTGGTGGACGCCGACGGCAACGAGCTGGCGGGGAACGAACAGAACGGCAACCTCTGCCTGAAGCGGTCCTGGCCCGGTCAGGCGCGGACGATCTACGGCGACCACCAGCGCTTCGTCGAGACGTATTTCAGTGCCTACCCCGGCATGTACTTCACCGGCGACGGCTGCCGGCGTGACGAGAACGGCTACTACTGGATCACCGGCCGCGTCGACGACGTGCTCAACGTGTCCGGACACCGGCTGGGCACCGCGGAGATCGAGAGCGCCCTGGTGGCGCACGACGCGGTGGCCGAAGCGGCCGTCGTCGGCTGCCCGCACGAGATCAAGGGTGTCGGCATCTACGCCTACGTGCTGATCACACCGGAGGCCGAGAGCCGGGATCAGGCCGAGCTGGTGGCCGAGCTGCGCCAGCAGGTGCGGACCGTGATCGGGCCGATCGCCACCCCCGATCACATCCACGTCGCCGCCGGCCTGCCGAAGACGCGGTCCGGCAAGATCATGCGGCGCGTGTTGCGCAAGATCGCGGCCGGCGAGTACGACGACCTCGGCGACGTGACGACGCTGGCCGAACCGGCGGTCGTCGACAGTCTGGTCGAAGACCACCGCGCCGCCGCCGGCTGAGCAAAGACCCCGGGTCGCGCTCGCATCCGGCGCGGACCGGCGGTCCGTCAGCCCCCGGCGGCTACACTCGGAGTCGGACCATGGCAGCGAACCCAGACGATCCGATCCGCGATTCCAGGACGCCGATCCGGGTCCTGGTGGTCGCCGCGTGCGTGGTGGTGCTGGTGGCTGGTCTCCGGGCGGCGTCGTCGGTCATCGAGCCCTTTCTGATCGCGCTCTTCGTCGTCTCGCTCAGCCTGCCGGTGCTGTTCTGGCTCAAGCAGCGCCTGCCGACGATGCTGGCCGTCCTCGGCACGATCCTCATGGATATCGCGGTGCTGGCGGCGGCCGGCTCCCTGGTCGGGACGACCGTCAACGAACTCACGGGCGACATGGAGAAGTACCAGGGGAGGCTGACGGAACTGATCGACGACGGCTCGGCGTGGTTGGAGGAGCGCGGCCTTCAGCCCGAGTGGCTCTCGTCCCCGGCCGGCGAGGGCTCGGAGCTGTCGGGGCTGCTGTCGCGTTTCGATTCCAGTCTGCTCGTCGACTTCGCGAACCAGGCCCTGCGCTACACGGCGACGGCGTTCTCGTCGCTGCTGATCATTGCCCTGATCGTGGTCTTCATGCTGTTCGAGGCCGCGACCTTCCGCTACAAGGTGCGGATCGCTTTCACCGGCGCCGATGCCGAGGAACGGTTCTCCCGCGTCATGCACGAGATCCAGCACTACATCGGCATCAAGACGGTGGTCAGTGCCGCCACCGGACTGCTGATCGGAGTCTGGGTCGGCGTGCTGGGAGTCGACTTCGCGATCTTCTGGGGCCTGGTCGCCTTCGTCCTGAACTTCATCCCGAACCTGGGCTCGATCATCGCGGCGGTGCCGACCACGCTGCTGGCGATGGTCCAGATCGGCGTCGGGCGCGGACTCCTGGTGGCGCTCGGCTACCTGGTCGTGAACATGGTGATCGGCAACTTCATCGAGCCGCACCTGATGGGCCGCCGCCTGGGCCTCTCCACCCTGGTCGTCGTCTTGTCCCTGGTGTTCTGGGGCTGGGTCTGGGGCCCGATCGGGATGCTCCTCTCCGTGCCGCTGACCATGGTGGTCAAGATCATGCTCGAGAACACGGAGGAGTTCCGGTGGGTGGCCGTGCTGCTCGGCGACAGCAGGTCCGCGGAGCGTCTGGCGCCGATGTCCGGCGGGGAGAAGAAAGGATAGCGGTCGGCGGCCGACCGCAACCGGCGATCACAGCACCCGTGGAATCAGTGCGCTCCGGGTCGGCGGGTAGTCGGGGAACCTCGCCCGGTACCACCGGTGCCTCCACACCGCGCGCGGGATCAGATTGGCGGCGGTCCACAGCGCGAACGCGAGCCCGGGTAGCGACCAGCTCATCAGGGCGAAGCCCGTCCACTCGATGATCTCGCCGGCCAGGTTGGGGCAGGAGACGAGTTCGAAGGCCCCGCCACGGGGCAGGACGGCGCCTCCCGAGGCTTTCGCCCGCAGCGCCGAGAGCCGGTAGTCGGAGGCGATGTTCAGAGCGGCCCCGGCGACGAACAGTGCGGCGCCGCCCACAAACCGCGGGTCGGAGAACCAACCACCTGGATAGTCGGCGATCCTGGCCATGAACCAGCCCAGGAAGACGCCGTTGACGAGGTTGAAGGAGAAGCCCGAGGCGGCCGTGATGGCTGGGAACGGTCGCGCCTGGCGCTGGACGAACCATGGCCACACCAGCGTGCGGTGGATGTAGTGGGCAAGCCACAGGGCGACCAGGAGGTCGCCAACCGCGTGACGTTCGCCGGCAGCGAAGTAGACGACCGGGAACACAGCCAGGGCCGACAGTTCCATGAGGAGCCAACCCCAGCGCGGGTCGAGATTCGGCCCCCAGGCCTGAGCCCCGAACCTCCCGGTTGGGTCCTTTCCGACCAGGCCGATGACGAGCGCGGGCAAAGCCAGCGCGCACCAGGTCAGGACGGCGAGTGCGAACCAGGACATGGGAACAGTCGAATGGTCAGGCCGGAGACGCGACCGCGAGACCGGCATTGGCGGCGGCATCCCTGAGCCGCCGGTCGTAGGTCACGAGGGCGTCGAGTCCGTCCAGGGAGAGGGCGGTGGCAAGGTGGATGGCGTCCAGGCTGCGCAGACCAGGCGGCTTGAGCGAAGCCGCTTCGGCCAGGACCGGCTCGTTCAAGTCCACGAGGGAGATCCGCTCGAGGACCAGCTCCGCATCTCGGAGCACATGCTCTGCGCTGTCGACTCGCCGAGCCGTGCGCAGCACTTCAACGCGCGCGAGGCCGCTCGATACGTGGTCGTCGTCGTTGGCGAGGAAGTCGCGAAGGGCGAGCGATTCCGGCTCCGGAAGGACGAGCTTGACGATTGCGGAGGAGTCCAGATAGAGCACACCCGCTCAGAGCCGGTCTTCGCGGTCGGCCAGCAGTGCATCGCTCGCCTTGGTCGACACTTCGCCCATTGGCGGCGGCAGATCGAGCAGGTTTCCCACCGGCCTGGTCGCCCGCCCTTCCGCGATGAGGCGCTCCAGCGGCGACAGGTTGTCGGCGAGCGGCAGGAGCAGGCCCACCGGCCGCCCCCGGTCCGTGACCTCGAAGCGCTCGCCCTGGCGAATCCGGCGGATGTAGACGCTGAGGTTCTGGCGCAGCTCACGGATGCCGACTCTGGATGTCTTTGCTGCTGGCTCGGTCATGATGACGCACACGGTAGCACATTGATCTGCCAAGGCTTGGTGACCCTTCCTGGGAACGCCGTCTCCTCATGATTGACACACCGCCTTCCCGTGCTAGTCTCCGAATCGGGACTAACCAGGTCCCGGTTCCGCGGCAGCCCGGCGCCGGGTTCGCCGCGTCGCTCCATACGCAGCGTAAACGACCCAACCGTCATGATCCGACTGACCAAGCAAGCCGACTACGGCATCGTCCTGATGACCCAGCTCGCGCAGACCGGCCAGGCCGCTGCCGCCGAACTGGCGGTGCAGACGCACCTGCCGGCGCCCATGGTCAGCAAGATTCTCAAGATGCTGGCGAAGACCGGACTGCTGACCTCCCACCGCGGCGTACTGGGAGGCTACGAACTGGCGTGCTCGGCGGCGGAGATCAGCGTCGCCGACGTGATCCTCGCGCTCGAAGGGCCGATCGCCTTGACCGAGTGCAGCGAGCACTCCGATCACGAGTGCTCCTACGAGGCGTTCTGCCGTGTCAGGGACAACTGGCAGCGCATCAACCAGGCGGTGCGGGGCGCGCTCGAGGACATCACGATCGCCGACATGGCGCGGCCGAACTTCATGGCCGGGACGGCCACCGCGTCCGCCGAACCCCTGATTTCGCTGAGGAGCAGTTCCTGATGGCCACCGCCACCGACACGATCGAATCCCTCGCGCAGCGCGAGTACGAGTACGGCTTCGTCACCGACGTCGAGCAGGACACCGCCCCGCCGGGACTGAGCGAGGAGATCATCGCCTTCATCTCGGCGAAGAAGAACGAGCCCCAGTGGTTGCTCGACTGGCGGCTGGAGGCCTACCGGGGCTGGCTCAAGATGACCGAGCCGCAGTGGGCGAATGTCCGCTACACGCCGATCGACTACCAGTCGATCTGCTACTACGCGGCGCCCAAGACCGACGACGACCGGCCGAAGAGTCTCGACGAGATCGACCCCGAGATCCTCGCCACCTACGAGAAGCTGGGCATTCCGCTCAAGGAGCAGGAAATGCTCGCGGGGGTGGCGGTGGACGCGGTGTTCGACAGCGTCTCCGTGGCGACGACCTTCCGCGAGAAGCTGGGAGAGCTGGGCGTCATCTTCTGCTCGTTCTCCGAAGCGGTGCACAACCACCCCGACCTGGTGCGCAAGTACCTCGGCAGCGTCGTGCCGCGGCGGGACAACTTCTTCGCCGCCCTGAACTCGGCGGTGTTCTCGGACGGCTCCTTCGTCTACATCCCGAAGGGCGTCCGCTGCCCGATGGAGCTGTCGACCTACTTCCGCATCAACGCGATGAACACCGGCCAGTTCGAGCGCACCCTGATCATCGCCGACAAGGGCAGCCACGTCAGCTACCTCGAAGGTTGCACCGCGCCGATGCGCGACGAGAACCAGTTGCACGCCGCCGTCGTCGAGCTGGTGGCGCACGAGGACGCGAGAATCAAGTACTCGACGGTCCAGAACTGGTACCCGGGCAACAAGGAAGGCGTGGGCGGCATCTACAACTTCGTCACCAAGCGCGGTCTGTGCGAGGGCCGGCGGAGCAAGATCTCCTGGACCCAGGTCGAGACCGGCTCCGCCGTGACCTGGAAGTACCCGAGCTGCATCCTCAAGGGCGACGACTCGGTCGGTGAGTTCTACTCGGTGGCGGTGTCCAACAATCGCCAGCAGGCCGACACCGGAACCAAGATGATCCACGTCGGCAAGCGCACCACCAGCACGATCGTCTCCAAGGGGATCTCGGCGGGCGAAGGCCAGAACACGTACCGCGGGCAGGTGCGGATCCTGCGCTCGGCGGACGACGCGCGGAACTTCTCGCAGTGCGACTCGATGCTGATCGGCGACAACTGCGGCGCCCACACGTTCCCCTACATCGACGTCGCCAACCCGAGCGCCCAGATGGAGCACGAGGCGTCGACATCCAAGATCGGCGAAGACCAGATTTTCTACTGCAATCAACGGGGCATCGAGACCGAAGATGCCGTTTCCATGATCGTCAACGGGTTCTGCAAGGAAGTGTTCCGGGAACTCCCGATGGAGTTCGCCGTGGAGGCACAGAAGCTGCTCGAGGTCAGCCTCGAGGGCAGCGTCGGCTAACCGATCGGAGCAGCCGACGGCGGTCGGAACCTCAAACGCGGCGCACCGGCTATGCCCGATCGTCGCACGGAGAGATACAGCAATGCTGAGGGTGACCGGTCTTCACGCGAAGATCGACGGACAGGAGATTCTTCGGGGTATCGACCTCGAAGTCGGCGCCGGTGAGGTGCATGCCGTGATGGGGCCCAACGGCTCGGGCAAGAGCACGCTGGCCCAGGTGCTCGCCGGCCGCGAGGAGTACGAGGTCACCGCCGGCTCGCTGGAACTGATGGGCGAGGACCTGCAGGAGATGGCGCCGGAAGAGCGCGCTCACGCGGGTCTCTTCCTGGCCTTCCAGTACCCGGTCGAGATTCCAGGCGTCGGCAACAGCTACTTCCTGAAGGCCGCGCTCAACGCCATCCGCAAGGCCAGGGGCGAGCAGGAACTCGACGCGATGGACTTCCTCAACCTGTTGCGCGAGCGCGCCAACCTGGTCGAGGTCGACGAGGCGCTGCTCCGCCGTCCCGTGAACGAAGGGTTCTCGGGCGGCGAGAAGAAGCGCAACGAGATCCTCCAGATGGCGGTGCTCGAGCCCCGGCTCGCGGTGCTCGACGAGACCGACTCCGGGCTCGACATCGACGCCCTGAGGACGGTTGCAGCGGGCGTCAACGCGCTGCGGCGCGAAGATCGGGCGTTCGTGGTCATCACCCACTACCAGCGGCTGCTGAACTACATCGTGCCCGACCATGTGCATGTCCTGGTGGATGGCCGCATCGTGCGTTCCGGCGGCCGGGAGTTGGCGCTGGAGCTGGAAGAGAAGGGCTACGCGGGCGTAGGCGGCAACACCGCTCAGGCCTGAGCCGGGGGATGGCGAGGACCGAACCGTGACCGTCGAAGCATTCAGGAACACCACCAGCGCTCCCTACCTGGACCTGTTCGCCCGCCGGGGCGAACGGGCCGGCGAGCCGGAGCGCGTACGGACATTGCGGCGTGAAGCGATCGAACGCTTCGAGGCGGCCGGATTCCCCGGCCGCGGCAACGAGGATTGGCGGCAGACGAACGTCGGCCCGCTGGTGCGCGCGGCGCCGGCCCTGGCCTCGCCACGGGCGCTGGAAGCGGTGGATTTGCAGCCGTACCTCTACCCGGGATGCGACCGGTTGGTGTTCATCAACGGCCGCTACGACGAGGCCCTGTCCTCGCCGCCGCGGGGTACAGCCGCCGCCATCGCCGGTCTGCCGGCGTCAGGCCGCGCCGCGGAGGTCGTGGCGGAGCACCTGGGCATGGCGGTCGATGGCAGCGCCTCCTGCAGCGCGGACGCCGGTGTGCATCCATTCGCGGCGCTCAACACCGCCCTGTTCGAGGACGGCGCGGTGATCGAGATCCCGCCGGGTGTGGTGCTCGAACGGCCTCTTCATGTGCTCTGGCTCAGCGCTCCCGGGGCCGGCGATGCCGCGGCCGAAACGGTCGAGGTCAGCTTCCCGCGCCTGCTGGTGCTCGCCGGTGAGAACAGCCAGGCGTCGATCATCGAGACGTTTGCCGCTGTCGGCGCCGGCGCCGGGCGCTACTTCGTATGCCCGGCGGCGGAGATCGTCTGCGAGGCCGGGGCGGTGCTCCACCACACCAGGCTTCAGGCCGATGCGCTCTCCGCGTTCCACCTCGCCTTCCAGCACGCGCGCGTGGATCGCAGTGCGGCGTTCGACTCCTCGTCCCTCGCCTTCGGCGGGGGGCTGGTGCGCAACGACACCGTGGCCCTGCTGGATGGCGAGGGCGCGGACTGCACCCTGGACGGTCTCTACGTCGCCGCCGGCTCGCAGTTCATGGACAACCACATGCGGGTCGAGCACCGGCAGCCGAACGGGACCAGTCACCAGCTCTACAAGGGCGTACTCGACGACCGCGCGCGCTCCGTGTTCAACGGCCGCATCTACGTCCATCGGGCGGCGCAGAAGACAGACGCCAAGCAGACGAACCGCAACCTGCTGCTCTCGAAGAGCGCGCTCGCCAACAGCAACCCCCAGCTCGAGATCTTCGCCGACGACGTGCGTTGCACCCACGGTTCGACGATCGGCCGCCTGGACGAGGACGCGCTGTTCTACCTGCGCTCCCGCGGCATCCCTCGCCATGAGGCCCAC
Organism: Candidatus Multivorans sp.; assembly: GCA_965216125.1. GTDB lineage: Bacteria > Acidobacteriota > Thermoanaerobaculia > Multivoradales > Multivoraceae > Multivorans. The sequence continues at coordinate 1,472,956 of OZ244152.1, read as the reverse complement.
GGCATGCTGGTCTACGCCTTCGCGCGGGAGCTGGTCGAGAAGGCGTCCTTCGAGCCGCTCCGGCAGGACCTGGAGGGTCGCCTGTTCAGGAGCCTGAACGGCGGTTCGGGCAACGGGCGGGGCGGCTAGGCCGATGACGGCTCCGGCGCTAGCGGCAAATCGGCAGCGGCCGGCTGTGGCCAGCGGCGCGGCGGCCGGTACGGCCCGCGGCTTCGATGTCGAGCGGCTGCGCGCGCAGTTTCCGATTCTCGCGCAGGAGGTCCACGGCCACCCGCTCGTCTACCTCGACAACGCGGCCAGCTCCCAGCGTCCGGAGGCGGTGATCGACGCGGTCAGCGACTGCTATCGCACCTACTACGCCAACGCCCATCGGGGCGTTCACGAGCTGTCGGAGCGATCGACCGACGCCTACGAGGCGGCCCGCGACAAGGTCGCCCGCTTCATCGGCGCCGCGGGCAGCGGCGAGGTGATCTTCACCCGCGGCACCACCGAGAGCCTCAACCTGGTCGCCCAGAGCTACGCCCGGCCGCTGCTCCAGCCCGGCGACGAGGTGCTGCTCACGGAGATGGAGCACCACTCGAACATCGTCCCCTGGCAGCTCGCCTGCGAGCAAACCGGGGCCCGGGTGCGGGCGGCGCCGATCACCGACGGCGGCGAACTCGACCTCGGCGCCATGTCGGAACTCATCGGCGAGCGCACCAAGGTGGTGGCGCTGGCCCACGTCTCCAACGCTCTCGGCACCGTGAACGACGTCGCCGCCGTCGTCCGTCTGGCGCGCGCCCGCTCCGACGCGGCCGTGGTCGTCGACGGTGCGCAGGCCGTTCCGCACATGAAGGTCGACGTGGCGGCGCTCGGCTGCGACTTCTACGCCTTCTCCGGCCACAAGATGTACGGCCCCGGCGGCATCGGCGCGCTGTGGGGCCGCGGCGAGTTGCTGGCTTCGATGCCGCCCTACCACGGCGGCGGTGCGATGATCACCAGGGTGACATTCGAGCGCACCGAGTACACGGTGCCGCCCCACCGGTTCGAGGCGGGAACGCCCGCCATCGCGCCGGCGATCGGGCTCGGCGTCGCGGTCGACTTCCTGGAGTCGATCGGCTTGGAGCGGATCGAACAGCACGAGCAGGAGCTGCTTTCCCACACTCTGGAACAACTTGATGATCTTCCCTGGGTGCGGGTGCTGGGGCAGAGCCCCGCTGGCGGCGGGTCGCGAGCCGCCGTCGTGTCCCTGGTGATCGACGGCGCACACCCCCACGATGCGGCAACGATCCTGGACGAGCAGGGAATCGCCATTCGCGCAGGCCACCACTGCGCCCAGCCGCTGATGGAGCGGCTCGGCGTCCCGGCCACCGTGCGCGCCTCGTTCGGGATGTACAACACCCACGACGAAGTCGACCGGCTCGCCTCTGGGCTGCACGGAGTGCGGCGGATCTTCGGCTGACGGCGGACGCAGGATCCAGAATTGATGTCCGATCTCCGCGATCTCTACCAGCAGGTCATCCTCGACCACTACCGCGCGCCGCGAAACTTCGGCGCGTTGGAACCGGTGTCGAGCTGCGCCGAGGGCTACAACCCGCTGTGCGGCGACAAGGTCAAGGTCTACCTGCAGACCGACGGCGACCGTGTCGAGGGCTTGAGCTTCGTAGGCGTGGGGTGTGCGATCTCTACCGCCTCGGCCTCGCTGATGACGGAGGCGGTGCTCGGGCTGGAACGCGCGCAGGCGGAGGCGCTGCTTTCGACCTTCCTGGCCCTGATGACGGGCGAGGGTGAACCGGGTGAGGGCGTCGCGCTCGGCAAACTGGAGGTTCTGAGCGGCGTGCGCGACTATCCGGTACGGATCAAGTGCGCCACCCTGGCGTGGCATGCTCTACGCGCCGCGCTTAGAGGCGGCGACGCCGAGGCGATCTCCACCGAATGAGGTGGCCGCGCCGGGGCAGAACGGAGGAACCCACGATGGACAAAGCGACAGCAACCATGACGCCCTCGACGGCGGCCGATCTGGAGGCCCGGATCGTCGAGGCTCTCAAGACCGTGTACGACCCGGAGATCCCGGTCGACATCTATGAACTCGGCCTGATCTACGACGTGAGCATCGATGCCGGCGCGCACGTCAAGCTGCAGATGACGCTGACCTCGCCGCACTGCCCGGTCGCCGAGTCGTTGCCCGGCGATGTCGAACGGACGGTGCGCGGCGTCGAGGGTGTCGAAGGCGCCGAGGTCGAGGTGGTCTGGGACCCGACCTGGAACCCGGCCATGATGAGCGAAGCCGCGCAACTCGAACTGGGGCTCTTCTGATGAGACGACTCTCGACTGTGACCGTCGTGGCGGCCGTAGGCCTCACTCTCGTAGCGTCCATCGTCGCCGCCGAGAAGCAGGATCATGGCCTGCGGGGCGCGAAGTTCCCGCAGCCGGGTGTCCTCTTCGGCGGCCAGCCGACCCAAGCGCAGCTCGAAGCGATGGCGGCGGACGGCCTGGGCTTCGTCCTGGATCTGCGTGCCGAGGGTGAGGATCGCGGCTTCGACGAGTCCGCGGCCCTGCAGAGCCTGGACATTGCGTACCTGAACCTGCCGGTGGACGCGGAACGGCTGACAGAGCCTGCGACCTTCGAGCGCTTCATCGAAACGATGAAGAAGCTCGATGGCGCGACCCTCGTTCACTGCGCCTCCGGCAACCGGGTCGGCGCCCTGTACTACGCGTACCTGGTTGCCGGAAAGGGTGTCGACCGCGAAGAGGCCCGTGCCCTTGCCAAGGAGAACGGTCTCCGCAGCTCGGCGCTCGAGAAGGCCGTTGATCGCTACCTGGATTCGAAGCCGTAGCGGCGGCGCCGCCGCACCCGGTTTCTGCCGCGCAAGTTCCAAGCCCGTATATGCTTGGCGCCGCCTGACCGGCCCCTCGCCACGCCACCGCCCGTTCCGCACACGACTCTCGAGAACCCCGCGTCGATGAGTGAGCTAGAGGCCGCCGGAACGCCCGACGCCGGAGCGCCTCCGCAGCGTTTGCCGCTCGACGTGGCGACGGACACGCTGCGCTTCCTCGCCGTCGACATGGTCGAACGGGCGAACAGCGGCCACCCCGGCGCGCCGATGGGCCAGGCGGCGATGGCGGCCCTGCTGTGGACCCGCTACCTGCGCTTCGCGCCCCAGGATCCGCAGTGGCCGAACCGCGACCGCTTCGTGCTCTCCTGCGGCCACGCCTCGGCGCTGATCTACGGCCTCCTGCACCTGGCCGGCTACGACCTGAGCCTCGACGAGATCCGGAACTTCCGGCAGTACGGTTCGCTGACCCCGGGACACCCCGAGCACGGCTTGACGCCGGGCGTCGAGGTCACCACCGGCCCGCTTGGCCAGGGGCTTTCGGCGGCCGTCGGCATGGCGATCGCCGAACAACTGCTCGCCGCCCGCTTCAACCGTCCCGGCTACACCCTGTTCGATCACCGGACCTGGGTGATGGCCAGCGACGGCGACCTGATGGAGGGCGTCGCCTCCGAGGCCAGTTCGATGGCCGGGCACCTGGGTCTCGGCAAGCTCAACGTGCTTTACGACGCGAACCGGATCACGATCGACGGTCCGACCGACCTGAGCTTCACGGAAGATGTGGTCGCCCGCTACAAGGCCTACGGCTGGCACACCGTGTCGGTCGACGACGGCAACGACGTCGAGGCCCTCGCCGCGGCGTACGATGCGGCGCTCGCGGAGACCGGCCGTCCGACCCTGATCAAGGTCAGCACCCACATCGGCTACGGCAGTCCGAACAAGCAGGACACGGCAGCCGCCCACGGCGCCCCCCTGGGCGCGGGCGAAGTGGTTGCAACCAAGGAGGCCCTGGGCTGGCCGCTTGAGCCCGAGTTCCTGGTGCCCGACGCGGCCCGCGAGGCCTTCGCACCGGCGGCCGACTTCGGCCGCGACGCCGCGGCGGAATGGCGCCGGCTGCTGGAGGCCTACCGCCGTGAGCACCCTGAGGAGGCGGCTGAACTCGACCGCCGACTGGCCGTGGCGCTGCCGGACGGCTGGCGCGACGCCCTGCCCCGCTTCGATCCGGCATCCGGCCCGGTCGCCACCCGTTCCGCCTCCGGCGCCACCCTGAACGCGCTCAAGGACCTGGTGCCGGAACTCGCCGGCGGCTCGGCGGACCTCACCGGCTCGAACAACACGTTGCTCGAGGGCGAGGCCGACTACGCCGCCGGCGCGCCGACGCGGCACTTCCGCTTCGGGGTGCGCGAGCACGCGATGGCCGCGGCGATGAACGGTCTGGCCCTGTCCGGCCTGCTCCGCCCCTACGGCGGCACCTTCCTCTGCTTCCTCGACTACCTGAAGCCCAGCCTGCGCCTCGCGGCGCTGATGGAGCTCAAGGCGATCTACGTGTTCACCCACGACTCCGTGTTCCTGGGCGAGGACGGCCCGACCCACCAGCCGATCGAGCACCTGGCGCACCTGCGCGCGGTCCCTGGCCTGGTCGTCATCCGGCCTGCCGACGCAAACGAAACCGCCGCCGCCTGGGCCCTGGCCCTCGAAACTCCCGGCCCCTGCGCCCTCATCCTCACGCGCCAGAAGCTGCCGGTGCTCGAGGCGGCCGCCGACCGCGCGCTCGAAGGCGTCGCCCGCGGCGCCTACGTTCTGGTCGATGGCGGCGCTGAGCCCGACCTGATCCTGATCGCCACCGGCTCCGAGGTCGCCCCCACGCTGGCCGCGGCGGCGGAGCTCGCCGCCGAAGGCCGGTCGATCCGCGTCGTCAGCATGCCGTCCTGGGAAGCCTTCGCGGCGCAGCCGCAGTCCTACCGGGACCAGGTGTTGCCGCCGGGCGTTCGCCGCCGGCTCGCCGTCGAGGCCGCCGCGACCCTGGGCTGGGAGCGCTGGACCGGCACCGAGGGCGACGTGCTCGGCCTCGACCGCTTCGGCGCCTCCGCCCCGTACAGCGCCCTGGTCGAGAACTTGGGGTTGAGCGCGGCTGCGGTCGCCGAACGCGCACGGCGGCTGCTGGACGGCTGAGTGCGGGCGGTGGCCCGCGCTCTTCCCCCGACGCAGTGAACCGGGGCCCAAAGTTGTTCTAGTTCTAGTAGTGGTTGTCGCCCACGTCTTCTGGCTGCTCTTCGCCCTCTCGTGGTGCATAGAGACCGGGATCAAAGAGGCGCGCCCAGCGAATATCGGATCGCGGGATAGCCAGCTTCAGGTGTTCCCACATCTCCGGGTCGTCAATCAATAGCCGAGTGTAGTTTGTCGTTAGCACCAAGCGCCTGTCCCTCTCGCTTCGGTAACCGCTCAGCAGCGGCACCAAGACCAGGGAACCCTCGTCCAAGCCCTGCTTGTTGATACCGCTCTCAGCCACATAGCCGATAAACGTCTTGCCTCCGCTGAGCGCGATCTCCACGGTTTGGTCGTTCAGCCCAGCTTCATCGACGAGCAAGTCCAGGAAGTCACCCTTCTTATCCGCTGCGCGCCGCGCCCCCTGCACTGGATCGCAGCGGGTGTTCCACAGGGCCGGCGAGACCATTCCTAGCACCAGGCTCCAAACGCCCGAAGCGCTCAGCCCGAACGGAGTCTCTTTCAGGGCGCGCGTTAAGTCTTCCGGCGTCGGCGCCAGCACTGCCAGTGTCCAGCCGCCCGTGTAGAGCAGCAGGCCTACAAGGGCAGCGCGGAACACGACGTGGTAGCCAGACTCTCTAAGCAGGCCAAACCGCGTTGCGTTGCTGAGTCGCAGCACCAAGTATCCGGCAAGCGCCGGGACGAAGAGATCAAGGTTCACGACTCACACCGGCCGCAGGCTAGGCCGCCGGCGACTTCTTCTTCGCAACCCGAGTCTTCTTGGCGACCAGCGAACCCTTGCCACCGGGCCGATCTAGCCGCGGAAAACCGACTGACACCGATTCAAGCGTCGCCTGGACCTTCTTGCTCCGTCGCAATTCGTTCACGTCAAAGTAGCGGGTGCCGTCGCTCGTTATCCGAACCTTCGCCATCTGCCGCTCCTTTGCTGCGTTTCGCCCCTCCGGGGCTCTGATCTTGGCGGAGTATAGCCCCCGAACATGGTTCGGGCCGCAGGAGTCAACAACGGGAGGGCTTGCCAGTCCCTGGGTGTGCTGGCGTCCCGTTCGAGGCAGCCTGCTTGCATGGGTCCGGCTCCGCTAGAGGCACGCCAGCGGACTTCGGTTCCCAACGAGATGAAGGGCTCGGTGCGCCCCAGTTACTCGGAGGGATCGGCACAGCCGCTTCACCTTCACCCGACTACCTCATCCCCCCAGAGCCACTCCAGGAAACGCTCCACGGCTGGCGCGGACGGAGCTAGTAGCGCCGGCCCAAGCGATCCGACAACCACGCCGCCGCCACCAACAGCCCGAACGCCAACGCTAGACCGCCTATCCCGTACAGCCAGTTCGGCCCGTCAGGAAACAGCGCCATCAACGCACCCCCGCTGACCGCCCAAAGGCAGACCAGGACGCACCCGGCGGCGCAGCCCGGATCCCGGTCCGCCTGCCGCGCCGCGGCAAACACCAACGGACCGAGATTTACCGAACCAGTCTCAGAGTAGGGGCGGCACCAGCCGTCCCCGCGTGAGTATCCAACTGCGCCAGCGCTTGCCGTAGTTGCGCGAGCAACGGAGCCGTAGGTACGTGTTCCGTGCCGTCCTCCGCGTTCACCGCTACGCCGCCCCGAGCGCGCACAACGCGGCCAACCAGCCCTCAGCCGCAGACCGCGCCCGGACGCCCAGCAGCGGTTCCTCACCGAGTTTCCGCCAGCGAGCGACCGCCGCTTCATCGCCCTTCGCCCCAGTCAGCGCTTCGCCCAACTCGTTCATCGAAACACCGGTCGCCGTTTCGGAAGTCCGCGACCCTTCGGAGGCGTTGCCCTGTATGCATCTTGAGTGAACATTCTTCAGATCTGAGCTTAGCCTTTCCAAGCTCTAGGCGTTGTTGCCTACTACCCCGGCAACAACCCTACGAACTCCTCGAACGGCAGCACCTCCACCTCCTCGATCCGCTGGGCCCTGTCCCCCAGGTAGACGACGATCCGGCGCTTCAGGCGGTCGGTCCGCTGGGCCAGGGAGCGGAAGCCGCGAAGAACTGAGCGGTCGGCGCGCCGGCTGGCCTTGACTTCGATCCCCCACAGCTCCCTTCCCACTTCCAGCACGAAGTCGACCTCGGCGCCGTGCCGGGTCCGGTAGTGGTAGAGCGCGGCCTCCGGCCAGAGAGTGCCGAGGCGACGGTGGAGTTCGTAGGCCACGAGGTGTTCGAACAGCAGGCCGCGTTCGTCGTCCAGCGGCCGGTCGAGGGGGCGGCGCAGCAGAGCGTTCCGCACCCCGAGGTCGAACAGGAAGAGCTTGCCGTGGCGGACGAGGGACGAGCGGTCGGAGCCGCTCCAGGCGGGCACGCGGAAGGCGACCAGGGTGTCGTCGAGGACGTCGACGTATCGCCTGGCCGTTTCGTACGCGATGCCGGCGTCCTTGCACAGGGAGTGCAGGTTGAGGATGCGGCCCGAGGCGGCGGCCGCCAGGTCGAGCAGTCGGGAGAAACCACCGATGTCGCGCACGAGAGCCTCGGCCTGGATCTCGGCGCGCAGGTAGGTGTCGACGTAGCTCCTCAGATCGAGTGCGCGTGTCGCTTCGTCGGCCTCTGCATAGATGCCGGGCAGGCTGCCGTGGGCCAGCACTCGGTCCAGGTCGAACTCGGAACCGAGCTCGGAGGCGAGCAGCGGGTGCATGTAGTGGACGTGGATCCGGCCCGGCAACAGGTTGGCCTGTCCTCTCCGCAGCTTGCGGGCGCTCGATCCGGACAGGAGGAACCGGAAGCGCGGCGGGCGCTGGTCGAGCAGCACCTGGACGGCGTCCAGCAGGGCGGGAACTCGCTGCACCTCGTCCAGGAAGACCGTCGTCGTCTCCTGAGGCGCGGCGGCCAGCTCCCGCGACAGGCGCTCGGGCTGGGCTACGTAGTCGCGGAACGCTGCCGGCTCGGCCAAGTTGACGACCAGGTCCGGCTCAAGGGTGGCCAGCAGGGTCGACTTCCCGACCTGACGGGGGCCGAGGACGAGAGCGCTGCGCCGCGATGAGCGGAGGACGGGAGCCAGCAGTCGGTCGAACACGCGGGTATAATAGCCGCATATTTACCCGACTGCAAGCGAAGTTTACCGGTCGCGTCCTCGACCCGTGAGCTACTCCGGCAGGCTGAACGCGATGTATTCGCCCCCGGAAGGCCCGCCCGTCCGTCCGCCGCCGGCGGCGATCACGACGTACTGCTTGCCGCCTGTGCTGTAGACGGCCGGGGTGGCGTAGCCCGCCGCCGAGAGCTTGGTCTCCCACAGGATCTCGCCGTTGCGGGTGTCGTAGGCGCGGAACTTCTCGTCGGGCGTCGCGCCGATGAAGATGAGGCCGGACGCCGTGACCACCGGGCCGCCGTAGTTCACGGCGCCGAAGCCGAGGCCGGGGTGCGAGGGGTAGTCGCCGAACGGCACCTTCCACGCGATCTCGCCGGTCGCCAGATCGATCGAGTTGAGCGTGCCCCAGGGCGGCGTGTTGCCGGGCAGGTTCTCGTGGTCGCGCAGGTAGATGTAGCCGCCGAGCACGTAGGCGACCTCGCCTCTGGGTTCGTCGACCTCGGGTTCCGGATCGAGGATGTACGCCTCGATGGCGCCCAGCTCGACCCGGTTGAGATGGTCGAACCCCTCCATGCGACCGCTGCCCTCGCGGACGATGCGGCGAATCTCGGCAAGCTCCATGCGATCGCCCACGCCGAGCAGGGGGGCCGCCATGTCGGTGCCCTCGAGCTTCAGTCCGTGGCAGCGGCCGCAGTGGCGAGCGTAGGCGCCGTAGCGGCTGAAGCCTACGGGCACTTCGGTGAGATTCAGAATGCCGGCGACGTCGTTCGCATTGACGATCAGGTGGTTGGTGTTCGGGTCGAATGCCGAGCCGCCCCACTCGCCGCCGCCGTCGTACCACGGCATGAAGAGCACCGTGCCGACCTTGGGCGGCGCCCAGGGCCGCAGATCCCAGTCCTTGATCCGCTCCTCGACGAACTTGCGGGCTGCCGGGGTGCGGTTCGTGATCTCGAAGTCCTGCCGGCTGATGACGACGGCCGAGAGCGGCTGAGTCGGCGCCGTCACCTCGCCCGGCAGGGTGCTCGGGATCGGCGTCTCGATCTCGTGGATGGGGTACATCGACTCGCCGGTCTCGCGGTCGAAGACGAAGAGCTGCCCCGTCTTCGTGGTGATCGCCACGGCGTCGATCACGCGGCCGTCGCGCTCGAGCTGGACCAGAGTCGGCGGCGAGGGGTTGTCCTTGTCCCACAGGTCGTGGCGGACGACCTGGAAGTGCCACAGGAGTTCGCCGGTGCGCGCGTCGATGGCCACCAGGGAGTCGGAGAACAGGTTGTCGCCCAACCGGTTCGCGCCGTAGAAGTCGGGCGTGGCCGACCCGGTCGGGGCGAAGACGATGCCGCGCTCCTCGTCGAGCGCCATTCCGGACCAGACATTGGCGCCGCCGGCGCGTTCGAGCGATCCTTCCGCCCAGGTCTCGGAACCGAAGTCGCCCGGCGCCGGAATCGTGTCGAATTGCCAGACCAGGCTGCCGTCCACCGCGCTGAAGGCCCGAATCGAGCCGGGGAACGCGTTTGCGTCCTCGTTGGTCGAGAACCCGAAGATCAGCTTGTCCTCGAACACGACGCCGGGCACGGTGACGTAGATGCGTCCATTCCTGTCGGCGCTCGGGGTCAGGTCCATGCCGCCGCCGTCGCCGAAGCTGTCGACCGGCTTGCCGTCATTCCCGTTGAGTGCGATCAGGTCCTTGCCGTGGGTGAAGAAGAGGCGCCTGTCCTCGCCCTTCTCCCACCACATCAACCCCCGCTGGGCATTGCCGGGCAGCCCCAGATCGGAGCGCCAGACCTCCTCGCCGGTGGCCGCGTTCAGGGCGAACGCCTCGAGCTGGGGCGACAGCGCGTAGAGCACACCGTCGATGACCAGGGGGCTCGTGTACATCGTGGCGCCGGCGCCCCGGGGCTCGCCGGAATCGTAGACCCAGGCGACTTTGAGCTGGCTTACGTTGTCCCGGTTGATCTCGGTCAGCGGGCTGTAGTGCTGGCGGCCCGAGTCGCCGAGATAGACGGGCCAGTCCTCATCGGTCGGACCGCAGCCGATCATCAAGAACGCCACCAGGAGGGGCGCGGCGAGGTTCAAGGCCGGTCGACCGGATCGCATGGCGAGCAATCGTACTTTGCCCGCCCGCGGTCCGCATTCCCGATAGGAATGCATGTATCCTGAGCGGCACAAAGCTCAAACGTAGTTTGAAGGGGACCACCCGATGAAGAGACTCGCGCTCGTCTTCTCGACCTTCCTGCTGGCAACGGCCGTCGGCGCCCAGGACCCGCCGAACATCGTTCTCCTGTTCGCCGACGATCTCGGCTACGGGGCAATCTCGGCCTACGGCGGCGCGAGCATCCCGACGCCGAACATCGACTCGATCGGCGAGCAGGGAGTGCGCTTCGTCTCCGGCTACATGACCGCGCCGGTTTGCAATCCGTCGCGAAACGGCCTGATCACCGGGCGCTACCAGCAACGCTGGGGCAAGGAGCTGAACTCCCAGACCGTGCCGCCGATCGGCGCCGCTCGCGGAACGTTGGGCCTTCATCACCGCACGATCGGCGACGCGCTCCAGTCCGCCGGCTACACGAACGCGGCGATCGGCAAGTGGCAACTGGGGATGCGGCGGCTCCTCCATCCGCTCGACCGCGGCTTCGACTACTTCTACGGCATGCCCTCGGGCATGAACTACGTCGACCCGAGCTGGCCCGGCGCTCACGCGCTGGAGATGAAGCCCGTCACCCGAGGGAATCCAGACCGCATCGTGGCCATGTTCAAGGGCCGCGAGGAGGACGAGCTCAAGGAGTACCAGACCACCCAGCTCGCCCGCGAGGGAACCGGATTCATCGACCGCAACAAGGACAACCCCTTCTTCCTCTACCTCGCCTTCTACGCGGTGCACGCTCCGATGCAGGTGATGGACGAGCACTACCAGCGCTTCCCGGACTTCGACGACCAGTACCGTCGCGTCTACGCCGGCATGGTCAGCGCGCTGGACGACGCCGTCGGCATGGTCCTGGCGAAGCTCGAGGAGCACGGGCTGGCCGACAACACCCTGGTCATCTTCACCTCGGACAACGGCGCGATGGTCACCCAGGACACCGAGCGGATCCACAACAGCCCCCTGATCGGCCACAAGCGCAACCTGTACGAGGGCGGCATCCGGGTGCCCTTCCTGATGCGCTTCCCCGGCCGCATTCCCGCGGGCACGGTCTACGAGCACCCGATCAGCTCGCTCGACCTCTTCGCCACTTCGGCGAGCCTGGCGGTGGTGCCGGACGTGGAGCGCTACCAGCTCGACGGCGTCGATCTGTTGCCGTACCTGTCCGGGGAGCGGGAAGGCGCGCCCCACGAGTACCTGTTCTGGCGCTCGGGGCCGAACGCCGCGGTACGGCACGGTTCCTGGAAGCTCCTGATGGCAGGCGGCCTGGAGCGGCTCTACGACGTCGACCGCGATCCGGGCGAGTCCGAGGATCTCGCCGCCGCGAATCCGGAGGTCGTGGCGAGACTGAAGGAGGCGTTCGCCCGCTGGAGCGAGGAGATCGAGGACGGCCGGATGTCACCGCCGGCACGGCGCACGACGACGACCTACAACGGCGACACGATCGAGTGGCACATCTGACCGGCGTTACTCGGTTTCGGTGCTCTCGCTGGCGACGCGCTTGCCGCGCTGCACCTGACCCCAGCGCTCGAAGCGAAGGTGGGTGGCCCGTCCGGTCTCGTTGTCCATCTCGAAGATCGCGATCTGCTCGCGGTCGCGGGCGCCGACGAAGCGGTGCTCCCCGATCGGCATCGTCTCGGTGCCGGCGATCCGGGCCTCGAGCGCGGCCGGTTCGGCCGACGTGCTGTTGCTGAGCACGGCGACCACGAGCTCGTCGTCCGGGTACCAGGAGAGTTGGCTCAGGAAGCCGTTGATCCCGCCCCCGTGCGAGATCTTCCGGCGACCCGCCATCTCGCCGACCTGCAGGCCCAGGCCGTATCCGATCTCGTCGCCGCCCGGCAGCCGGCGCCTGGTGGTCATCGCCTCCAGGCTGTCCGGCGCCACGACGTCGCCGGCGCCGAGCGCCGAGGTCCAGCGCACGAGGTCGAGGACGCTCGAGCCCAGGGCGCCGGCCGAGAAGGGCAGCAGCATGGAGAGCGGTTCGTCGTTCAGCAGCACGCCGTCTTCGACCCGGTAGTCGGAGATCCCCGGTGTCTGTGTGGCCTCCATCGAGTCGGAGACCAACTCGTCGATCCGTTCGAGCAGAGCGCCGCGGTCGTCGTCTGCGGCCGCTGGCGGAGCCGGCATCGATGTGATGGCGGCCAGAACGACCGGCCCGGCCATTGATCTGATTCGCATGGTGTTTGATCCTATGGCCCGGCGCCGGTCGGCGGCCCGGGTACGGTTGCCCGAGCAGCGTTAGAGTGTTGGGGTGGCGGCAGGCGCGGCGGCAGGCGCGGCGGCAGGCGTCGCCCAGTCGAGCGCCCGTCACACGGACTATCTGGAGGTGCCCATGTCGAAGCGTCGCACGATTTCGTCGAGATTCCCTGGCGCCGTCTCGCTCCGGGCCGCGCCGCTGGCCCTGGCGGTGTACCTGAGCCTCACCGTCCTTGCCTGCACCGACACATCGCTGTCGATCGACGACTACGCCGAGGCGCCCCCACCGGCGTCGTTGACCGAGGGCTACAACGAGCAACGGAACGTCTACTTCGGCGACGTCCACATCCATACCCGGTACTCATTCGATGCCTACCTGCTCGGCACGGAGGTGACGCCGGACCAGAGCTACCGCTTCGCCAAGGGCGAGGCGATCGAGAACTCCTTCGGCAACGAGATGAAGCTCCGCGAGCCCCTCGACTTCTTCGCCGTGTCCGACCACGGCTTCTTCCTGGGCCTGGTGCCTCAGTGGGCCGATCCCTCGACCCGGGTCGGCCAGCTTCCCGGCGCGGAGGCATTCCACGGGGTGAACGAGGGGGACAACCGGCACCCCTACTCGGCGCAGACGCGTGCGGTGCTGTTCCGCCAGAGCTTCGGCCGCCAGATGCGTACCGAGGGCGGCTTCATGCGGCGCCAGCGGGCACGGATGGCCAACCATCCCGCGAGTCAGTACGCGTCCTTCGACGACGACGCCCACCGTTCGGCCTGGGAGGACTCGATCCTCGCCGCCGAGCGCCACAACGATCCCGGCAACTTCACCACCTTCATCGCCTATGAGTGGACCTCCTCGACGCCGGCCCCCGAGTCGGCGGCGTATCACCGGAATGTCATCTTCTCGTCGTCGAAGGCGCCGGCGCGCCCGTTTACGCGGATCGATTCGCACGAGCCCGAAGAGCTCTGGAGCTGGATGGACCGGCTTCGCGAGCAGGGCGTGGACAGCCTGGCGATTCCGCACAACTCGAACCAGTCGCACGGTCAGGTCTTCCGGCTCAAGTACTCCGACGGCCGCGCCGTTGACAACGCCTTCGCCGCGCAGCGGATGCGGAATGAGCCGCTGGTCGAGCTGACCCAGGTCAAGGGCACGTCGGAGACCCACCCCAGGCTCTCGCCCGACGACGAGTGGGCCGACTTCGAGATCCTGAACACCCGCAAGGGCAGGATCACCGCCCACAGCAAGCCCAGCGGGAGCTACGCGCGGGAGGCGCTGGTGAACGGTCTCGCGCTCGAGCAGGAGGGGCGCGGCAACCCGTTCAAGATCGGCTTCATCGGTTCCAGCGACACCCACAACGGCGCGCCCTCGTTCGACGAGTCGAACTACTTCGGCTCGGCGCCGACCTCGGTGACGCCCGAGAACCGCGGTACGGTGCCGGTGTCGCAGGAGCGGCTGGACTACATCGCGGGTCTGCCGCCGGCAGCGAGAACGCGGGGCGGGGTCGTGGACGACGAGCAGGGTCCCTACTTCGGTATGCGCAGCATGCAGTTCTCGGCCTCCGGCCTCGCCGCTGTCTGGGCCGAGGAGAACACCCGCGACGCGATCTTTCAGGGGATGCGGCGCAAGGAGACCTACGCCACCTCCGGCACCCGCATCCGGCTCCGTTTCTTCGGCGGCTTCGGCTACGACGGCCTCGATGCCGCGAACCTGGACCTGCTCGACCAGGCCTACGCCGGCGGCGTGCCGATGGGCGGCGACCTGGTCGCCGACACGGACGCGGCGCCCCGCTTCCTGGTCTGGGCCCAGCAGGACCGCCACAGCGCGCCGCTGCAACGGATTCAGATCGTCAAGGGCTGGTACGACGACGGTTACCGCAAGGAGACGCGTGAGCAGGTCTACGACGTGGCCTGTTCCAACGGGGAGACGGTCGATCCGGAGACCCACCGCTGTCCCGACAACGGGGCGACCGTGGACCTCTCCGACTGCTCGTTCAGCGACGACGTGGGCGCCGGCGAACTCTCCATGGTCTGGGAGGACCCGGCCTTCGACCCGGCTATGGACGCCGTCTACTACGTGCGGGTGCTCGAGAACCCGACCTGCCGCTGGACCACCTGGGACGCCCTGCGGGCCGGCGTCGAACCGAGAGGCGGTGTCGCGCTGACGATCCAGGAACGCGCCTGGTCGTCGCCGATCTGGTACTACGCGCCACGGTAGCGGCGCGGGCGCTGGGCGGTACCCCTCAGGAGACGGGCCCTGGTGGGCCGTGAGGGGATCGAACCCCCGACCCTTGGATTAAAAGTCCACTGCTCTACCAACTGAGCTAACGGCCCGGCGCAGTATACGTCCGCACGTCGGCTCGATCCGACCTGGGAACGCGGGCATCTTGCCCGCATCCGCCACAGGCGGAATCCGGCTTACCCGTCGACGGCCGCGCGGACCGCCCCGAACCGGTCCCCCAGCCATGCCTCGAGCCGCCCGCCGCCGCTGACCACCGTCTCCTCGCGCCGCGGGCCGGACGAGATCAGGTCCGCGCTCGCGTCGAGCTCTTGTTCCAGGAAGTCGATGTAGTCCAGGGCGGCCTGCGGCAGGTCGCTGCGGTCGAGGACCCGTCGCGTGTCCTGCTTCCAGCCGGGGAAGGTGCGGTAGACGGGCTCGGCGCCCACTAGCCGCTGGGTTGCCGCCGGCAGGTCCCGCACCACCTCGCCGCCGATGCGGTAGGCGACACAGACCTGGAGTTCATCGAGTTCGTCGAGCACGTCGATCTTCGTCAATGCCAGACAGCGGGTGCCGTTGACCCGGGCGGCGTGACGCAGGATGACCAGGTCGAGCCAGCCGCAGCGGCGCGGCCGCCCGGTCGTGGTGCCGAATTCGTGGCCGCGGTCCCGAAGATGGCGCCCGGCGTCGTCCTCCAGCTCGGTGGGCATCGGCCCCTCGCCGACCCGGGTGGTGTAGGCCTTGACCACCCCGATCGCACCGTCGATTGCCGTCGGCGGGACGCCGCTGCCGACCGCGGCGCCGCCGGCCGTGGAGTTCGAACTCGTGACGTACGGATAAGTGCCTTGATCGACGTCCAGCAGAGCGCCCTGCGCGCCCTCGAACAGCACCCTGCCGCCCCGGTCGATCAGATCGTTCAGTTCGACTGACAGGTCGCAGAGGTAGGGCGCCAGGCGCTCCGCCCAGCCGGCGAATTTCATCTCGGCGTCCTTCGGGTCCAACTGCGCTCCTTCCGCTGCGGCCCGCTCGAAGTCGGCGACGCGCACGATCTGGCGGTGCAGCATCTCCTCGCCGCCGGCCGCGAGTTCCGCCAAACGGATGCCGGTGCGGCTGACCTTGCTCTCGTAGGCCGGACCGATGCCCTTGGCCGTGGTGCCGATGCGGTTCGCGCCCCGCGCCTCTTCGCGGACGATGTCGAGCGCCACGTGCACCGGCGTCAGGGCGTGGGCTCGGTCGGAAAGCCGCAGCCGGCCGGACGCGCTGATGCCGCGCTGCTCGAGTTGAGCGACCTCGGCCAGGAAGGCCTCCGGGTCGATCACCATGCCGTTGCCGAGGTAGCAGGCCATGCCCGGGTGCAGGATTCCGGACGGGATCAGGTGCAGGGCGAAGTGCTCGTCGCCTTCCCCGCTGCCGAACTTCACCGTATGGCCGGCATTGTTGCCGCCCTGGTAGCGGACCACGGCGTCGAAGCCCGGGCACAGAAGGTCGATGATCTTGCCCTTGCCCTCGTCGCCCCACTGCATGCCGACGACGACTACGTTCGACGCGACTGTCACGAATCCCTCGCTAGTCCCATGACCGACCCTGCGCCTCAGAAGTTGCCAACTCCGGCTCCTTCCAGCAACTCGTGGTTCAAGCCCGCGTCCTCCGGACGCGAGCGGAGCGCGACCCTAGCAGTCCGAATCGGCCCGGCTGCGGACTGCCGTATCATCTCGACCTGTGGCCGAACCTGCGGACGCGGCGCCGTTTCGCCGGGCGACCCTCGTCGCCTGCAGCGGTGACCTGAGAACCGGCCTCCTGTTCGGCGCGCTGCTCTTCGGCGGCCCGATCTCCCTGGCCCACCTGCTGCACAACCGGGTCGAGAGCCCGATGACGGGAATCGCGTCCCTGGCGCTCTTCGCGCTTCTCTACGGCTGCTGGGCCGGTGGCGCCTTCGCCGGCCTTGGCTGGTTGCTTCGGCTCCTCGCTCACCTCCGTGGCCGGTCGGCAGGCAGGCCGGCGGTGGTGGCCGCTTGCGTCTTCAACCTGGTCTTCCTCGAACTCGTCCTCTTCTATGGCCTGACCTACGAGCAGGTTCCCTGGTTCGAGCCGCGGACGTATCTCGGCATGGCGTTCTTCCTGCTCGTCGCGGGCCTGTTGGTGGGCGCCGTCGTCTGGACGGCGACGCTGATGGTCGCCGCGGGTGTCCGGCGTCTCGCGGCCGGCGGGCGACTTCGGCGATTCCTGGTCGCGGTCGCGGCAGTCCTCGCCGCCGCCCACGTCGCGCTGCCGATCGCGTTTCGGCTCCTGCCCGAGACGAAGGCGGCATCGTTCGACCCAGCGATGCTGGTTGCCCGCGCCGCCCCCCCGGTCGCTCTGCTGGGGTTCGACGGCATGGACCCGGACCTGCTTCTGGAGCTGATCGACGACGGTCAGTTGCCGAACCTGGCCGACTTCGTCCGCGAGGGCGCGTCGGGCCGTCTCAAGACCATCCCCGGCGCCAACTCGGCCGTGATCTGGGCTTCGCTGTACACCGGTGAGGCGCCTCGGCGGCACCGCGTCCACGACTTCTACCGCGTCCGCTTTCCCGGTTCCGGCGCCGGCCTGTTCCCGGTTCACCGGACGTACTTCAAGGAGTTGGTCGACCTCCTGGCCTGGGCGCCGGGGATCTCGCGGCGCTTCGTCAACCGGCTCGATCTGCCGTCGCCGCCGATCTGGGAGATCGCGGACCGGGCGGGTGTTTCGACCGCTGTCGTCGACGGCTACTTCTACTCCTTCCCCGCCCAGCCTCAGCTCGACCCGGGAAGCCGACTGCTCGCCTACGGCCTGAACGACGCCCTGGTAGCCCCTGGGAACGCGGGCGTTCCGCCCGCATCCGGCGCGGAGCGCCGGTCTCTGCTCTCGACGACCCTCACCTGGTTCGCCCAGCCGCCCGACCTGCCCCCGGAGCTCCAGGAGGCGGCCGCCGGTCAGCCTGACCTCGCCTGGCAGAGCCGGGCCGCCGTGGCGCTGCTCGAAGGCCGCGCCCGGCGCGGCGAAGAGCCGCCCCGCTTCTTCAGCCTCTACACCCACGAACCGGACACCGTCTCGCATCAGCGGTGGCGCTGGGCCGAGCCCGCGCGGTTTCCCTTCGTCTCTCCCGCCGGCATCGACGAGCACGGCGAGGCGGTGGCGGAGGTCTACCGGCGAATCGACGCCCTGGTCGGTGAGCTCCGGCGCGCTCTCGGCCCCGAGACGGTCTTCGTCATCGCCTCCGACCATGGCCAGTCGCCGACCTTCGTCCATCGTCTCTACACCCAGCACCGGCACGGTCCGGACGGCGTCCTCTTGCTCCACGGGCCGGGCGTCCGCCACGGTCACCGGCTCGACAACAGTCATGTGCTGGATGTGTTCCCGACCGTCCTGGCGCTGCTCGGTCTGCCCCTGCCCGCCGATGCCGAGGGCAGGGTGCTCGACGGGGCGTTTGAGGCGCCCCCGAACATGGGCGGCCGACCGCAGGTCCCGACCTACCGCGGCGCCTGGCAGCCGGTGGACACCGTGGGCGGCGCTGACGTCGAACGGACGCGCCAGGAGATCGAGCGCCTGAAGGCGATGGGTTACTTGTAGTGGTCGCCGGCCGGAGACCGGCGGAGCGGCAACCCCGATACTCCAGCAGGGCATCTCAACGACACGACGACGGCCCACTGCGCTGCAACTCGCGCACGCCGCTTCGCGGCGGCGCCCGGATGCGGGCCAGAAGGCCCGCGCACCCAGAGCACCGCTGCGACCAAGGCGAGCTTCTCTACTGCAACCGTCACTGCGTCACTGCGAGCGGCGGAGCGGCAACCCCCGATACTCCAGCAGGGCATCTCAACGACACGACAACGGGCGCGCGCCAGGAGATCGAGCGCCTGAAAGCGATGGGTTACTTGTAGTGGTCGCCGGCCGGAGACCGGCGGAGCGGCAACCCCCGATACTCCAGCAGGGCATCTCAACGACACGACGACCGTTCTCTGGGTGCGCGGGCCTTCTGGCCCGCTGCCGCCGAAGGCGGCCAGAAACACGCGCCGGCCGGAGGCCGGCACGGCTCAACGGGCGACGTCGCGAAGCGGCGAGCAATACGCATCGCGCAGAATAGGCCCATGTCCACCGTCCGCCTGGCCCTGGAAGCCCTCGACCGCCAGACGGCCGGCCGGTCGATGATGGAGCTCGCCACCGAGCTCTACCCCATCCGCCGCAGCCTGACCGGCGACGGCGTGCGCTTGACCCTCGAGCGGATCAGCCGGCGGATTCCGCTTGAACTCCACGAACTCTCCACGGGCACGAAGGTGCTCGACTGGACCGTGCCGCGGGAGTGGAACCCCCGCGCGGCGTGGATCCGGGATCCCGAGGGTCGCCGGATCGTCGACTTTGCCGACCACAGCCTGCATCTGGTCGGCTACAGCGTCCCGGTCCACTGCCGGATGTCGCTGGACGAACTGCGGCCGCATCTCCACAGCCTGCCCGAGCAGCCCGACCTGATCCCCTACCGCACTTCCTACTACGAGGAGGGATGGGGTTTCTGCATGCCCCACCAACTCCTCGAATCTCTCCCCGACGGCAAGTACGAAGTGTTCATCGACGCCTCGCTCGAAGACGGCGCGATGACCTGGGGCGAGTGCCTGCTGCCGGGCTCGAGCCCGGAGGAGGTCCTGATCTCCAGCCACGTCTGCCATCCCCAACTGGCCAACGACAACCTCTCGGGCATCGCCGTCGCCGTCCATCTCGCCGAAGCCCTGGCCGAGGTCTCCGAGCGCCGCTACAGCTACCGCTTCCTGTTCGCCCCGGGCGGCATCGGCGCGATCGCCTGGCTGGCTCAGAACCGCGAGCGGCTCGACACCTTCCGCCACGGACTGATCGCCGCCAACCTGGGCGACGCGGGCGGCTTCCACTACAAGCGGAGCCGCCGCGGCGACGCCGAGATCGACCGCGCCGTGGCCGCGGCCCTGGCCGGCCTGGGCGAAGAGCTCGTCACCGAGGACTTCTTCCCGTTCGGCTACGACGAGCGCCAGTACTGTTCGCCCGGCTTCGACCTGCCGGTCGGCGTGCTGACCCGCACCCCCTGGGGCCAGTATCCCGAGTATCACACCTCCGCCGACGATCTGGACTTCATCGGCGCCGACTCGCTCGCCGGTTCGCTCGCCGCCTACCTGGCGTTCGCAGCCGTGCTGGAGGACGGCGTCGTCGCGAGCGGCGGTGAAGTCGGATCGGTTCAGCGCCGGAGTCGTCCCTCCGTAATCCCGACTGCCGCCCACGACCGCCGCTACCGCAACCTGGCGCCCTTCGGCGAACCCCAACTCGGCCGCCGCGGCCTCTACGGCGGCTTGGGCGGCGCCGGCCGCAAGGAGCGCGAGATGGCCATGCTCTGGGTCCTCAATCAGAGTGACGGCGAGCACTCCCTGCTCGACATCGCGGAGCGTTCCGCCATGTCAGTCGGCCTGATCAGCGAAGCCGCGGAGGCGCTGCGAGAGGCGGGGTTGCTGGAGGAGGTGGACTAAGGGGCTTGCGCGGTAGAGCGATCTGCCCCGGGGAACGCGGGCATCCTGCCCGCATTCGGGTGCCGCGTCGTTCCCTGCGCGACAGCGCAGCGGACGCCGCTGTCCCTACTTGCATGGAACAAGAGGTTCACCGGGCCGGTCAGGGCTTCGCTTCAGGCTCGCCGCTGCCCTGCAACTGCGTAGAGCGACGCGGTGCACCGTCGGTGGTTCTCTGGGTGCGCGGGCCTTCTGGCCCGCTGCCGCCGTAGGCGGCCAGAAACCCGCGCCGGCCGGAGGCCGGCTCCGCTCTGCCCCGCATCAAGGGGCAAACAACTAGCGAATCCTGCGTATTATGGGTAGGATTGCCCTGTTATTCACTGGAGCTACCCATGCTTGTCGCCTTTTCCATCACCAACAGAGCTTAGGGCTCCACGACCCTCATCGGCAGGCGCAGCGGCGCCACGCCTCGGCCCCGGAACCACGCGACCTGCTCGTAGACGAGGTCGATCTCGAGCGTGTAGTCGCCAGGCTCGTCCGGGGCGCGGACGGCTAGCGTGATCGTCTCGAAGGCGCCTGGGGTCATGTGCGGCAGCAGGCTGCGCGGGCCCTCGAGGCCGACCTGGGGGTTGGGTTCCGCGTCCTCGCCTTCGGCCGCCGCGATTCCCGGACGCCACCGGGAGCCCAGGTTGACCCCCACGGCGCCCTGGCGCTCCCAGGCGACGTTCGACTCGTTGCTCACACCCACGGGGAGCTGGACTTCGGCGCCCGCGGGAAGCGTTGCCGGCACCAGGCCGACGGTGCCGATCCGGGCCGCGAAGACGTCGGCGTTCAGGTGTTCTTCGCTGCCCAGGATCCTCAGCTCGGCGCCGAGGTAGAAGGTCTCCTCGGTTTCCTGGTTCCAGGCGTAGACGGCGCACGGGGCCGGCGGCCGAACCTTGGTCCACTTGGTCGGCGCCCCGCCGGAAGTCTCGACCCTCACACGGTGGACGTAGCTCCGGTGGCCGTCTCGCCGCCTTACCTTGTGTGGCTTCCGGGAGCGGAGGGTCACGCGTTGCCGCTGCCCGGCTTCGGCGACCTCCACGTCGACCCTGGCGCCGCCGTCCAGGCGCAGTCGGAGGGTGTTCGGAGCGACCGGCGAGGAGACGCTGAGCACCAGGCTGTCGAAGCGCTGCCGGGACTCGATCAGGATCTCATTCGGCCCGCGGGCGGCGACCCACCAGGATCCGCCGCGCGCCAGCACCCGGTCCGCCCGTCCCATGGTGGACATGCCGGCCGCCGCCCTCCTCTCGTAGCCGGGGACGTTGCGCAGGGAGAGTTCGAGCGGCAGGTAGCGAAGCGGTGCGTTGCGGGTGTGCGCCTGCAGCGTCGGCGCGGGCACGGTGACCCCGAAGGGCGCCAGCACCATGGCGCCGACGAACAGGCCGGCCGCGGTGAAGCCCGCCGGCGCCGTCCACGGCGGGATCCGGCCCGGAACCAGGAACAGGAAGGCCGGGACGACGCTCACGAAGTAGCGGTTGCCGACGAAGCCGCCGCCGCCCTGCCAGTTCCAGCCGATGAAGAGCAGGAAGTAGCCGGCGATCGCGACCAGAGACAGGAGCAGCAGCCAGCGGTCCCGGTCGCGGCGTCCGCGGAGAAGGAACAGGGCCAGGGCGATGCCGGTGAAGGGGTGGTAGGGCAGCAGGCCGGCGTGCCTGCCGACCAGGAAGTAGCCGACGTTCTCGACCACCTCCCCCACCGACTGGCGCGGGATGCGGAACAGCCACGTGAACGCGTTGCCGGTCGGGGACTCGGGAATCGCGTTCGCGCTGGCCGAGCCGGAGGCCGGCCCCGTCTCGCCGGCGCCTGGCGCCTGCTCGAGCCGGCGCGCCTCGATGATCTCGGGCGGCCAGTCGCCCGGCTCGCACACCCGCACCGCGGCTCGCACGTCGGCCCCGATGTAGGGCAGGAGCTGTCCCGTCATGTGCTGGGACATCGCCGCCAGCAGCGCCAGGGTGACGGCGAAGCCGGCGGTCCAGACCGCGGCCGTCCGCCACTGCCGGCGCAGCAGGAAGGCGCCGGCCAGGGAGAGGGCGATGGCCGCGAACATCGGCTTGTTGTAGGTGGGAAGCGCGAGCAGGGCGCCGGAGAGGGCGGTCAGCCACCAGGCGCGGCGGCGGTTCTCGAAGCCCCAGTAGAGCGCGCCGAAGACGCCGAACATGTTGAACACCTCGGGCTGCAGCCAGAACACATAGCGGGAGCATGCCGAGAGCAGCAACAGGCCGCAGGCAAAGGCGGCGGCGGTCGCGGGCGCGGTGCGGCGGGCGAGGAAGACCGCGGCCAGCCACAGCATGGCGACGAACAGCGCCATGTTGAGGAACACCATGCCGTTGGCGCCGAAGAGCGCCGCGAAGGGCGCGGCAAACAGCGGGTAGGCGAGCGGCTTGCCGTAGTGCGCGGTGCTCCAGCCGTCGGACGTCATCAGGATCAGGTTGTGGGTGGAGGCGAAGGGGAACTCCTCCAGCAGCCGGTCGCCGTCCGCAGGCAGGTAGCGGAGGTCGAAGTCGCGGGCGAGGCTCAGCGCCATCAGGTAGTAGGCCGGCTCGTCGGCCTTGAGCGTCGGCGGCTGGCCGGGCTTGCCAATCGTCAGCGGGACGGTGAGCAGGAAGCAACTCAGAGCGGCCAGGGTCACGACCGTTGGCCGGCTGGCGAACAGTCCTTCGCGGCGCCGGAGCAGAGACCGGAGCCGTCTGGTCAACCGTCCGGTTCCCAGGCTCACGGTCGGACTCCGGGGGGCGTCCCGGACGCCGACCGCCAGCCGCCGGCCTCGGGCCAGTGCGCGCGCAGGAGACCCGAGGCGGGATCGCGGTCGACGACGGGCGGCGCTTCCGTTGGCGCCGCGAACTCCACGGACGACCCGGGTCCGGCCGCCGTCCACGTCCGCATCGCCCCGCGGAGGAAGAGGAGCGTGTCACCGTTCCCGACCCACTCGGGGTAGAGCGAATCGGGCGGCGCCGCCCACCTCTGGTCCCGCCACTCTCCCTGTTCGAACCGTGCCGTCCGCACCCGATAGACGCTCCCGTCGTAGCGGCTCCAGGCCACCGCGGCGCCCTCCGCCGTGACCAGCAGCCGGGGCGTGATGTCGGGCACCCGGTTGTCCGGCGAGACGCGGCCGCCGGTCCAGCTTCCGTCCGGCCGCCCCTGCCGCCAGACGAGATCGTCGTCGTTGCCGTCGAACGCGCACCACACGAGCAGCCAGGAGCCGTCGGCGAGCACGGCGGCGTCGAGCGCGGTCTGCGATCCGGGCCCAGGTCCGACCAGGCGGGTCGCCGGCTGGAACTCGCCGTCGCGGTACGGGGACAGCCACACCTCCTGCGCGCGGGGCCGGGTGGCTTCGAGCCAGGCCAGTCCCTGCACGGGTTCCGCGCCGGCGGCCGCCAGCCAGCGCGCGGAGGCAATCCGGATCGCGCCGCGCGGGCGCTCGGGCGGAGCGAGAGCGCGGATCCGGCCGTCGCGGCCGGCGTGGAGCCTCAGGCGGGGGCCGCTCCTGTCCACGGCGACTCCCGCCACGGCCCATTCCTGCGCGCCCTCCGGGTCGCGGCCGAGCAGCACCAGATCGTCGTAGCGCACGGACATCCCAGGTGGTTCCGTCGCCGGCAGTTCCACCGCCTGGTCGGGGCCCAGCCACAGGGTCGGGCGCCCGACTGTGGTCTGCAGGTGAGCCCAGTCCTGTCCCCGATAGGCGGTCGGCCCGTCGGCGGCGAGACCCGGTGGGAACCCGGCGTTCCAGGCAAGGAACGCCAGCGTCAGGCAGAGCGGCCTTCGCATCGGTCTCAGCTTACCGGGCGGCAGGCCGGTAAGCTCCGCGGGTGTCGAGGTTTGCCGAGCGAATCGCGGTTGTGGCCGGCGCCACGGGGGCGATCGGCGGCGCCGTCGCTCGCCTGCTGGCGGCGGAGGGCGCTTCCCTGGTGCTCCTGGGTCGGGACCGGGCCCGCCTTCGGGCGACCGCCGGCGAACTGACGGGCGCGGGTGGCGTCATTCGGACCGTCGCCGGGGACCTCACCGAGGCCGCGGTGATCGACGCCGCCGGGGCGGAGTCGGAGTCGCTCGGCGGCGTCGATCTGCTGGTGCATGCCGCGGGCGCCTTTCGGGCGGGCGCCTTCGAGACGGCGCCGGCCGGCGACTTCGACCACCAGTTCGCGGTCAACGCACGCGCTCCCTACCTCTTGACCCGGCGGCTGCTTCCCGGCCTCCGCCGCCGCGGAGGCCTGGTCGTGTTCGTCAACTCGACGGCGGGGCTTGTGGCGGGCGCGGGGAGCGCCGCGTATGCCGCCAGCAAGCATGCCCTGAGGGCTCTCGCGGATGCACTGCGCGCCGAGGTCAACGCGGACGGCGTTCGCGTGCTGAGCGTCTATCCCGGCCGCACCCGGAGCCGGATGCAGCAGGAGGTCTGCCGCGGCCTGGGCCAGCACTACGACGCGGAGCGCTTCCTCGATCCGGGCGACGTGGCGTCGGCGATCGTCGAGGCGGCGGCGCTGCCACGGTCGGCCGAGGTGGTCGACCTCCGGCTCCGCCCCGCGGTCAAACCGCGCCTCTGAGCCGCCGGGGACAACCCATCGCGCCCCTACTGGCTCGACATCGGTGGCACGCGTCGGTCGCCGCTCGGTTGGCAGCGTCCAGGCTAGGGCTCCGGGGCTGGCGATCGTTGCTTCCGCGATGTGACCACGTACCCGAGAGCCTTCAACTGCTCGATCTCCTCCGGGGAAATCTCCGGCTCTTCCCGGTCGGCGAGCAAAGTTGACCGATCCGGGCCGTTCATCGCCCGCCAACGACGTTGCAGGCGGCGTGCGAAGTCGTCGCCGGCAGGGGCCGGAGTGACTGCTCCGCCCGCGGACCAGTCGAAGGCCGCGAGCTGAGGTCTCGTTCCCGGCGCGCCAACCAGCGGAGGCGCGGTCTCAAAGCGCCTCTCCAACCGGGCTACGAGTTGTTCCGGGTCCTCCGCGAGCGGTGCCGATGGTTCGGCGCCCGACAGGGCCATCATCGCGTCGTAGTACCGGTCCTCGGTCGGCGCGAACCGGCTCGTCCACAGCAGTTGGCGTCCGTCCTCGACCAGGGACAGGCGGTTCACGCCGTTGCCCATGTAGAGCTCCGACAGCGCACCGGCATTGCTCGGCTCGAACAGGCTCGGCGGACTGCCCGGCGGCGGCGTCCCTCCCGCGGCCTCGATCAGGGTCGAGAAGAGGCGATAGTTCGCGACTACAGGTCCGGGGTCGAGGGGCAGGGTCCAGCCGGCCGGCAGCTTGACGATCAGCGGCACCTCGATCAACACCCGGTGCAGGTTGTTGCCGTGCAGAACCTGGCCGTTCTCGCCGAATTCCTCGCCGTGATCGGACGTCACGGCGATCAGCGCGTTGTCGTACTGGCCGCTGTCCCGGAGCGCGTCCAGCATGGCGCCGACCTGGCTGTCCGCGTAGGCGGCGTTCAGTTGGTAGAGCTGCCAGGCGCGTTCCCTCTGGTCCGGGTCGATGTCGATTTCCGGGTCGGCGAATCGAGCCAGGTCGCGCGGCCGAATCTGTTCCGGAAGATCGTCGCGTGGCGCCTCCAGACGGTTGAGGAACTGCCTGTGATGGCGGTAGGGCGCGTGTGGGGGCAGAAGGTGCATCCACACGAACTGCGGCCCGCCGTCGAGGGCGGACAGGATCTCTCTGACTCGTTCCAACCGTGTGACTGGGCCAAACCGCTCGAAGCCGCGCACATAGCCGAAGGTCTTGGTCAGGAAGCTGTTCGAGCGGAAGGCCGCGTTCTGGAAGCCGAGATCGCGGAGGATCTCGGGCAGGGTCGGCAGATCCTCGCGCAGTCGGGCTCGAGAGCTGTGCCAGCTACCGTGTCGCCAAGGCTGCAAGCCGGTGAAGAGCGACGCCATCGAGGGCACGGTCCAGCTTGAAGTTGTGATTGCAGTCCCACTCCAATCCGCTTCTCTTGCCAAACGGTCGAGGTTGGGCATCAAGCCGCGGCCCAGGAGATCGGCGCGCATGGCGTCGATCGTGATGAGCACAATCGGCCCGCGGTGCACTGGTGGCGCCACGGAACAGTGCATCACCTGCAGTGCGGCCACAGCCAGACCGGCCGTGAACAGGAGGCCACGGCGTTTCGGGTTCACGCCGGCTACTCTAGCGAGAGGTCTACTCGGGCAACAGTTCGATGTGGAGGTCGGACCAGATCCAGCCGGGCTGGGCGGGTTCGTTCTCGTACTCTCCTCGGA
Organism: Candidatus Multivorans sp.; assembly: GCA_965216125.1. Lineage (GTDB taxonomy): Bacteria > Acidobacteriota > Thermoanaerobaculia > Multivoradales > Multivoraceae > Multivorans. The sequence continues at coordinate 1,446,627 of OZ244152.1, read as the reverse complement.
AGCCAAAACCGACCGCGATCCGTTGACCCGGCGCGAAGGGGATCGCGGAGATGTTCGGCTCGCCCACGGAACGAATGACCTCAGCGCCGCTCGAGTCGGTCAGGGTCAGGACGATCTGCCCGCCGGCGGCGTCGAAGTCGAAGACGACGTCGTAGGTCTCGCCGGACCGCATCAGGTGGGGCGTCGCCACACGCTGCTTGTTGACGTGGTTGATTCCCCAGTCCGTGCGGTAGAACACCTCGGCCGGTCCGCCGGGTCCCTTGGCGATGCCGAACCCGAACAGGTCGACGTGCTTCTCGCGCGCCAGCCAGAACAGGTTCTGGTTGCGAGACGAGACCTGGTTCCAGCCACCGTGATGGACCTTGAAGCGGAAAACGACGCGCCGGTAGGTGCCGGCCGGCGGCTTCAACTTGGCAGTGAAGCTGGGCTGGGCGTTCGTGGCGCGGTGGAAGGCGCCTTCCAGGTCGATGCACGTCCAGCCCGAGGTGCAGCCGCCCCCCGGGGGAGGGTCGTCGCCCGGGTCCGGATCCGGGTCCGGATCCGTCGGCTCGTCGTATCCCGGCCGTCGCAGCGCCGAGGCGCCGCTCCGGGACGGTTGCAGGACGGTCAGGAGGTCGGCGTCATCGTCGGCGACCAGTCCGGCGACATAGAAGTTGTCGGTGCAGTTCGTGGAGACCGTGTAGTGATCGCCGAGATCGACGCCGACGACCTTCAGGACATCGCTGACATACGTCAGCGACAGCGGCAGGTGGTTGAGAACCCGGGATTGGAGGACCCAATTGCCGTCGTGGCCGCGCACCCTGTGTTCGCAGATGTTGCTGGTGTGGGACAGGTTGAGGATCGCGTAGTCCGAGCGGTCGCGGCTGTCCCGCCGGATCCCGGCCACGAAGGCCCAGGTTCCACCGGGGATCATGTTCTCCGAGTCGACGATCGGGACCTGCTCTCGCAGACCGACGCGCTTGCCGCTCGAGTCCGTGGGCGTCGTGTAGGCCTGGAAGGTGAGTTCGCCGCGGGTGACGAGCTCGACCATCGAAGGGTCGCCATCGGCCAGGCTGCTGTACTGGATCGTACGACCGGCGGGAACCGACAGGGTGGTCGGCGGCTCGGACCGCTGGGCGCCGTTGGTGCCGGAGGCGATGGGCAGAATGTCGAAGGTCTGACGCTTGTCCGACGGATTGTGGACGCTGAGCAGGACTTTCTTGGCTTCGTCGTCGTGCGCGATCAACACGTAGTACGTGTCCTGTGCGAACAGGGCGGCAGGCAGACCGAGCAGGAAAGCCGACAGGGCCATTGCTGCCACTCCTGGATGACCGATCGGTTTCATCATCGGATTTCTCCCTTGCCCGTGGAGATTTCGCCTAGACGTAGAAACATGCAGAATAGCACATAGATCGAGACGAACGAACCCGTCACGGAGTTCTCGAGTACCCGCCTGTAACATTCCGCACTTGACTGGTAACTGCTTCTCCGGCCGCGTCGGACGCCTCCGGCGAGCTGTCGCCCTCGCCGCCGCGGTGCTTGCCCTGGGCGGGGCCGCGGCTGCCCAGACCCCGAGTCACTGCAAGGCCTTCGGCGACAGCATCACCGCCGGTGTCGGTGACGATCCGGGGCGCGGCGAGGTCGGCTATCCGCCGCGTCTCGAAGCTCTGGCGCCCGGCCTGGTGGTCGACAACCGGGGTGTCGGCGCCGAGCGGACGCCGGAAGGTCTGGCCCGCATCGACGACGTGCTGACGGAGCCGGGGGACTGCCTGTTGCTGATGGAGGGCACGAACGACATCAGCCGGAGCATTTCGCCGGAGACGACCCTGTTCAACCTGGACCGAATGGCCGCCCGGGCGGCCGCCGCCGGCCGGACGCCGTACCACGCCACCCTGATTCCCCGCTTGCCGAATGCCCGTTTCGATCCGAACAACTGGCAGAACCAGGACCTTGTGCAGTCGATCCGGCAACTGGCGGCGATTCGGGGCCGCGGCCTGATCGATCCGTTCGAGATCTTCGGTACGCAGAGGCGACTGTTCCACGCGTTCTACTACACCGGCGCCGAGGATCCCGTCGGGCACCCGAACGGCGCCGGCTACGACCTCCTCGCCTCGGTCTTCGCCGATGTGCTCCGGGCGACGGACGCGGTGCCGCCCGTCCCGACGCGGCTGATCCCCGCACACGGCGCCGGGGAGATTCCGCCCGCGAGCGCCCTGGAGGTCGAGGTGCGGGACTTCGGCAGTGCGATCGACACAGGGTCGGTGGTGCTCATGGTCGATGGCGTGCCGTCGCCGGCGCCAGGCGTCGGCGACGACGGACGTTGGCTGCGCTGGCGTTTCTCGCCGGCGGCGCCGCTCGACGGCGTGGTGACGCTGTCCTTGCGCGCCGGCGACGCCGAGGGCAACGTCTACGACCGCGTGGTGGGCCGCTTCCTGGTCGAGGGCGCCGTCCTGCCGCGGGGCGACATCGATCGGGACGGTCGCGTGGACGGCCGGGATCTGGTATTCCTGGGTCTCGCCTTCGGGGCGGGCTCGCGGTCGCATCGCTTCGACGCCGATGCCGATCTCGACGGCAGCGGCCAGATCGACGGCGAGGATCTGGCCATCCTCGCGGCGAACTTCGGCGCCAGCGTCTGAACCAGGGGAGAGAACATGCAGCTCGGCATCCTGGGCCTGCCCAAGGCGGGCAAGACGGCCCTGTTCAATGCGCTCACAGCCTCGCGGCAGGCGACCGACAAGTTCCGTGCCTCGAACACCACGAACGTTGGAGTCGCACAGGTGCGGGACGGGCGCCTGGAGAAGCTTCGGGATCTCTACCAGCCGCGGCGCTACGTGCCGGCGCAGGTCCGATTCGTCGATGTTCCGGGCATCGACCGGGGCCGGGGAGAAACCCTGGACCTCGCCGAGCTGCGGATGATGGACGCCCTGGTCCACGTCGTACGCGCCTTCGAGGACCCGGAGCTCCTGCACCCGGCAGGTCGAGTCGACCCGCAGCGCGACATCGCCACGATCGATCTGGAGCTGATTCTGGCGGACTACGAGGTGGTGGAGCGACGGCTGGAGCGTCTCGATCAGGCGCAGAAGAGAGGCCTCACCGACCTGGAGAAGCGCGAGCGCGCGCTGCTCTCGGATCGCATTCTGCCGGCGCTTGAGGCGGAAACACCGCTGCGCCGGATGGACCTCGACGCGGAGGACGAGAAGAGGCTGCGTGGCTACGGCCTCCTGTCCCGGAAGCCGGTGCTGGTGGTGCTGAATGTCGACGAGGACGTTGCGGGCGACCCCGCTGCGATGGCCGGGGTCGAAGCGCCGCCGGGCACCGGGCTGCTTGCCGTGAGCGCGCGCCTGGAAGAGGAGATCTCCCGCCTCGACGCGGCCGACCAGGGCGACTTCCTGGCCGAGGCGGGCCTCGACCAGCCGAGTGCGGTCCGGGTGGTGCGAGGGGGCTACGAGCTGCTGGGGCTGATCTCCTTCTTCACCGTCGGCGACGACGAGGTCCGGGCCTGGACCATTCGCCGGGACAGCCCGGCGGTGACCGCGGCGGGCGCTGTTCATTCCGACATCGAGCGCGGCTTCATTCGCGCCGAGGTGACCGGCTGGGACGACCTGATCGACGCCGGATCGCTGGCCGTCTGCCGCGAACGCGCGACCCTGCGCCTGGAGGGCAAGGGGTACCGCGTCCAGGACGGCGAGGTCGTCCACTTCCGGTTCAACGTGTAGGAGCTGGCGCAGACAGGTAACCTGCGCGGGATGAACCGGAGGGGCCCGTTCCGGCTCGACGATCGCCGCATCGCCTTCCCTCCGCCGCGGTTGGCGGATCCTAGCGGCCTGCTCGCGGTGGGTGGAGGCCTCGAGCCGGAGCGGCTGCTCGCGGCCTACCGGTCCGGCATCTTCCCCTGGCCGCTTCTGGGTCCCGACGGGCCCATGCTGTGGTTCTCGCCCGATCCGCGTCTGGTGCTCTATCCGGAGCGGCTCAGAACGTCGCGCAGCCTGCGGCGCGAGCTCCGGCGCGAACCGTTCGAGGTCACGATCGACACGCGCTTCAGAGAGGTCATTGTGGCCTGCGCCGAGAACCGCCGTCCCGGACAGGAGGGCACCTGGATCACGGATCCACTGATCGACGCGTTCGAGCGCCTGCACCGGCTCGGCCACGCTCACTCGGTCGAATGCCTGGAAGGCGCCGAGCTGGTCGGCGGCCTCTACGGGGTCTCGATCGGCGGCGCGTTCTTCGGTGAATCGATGTTCGCCCGCCGCTCCAATTCGTCCAAGGTCGCGCTGGTTCACCTGGTTCGCTGCCTCGAGCGGTGGGGCTACGCCTTCGTGGACTGCCAGCAGGTCACCGAGCACCTGCTCCGGTTCGGCGCCGAGGAGATCCCGCGCAGCCGCTTTCTCGCCGAACTCGACGCGGCTCTCAAGCTTCCCGGCCGTCCGGGGGCGTGGCGCTCGACATAGGAGCTCGTCGCCGCGGTCATGAGGTCGGGTCCAGTTGCGTCAACCGTACGAGGACCGCGTTGGCGATCTGTGAGCCCACCTCCGCCTCGAAGACGAGAATGTCGTTTTCGGCGCCGTCATAGGACTCGCTCCAGAGTACGGTTCCGTCCTTGGCGAGGAGGAGGCGGGCCCAGACCCGGAGGCGATCCTGTTCCCGCTGAACCCGGCCGTCGAGCAGGTAGTCGGCTCGGAGTCCGTTCGCTCCGCCGCCGGCGCTTGGGAAGGGTCGCGCTTCGTACGCGACGACCGCCAGCCGGTCGAACGCTTGCCGGCCAAGCGACGTGATGAGTTCCTGGGCCAGGCCTTGGCGGAACGGTTCGGCGCCGGACCATGTCTCCACCGCCGAGAAGGGCAGGACCGCCAGCACCTGCCGTGACGGTTCGCGCGCGGCGGGTGGTCCGGAGTCCAGCGCGCGCCAGACCAGGACCGCGGCGACGAGGCCCAGGACCACCGCGAGCGCGGCGAGCGCGGCGCCGGGTCGTGGCCGCCAGGGGCGGGCGCCGCCGCCCCCGGTGAGGATCGGTTCGTCGCCGTCGTTGACCTCGATCACGGGTTTCAGGAAGCGGTACCCGAGGCGCGGCAGCGTTTCGATGTAGTCGGGCGTCTCGGCGCTGTCGCCGAGTGCGACCCGGATCCTCTTGACGCAGGAGTTCATGCTCTGGTCGTACTCGACGTGGACTTCGTCGGGCCAGAGATGGCGGCGGACGGCCTCGCGCGAGACCACTGCTCCACGGTGGCCGACCAGCAGCTCGAGGAGTCGGGCGGGCTGGGGCTGAAGCCGCAGCGTGCGCCCGCGTCCGAAGAGTTCCAGAGTCTCGGGATCGAAGCGGAACTCGCCGAACACAAGCAGGCGAGGGCGTCCAGCGAAGGCGCCGCCACGTTTCGCGCCAGCGCGTTCCTCTTGCGGCGTGCCGTTATCGCGTTGCATGAGGTTGGTCTTGGACTACTGCGAGTGAACGGTTGTTCGGCGTTACCCAGCCCCGAACCTGAGGTACCAAATGGAGGGCCCTGGTTTTAGAGGACACAAAAGGAGACTACGCAGGGAGCCTTCCGGACGATGCGTGACAGTTGTGTGACCAGTTCGTGACCCCCGTGACCTGGGCCGTCACTTGCTCACAGCAAGCACTCGCCCAGGCGTGGATCAATGTGCGGAGCCTTCGGCGCCAAGGGAGCGACGGAGCGTCAGGTACCGGTGTCGGTGGCCTGGTGGCTCTGAGGGAACATCGGAAGTGTCGCGTGTCCGAGTCCTGGCCGCCCTTGACTTCCTGCGGTGCAACGCCTGGGCGGGAGGGGACATTCCGGCCCTGGGGCCTCAGGGCGGGTGTCGTGGCCGTAACCCTCTGGGCCAGTTGCACTTACGGCGCCAGCGTGCTACTTTCGGTGGGCAAAAAAAGAGGATAGGGACCGCTCCGGGGTTCTCACCCGAATCGACCTGAAGTCTCTCACCCTCGCTCGCGTTTCCTCGACCCTTCAGCTTGGCGGGCATCCGGTCGTGGAGCGCTTCGCGCGCCACCGATCCTTCGTTCAGGTCTGGGCGCCCTTGCCTTGCGGCTCTGGCGGTGGAACCTTGCGGCCCCTCCAGCCCTGTCCGAGTTTGCCGGGACTCCCCTTCGTTCGCCCGTTGCTTTCGGGTCTTCCGCTCCGGCTTGCGCCTTCGCGTTCAACCCTCCGGCTCGGGTGGCCGAAAGGTCCGCGCCGTCGTTCCGCTCCATGGCCGGCTCCTCGGCTTGCGCCTCCGAACCGATCACTTAGCGGCCCGCCGTCGCGGGGGCTCCTCTGCCTGTGTCTCCGCCGACTTCGCACTCCTGGGGGTACTTCGTCGCTCGACTGGTCGGGTCTTACGACGAAGCCCCCGAAGCGTCTGCCGATGAAGCGCTTCAGTTGCCGATCGGCCTTCCGTTGCTGCCGGGCAACTTCCGACCGTTCGCTTCCCTGAAGCCGCCTCCCTGGTTCAAGCACCTCAAGGCTTGCGCCCCTTGGTTCCTCTCCCGAGGAAGCGTTCGGCTACGGGAGCCACTCGCCGGCTGAAGCTTCATGGCGTCAGGCTCACCTCGGCTTGCGCCTCGGCGTTCCCGGCTCCAAGTGGCTCCTGCCACCGAGCCCGGCTTTCGAGTCGTGACCTTCCGACCGTCACTCTGGAAGTGCGCCCACCACGCGGACGTGACTTTCGCCCTTCCTAAGCTTCGATCCGAGGGTCGCGTCTCTTGGACCGGTGGATTGGGTTGCGATCCTTGGTCACAGTCCCTATCCGGGAAACAAGTTATAGGGCGCGTAGAGGCTGTGTCAAGCGAAGTGCAACGGACGCCCATGGCCGATGCTGGCCGGAGTGCCTTAACTAACTGAGACTCCGCAACTTGAGCCGTGCAACATGGAGTTCGAGCGGGTCGGCTGCGGCTGCGGATTTCCTGCGGATCGCGCGGCTGCTGCTAGAAGCCGGCTCGTCTTGCTCTCGTTTGCGGGGCGGCGCGGATGGTGCCCAGGGGCGGATTCGAACCACCGACACCCTGATTTTCAGTCAGGCGCTCTACCAACTGAGCTACCTGGGCAAGTCGCGCGCACCGGGCTGCGCCGTAGAGCAGAGTGTTCTAACAGGCATGCGGCGAGCCAGTCAATGGAGCGCCTCGCGCACAGCGGCTAGAATTCGTGGACTATGCGACAAGCCGGAACAGCCGTTCTCCGTAGACCTGCTCACCTTCCTGCGGACCGAAGAGGCTGCGGCGCGGGCTCGCGATCAGGCTTCCTGGTCGCCCTTGCGGCCGGGTCGATCGGCCTGCTGACGATGGGAGTTGAGGCGGCGCAGGGGCAGCGCCTTCTCAGCCTGGGCTCCGAACCGGCGGGACCTCCGGTCGCCGAGGCCGCGCGCTTCGACCCGGTCCTCGGGTTCGTGACCGTGCAGGTCGATCTCGACCTCGTCCGTTCGGCGCCGTTTCGGCTCGAACTGCCGACTTCAGACGGTCGGGTGCTCGTTGCGGAGCGGAGTGTCTTCGAGGATCGCGGCAACGGCAACGTGATGTGGGCAGGAAGCGTTCCGGGAGCGGGCTACGAGAGTGTCGTCCTGACGGTGGAAGACGGCGGCTTTGTGGGGCGGTTCGGCGAGCCGGGCGGCGCCAAGTTCCGGATCAGCGCCGATCCCGCCGGTCGCGGCAGGATGGTCGATACCGCGGCCGCGCCGAGTGACACGGCGGAGACCTTCTGTCCGGTGGGCGTGGAGCCCGACGGTCTGTCGCGACTTGGCCCGACGGAGCCGCGGCGCGTCGACCTGCGACAGCGGGTGGCGAATCCGCAGAACCACGACCAACTCGACATCCTGGTGCTGTACACAGCAGAGGCGGCGCGGAACTGGGCGAACCGCGGCGGCGCGGTGGCCTCGATCCGAAACGCTGCCGACTATCTGAACCTGGTGCTTCGCAACGGCCAGTTGGGAGTCGAAGCGAACATCGTCCACATCGCCAGGGCGCCTGCCGCTCTCGACACCGTGGCGAGAGACGGTGTCGGCCCGTACGGCAGCGCCCTGATCACGCAACTGCGCTGGAACGGCGATGTCGTGCAACTGCGAGGCCGGCACGATGCCGACCTGGTCCACCTGTTCACCGGCGAAAGCTCGAGACTGCTCCAGGCTTGCGGTCGAGCCAACCTGCTGACGCGGGGCTCGACGGCCGAGGACTTTGCGCCCCTCGCTTACGGCTGGTCGGCGAACACCTGTTCCACGTACGACGACGCTCAGATCTTCGCCCACGAGGTCGGTCACGGATTGGGCGCCAACCACGACCCTGCGAATGCCCTGGCTCAGGCGCCCGTGGCCATAGAGCCGTACGCCTTTGGCCACGCCAACCACGATCACATACCGAACGTCGGCACGGCCATGAGCTATCGCGGCCAGATCGAGCCGTACTTCTCGTCCGTGCGGATCAGGCCCCGGCGACGGACAATCGGTATCGCCGGCGAGCGGGAGAACGAACGCGTGCTTCGCACATCGGCAGCGCCCGTTCCTGGAGAACCAGCTTCGTGGATGCCGTCGTGCCCGGGGCCGAGCCGGCCGCGCCGACGGATTTAAGCGTTACGGCCATCCTGAGCGTCGCGATCGTGACGTGGACCGACAACTCGGACGACGAGGTCGGGTTTCGGGTTCAGGCCGCCGTCTGGGGTTGGTCCGAGACCTTCCCGGTTGACGCCGACACGGAATCCATCGAGATTCCCGGGCTGGCGCGGGGCGGTCGCTATTTCTTCAGCGTGGTGGCCGAGGACGCCGAGGGACTCACCGGGTGGAGTGACACCCTGATCGTCCCGCTCGGTGTGGGCGGCCGGGGACCGAGGCCGCCGAGGCGTCTTCGAGCAACGCCGATTGACGCGACCTCCGCGCGACTGACCTGGAACGACGACTCGACGGACGAACTGGGCTTCGAGATCCAGGTCCGGCAGTTGGCCGACAGTTGGGGGCGAGCGGCCCTGGCCGGCGCCGACGTCGGGCGGCGACCTGGCCGCGATGCTCGGGTCGTCGGCCGGGATTCCGGCTGAACCCGGCATCGACCTGGTGAGACTGGAACTGGTGTCACTGTCCGCGGCCGGCGCTGGGCGATCGCAGGAGGCGGGAGGGCACTGCGAGCCGGGCGAGGACCTGTTGTGTCTGCTCGACAATCGCTTCTCGGTCGAGGTCAGTCTCGTCGATCCCAACGTGGAGCCTCCGCTCGACCCTACGAAGATCGCCAAGGTCGCGCCTTCTCTGACCACGGCCAACACCGGTTTCTTCTGGTTCTTCAACCCGGAGAACATCGAATTGGCGGTGAAGGTGCTCGATGGACGGGCGCTCAACGGCAGCTTCTGGTTCCTGTACGGCGGTCTCTCGGACGTGGAGTACGAAATCACGCTCACGGACACGGTCACCGGTTCGGCGGCCGAGTACACCAACCCGAAGGGGAGTATCTGCGGGCAGGTCGATACCGAGCCCTTCTGATCCCCGCAGCCGCTCCGTTCGGCCGCTTTCAGCGTGGTACGCTCCGCCGACTCCGATGCTCCCCGTTCGCCGTGCACTGGTTTCGGTCTTCGACAAGGTGGGCCTTGAGGAACTTGGTTCGGGACTGGCGAAGCTGGGTGTCGAGATCATCTCGACCGGCGGCACGGCGCGGCAGCTCAAGGAACACGGCGTGGCCGTCACCGCGGTGTCCGATGTGACCGGACACCCCGAGATCCTGCATGGGCGGGTCAAGAGCCTGCACCCCCGGATCTTCGGCGGCATCCTCGCCGACCGGCGGCGGCCGGAACATCGGGCGGAGCTGGAGCAGCACGAAATTCCGCCGATCGATCTGGTGGCCGTGAACCTCTATGCCTTCGCCGCCGCGGCGGCGGCCCCGGACGCGACCGTCGACGGCACGGTGGAGATGATCGATATCGGCGGCCCCAGCATGGTCCGGGCCGCGGCCAAGAACTTCGCCAACGTGGCCGTCGTCGTGGACGCGGCGGACTACCCGAGGATCCTCGAAGCGCTCCGGGCCGAGGGCGGGCTCTCCGAAGCGTTCCGGCGCGAACTGGCGCTCAAGGCGTTCCGGCACACCCAGAGCTATGACGCCGCGATCGCCGACTGGCTGGAAGGGGCCCCGGCGCCGGCGGCCGATGGCGAATCCGGTTCGTTGCCGGAGTCCGTCCGGCTGGAACTCGAGCAGGTGCTGGCGCCGCGCTACGGGGAGAACCCGCACCAGGGAGCGGCGGTCTACCGCGAGGTGGGGGGCGCCGGCGTTCTGGGCGGTTTCCGGCAGCTCCAGGGCCGCCAACTGTCATGGAACAACATGCTCGATGCGGACGCCGCGCGGAAGCTCTCCGCCCTGTTCGGCGCTCCGGACGACGACCCGGCGGTGGTCATCGTCAAGCACAACAATCCATGCGGCGTCGGTCGGGGCGCGTCGCTCGTGGAGGCCTACGAGCGGGCCCTGGCCTGCGATCCGGTTTCCGCGTTCGGCTCGATCATCGCGGTCAACCGGCCGTTCACGGGGGCCTTGGCCGAGGCGCTGAGGAAGCTCTTCGTCGAGGTCATCGTGGCGCCCTCCTTCGAGCCGGCCGCACGGGAGCGGCTGGGCCGGAAGAAGAACCTCCGCCTGCTCGAATGCCCGCCCTTCTCCGCCGCGGAGGGCGCCTACGAACTGCGAGCAGTGGACGGCGGCTTCATCGCCCAGCACCTCGACAGCGCTCCGGAAGACCCGCGGGAGTGGACCTGTCCCACCCGGGCGCAGCCCGACGAGGCGCAACTGCGTGCGCTCGACTTTTCCTGGCGGGTGTGCCGGGCGACGAAGTCGAACGCGATCGTGGTCACCAACGAACACCAGACGGTCGGCATCGGCGCCGGCCAGATGAGTCGGGTCGATTCCTGCCGCATCGCGCTCGACAAGGCGCGACTCGCCCTTGCCGGCACGGTGGCCGCCTCGGACGCCTTCTTCCCCTTCCGCGACGGTGTCGACACCCTGGCCGAGGCCGGAGTGACCGCGATCGTTCAGCCCGGCGGCTCCGTCCGCGACGACGAGATGATCGCGGCTGCCGACGAGCACGGCATCGTGATGCTCCTGACCGGGCGCCGCCACTTCAAGCACTGATGGGGCTCTCGTACAGTGGTCCCGAGCTGGAATGGAGTGCCTCCGGCGCTTAGGATGATGGCGCTCGCGCGAAAGGCGGCGGTTCCCTTGCTGGTGGCGGTCGGTGTGCTTGCCGCCCTCCCGGCGTTCGCCGACGATCCGTGGCGGGCTCTCGACGACTTCCGGCGCTCGCTCGAGGCACAGGCGCCGCTCTCGGCGGGCTTCGTGCAGACCTCCGTGCCCTACGGCTTCGATCCGGAGGACGGCGAAACGGAACGCGGCGACCTTACCGTCGCCCTGCCGGGCTGCCTGCGCTGGGACTACTCGCCGCCGTTCGAGCAGGCCTTCCTGCTGTGCGACCGGACGGTGCATCACTGGAATCCCGGCGAGTCGGTCGGTCAACGCTATGACCTGTCGGAGCAGCTCGCCCCGGGGCTCGACTTCTTCCTGCTCACCACCGACGAACTCCGGCGCCGGTACGAGGCGGAACTGGACCCGGCGCCCGGGGAACGCCTGCGCCTGGTTCTGCGCCCGCTCGAACCAAGCGAAGACGTCGCCCTTGTGCAGATTGTGATCGACCGGAAGGAGCAACGCCTGCGGGAGCTGACCTACTACGACGCCCAGCGCAACGAGAACCGCTTCGTCATCGGCGACTACCGCAGCGGCGCAGCTCCCGGCAGCTTCGAACCGCCGCCCGGAATCGAGTGGGAGGAGCCCTAGCTCCGCGCCCTCGCCGCCCGGAGTTCCCTCACCCCGTACACCACCACGGTGTCGAAGGTGCGCGAAGCCGAGTCCCTCCAGGCCGGCCTGCCGGCGGTCAGCACCAGCGCCCGCCGTTGACACTCACCCGCGCGACACAACCTGAGGTGCCGGTGGGAGGTTCCGTCTTCCGGTCGGAACTCGAGTTCGAGCACACCGGTGACCTCGCGGCCGAAGTCGACGCGGAAGGACGACCGCTCTCGGGGCGCGATCTTGAGACCGGGGGACGAGGACACGAGGACGATGCGATGCGGCCCGGCGGACCGCCAGATCGGGTCCGGCTTCGCCAGTTCGCCGCGGGCCACCCGGCCCCACCGACCGACGGGAGGCCGCCCCCAGGCGCGAACGGTCCCCAGGTCGCCGGCATCCGCGCCTTGCGCGTCTCCCTTCACCAGGCGTGGCGCCCAGCCGTCGATGAATCGCCAGGCGCCGTCCGTCACCACCGGCATCGAGCCGTCGTCGAGCTCGATGCCCGCCAGCGCGCCGCCATCGCCGTACGGAGTGCGCGCCTCGATCGTCAGGCGGTTGACGCCGGCGCGCAGCAGGTGCGCGACCTGGAACTCGTCGATGGGCTCGCCGCGCCGGAAACCGCCGCGCGCGATCTGGTGGCCGTTCAGGTGAACCGCGTACTCCTGGTCGGCGGTGACGAAGAGGCGCGCCGCCGCCTCCGGCGCCTCGTCCAGCTCGAAGTCGGTCAGCAGCAGGTAGGCCGCCGGCCGGCCGGGTTCCGAGGCTGGCGCCTCCGGCCAGATCCATTCCGCCGCGCCGGTCGGCGGCAAGGAGTTCCCGCAGCCCGCCGGCAGGCTGCCCGCGACCAGAGCGGCGACGAGCAGGCCGCTCCGGGCGAGAGGAACCGGACGCGCCTGCCCCCGCCAACCCCTGACCGATCGACGGGTTCCATTCACGCCTCGAGCGTATCGGCTCACAGCGCGGCCGGTCCGAAGGGCGGCGACCGGGCAGGCGGTTTGACCGGCGGCGTGCCGCGCGGGTAGGGTCGCCCGTGTCGAGTGCTCGGCCCGTATCGGACGCAGTCGGCGTCGTCTGTGCGATTCCCGCTCGATATGGCTCCATCAGACTGCCCGGAAAGGCCCTGCTGCCGATCTGCGGCCGGCCCATGATTGAGCATGTCTACCGACGGGCGAGCGAAGCTTCGGGTCTCGACGCCGTAGTCGTGCTGACGGATCATGAAGACATTCGCCGGACGGTCGAGGACTTCGGCGGCGACTGCGAAATGACCCCGGCGGATTGCCGCAGCGGTACCGACCGGATCGCCTGGGCGGCCCGTAACTGGCGTGCCGACGCGGTGATCAACGTGCAGGGCGACGAGCCCCTGCTCGATCCTTCGGCGATCACGCACCTCGCCGAGCACCTGGGCTCGCATGCCGGCGAGGACATGGTCACCCTGGCCGCCGAGGTCGACGAGGATGTGCTGCGGGATCCCAACCAGGTCAAAGTCGTCTGCGGCGGCGACGGCTACGCCCTCTACTTCAGCCGCGCCGGCATCCCCTACCGACGGCAGCCGGAGGACGACGCCCCGGCCGCGCCGGTGCTCCTCCACGTCGGTGTCTACGGCTACCGCCGGAGCGTGCTGCTGCGGCTCGCCGAACTCGAGGCCTCACCGCTCGAACGCTCGGAGAAACTGGAACAGCTCCGCGCGCTCGAGAACGGCATCCGCATCCGCGTGCTGCCGGTCGACGAGGCGCCCCTGGGGGTGGACACAGAGGTGGACCTGGCGCACGCCGAGCGGCGGATGCTGGCGATGAAGACGAACGAGAATCCATAGGAAGAACGGGAGCACACGCCATGGCAACCAAGTACATCTTCATCACCGGCGGCGTCGTGTCCTCGCTCGGCAAGGGCGTGGCCGCGTCCTCGGTCGGGGCGATTCTCGAGGCGCGGGGCTTCACCGTCGAGATGATGAAGCTCGACCCCTACGTGAACGTCGATCCGGGGACCATGTCTCCGTACCAGCACGGCGAGGTCTTCGTCACCGACGACGGCGCCGAGGCGGATCTGGACCTGGGGCACTACGAGCGCTTCACGACCTGCAAGACGAGCAAGAAGCACAACTACACGACCGGCAGGATCTACGAGACGGTGATCAACAAGGAGCGGCGCGGCGACTACCTGGGCAACACGGTCCAGGTCATCCCCCACGTGACGGACGAGATCAAGGCCGGGATGCGGCGGCTTGCGGGCAGCGCGGACGTCATCCTGGTTGAGATCGGCGGCACCGTCGGCGACATCGAATCGCTGCCCTTCCTGGAGGCGATCCGCCAGTTCCGCCAGGAGTTGGGGCGCAACAACGCGGTCAACCTCCACCTCACCCTGGTGCCGTACATCGCCGCCTCCGACGAACAGAAGACGAAGCCCACCCAGCACTCGGTGCGCGAGTTGCGGGCCATCGGCATCTTGCCGGACATCCTGCTCTGCCGCGTCGACCGCGATCTGCCGGAGGAGATGAAGGCGAAGATCGCCCTTTTCTGCAACGTGGACATACACAATGTGGTCGCCGCCCGCGACGTCGACACGATCTACGAGGTGCCCCTGATGTTCTGCCGCGAGGGCCTCGACGAGTCCCTCATGGAACTGCTCAGCCTGCCGGGTTCACCGCGCAACCTGGCGAGTTGGGAACGCATGGTCCACCGCATCCGCCATCCCCAGGGCAAGGTGCGGATCGGCATCGTCGGCAAGTACGTCGAACTGCCCGACGCCTACAAGAGCCTCAACGAGGCCCTGATGCACGGCGGCATCGCCAACGACGTCGAGGTCCAGTTGGTCTACATCAACGCCGAGGACCTGGAGGCCGAGAGCTGGCCGCAGGAGATGTTCGAGGTCGACGGCCTGCTGGTGCCGATCGGCTTCGGTCCGCGCGGCGTCGAGGGGAAGATCCGGGCGATCCGCTACGGGCGCGAGCAGCGGGTGCCGATGTTCGGCATCTGCCTCGGCATGCAGTGCATGGTGATCGAGATGGCGCGCAACGCCTGCGGTCTGGAGGGAGCGCAGTCAACGGAGTTCGACGAGGGCGCGTCCGACCCCGTGATCTACAAATTGCGGGACCTCCTCGGAGTCGAGGAGATGGGCGGCACCATGCGGCTGGGCGCCTATCCGTGCGTGGTCGAAGAGGGCACTCGGGCGGCCGACATCTACCGTGCAACGGCGGACTCCCAGGACGGCCGGTTGCTGATCAGCGAGCGGCACCGGCACCGGTACGAGGTGAACCAGAAGTACCTCGGCGCGCTCCAGGACGCCGGAGTCGTGGTTTCCGGTCGCAGCCCCGACGGCAAGTTCGTGGAAATCGTGGAGCTTCCGGACCACCCCTGGTTCCTCGGCTGTCAGTTCCACCCCGAGTACCGGTCGCGTCCGGCCGATCCGCACCCGCTGTTCATCTCCTACATCCGGGCGGCGGTTGAGCAGAGGGAGCGGACGATGGCGGCTTCGGCGACCGCCGGCGACGACATCGAGGCCAGCGGCGCCGAGGCCAACTGAGTACGCGGTGACGGCAGACGGCTTCGAACTCGCGCCGGGAGTCGCCCTCGGTCGTGGCGGCCTGCCGGTGATCGCCGGCCCGTGCGTGATCGAGGGCCGCGAATGGCTCGTGGGTGTCGGCCAGCAGCTCCAGGCGATGAGCCATCGCCTCGGGCTGCCGCTGATCTTCAAGTCCTCGTTCGACAAGGCGAACCGCAGCTCGGGCGACAGCTTCCGGGGTCCGGGGCTGACCGAAGGGCTGGCGGCGCTGGCCGACGTCAAGGCGGCAACCGGACTCCCGGTGTTGACCGATGTCCACGAGCCGCACCAGTGCGCCGCGGCGGCCGAGGTCTGCGACGTGCTCCAGATCCCCGCCTTCCTCTGCCGCCAGACCGACCTGGTGGTAGAAGCGGCCGCCACCGGCAGAGCCCTCCTGATCAAGAAGGGTCAGTTCATGGCCCCGGCCGACATGGTGCGGGTGGTCGACAAGGCGCGCGCCACCGGCAACGCCAGGATCGCGGTGACCGAGCGCGGCAACTCCTTCGGGTACCACAATCTGGTCGTCGACATGCGCAGCTTCTCCATCCTCGCCGAGCACCGGATCGCCGTCCTCTACGACGTGACGCACTCGCTGCAACTGCCCGGCGCGCGCGAGAAGGAGAGCGGCGGCGACCGCCGTTTCGCGGCGCCGCTGACCCGCGCCGCGATCGCCGCCGGCGCCGCCGGCCTCTATCTCGAGGTGCATCCGGATCCGGACTGCGCGCAGTGCGACCGGGAGACGCAGTTGCCGCTGGCGCGCGCCGAGAACCTGCTCCTGTCGGCGCTTGAGATTCACCGCGCGCGCGCCGCCGAGGGGCCGTGGGTCTAGTGGCTGAACTCGCGAGAACGGCGGCCGCCGAATCAGAGCGCAGCCTGGAGATAGCCCGAGCCGTGCTCGAACTCGAGGCGGCGGCGATCCGCGGCCTGATCGCGCAGCTCGACGACTCCTTCGGTGAGGCGGTAAGGCGCATGCGCGACTGCCGCGGACGGGTGGTCTGCACCGGCATGGGCAAGAGCGGCCACGTGATGAAGAAGGTGGCGGCCACCCTGGCCTCCACCGGCACCCCGGCCCTGTTCATCCACCCGGCCGAGGCGATCCACGGCGACCTGGGCATGATCGTGCCCGGCGACGTGGTCCTGGCCGCCTCCTCCTCCGGCGGCACCGAAGAGCTGCTGCGGATGACCGACGTGCTGCATGGCCGCGGCGTGCCCCTGATCGCCATCACCGGAAGTGCGAAGAGCCCGATCGCCGAACGCGCCGACCTCCACCTGTCGGCGGCGATCGACCAGGAGGCCTGCCCGCTCAACCTCGCGCCGACGGCATCGACGACGGCCACCCTGGCCCTGGGCGACGCTCTCGCCATGGCGCTGCTCGAGGCGCGCGGATTCACGCTCGAGGACTTCGCCACGCTTCACCCGGGCGGCGAGCTCGGCCGGCGGTTGATGACGGTGGACCAGGTCATGCACGCCGACGCGGCCGTGCCCCGGGTCGGGCTCCAGGCTTCGATGCGGGAGGCTCTGTTCGAGATGACCGAGAAGTCGTTCGGCATCACCGCGATCGTCGACGACGCGGGCGGTCTCTGCGGCGTGGTCTCGGACGGCGATCTGCGGCGCCTGCTGAACACGGACCCGGCAGCAGTCGGATCCGCCGGCGGGGCCTTCCTGGACCTCGCGGTGTGCCACTACATGACGCCGGAACCGAAGACCATCCAGACCGACACCCTGGTCACGGTCGCCCTCGAGACGATGGAGCGGCACCGCATCACGTCCCTGTTCATCTGTCACGGCGACGGCCGCCTGCGCGGCCTCGTCCACATCCACGATCTCTGGGGCCTGCGCCGCCGGTAGCGGCGCCACGTTTCATGCTTGCCTCCATTCTCCTGCGGCTCCGCTTCGTGCTGTTCGATGTCGACGGCGTGCTCACCGACGGCCGGCTCTTCTACATCGGCGACGAGGTGGCGGTGGCGTTCGACACCAGGGACGGCCTGGCGGTGCGGCGAGCGCGCGAGGCGGGCCTGGGCATGGGTCTCCTGAGCGCCCGAGACTCCGGCGCGGTCGCGCGCCGCGCCGCCGACCTGGGCTTCGATGAGGTGCTCCTGGGCTGTCGGGATAAGGCCGCGGCCTTCGCCGACCTGCTGGAGCGCCGGGGGCTCGACCCCTCCGAAGTGGCCTACGTCGGCGACGACCTGGTCGATCTGCCCGTGCTCCGCCGCGCGGGCCTGTCCGTCGCCCCGGCCGACGCGGTGCCCGAAGTGCGCGACAACGTCGACCTGGTGCTCAACGCCCGCGGCGGCCGCGGCGTGGCCCGGGAACTGGTGGAGCTGATCGTCGAGGCGCTGGGACCGGTTTCCTAGCAGTTAGGAACTGCTGTCTGGCGTCACGGCGTCACGGCGTCACGGCGGCGCGCCGGCGCCGTCGCAGCCGCCGGGGAACGCCGTCACGTCGGTGATCGCAGGCGCCGGTAGCCCCGGCTCGTTCCGGTACTCCTTCACCGCGCTCGTCGCCGTGTCGGTCACCCGGATCGTGTAGCCCAGGTCCGTCGTCGACGCGCCGTACACCCACACGTGTCCGTTCAGCGCGCAGCCGTCCAGCACCTTGATCAGCACTTCCCAGTTCTGCCGGTCGAAGAAGGTGAACAAGCCCGAATCGTTCGTGCCGGCATGGACGACGCTGCCCATCCCGCTCTCGCCGTCGCCAGTCCACCACGCCACACCGACCTCGAACCGAGAGTCCTGCAGGCACCGCGCCTCCGCGTCCGCCACGCAGGAACCTGCCGGTTCGCTCGCTTCGACCAGGAAGGTCAGAGAGGTCGTCGACTCCTCCGAGTCGTTGCTCACCCGTAAGGTGACCTCGTAGAAGCCAGGCGACGACCACGCGTGCTCCGGCGCGCGACCCCGCGACCCCGTCTCGTCCCCGAACTCCCAACGCCGGGACCGTACGGTCCCCGAACTCGTGTCCGCGAACCCCACCGCCTTCCCGGTGACCGTACGGCACAGGTCGGCGTCGCAGGTCGCGCCCTCCACCGCGAAGGCCGCCATCGGAGGACCGAAGTCGTCGTCGCGAATCGTCCCGGTCACCCGCAGCATCGAGCCGCCGCCGGTCAGCGTCGCGTTGCTCGGATTGCGCAGGGTCAACGTGAACGTCTCCGCATCGCCTTCGACCTCCGCGTCGTCGGTCACCGCAACACGGACTTGCTCCGCTCTCGATCCCGCTGGGAATCTCAACGTGCCGCTGGTCGCTGCGTAGTCCGAACCGGCTCTCGCTCCGCGGGTGCCAGCACCGTCCGCCGTGGAGTAGTCGACCGTTACCACCGAGCTGCTCGCCGCACTTAGGCTCACGTCGAAGACCACGGCGCCGGAACTCTCCGACGCCTGCGCCGATTCGATCGACACCGTTGGCGTTGGCGTTGGCGTTGGCGGCTGGACTCCGTCATCGTCGTCTCCGCCGCCCGGCGGCGGACCACCGCCGCCACCGCCGCCACCGCCGCCGCCGCCGCCGCCGCCGCCGCCGCCGCCGGTCGACTCGCCATCGTTGTCGTGGATTGCCACGGTGACCTCGTAGCTGCCGGTGACGCCGTCCGGCAGTGTTCCGAGTCTGACCACGACGGCCTCGCCGTCGTCGTCGTCGTGGTCGTCCACGGCCTCGAACGTGATCGTCTGGGTTGTCACGCCGCTGGTGAACACCAGGCTCGATGGCAGCCCGGAGTAGTCCAGTTCCGTCGCTCCGCCATGGTGGGTGGTCACCAGGGGAATCTCGATCAGACGTTCGGGATTGGCGCTCAGTCTCGCCGTCATGTTGACGCGGGCGCCTTCGGTCACGTCGTAGGTGGCTCGGTCGAAGGCCACCGCGACGACCGGGTCGTCGTCGTCCTCGATGAACCCGATCGAAGTTTGCTCCTTGGGGTCGCCCGTTCCGGATGTGACCTCCAGGATCAGGGTGAGCGTCTCTACTTCTTCCTCGTCCTCCTGATCGTCAATGAGCTGCACTACGACGGTCTGGCCCGCAGTCGTACCGGTCGCGAAGGTCAGCGAACCCGACGTGGCGGTGTAGTCCGATCCCGCCGTGGCGACACCACGACCGGTGTTCGCGTCCTGGGTGCGGTGGTTCACGACCAGGTCGACGATCGTCTGCGATTGCGGTCGGACTTCGAACACCAGCGACCCGGCGGTCTCCGCGGCTCGCGGAACGTTGACCACCGCCGTCTGCTCGTCGTTCTCGACGGGGATCACGGCGATCGAAGGCGCCTTCACGGACGCGTAGTCGCCACCGCGCACGATGTGACGGATCGTCACCGGAACCTTCGCGGTTGTGTGGCTGTCGTCGGCGACCGAGACTTCGACTTCCTGTTCCTGGTCCCAGTCCTGCGGAGTGAACTCCAGCGAGTCCTTGTCGACCGATACTTCCGGATTCTGGCCTTCCACGTCCACGGTGACTTCGACGTTGCCGGTCGGCTCCGACATCAGGGCAACGTCGTAGGTCTTGCTGGTGCCCTCCTCCACCTGCAGGCCGTCTTCGGAGACTCTGATGCCGCGGGTATTCGTCTCGGCGATGTTCACGGTCACCGAGTCGACGGATACGCCGTCATAGCCACCCCCGCCTACGGTGTGCGTAACCGTCACCGGAGCCTCCGTCACGGCGTTGTCGTCGCGCTCGGTGATCGCGGTCACCGTCTGCGCCACGCCCCAGGACGTCGTCCCGAAGGTGAGCGACGGTGGGCTCACGGACACCCCCTGTCCGGCCGGCACGACCGGCGTCACGGTGACCGTGTCGGTCGGCTCCGCATGAAGCACGACGACGTAGGTTTCCGTCTGCCCCTCGGGGAGGTTGAGGACGGTGGGGCTCAGACTGACCCCGGGCTGCCGACCCACGGTCACTTCGAAGTCCAGTCTGGCGCTCAAGCCGTAGGGGTCGCTTGCAGTGACGGTAACGATCGTAGAACCGACGTTGAGGGGAGTGAGCGTCACGCCTGAAGCCGACCCGCCGGCAGAAACCACACTCGAATCCAAGGAACGACCGCTGTAACTGAGCCGGTCTCCGTCCGGCTCTTCGAATGCGTCGGCGGTCGGCACCAGCAGTGGGCTGTCTCCCAGACGCAGTACCTGATTCCCCAGGCTTCCGACCGCGACCGGCGCCTGATTGCTCAGGGTCCAGGAGACCGGCGCCGTCCGCACGGCCTCGCCTCCATTGACGAGTGCCGCCAACTGATAGGTGTAGGTACGGTCTGGCCGCAGGCCGCTGTCGGTTGCCGAGAAGCCGGGGAAGTCCCTGATAACCGCACGGCCGCCCTGGTAGAGGGTGTATGTGATGGCGGGCGCCGGGCTCCAGGGGCTCGTGTCCACCGGCGTCCATGAGAATTGGAGGTTGTTCCTGCCAGTTCCTTGGGCCACCGTCATCGTCGGGGCCCGCCGGATCTGATGGCCGAACTCCTGCCAGGTCGCTATGTTGTCCCCGTCTATGTCCGCTATCAGAGCCGGGTACTGCGAGGACGTTCCGAAGTCCCACTCGCTCGTGCTCCAGGCCGCGTAAATGCCGCTGGCGGTGGTCGGCGCCTGCAGGTCGCTCGTAGACCGGCCGAGGTCCCCACCGAACCCCTCGCGGGACGAGGTCGTCTGGTCGTAGTAGCTCGCCTCGATCGTCATGCCGAAAATGGGGCTGGCCGCCCCGGAAAAGCTCCTCGAGGAGCCGGGGGGACTCGTGGTGTAGCTGTCCCGAAGGACTGCGCCGTCCCAGACCTCGTTGTTCCCGCCGACCAGGCCGCCCCCGCGGATGTATCGGGCGATCATTCTTCCCGTGGAGTAGGTCGCCGATACGACCCCGTCGTTCAACCCGACCAGGCCCCCGATGTCGGAGTGTCCGTCCACGTTGCCGGTTGCGAAGCTCCTCTCAATGATGTCTGAGATGTCTGACTGGTTTGTCGGATCAATCCAGTCGTTGTGCCCCACCAGTCCGCCCACATTCGTCGTACCGGTAACGTCGCCGGTGGCGTAGCTCATGCTCACGTTGCCGGCGTTAAACCCGACCAGGCCCCCGACACTTGTCGTGCCGGAAACGTGGCCGGTGGCGGAACTCTTCGTGATGTTGCCGCCATTCCCCCCTGCCAGCCCGCCCGCCGCTTCCTCGCCGGTGACTCTGACCGCCGCTGAGCTGTTCGAGATCTCACCCAAGTTCAGCGCAACCAGTCCGCCTGCCCAAGCCGTACGTCCGGCTGCTACCGCCCCGGTCGTAGACACGCGGCCCGTCGCCGAGCACCCGGAAATCGAGCCCTCGTTCCAGGACACGAGACTCGCGACACCCTTGGCCCCACCCGCTACGTTGACGTCCAACAGGGCGAGGTCCCGCAGGTCGCCGGTGGAGTTTTCGAACAGGGCAGCGTAGGTCGTGTCGTCTGTCCTCCGCACGTACAGACCGCTCAGGGAATGTTCATTGCCGTCGAACGTGGCTCTGAAGCCGAAGGGCTCCCAGCCGGCGCCGCCGTTCCAGTAGGTATCGCTGGCATCCGCGGATCCGTTCCCGTTCGTGTCGAAGTCCAGGTCTTCCGTCAACTCGTAGCCTTGGCAGCCTGCCGAACAGCCCAAGTCGAGCTGAGCCTGGGGGAAGGCCGTGTTGTAGGAAGACCAGTTGACGGGGTCATCGACGGTGCCATCCCCGTTCTGGTCGTATCGCATCGCATCGAGTTGGGCCAGGTTGTCGATTTCGAGCAGGCCGTCGTCGTTGGTGTCGTAGTCCGACGAACCTTCGTTGATCCCAACCGCGACAAACCCGATGGCGCTCAGGCCCTCGGGGTCGGTTGCGCGGATCGGCACTTCGGCGCGCCCCGAAATCACCGGCGTGACCGTCAGCGTAGTTCCGCTGATGCTGGTGGTGACTCGCTGGGCGCCGGACCGAGCCGTGGAGACGGTCGGAACGGAGAAGGTCAGAGTGTCGCCATCCGGGTCGGTGAAGAGACCCGCCAGACTGACCTCCTTCGGTTGGTCGGTCCGGGCCATCGTCGCGGTGCCGGGTGTTCCGGCTGTCGGCGCCCCGTTCCGGTCGGCCGCAGGGACATCCACGGCATCCACGGCCGCTGGCGCCATGGTTACGCCCGCCCCCGAATCGCGGTCCGCGCCGGTGGCCTCGATATCGAGAGCCGCCTCCGTCAGTGCGGTTCGAAGTGCCTCTGCCGTCACGTTCTTCGGACCGCCGGCCGCTTCGAGGGCCAGGGCTGCGATTCCCGCCGAGTAGAGCGGGCCGCCGCGCAAGTACCCCTCGGCCGCAGCAGCCAGATCCGGTTTGTTGATCAGCTTTCCTCCGGTCGATGAGAAGTCGCCGTCGGTGATCGCGGTCCCGTCGGCTTGGAAGAAGATGCGTCGCGGGCCATCCGAACTGGTGGTCACGACGGTTTCTGAGCCATTGAATACGCCGCCCGTTCCCCCCGCAGTGGCCACGTCCGCGTCCGCCGCGGTTACCGCCTTCTCCGCGGCGAAGTGTCCGTACGTTTGGCCGGCGGTGGCCTCCTGGAGTCGTCCGCCGTAGGCGGAGTGCACGCGGAGGTAGCGGGCTGCCGCACCGGTCTTCTTGACCACCACCAGGTACATGGTGTCGGGGTATGGCCGCGCCGGCCTCTGAATCCACTCGATCGGATCCTGGGTGCCGTTCTGTACGTCGGTCGAACTGCCGAGTACGGTGCCACCATCGTCGACCAGGAAGAGGTCATAGTCATTCGTGGATCCACCAAGCGGGTCGGCCCACTGGAGCGCCCATCCGTGCCAGCTCACCTCCAAGGCTCGGTTCTTCTCCACCCCGCTCCCGAAGTCGTGGGCGTTACCGCCCGAAGCGAAGGCTGAGCCGATCGAGTAGTCACCTTCCCAGACGGAGGACGTGCTGTCGTTCAGGTTGCCGGCCCTGCCGGAAGGCGTGAAGACGAAGCAGCCATCGTCAACCGCGGCGTTGATTGCCCGCGCGACAATCCCATCCTGGAACACCGTTTCCAGGGGGTAGCTAACCATCGTGACGATGATGTCAGCACCGGCAGCGCAGAGGGCCTCGATGTTTGCCGCCATGCTCGCTATCCCCGCCGTCTGCGGTTGCAAAGTAGAGTTCCGCTCCCGGTGCGACGTTGTGCAGCACGCTGAGGCTTTCCCTTCCTCCAACGACCCTGCTGGTCCTCCCCAGTTGGCCCGCCAACACATGGATCCGGTCCGGGAGTTGCCCCAGCGCCCGGCCTCTCTCGAGGTCGATGAGTCCGACGTGGACTACGCCGATCCCAATCCCGGTCCCGTCGACGCTGTGGGTCTGGCGCGCCACATCCCCCTGATGGGCCGTATCTCCGGGTGTCGGATCGACTAGCAGTGAGCGCTCGCCGACCCTCGTCGGTTCCGGCGCGGCGCCCGACTCTGCCGGCTGCGGACCGCTCGTCGATGGATGACTTGCGAGCCGGATGAACTGGACCTCGGCGAGTTCGGCGAGCCGCTCCACGGCGTCCAGCGGAAGCTGCGCCCGAATGGCGCGGTACTCCGGCACGTCGTTGATCACGCGGCCGCCCAAGGCCTCGATTCGCGCCAGGACTTCGGCGGTGACGTCGGCCCGGATGTCGACCGCGATCAACTCGTCCTCTTCTCTGGTAGAGGTAGGTTCAGCTTCACCGTCGGTCGCGGCCTCCGCGATTCTGCGCGTCGAACGCGCGGCCTCAGCCGCATCCAGGAGTTGTGAACTCACCTTGCGCTGGGCTGGGGTGCGCCGCGCCTTGGCGGCCAGCACGTCTTCAATCGTCAGCCCGGCCGGGGAGGGGGCCGTCTGGGCGCCGAGGGCCGGCCTCCCCGCGAGAACCGCAGCCAAGCCTAGGGCACACCAAAGTGCCCGGGCAAGCACGGTGCATGGCGACTTGCCAAGGAACAGCACAGAGCTCCAGGGGCGTTAGCTCGTCGTCAGGCAGCGACTCCCTTGAGTTGCGGCCAACGGTTTTCCGAGGAAGCTAATGGTAGCACCCATGCGGGGCGCCTCGCCTGGTGGAGTTGTCGAGCTGCTAGGAGCGTGCCTCCTTGTCTTCGGCCTCCCGCCGGCGTTTGCGTCGCTGCGCCAGGGCCGAGGCGCCGACGCCGAGCAGGTAGAGCAGCAGGGTCGGTGCGGCCACGATCGTCATGTTCACCACGTCTGGCGTGGGCGTGATCGCGGCGGAGATGATGACGATGATCAGCACCGCCCAGCGGAAGTGCCGCATCAGGAACTTCGGCGTCACCACGCCGAACTGCGACAGCATGAAGATGATGATCGGGAGCTGGAACATCACCGCCAGGCCGAGCAGGATGTTCATCAGCGTATTGAGGTAGAAGTCGATCGTGATCACCGGCTCGAAGTTGTCGCCGAGGTTGATCAGGAAGTCGACCGCGAAAGGGAACGCGATGAAGTACCCGAACAGGCCGCCGCCCAGGAAGAAGAAGGAGCCGAAGAAGATGAAGGGGATCGCGTAGCGCTTCTCGCGCCGGTAGAGGCCCGGCGAGACGAAACCCCAGAGCTGGGCCACCAGGTAGGGCGAGGTGAGAAAGATGGCGGCCAGCAGCGCGACCTTGATGTAGACGATGAACGGGTCGGTGATGCGGAGGAACGAGAGCTTGTCGACGTGCGGCTTGATCGGCAGCTCCAGCACTTGGTAGATCTGCTCCGCGAAGGCAAAGCAGGCGAAGAACGCCACCAGGACGACGATCAGCGTGCGCAGGATGCGTCGCCGCAGCTCGTCGAGGTGCTCGAGCAGCGTCATCCGGGGGAGTTTTTCTTGGTCCTCCCCGGACTTCCTGCGGGCCGGCTGCGTCGGGGGCAGCCGTTCCGGTTCCGACTCTTCGGTCGGCTGCCCCGGATCGGGCTCGTCAGACTGCGGGGTCACTCGGGGTCGGGGCGCCTGATTCGCCCGCCTTCTTCGAGTCGTCCGCGCCTGCCGACCTCTTGGCGCCGTCCGCGCCCGCGGGCTTCGCGCTCTTGGCGGGCGTGTCGATCCGGCGCGCAGGCGGCGGGCGCTTCTCCTCGTCGAGCTCGACGTCGATCGAGCGCTTCAGGTCGCTCGTGGCGCGCCGGAACTCCGCCATCCCCCGGCCCAGCGTACGGCCCAGTTCAGGCAACTTCCTGGGGCCGAAGATGAGAAGAGCGGCCGCCATGATGAACAGCATCTCCTGCATGCCAATCGGGCCGAACATGGGCCGGCATGATACGCCAACCGGAAGCGGAGGCGGGCTGCGGGCTCGCTGGTACAATGCCCGATTCGCGCCGCTCGCCCTGCCGGGCGGCAGACGGACCGACCCAGCTCAACGCGGGAGAGCTCGTGAAGAAACCCTGGCGCAACCTCGCACTCGTCCTCTTCGTTGCGGCCGTTCTCGTCGGCGGTGTCGCCGGCGGCAATCTGCTGGCGGTGGGCAGCGGCGAGTTTGCGCCCATCCGCGAGTACACCGACCTGGTCGAGGCGGCGCACGCCCACTACGCCGTTCCCGATGTCGCCTACCGCGATCTGATCTACGGCTCGATCGGCGGCATGCTGCGAAGCCTCGATCCGCACACCAGCTTCCTGCCGCCGGTGGCCTACGACTCCATGCGGGAGCGGCAGCAGAGTTCGTTCTATGGACTCGGTATCTACGTCGGGACGCGCAACGGCCGTCTGACCGTCATCTCGCCGATCGAGGGCACGCCGGGCTACGAGAAGGGCATCCGAGCCGGCGACATCATCCATCTGATCGACGGCGAGCCGACCGAGGAGATGAGCCCGAACGAGGCGATCCGGAACCTCAAGGGCCCGAAGGGAACCGACGTCACCGTGACCCTGCTGCGTCCCGGTCTCGACGAACCCCTGGTGGTCACTGTGACCCGCGCCGAGATTCCGCAGGAAACCGTGCGCCACGCTCATCTGCTGACGCCGGATGTCGGCTTCGTGTGGGTGACCGACTTCTCCCGCTCCACCGGCGGCGAGCTTGCCCGAGCGGTGGCCGATCTCCGGGAGCAGGGCATGGAGCGGTTGATTCTCGACCTGCGGGGCAACGGCGGGGGCTTGCTCGACCAGGCGATCGAGGTATCCGATCAGTTCGTGCCGCCCGGCAGCGCGATCGTCGAGACCCGGGGGAGGATCGACAGCTCCCGCCAGACCTACGACTCCACCGGTCGCTACGAGCCGCTCGGCCTGCCGATGGTGGTGCTCGTCAACGGCGGCTCCGCTTCCGCCTCCGAGATCGTCTCCGGGGCCATCCAGGATCATGACGTCGGCCTCGTGGTCGGCGAGTCGACCTGGGGCAAGGGCCTGGTCCAGACCGTGTACGAGCTGTCCTACGGCGCCGGGCTGGCACTGACCACGGCCCGGTACTACACGCCGGCCGGAAGGCTGATCCAGCGCGACTACTCCTCGTACTGGGACTACTACACCGAGTACGACGCGAACGGCAGCAACGGGGAGGATGAAGCGGAGGACGGCATCCCGCTCCTCGACCTGGAGTCTTCTTCGGGGGAGGAACGTCCCGTCTTCTACACGGACCTCGGCCGCGAAGTCTTCGGCGGCGGCGGGGTGACCCCGGACTACGTGGTCGAGCAGGACGAGCCGCCGGCTCTCATCTGGCGCCTGCAGGCGCGGAGCGGCTTCCACGGTTTCCCGTTTGAGGCGGGCAACCTGGAAGATGTCGAATCGACCGACTGGCAGGTGTCGGACGAGTACCTCCAGCGCTTCTGGGAATGGGTCGTCGAGGAAGAGTTCGCGACCGCCGAAGAAGTCGAAGAGGCCCTGGAGGACCCGGAAGTGGAGCGCTACGCCCGGGTCCGTCTCCGCTACGAGATCTTCAACACCAGGTTCGGGCTGACCGAAGGGTTCAAGGCGGGGGCGGAACTGGACAACCAGCTCGCCCGCGCCGTTGAACTACTCGACGAAGCGGAAGACCTCCTCGACCAGCGCATGGAACTGGACCGGCAGGGCCGTACCCGCACGTCCGGCCTGGTCGCTCAATAGCCCGGGCATTCGGCCCGGCCCGGTAAGGCCCTACGCCCTGAACCTCTCCGACACGGCGTCCCAGTCGACGACGTTCCAGAATGCGTCGATGTAGTCCGGGCGCCGGTTCTGGTAGTTCAGGTAGTACGCGTGCTCCCACACGTCGACACCCAGCAGGGGAGTCAACCCCTCCATCAACGGCGAATCCTGGTTCGGGCGCGCGATCACGGCAAGGCCGTCGTCGCTGGTCACGAGCCAACCCCAGCCGCTGCCGAACTGGCCCATCGCCACGCCCTTGAGGCGCTCCCGGAACTGGTCGAAGCCGCCGAACCGGATGTCGATAGCGGTCGCCAGGTCGCCGCTGGGAGCGCCGCCGCCGTCCGGGCTCATGACCGACCAGAAGAGCGAGTGGTTGGCGTGGCCGCCGCCGTGATTGCGGACCGCGCCGCGGATCGAGTCCGGCGCCTCGTCGATGTTCCTGAGCAGGTTCTCGACGCTCATCGCGGCGAGGTCGGGGTGGCCGTCCAATGCCGCGTTGAGGTTCGCCACGTACACGGCGTGGTGCCTGTCGTGGTGTATCTCCATCGTCCGCGCGTCGATGTGGGGCTCGAGGGCGTCGAACGGGTATGCGAGATCCGGAACTTCGTGCATGATCGGTTACTCCTGTGAGAAGGTGGTTAGGCGGGGCGATTGTGCCACGGAGTGACGCGGCCATGCTCTTCGTTGACGATTGTCCCGCGCCTGCCCTAAGATCGCGCGACCTGCGATGTCCGCCGGAGGGTCGGCGCCGGGGAGGTTAGCTCAGGGGTAGAGCACCTGCTTTACACGCAGGGGGTCGCGGGTTCGAATCCCTCACCTCCCACCACGGAGGTTCTGCAGAACGCGCGACCAGGAGAGCTGCCGAAGTCAATGCCGCCGCGGCGGCCAGGAAGGACGATTCAGTCAACAGGGAAGCAGAGACGGAAACCAACGGGGTCGTAGTTCAGCTGGTTAGAATGCCGGCCTGTCACGCCGGAGGTCGCGGGTTCGAGTCCCGTCGGCCCCGCCATTCCGCTCCGCCCTTCCCCTTGGCCACTGGGTTTCATCAGAGGTGACCGCCACGTGAGAGAAAAGATCAAGCTCGTATCAAGTGCTGGTACCGGGTACTTCTACACCACGACGAAGAACAAGAAGCTCGGCCGCGAGAAGCTGAAGCTCAAGAAGTACGACCCGAAGATCCGGCGGCACGTCGAGTTCGTCGAAGAAAAGATGCGCTAGGCACCGCCGAGTGCGCCGGCCGCGGCGCGGGCCATCTGGCCCGCGGTGTGCGTATTGCCGCGAAGCGGCGCCCGAAAATTCTGCTCTCCAGACCCCTCCTCGGGCCGCGGAGAGTGCTACGCTCGCCGGCCCTTGCCGACTCGTGGGTAAGGCCGTCCCGGCTGGATCGTCTCTGTTCCCCCGGACCGCCCCTTGGGTATCTCCGCTCCTTCTTCTTGGAGCGGAAGATGAACCGGAAGATCGATGAACATCAGTGCGAGGAGTCGCAGGAGTTTTCAGTCCTATGGCAAGGTTGCGCTGCCCGCGACGGCGACTGGGCGCCCCTGGTCCAGCGAGTCGAACCGGCGCTGCGCCGCACCCTCGTCGGATTGGGGCGAAGCTACGGCCTGCAGTTGACTCGCGACCTTGTGGACGAGGTCCTTCAGGAGACCTACGTCCGCCTGCTGCAGAACAACCGCCGGGTACTGCGCGGATGCAAGGGGCGCACAGAATCGACGATCATGTCGTATCTGCGCAGCGTTGCGCGCAGCGCGCTGGTCGACTGGCTGCGCGCGCGCCAGGCGCTCAAGCGTGACCCCGCCGCCGAGCTGAGCATCGACTTCCGGGAAGGATCGGCCGACGAAACCGACCGACTGGAGTTGCCGGCGGCGGCCACGAGTCCGTTCAACGACATCTACGTCCGGGAACTCCGCTACCGCTTCCGGCGCGAATGCTGGTGCGTCGTGAGTGAGCGCGCCACAGGCCTCCGCGACACCTGGATCACCGAGCGTATGGTGGTGGACGGTTGGAGTTCGCACGAGGCCGGCAGCGCGGTCGAGTTGGCGCCGGCTACCGTCGCGACGGTGATCGGCCGCATGCGGCGGGAACTGCGGCGCAGGGGTCTCGAGGTGCCCGGAAGGCTCAACTCACGGGCGTGAAGGGTTCGCGGCGCATCTGACCTCTATCTACGAGACGTGGAGCGGAACTTATGTCATAATGGGCAACTGTTCATTAGCCGTTTGGTCGTTGGGCCCCGTGGCCCCACCGTCTACCGGGCCCCGTGGGTCCGGGAAGGGCGGAGTCAGGCAAGGACCGAATTGACTGGAGATCTGAGACCGTGGAACACAGCACAGCACCTCGACCCGTACGCCTCGGCGGTTCGCTGAGCGGACTCGAACCCCGGCACCGTCGCTCCCGGAGAATGACGAAGGTCTTCAAGGCGCTTTCGGATTCGACGCGGCAAGACATACTGCGTCTGCTCGAAGACGAGCAGCGCTGCGTCGGTGACATCGTGGGCGAGTTCGAACTCTCCCAGCCGACCATTTCCAGGCACCTCTCCGTGCTCAAGGAGGCCGATCTCGTGATCGACCAGAGGCGCGGCCAGAACGTGATCTACCGGTTGAACGACGAGGCGCTCTCCGAGT
Organism: Candidatus Multivorans sp.; assembly: GCA_965216125.1. Taxonomy (GTDB): domain Bacteria; phylum Acidobacteriota; class Thermoanaerobaculia; order Multivoradales; family Multivoraceae; genus Multivorans. Next base: position 1,416,752 of record OZ244152.1, on the reverse strand, counting down.
CGATGCGCAGTTTCTTCGGCCAGTTCCGGAGCTGCCAGAACTCGCTGCGCAAACGGTCCCTCTGAGCGGGCATCGCCTACCTGTCGCGATCCGGGGTCGCTCGGGTGTTGAGCGCGGTCGGGGGTCGGGTCGGAGTCTCGAGACCGGGGCGGGTTCCGGTAGGGTTCCGCGTCGATTGGGCGGTGTAGCTCAGCCGGTTAGAGCAAGCGGCTCATATCCGCTGTGTCGGGGGTTCGAGTCCCTCCACCGCCACCATCCATTGCCCTCGCACCCCATCGAGCGGGCGGTTGCCCGGTTCTTCGAACAGCGTCCCGAATTGACCCGGGCGGTCCGCGAATCCGCACTGGTCGTCGCCTTCTCCGGGGGGCCGGATTCATCCGCGCTGCTGATCGCAATGCGCACCTGCGCCTCCCGATTCGCCTTCAGGCCCTGCGCCGTCCACGTCGACCACCGGCTCGATGGGGGATCGGGGCGGCGGGCCCGCGCGGCGCGCGGAATCGCCCGCGATCTCGGCGTTGCCTTCGAACTCCGGGTCGCGCGTCCGATGCCGCCGGGCTGGAGCATCGAGGAGTGGGCCCGCGCCGAGCGCTACCGGCTCCTCACCGCCGCCGCGCGACCCTTGGGCGCCGCGGCGGTCGCCACCGCGCATCACGGGCTGGACCAGGCCGAGACCGTGCTGCTGCGCATCCTCTTCGGCAGCGGCGCCGCCGGTCTCGCCGCGATGCGCCCGGCATCGAACCGCCTCGGGCTGCCGTTGCTCCGTCCCCTGCTCGCCATCGAGCCGGGGCAGCTCCGCCGCTACGTAGGCGAACACGGGATCCGCCCGGTCGACGACCCGACGAACCGCGCTCAGGGACCGCGCCGCAACTTCGTGCGCCAGAGCCTGCTGCCGCACCTCGTGGCCGAGACGCCGGACCTCGCCGCCCGGCTCAACCGCCTGGCCGGGGCGGCCCAGGGCGCCGAGCCGACCATCCTCCGTCTGCTCGACGAAGCTCTCGAACCGCGGTCCCACCGCCAGTGCTGCGAGATCGACATCTGTGCGCTGACCCGTCTGCCGGCAACGCTCTGGCCGGCCGCGCTCGCCCGCCTCCACCGCCTGGCCGGGGCGCCCTACCCGCCGACGCGGGCCGCTCGGCGCGAGCTGCGGCGGCAGCTCGCGCGGCGCCACGAGACCGGGGCCTCGGTCGGCTGCGACTGCGGCGACGGTTGGCGATGGGAGCAGCGCCTGGACCGGCTTCGGGTGCTGCGGCGCCCTTCGGTCGCGATGAATCAGAGAATTGAATTGCTTGAAGAACCGGGGGCGGAGTGACAGTCTTGTGCCAGTCCGGCTATCTGCGGGACAGGAATCTTGCTGGCCGGAGCATGGTTGTCTCTCCGCGATGAGGACGACTTGACGTGGATGGGCTGGATCGAAACGTCGACAGGCAGGACTGAAGGTAGATGAGCAGGCCTGGAAGTAGATGAACGCGACACTCAAGAACCTCGTCCTCTGGGCCGCCATCTTCGTGATGGTGATCCTGCTCTACAACCTGTTCAGCCAGGGCGCCGCCAAGCGGGGAGAGATCATCTTCAGCGATTTCCTCGATGACCTCGAGAAGGGTCGGATCGAGGAGGTGACAGTCACCGGCGACAGAGTGGACGGCAGCTACAAGAACGCCCCCCGGGACAGCGTCGGCGACGGTAGCTTCACCACCCAGATCCTGAACTGGGACGGCCTGGTGCCCCTGCTCCGCGAGTACGTGGAGCGAATAGAAGTCGAGGAGCAGAAAGAGAGCACGCTGACTACGGTGCTGATGACCTGGGGTCCGCTGCTCCTGATCGTCGGCCTGTGGGTGTTCTTCATGCGCCAGATGCAGAGCGGCGGCAACCGGGCGCTCTCCTTCGGCAAGAGCAAGGCGAAGCTGCTGAACGCCAACGGCAAGAAGGTCACCTTCAAGGACGTGGCCGGGATCGAGGAGGCGAAGGAAGAGCTCTCCGAAATCGTCGAGTTCCTCAAGGAGCCGCAGAAGTTCCAGAAACTGGGCGGCCGCATCCCCAAGGGTGTGCTGCTGATGGGCCCGCCGGGCACCGGCAAGACCCTGCTGGCGCGGGCGATCTCGGGTGAGGCGAGCGTGCCGTTCTTCTCCATCTCGGGGTCCGACTTCGTCGAGATGTTCGTCGGCGTCGGCGCCAGCCGGGTGCGCGATCTCTTCGAGCAGGGCACGAAGAACGCCCCCTGCATCATCTTCATCGACGAGATCGACGCCGTCGGCCGCCACCGCGGCGCCGGCCTCGGCGGCGGGCACGACGAACGCGAGCAGACCCTGAACCAGTTGCTGGTCGAGATGGACGGCTTCGAAACGAACGAGGGCGTGATCCTGATCGCCGCCACGAACCGTCCCGATGTCCTCGACCCGGCGCTGTTGCGGCCGGGCCGCTTCGACCGGCGCGTGGTCGTCGACCGTCCCGACATCGGCGGCCGCCTCGGCATCCTCCGGGTCCACAGCCGCAACATCCCGCTCGATCCGGACGTCGATCTCCAGGTGCTCGCGCGCGGCACGCCCGGCTTCTCCGGCGCCGACCTGGCGAACCTGGTCAACGAGGCGGCCCTGGTCGCGGCCCGGCGCAACCACAAGAAGGTCGACATGGCCTCCTTCGAGTTCGCCAAGGACAAGGTGATCATGGGCGCCGAGCGCAAGACCATGATGCTCACCGAGGAGGAGAAGGAGGTGACCGCCTATCACGAGGCCGGTCACGCCCTGGTCGCCGCCTTCGTGCCCGAGGCCGATCCCCTGCACAAGATCACGATCATCCCGCGGGGCCGCGCCCTGGGGTTGACGATGCAGCTCCCGACCGAGGACAAACACACATACCGCCGCAAGTACGTCGACGCCCAGATCGCGATTCTGATGGGCGGGCGGGTCGCCGAGGAACTCTCTCAGGACGACATCACGACCGGCGCCGGCAACGACATCGAACGCGCCACGGACATCGCGCGGCAGATGGTCTGCGAGTGGGGCATGTCGGATCTGGGGCCCCTCAACTACGGCGAGAAGAACGAGCCGGTGTTCCTCGGCCGCGACTTCGGGCAGCGCTCCGAGTACTCCGACAGCACCGCGCAGTCGATCGACAGCCAGATCCGCGCCATCGTTCAGCGGGGCTACGACAAGGCTCTGGAGATCATCTCCGAGCACCGGAACCTGCTCGAGCAGTTGGCGCGAGAGTTGCTCGAACTCGAATCGCTTGACGGCGGTCGGGTGTACGAAATGATCCTCGAAGCGACGGGACAGGATCTGACCCCGGTGAGCAAGCCGACCCCGATCCCCGATCTCCAGCCCCCGGATGAGGGTGCGTCGGCGCCCGCGAAGGAAGGCGCCCCGGTTCCCGGCGTGACGGGCACGCCCGAACCGGCGACCATCGCCGAGCGGCAGGAACCCGAGGCCGTTCCTCTGCCGCTGCCGAAGCCGGAGCGGTAGCGACCGACCAGCGCGGGTTGTACAGTCCAGGGTGATCGGAGCGCGATGGACTTGGCTCAGCCGTTCGGGCTTCTAGGTTGGAGGGACCTGGTCGACCTTCTGGTCGTCGGCCTCGTCGTCTACAACCTGCTGCTGCTGATCCGGGGCACCGGGGGCATGCGGATCGTGCTCGGCATCCTGGTGCTGCTGGGCACGGCGTGGATCGCCGCGGCCCTGAGGCTGCGCACACTGGAGGCGTCGCTGAACTACCTGCTGCCCGTGCTGCCGGTGGTCATCGTGGTCCTGTTCCAGAACCAGATCCGAAGCGCCCTCGGCCGGGTCGGTCGCAACCCGCTGCTGCGTCTGATGAGCGATCAGACGCCGGAGTCCGGGATCCACGAGATCGTGCTCGCGGCGCAGGCGCTTTCGCTGCGCCGGCTGGGCGCCCTGATCGTCATCGAGCGGGTGGACGGCCTGCGGGACTACGTGGAGAACGGCATCGTGCTCGACGCCTCGGTCTCCTACGACCTGCTGCTGACGATCTTCACCCGCGGCACCCCCCTGCACGACGGCGCCGCGATCGTGCAGAAGGACCGGGTCGCCGCCGCCGCGTGCTTCCTGCCCCTGACCACCAGCGCCGGCGTTTCGATCGAGCACGGCACGCGCCACCGGGCGGCCATCGGGATCACCGAGGAGACCGACGCCGTGGTGGTCGTGGTCTCGGAGGAGACCGGCAAGATCTCGATCGCGCGCGAGGGTCGGCTGACCGGCGATCTGACCATGCGGGAACTGCGTAACCGACTCATCGAGTTGCTGCTGGCCCAGAGGGCTGGGGAATGAGCGAGAGGGGCAATCGCTGGGCCTTTCGGGCTCTTGCCGTGGCGATCGCGGTCGGTATCTGGCTGCCGGCGTCCTACTGTCCCCGCCTGCGCGAGATGACCGTGCCGCCGATCGAGGAGAGCGTCCGGGCGCGGGTCACGACGGAGGATCCCGACCAGATGGTGGTCCTTGGTTCGCCGATCCTCGGCTCGCCCGAAGATCCCAAGGAGGAGCTCTTCGTTCTGGTCCGGGGCAGCGAGGATGCGATCGCTTCCCTGAACCGGGATCAGATCCGGGTCCAGGTGCCGCTCGGAGAGAACCTCTTCGGAGGCGCAACGTACGGTGGCCCGCGACAGGTCGCCATCATTCTGAGTACGGAGCATGTCGTGCTCCCCGAGGACGCGGAGGGCATCGAGGTCGTGTCGCTCACGCCCAGGCAGTTGACCCTGACCCTCGACGAGGAGATCTCGGTTCAGGTGCCGGTCCAGGTCGACTTGATAGGCGAACCGATCGGCGGCTTCAGGGTCGACCACGACAATGTCCGGATCGAGCCGCGTCTGGCCACGGTCCGGGGGTCGCGCTCGGAGATCAACCGGGGGTATGCGTCGGCGGGCCCGGTCGACATCAATGGCCGCGGCGTCGACTTCGTCGAGGAACAGGCGCGCGTGCGCTTCGTGGGCGAAAGCGTCGCGGTCGAGTTCCCCACCTTCGTCAGCGTGGAAGTGCCGATGATCCAGGGACTCCAGCCGCAGTCCGGCGCAGGTTCTTGACCGCGGGACTCTTCGGCACCGACGGCATGCGGGCCGTCTTCGGCTCGCCGCCGCTGGATCGGTCGACCGTCCAGGCGGTCGGCTACTGGTTTGCCCGCCTCAGCATGCCGCCGGACCCGCCGGCAGGTTCGCGGCCGCTCCTGATCCTCGGCGGCGACACCCGCGACAGCCGGGAGGAGATTGCCGGCTGGCTCGCCTCCGCCGTTCGCGCGGCGGGCGCGGATGTGCGTTCGGCCGGCATCGTGCCCACACCCGCGGTCGCCTTCCTGGTCAGCGAACTGGGTGCCGTGGGCGGCATCGTCGTCTCCGCCAGCCACAATCCCTACACCGACAACGGCGTCAAGTTGATCGGGGCTGACGGTTTCAAGGTCGATCCCTCGGTCGAGCGGGCGATCGAAGACCGGATCGCAGGCGTCGCGGACGCGGGCGCACTGGAAGCTCAAGGCCAGCCCGGCGGACTCACGGAAGAAGCCGGCCTCGCGGAGCGCTACCTGGACCACCTGTGGGCCTCGCTGCCGGGAGGCCGTCCTCTCGGGGGCCTTCGCGTGGCCATCGACGCCGCGAACGGCGCCGGGGCGCCGCACGCCGGACGGCTGTTCCGATCTCTGGGTGCGGACTGCCGGGTCACCTGCGACCGTCCGGACGGCCGCAACATCAACCGGGACTGCGGTTCGACCTGCACCGACCGGATCGTCGCCTTCACCCGCGAGACCGGCAGCGACTTCGGCGCGGCCCTCGACGGCGACGCCGATCGGGCCATCCTCTGCGATCACCTCGGCCAGATCTGCGACGGCGACGTTCTGCTGTACGTCTGGGCGTCCCACCTTGCGGACCGGGACCAGCTTCCCGGCCGGCGGATCGTCGCGACGACGATGTCCAACATGGGACTCGAGCGCGCGTTGGAGCGCCGCGGCGTCGAGGTGCTGCGCTGCGGCATCGGCGACCGCGAGGTCGCCGCGACGATGCGTCGCGAGGGCGTCCGGCTCGGCGGCGAGCAATCCGGCCACCTGCTCGACCTGAAACTCGCGACCACGGGCGACGGCCTGCTCACCGCCGCCGCCGTGGCCGGGATCGTCGCCTCGTCCGGCCGCTCTCTCGCCGATCTGGCAGCCGGTTTCCTGCGCTTCCCGCAGACCCTGCAGAGCGTCGCCGTGCGCGAGAAGCTGCCGCTCGAGACCGTGCCCGGCCTGTCCGACGCCGTCGCCTCCGCGGAACGGAACCTCGGATCCTCCGGCCGGGTCCTGCTGCGCTACAGCGGCACCGAACCGCTCGCCCGGGTGATGATCGAGGGCCCCGACCAGCAGCAGATCGACGACCTCTGCGAGCACATCGCCAGCGTCATCGAAGCCGAACTCGGCGTCGGGTGAACCTCAGGGGCTGCGGTCGGGCTGTGGTCGCCGCTGTGGTCGCCGCTGGCCTGGGATAGCGGTCGCCGCTTCGCGGCGGCGTTGCTTTGGCGGAAGCGGGCCAGAAGGCCCGCGCACCCAGAGCACCACCGTCGTGTCGAGGCAGTTCTGTACTGCAACCGATGTCGTGTCGCCGCGGGCCTGGGAACTGCAGCAGGGCATCCCACCCGTGCCGACGCCGTATCTCTGGGTGCGCGGGCCTTCTGGCCCGCTTCAGGAGACACAGCCGGCGCGTAGCGCCGTCCAATGCTCCGCCCAACCCGACCAGCGGTCGCCGCTTCGCGGCGGCGTTGCTTTGGCACCCAGAGCACCACCGTCGTGTCGAGGCAGCTCTGTACTGCAACCGGCGCCGTGTCGCCGCGGTCCTGGGAACTGCAGCAGGGCATCCCAGCCGTGCCGACGCCGTATCTCTGGGTGCGCGGGCCTTCTGGCCCGCTTCAGGAGACACAGCCGGCGCGTAGCGCCGTCCATGCTCCGCCCAACCCGACCAGCGGTCGCCGCTTCGCGGCGGCGTTGCTTTGGCACCCAGAGCACCACCGTCGTGTCGAGGCAGCTCTGTACTGCAACCGGCGCCGTGTCGCCGCGGGCCTGGGAACTGCAGCAGGGCATCCCACCCGTGCCGACGCCGTATCTCTGGGTGCGCGGGCCTTCTGGCCCGCTTCAGGAGACAGCCGGCGCGCAGCGCCGTCCATGCTCCGCCCAACCCGCCCAGCGGTCGCCGCTTCGCGGCGGCGTTGCTTTGGCACCCAGAGCACCACCGTCGTGTCGAGGCAGCTCTGTACTGCAACCGGCGCCGTGTCGCCGCGGGCCTGGGAACTGCAGCAGGGCATCCCAGCCGTGCCGACGCCGTATCTCTGGGTGCGCGGGCCTTCTGGCCCGCTTCAGGAGACACAGCCGGCGCGTAGCGCCGTCCATGCTCCGCCCAACCCGACCAGCGGTCGCCGCTTCGCGGCGGCGTTGCTTTGGCGGAAGCGGGCCAGAAGGCCCGCGCACCCAGAGCACCACCGTCGTGTCGAGGCAGCTCTGTACTGCAACCGGCGTCGTGTCGCCGCGGGCCTGGGAACTGCAGCAGGGCATCCCACCCGTGCCGACGCCGTATCTCTGGGTGCGCGGGCCTTCTGGCCCGCTTCAGGAGACACAGCCGGCGCGTAGCGCCGTCCAATGCTCCGCCCGACCCGCCCAGCGGTCGCCGCTTCGCGGCGGCGTTGCTTTGGCACCCAGAGCACCACCGTCGTGTCGAGGCAGCTCTGTACTGCAACCGGCGCCGTGTCGCCGCGGGCCTGGGAACTGCAGCAGGGCATCCCAGCCGTGCCGACGCCGTATCTCTGGGTGCGCGGGCCTTCTGGCCCGCTTCAGGAGACAGCCGGCGCGTAGCGCCGTCCATGCTCCGCCCGACCCGCCTGCAGTCCGACCCGCGTAGCGGCGAAGCTCCGACGAACCCTGGGACGCTACGAGCTCGATTCTGCGGCCCGCATCGCCGCCAACATCTCCTTCACCGCCGCGGTCATGCCGATCAGCACCGCCCGCGAGACGATCGAGTGGCCGATGTTCAGTTCGCTGATGCCGGCAAGGGCCGCCACCGGCCCGACGTTGGCCACGGTCAGGCCGTGTCCGGCGTACGCCTCCCGGCCCGCGGCCAGACCGCGCTCGGCGGCGGCCTCGATCTTCGCGAACTCGGCGCTCGCACCGGTGCCCGAGGCGCGGGTGTAGGCGTCGGTGTTCAACTCGAAGCCGGTGACGTCGTCCTGGTCGTCGAGCGCCGCGATCTGGTCGAGAGCGGGGTCGACGAAGACGGATACCCGGATGCCGGCGGCGACGAGCCGCTTGGCGGCATTGCGCACCTGGGGGCCGCGTCCAATCAGGTCGAGGCCGCCTTCGGTGGTGACCTCGTCCGGCCGTTCCGGAACCAGCGTCACCTGATCCGGCCTGACGCGCTCCGCGAGCTCGAGCATCGGTTCTTCGGCCGCGATCTCGAGGTTGAGCCGGCCGCTGACCGTCTGCCGGAGTTCCACGACGTCCCGATCCTGAATGTGGCGGCGGTCCTGGCGGAGATGCACCGTGATGCCGAACGCTCCCGCCTCCTCGGCGAGCCGCGCCGCCTCGACCGGGTCCGGATAGCCCACCAGGCGCGCCTGCCGCACGGTGGCGACGTGGTCGATGTTCACCGACAGCGCGGTCACGCCTTGTCCTCCCCGAGCAGGCCCTGCTCGCGATAGTCCTTCAGCTTCCGCTGCAGAGTACGCACGCCGATACCCAGCGCCCGCGACGCCGCGGCGCGCCTGCCGCCGGTGCGGCGCAGAGTCTCGAGGATCGCCTGGCGCTCGATCTCGGCCATTGTCCGGGGCTCGCCGAAGGGGCTCTGGACCGGGCTCTCCGCCGGCGCCTCGACTGCGGTGCGGACGTCGTCCGGCAGATCGCCGATCTCGATCCTGCCGCCGTCGTGAAAGACCGCGACCGTCTCGAGCACGTTGCGCAGCTCGCGCACGTTGCCCTGCCAGCGATTCCCGGACAGGCACTTCAGCGCCCTGCTGGAGAGCTGCATTTCGGGCTTGCCCTCGCGGGCCGCTAACTTGCGCAGGAAGTGGTTCGCGAGCATGGGCAGGTCGTCGAGCCGTTCCCGCAACGGCGGAATGCTCAAGGTGACGACCTTCAGCCGGTAGTAGAGATCCTCCCGGAAGGCGCCCTCCGCCACCGCCTGCTCCAGGTTGCGGTTGGTGGCCGCCAGGAGCCGGAAGTCGACATCGATCAAGCGGCTGCCACCGACCCGCATGACCTGCCGTTCTTCCAGCACGCGGAGCAGCTTGACCTGGAGTTCGGGGATCAGTTCGGTGATCTCGTCCAGCAGCAGCGTGCCGCGGGCGGCGAGTTCGAACTTGCCGATCTTGCGCCCGACCGCGCCCGTGAAGGACCCCTTCTCGTGGCCGAACAACTCGCTTTCCAGGATGTCGTTCGGAATCGCGCCGCAATTCAGAGCCAGGAAGCGCTCCTGCCGGCGGGGGCTGGCCTGGTGCAGAGCCTTGGCGACGAGCTCCTTGCCGGTGCCGCTCTCGCCCAGGATCAGCACCGAAGCACGGCTCGGGGCGACTTGGCGCATCTGCCGGAACAGGTGCTCCATTGGCGGCGACTGGCCCACGATGGCGTCGAAGCCGAAACGCTCGTCGAGCATCTCGCGCAGGTTCGTCACCTCGTCGCGCAACTGCCAGTTCTCGATCAGCTTGAGCACCCGGCTCCGCAGCTCGTAGAGGTCGACCGGCTTGGTGAGGTAGTCGTCGGCGCCGACGCGCATCGCCTCGACCGCCGACTCGATGGTGCCGAAACCGGTGACCAGGATCACCGCCAGGTCGAGCTCCTGGGCCCGCACCCGGTTCAGGAACGCCAATCCGTCCATGCCCGGCATCCGCAGATCGCACACCGCCAGGCGCACCCGCGACTCCCGCTCGACGAAGGTCAGAGCTTCCTGCGCGTCGTCGAACACGCGCACGCCGAGGCCGGCCCGCTCGAGTGCAATCGCCATCGACTGCCGGGACCCGGCCTCGTCATCGATCACGATGACCCATGGTGGGGCGGACATGGCGGGCATCCTAGCTGCACGCTGGCACTCCCGCTCAAAGCGGTGCCGGCCGTTGGCCGGCGCGTCTGTCTGGCCGCCTTCGGCGGCAGCGGGCCAGAAGGCCCGCGCACCCAGAGAATGGTCGTCGTTTCGTTGAGATGCCCTGCTGGAGCACGGGGGTTGCCGCTCCGCCGCTCGCAGCGACACCGCTTCGCTTGCAGTAGGGAATCACCCCATGGCACCGCCGTATCTCTGGGTGCGCGGGCCTTCTGGCCCGCATCCGGGCGCCGCCGCGCAGCGGCGAGCGCGACTCTCAGGACGGATCAGCCGCCAGCAGCTCCTCGAACCGCTCTTCGTCCAGAACCTCGACCCCCAACTGCTCGGCCTTCCGGAGCTTCGAGCCGGCTTTCTCCCCCGCGACGAGAAAGTTCGTCCGGCTGCTGACGGACCCCGTGACCTTGCCGCCGAGCGCCTTGATCCGAGCGGCGGCTTCGTTGCGCGTCATCTCGGCGAGCAAGCCGGTGAGGACGAACACCTTGCCTTCCAGCGGCAGATCCGCGTCGTCCGCTACGCTCGTCACCTCTTCCTCCATCCGGAGGCCTTCGTCTCGCAGGCGATCGAGGAGCTTCCGGTTCTGCTCCGAATCGAAGAAGGCCCGCACCGACTCGGCGATGCGGGCGCCGATTTCGTCGACCTCTTCCAGTTGCTCCGCGGTCGCGGCAGCGAGCGCGTCAACGCTGCGGAAACGGCGCGCAAGCAGGGCGGCCGTGCTGTCGCCCACGAAGCGGATGCCGAGGGCGTAGATCAGCCGGGCCAGCGGCCTCGTCTTCGAGTCCTCGAGACTCACGACGATGCGCTCCGCCGACCGTTCGCCGAGGCGCGCCTCGTTGGTCTTCTTCAGATCCGCAAGCTGCTCCGCCTTCAGGCGGTATAGATCCGCCGGGTTGCGGACCAGGCCGCTGCTCACCAGTTCGCCGACCAGCCAGTCGCCCAGGCCCTCGATGTCCATCGCGTTGCGCGACGCGAAATGGCGGATCCTCTCGCGGACCACGGCCGGGCAGGCGGCATTGACGCAGCGGAGCCGCACCTCGTCCTCAAGGTGGGGCAGTTCCTCGCCGCAGGCCGGGCAGTGTTTGGGCGGCTCGAAGGGCGTCGACTCCGGGCCGCGCCGCTCCAGGATGACCTCCACCACCTTGGGAATGATGTCGCCGCCCTTCTCGATCACGACCGCGTCGCCGACCCGCACGTCCTTGCGGGCCAGGTCCTCGTAGTTGTGGAGCGTGGCGCGCTTGACCGTGGTGCCCGCGATCAGCACCGGCTTGAGTTCGGCCACCGGAGTCACCGCGCCGGTGCGACCGACCTGGGCGTTGATCGCCAGCACCACCGTCTCGGCCTGCTCGGCCTCGAACTTGAACGCCACCGCCCAGCGCGGCGCCTTGGCGGTGGCGCCGAGACGGTCCCGGAGTTCCGGATCGTCGACCTTGACGACCACGCCGTCGATCTCGAAGTCCAGCTCGCCGCGGCGCTCCTGCCACTCCGTGCAGTAGGCGATGACTTCCTCGAGGCCCTTGCAGCGGCGCCACGAATCGTTGACCGGCAGACCGAGATCGGCCAGGTCGGCGAGACTCTCGCCGTGCGATCGGCGTTGCGCTTCGCCGCCGTCGCCGCCGGCGGGCTGAACCCACTCGTAGCAGGCCAGGTCGAGCCGCCGCCGCGCGACGTCCCGGCTGTCGAGCAGCCGCACCGTCCCGGCGGTCGTGTTGCGGGGGTTGGCGTAGAGCTCCTGGCCGGCCGCGCTGCGCTCATCGTTCAGAGCCGCGAACACGCTCCGGCGCATGTAGGTCTCGGCCCGCACCAGCAGCCGGGCGGGCGCCCCCGCAGGCAGCCGCAGCGGCAGCGTCCGGATCGTGCGCGCGTTCGCGGTCACGAGGTCGCCGACCCGACCGTTGCCTCGGGTCGCCGCCTGGGTCAGGACGCCGTCCTCGTAGAGCAGGGACAGGGACACCCCGTCGACCTTGAGCTCGCACACGAACTCGAACTCCTCCTCCGGCAGCAGCCGGTTCAGCCGCCCGAACCACTCCTCGAGTTCGTCGTGGTCGTAGGTGTTGTCGAGCGACAGCATCGCCGGTGTGTGCTCGACCTGCTCGAAACCATCCGTGGGCTCGCCTCCGACCCGCTGGGTCGGGCTGTCGGCCGTGCGAAGCGCCGGGTGCTCCGTTTCGAGCTCTTGCAGCTCCGCCATCAGGGTGTCGAACGCCCGGTCGCTGATCTCGGGCTTCGCGTCCTGGTAGTAGAGGCGCTCGTGGCGCTGCAGCTCCTCGCGCAGGAAGGCGGCCCGGGTCTCGGGAGAGTCCGTCATCGGCGACATTCTGGCGCGTTTGGGGGAATGGGTGTGAAATGACTCGCGCTCGCCGCTGCGCGGCGGCGCCCGGATGCGGGCCAGAAGGCCCGCGCACCCAGAGCACCGCCATCGTGTTGAAGCAGCTCTGTACTGCAACCGGCACGGCGTCGTCGCGGGCCTCGGAACTCCAGCAGGGCATCCCACCGCACCGATGACCTATCTCTGGGTGCGCGGGCCTTCTGGCCCGCCGCCGCCGAAGGCGGCCAGAAACACGCGCCGGCCGGAGGCCGGCTCCGCCCGCCGGCCGGAGGCCGGCTCCGAGCCCCACCGAAGTATGCTGCCCTGCGCATGGAGTTGCTCGCCTTCTTCCTCCGGTACGCCCGCCGCTACGTGCACTGGGGGCTGTTGGCCCTCGCCGCGATCGTCGTCTTCAGCATCGCCACGGCGGCGTTTCTCGGGCTGATCAATCCGATGTTGCAGGAAGTGCTGGGCGCTTCCGAGGAGGAGGTGCAACAACGGGTCCTGGGCGGGGGAGGCCTTCCCGAGATCGGAAGCGACGGGCCGCTGCCGCGGCTGCTGGGCGCCGTCGAGGCCCGCACGGAGCACCTGAGAGCGGCGGCCGGGGGCCTCTACGACGACCTGAAACAGTGGGCGGGCATCGAAGGCCGGCGCGAGGTCTTCTTCACGCCGGTCCTGCTTGTGCTCGTTCTGCTGGTGCGCAGCCTGATGGCGTTCCTTTCCGGCTACTCCTTCCAGCGCGCCGGCCTGGGGCTCACGACCGACATCCGCAACGACCTCTACCGCCACATCATCCACCAGTCGAGCCGCTTCCATCAGCGGCACACGTCGGGGGAGCTGTACAGCCGCGTGGTCAGCGATGTCGCCAAGCTCCAGAACGCGGTGGCGGCGCGGCTGTTCGACATCTTCATGTCCGGCGCGCTGCTGCTGGTCTACCCCCTGTACCTGCTCACGCTCCACTTCACGATGGCCCTCGTCTCGCTGGTCGCGGTGCCGATCTTCGGCTTCCTGCTGGCCCGCTTCGGCAAGGGGATGCGCAAGGTCACCTACCGCAGCCAGGAGCGGATGGCCGATCTCTCGGGGCTGCTTTCCGAGGGCATCCGCGGCAACCGCGTGGTCAAGGCGTTCGGCATGGAGGAGTTCGAGTGCCGGCGGTTCGAGCGCGCCACCCGCGGCCACCTGCTCGCCAACCTCCGCGCCCAGTTCCTGTCCACCGTCTCGAGCCCGGTGATCGAGTCGATCGCCGCGATCGGAGGTGCGGCTCTGATCATCTCCGCGGGTCTGATGATCCGGGATGGGCGACTCACTTTCACGCTCTTCTTCCAGTTCCTGATCGTGCTCTTGCTGATGTACGACCCGATCAGGAAGCTGAACAAGGTGAACCTGGTAATGCAGGAGGCCGTCGCCTGCGGCCACCGGATTCACAAACTGATGCAGGTCGAGAGCGACATCGTCGATCGCCCGACCGTACCGCCGATCACCGGATTCGATCGCGGCATCCGCTTCGAAGATGTGTCCTTCGGCTACCAGAAGACCGGCCACGGCCAGTCGGTGCTGTCCGGAATCGACCTCGACCTGAACCGCGGAGAGGTGCTGGCCCTGGTCGGCGCCTCCGGCGCCGGCAAGTCGACGATGGTCAACCTGCTGCCGCGCTTCTTCGATCCCGTCTCGGGCCGGGTGCTGATCGACGACACGGACATCCGCGACCTGCCGCTCGTGAACCTGCGTTCCCTGATCGGCATCGTCACCCAGGAAACGGTGCTGTTCAACGACACGGTGCGGAACAACATCGCGTACGGGCGCGACGATCTGCCCCTGGAGGAGGTGCGCCTGGCGGCGGCCGCCGCCTACGCGGACGACTTCGTCATGGCGATGCCCGAGGGCTACGGCACGGTGATCGGCGAGGGCGGCCAGAACCTCTCCGGCGGCCAGCGTCAGAGACTCGCGATCGCCAGGGCGCTGCTCAAGAACGCCCCGATCCTGATCCTCGACGAGGCGACATCCCATCTCGACACCGAGTCCGAAGCCGTGGTGCAGCGCGCCATCTACAACCTGATGGAGGGCCGCACCGCGCTCGTCATCGCCCACCGGCTGTCGACCGTGATTCGCGCCGACCGCATCGTCGTCCTGGACCGCGGCGTCATCGTCGAAGAGGGCACCCACGAACAACTGCTCCAGTTGGGCGGCGCCTACAGGCGCCTCTACGACCTGCAGTTCCATGCTTGATCCACGCGCCGTAGGGAACCGCGAGCACCATCCCGAAACCCTGCTGGAGGCGCTGGAACGAGCGGCGTCGGTGTGGCCGCAGCGCGGCATCACGCTGATCGACAGTCGGGGCCGGGTGGAGGGGCGGCGCACGTGGCCTTTCCTGCTGAACGACATCGAGGCTGCCGCGGGTCGTCTCATCACCCTCGGCGTTCGTCCCGGCGACCGCATCCTGGTATGCCTGCCGACCTCGTGGCCCTGGTTCGAGGTCTGGTTCGGCGCGGTTCGCCTCGGCGCGTTGCCGGCGGCGGTCGCGCCGCCGCGGGCGCTTGGCTCGCCCCGCAACCAGATCGAGAAGGCGCTCGCGGTGAACGAGCTGCTCGACGCCCGCTACATGGTCTGCACCGACCCGGTCAGCGATCAGGTCCAGGAGATCGCCTCCGCTGAGCCGCCCGGAAGGTCGCGTCCCAACCTGCTGTCGCAGTCCGCCTTCGCCGCGACGAGCCCGTCGCCGGCGCCGGCCGGTCGGCCGCCGCGGGGCGACGATCCGGCCTTCCTGCAGATGACCAGCGGCTCGACCGGTCACCAGCGGGCGGTGGTCGTGGGCCACTCTGCTTCGACCTGGAGCGCCCGCGCCAGCATGGAAGCGGTGGCGATTCCGCGCGGCGGACAACTGATGGATGCCCTCGTCGGCTGGTTGCCGCTCTACCACGACATGGGGTTGGGAGGCTGCCTGCTCGGCTCCCTGCTCACCGGCGCCGACCTGATCATGCTCAATCCGCGCGCCTTCCTGGCGCGGCCCTGGGTCTGGCTGGAGCAGTTCAAGCGCACGAAGACGGCGATGTCGGCGGCCCCCAACTTCTCCTTCCGGCAGTGCGTCGAACGGGTCGGCGACGATCGTCTCGCGTCGCTCGACCTGAGCGGCTGGCGCGATGTGTGTTGCGGGTCCGAAATGGTGCGGCAGGAGACCATGTCCGAGTTCAGTCGCCGTTTCGAGGCCGCCGGCCTCGATCCGGGCGCGCTGCGCGCCGCCTACGGTATGGCCGAGAACACGCTGCTCATCTCGATCAGCCAGACCGTCGACGGTCTGCACACCGCGGCGCCGTCCGGCGGCGGCCCCGAGGTGACGTCGAACGGCCCGCCGATGGACCGCACCGATATCGAGATCGCGGCGCCCGACGGGCGCGCGCTGCCGGCTGGCGAAGTGGGCGAGATCCGGCTGCGTTCGCCTTCCCTGATGCTGGGGTACTGGAACGACCCGGAAGCGACCGCCGAGGTGCTGCGCGACGGCTGGCTCTACACCGGCGACCTCGGCTTTCTGAGCGCTGCCGGCGAGGTCCACATCACCGGCCGCACCAAGGAGCTGCTCATCCTGGGCGGCTCGAACGTGATGCCGCACGAGATCGAGTGGGTGGCCGAGTCCGTTCTCGGCGTTGGGGGTAGGGAGCGCGCCGCCGCCTTCTCGGTCGACGCGCCGCACGGAGAGCGGGCGATCCTGGTGATGGAGACCGGCGGCGACCGCGGCAGCACCGCCCTGCTGCGCAGCGAGGTCGGCCGCAGCGTCGGCCGCGCCCTGGGCATCCAGCTTGCCGATCTGCTCCTCGTACGCCGGGGTAGGATTCCGCGCACCACCAGTGGCAAGGTCCGGCGGCGATCCCTCCGCGAGCAGTACCTTCGCGGCGAACTCGCGGCCGACTTCTGACCCGGCCTCGCCGGACCCACGCCACGGTAGGGCACAGGAGTTGAGGAGCAATGGATCTACGTGCAGCGGCGAGCAAGATACTGGCGCGGGCCAGCGGCCGGGACGAAGCCGAGCTGCGCCCCGAGTTCGACCTCGTGGCCGACCTCGGCATCGACTCTCCCAAGCAGCTCGAACTGCTGATCGAACTCGAAGAGGCCTTGGGCACAGAAATCAGCGACGAAGACGCCGCTGCCCTGGAGACCGTCGGCGATGTCCTCGACTACGCCGCCGGCGTCGGTTGAAGATACGCGGCGCCGCCCTGCCCGCGACGGCGGTTCTGGTCCGTCTCGTCTCCCAGACCCTCGTCGCCACCTACCGCCTGCACCGCCTCGAAGGCGCCGGGCACCTCGACCGCGCCCTCGAACCGCCGGCCATGTTCGCCTGCTGGCACGAGCAGTTGGCGCTCTCCCTGCTGCTGGTGCGCCGGCGCCTGCTGCCGGCCGGCGGCCCGGTGTCCATGCTCTCCAGCCACTCCGACGACGGTGAGCTGGCGGCCCGGGTCGCGCGGGCCTGGGGCATTCGCGTCACCCGCGGCTCGACCTCCCGCGGCGGCCGCGAGGCGATGCTCACGCTCTACCGCGAACTCGTCAAGCACCGGTCGACCCTGTTGCTCATGCCCGACGGTCCGCGCGGGCCGGCGCGCGAAGCGAAGGCTGGGAGCATCGTCCTGGCGGCCATGTCCGGCGCGCCGATCGTCCCCGCCGGCCTGGCCGCGGACCGTGGACCGAGGTTGAGGAGCTGGGACCGCATGATCGTCGGCGCCCCGTTCACCCGGGTGGCGGTCGCGGTCGGTGAACCGATCGTGCTCGATCGCGGCTCGACCGATGCCGAACGGGAGGCGGCGCGGCTCGAACTCGGCGCCCGGCTCGACGACCTGACCGCCCGCGCCGGCCGCCTGCTGTCCTAGCGGTCCGTAGGCCGGAATCGGGCCGCGCCGGCGCGGGTTGAATCCTGTGTTCCTCGTCCTGGAAACACAGGGAAACCCGCGAAGATGCTAGAATCCGACGGCTTTTGCCCTGCGCTGCGTGTATGGGCGCGGGTTTGACCTATGTTCACGCATCGTCTAATCGACATGTCTCTTCGCTCCGGCTGCCGGAGTAGGCAGCTTCTCGCGCTGCTGCCCGGGCTCGCCGCGCTGCTGATCGTGGCGGCGCTGGCGGCGGCGCCGGCCGCGGCGACGGTCTACGTCATGCCCACCGACGAGGCGATGGTTACGCGGTCACCGGTCATCGTCTTCGGCGAGGTTCTGGCCGCGGAGCCGGCGCCGGTTGGAGGACCTCTCGCCACCGACCTCATGTTCCAGGTCGAGGACGTGCTGAAGGGCTTCGTGCCCGGCAGCACGATCGTCGTTCGTCAGCCCGGCGGCCTCGGACCGGGCGGCGTTGCCGGCCGGGTGTTCGGTGTGCCGGTACTTGTCGAAGGTGACCGGGTGCTGCTCTTCCTCGATCCGGTCGAGGGCGTCTACCGCACCGCTGAGCTCGCGCTCGGGATCTTCTTCGAGGTTCCGGCCGGCGACCGGATGCTGCTGTTGCGCGATTCGACGGAGCAGTTGGTGTTGCCGATGCCGGGCGACCAGGCCGCTGACGAAGGGGTGCAGGGCACTGCGCCGCGCGACGCCGTCCGCTTCCGCCGCTGGATCGCCGACCGCGCGGCGGGCGACCAGCGCGCGCCCGACTACTTCGCGACCGACCTGCCGGAGGGCCTGGCCACGGTCGTTTCGGACTTCCGTCTGGTTGTGGCCCCTGGCGGCTGCGAGCATCCCGGCACCCGCATTCGCTGGCGCAACTTCGACCGTGGTCAGAGTCTGGGGCTGGTGGTCCAGCGCCGGGGCCAGCCCGGCGCCCCAGCCAACGGGCATTCGCAGGTCCTGGCTGGAATGCGGGCCTGGAACCAGGATCCGAGAAGCCGGGTTCGCCTCGTCCGCAGCGGCCTGTCGGATGAAGAACTCTCGCTCGAGGTGGACGACCAGAACGGGATCAGCTTCGAGGATCCCCTGGACGAGATTCCCGGCTCCTTCCTTCCCTCGGTGGGCGGAGTCCTCGCGATCACCTACGGGTACTTCTACTGCGATTCGTCTACCCCGCCGCACCCGGTCCCCGGCCTCGCGAGCGTGGAGGCCTACGAGTTCGTCGAGTCCAACATCACGACCCAGGACGGGTACCGGGATTGGCTGGCCATGGTGCCGGATGCCGGCCTCGCCCACGCGCAGATCATGGCCCACGAACTGGGCCACGTTCTGGGTATCGGCCACAGTTGCGACGACGGGGCGGGCGATCCCTGCGACACGGAGTTGAAGCGCACGGCGCTCATGCGGGCCCAGGTCGGCGGCCGGCACCAAGGGGCCGTGCTCAACGCGGACGACCGGGGCGGCGTGCGCGCTCTCTACCCGGAAATCGGTCCGGTGGGGCCGGTTGGGCCCGCGGCGGCCACCAATCTGACCGTCACCGCGATCAGCCAGAACGAACTCGAACTCCGGTGGCAGGACCGTTCCGGCGACGAGACCGCCTTCGAGATCTACGAACGGATGGTCGACAGCGACTTCGAGCGCATCGCGACCCTGGAGCGGAACAGCACCTCGGTGGTGATCCAGAACATCCCGCCCGCGACCTTCCGCGCCTACCAGGTCGTGGCGCGGAACAACCGCGGCAGCTCCGAGCCGACGCCGGAGGCGGGCGCCACGACCTTCGCCGAAGTCGAAGACTGCGTGGAGGACGACGACACGCTGTGTCTGAACGAGGGGCGCTTCCGGGTCGAAGTGCAGTGGGAGACGGACCGGGACAGCGACCGGGGCGACGCCGAGCCGTTGACCAACGACACCGGCGACTTCTGGTTCTTCTCTCCGGACAACGTCGAACTCGTGGTCAAGGTCCTCGACGGGTGCGCCTTCAATGAACGCTTCTGGGTGTACGCCGGCGGCCTGACCGACGTTAAGGTTGTCATGACCGTGATCGACTCCGAGACCGGAGTCGCCGCGACGTACTACAACCCGCCGGGCACTCCCTTCCTGCCGGTTCTGGACACGAAGTCCTTTGCCGTCTGCTCCCAGGGCCGGAACCTGTACGGGCAGAGTCGGTACCTGTTGCTGCCTGGGGAGTTGGAGTCGCTGCGCGGAGGCACGAAGCGGACGTCCCGGTTCGCCGAGCGGTTCACCGGGTCGCTCCGTCCCGGCCCTGTGGCGCTGCCGCAGGAAGATCACGGCGGCGCCTGCGAGGCCGACGACCTCACCCTCTGCCTCCAGGGCGGCCGCTTCGCGGTCCGCGCCCGTTGGGAAACGGATGACGGCAACGGCGACGCCACGGCCTGGCCGCTCACCCGGGATACCGGCCTCTACTGGTTCTTCGGTCCGAACAACGTCGAGATGGTGATCAAGGTGCTCGACGGGTGCGCGCTGAACGGCCACCGCTGGGTGTTCGCGGGCGGACTCACGGACGTCGCTGTCACGATGACGGTCACCGACAGCGAGACGGGCGTAGAGCGGACCTACGAGA
This sequence comes from Candidatus Multivorans sp., assembly GCA_965216125.1. GTDB lineage: Bacteria > Acidobacteriota > Thermoanaerobaculia > Multivoradales > Multivoraceae > Multivorans. The sequence continues at coordinate 1,396,980 of OZ244152.1, read as the reverse complement.
ACCCCGCCGGCACGCCCTTCCAGCCGATCCAGGATGCGAAGGCGTTTTCCTGTGCGGCGCCGGGCTCATAGACGCGCCGTCAGCGACATTTTGGCATGCCGCGTGCAAGGTCTGGTGGGCAGATGATCGTTCACCACACCAAAAGGGGGATTCGTCGTGGCACGCCTGATACTGGTTCGTCGATCTTTCGTCCTTCTTGCCGCGGTGCTTGCTACATCCGCGGCGCCGATCACGGCCCAGGGAGGCCGCGACCTGCTGCTTCCGGTGGGCGCGGAACCTTCCGTGCGGCTCGGGGCGGTCCGTTCGGGTCTCATCGAGCGAGCCGCCGGTGTTCCCGTGTCGGTGCATGTCCGCGATGTGCGGTCGGCGCGCCACGACGCGGTCGGCGTGCCGCAGCCGGCCACCGAGCTCTACCAATACGACGACGGCGATCTCGAGGCGGCCCTGTACCTGGTGGATGACGTGACCGAAGAGCCGCTCTTCGAGTTCGAGCTTGCCCAGAGCTTCCGATTGCCGCGTGCGGGGACGGTCGAGTACGCGGTCATCTGCATGGGGCGTGGGATGGCCGACACGAGCGCCGATGTTGACTTCTCGCTCAACTTCTACTCCGGCGCCGGCAATGCGCCGGCCGCCCTGCTGGCCGATTTCGTGGGAACGGTCGAACTCCAGACGGCCGGGACCTACGCCTGCTTCTCGTTGAGAGGCGCGATCGAGGGTCTGTCGTTGGACGGTGGCCCGGTCTGGGTCGCCGTGTCCTGGCTGCGCGGTACGCCGCCGGACAACACGAAGTTCCTGATGGCGGACCAGAACGGGCCCGGCGGCGGCAGGCGCGCCTTCCGGGCGCGTTCGGAGGAGGACGACGATTGGTCGGAGTGGGAGGCCGACACAGATCCGGGGATCACGGCCTATGGCATCCGGCTCGCCGTCAACCACCCGGACCCTGACCCCGATCCCGACCCCGATCCCGATCCCGACCCGGATCCTGACCCCGATCCCGACCCCGATCCTCCAACTGACGAGGGCTACACGGACTGCGAGCCCGAAACCACGCCGCTCGTGTTCGACGGCGGCTACAGCGTCAGCCTCTGCTACGAAACGCCGTCCGGCGAGTTCGGCGAGGGCAAGGGCGGCATCTGGGCTTCCGGCGAATCCGGCCTGCTCTGGTTCTTCAGCCGCGGCAACGCGGAAGTGCTGGTCAAGGTGCTGAACGGCTGCGCGTACAACGGCCACCGCTGGGTGTTCGTGGCGCCGGTGACCGATGTCGCCTTCAATCTCTACGTGACCGACGGGGAGGACGGCTCGTGGTCGCACCGCAACCGGCAGGGAGAAGTGGCAGTTCCCGCCAGAGATACGTTCGCGTTCCAATGCCGCGAGTAGCTGCGGCTGCAGTACTGCTCGCGGCCGCGATCTGTGCGGCGCCGGCGGCGGCGATCGTCTACGTCCTGCCGACCGACGAGTCGATGGTCGAGCGTTCCCAGGTGATCGTGTTCGGCGAGGTCCGGTCGTCCGCGCCTGCCTTCGCCGCGGGCGTGCCGTCCACGGACTATGCGGTCGAGGTCGAGGAAGTGCTGAAGGGCTTCGTCCCCGGCGGCACGATCCTCGTTCGCCAGCCGGGCGGCGTCGGTCCGGACGGCGTGGCGATGAGGATCCTCGGCCTGCCGATGCTGGCCGAGGGGGACCGGGTTCTGCTCTTCCTCGATCCGGTGGACGGCCGGTACCGGCCCGTCGAGTTCGCCCTCGGCCTGTTCTTCGAGGTCCGGGCGGGCGAGCGCGCGTTGCTCGGGGGCCTGAGCCGCCAACCCCGCGACGCGGCCCGGTTTCGCCGCTGGATCGCGGACCGCGCGGCCGGCGTCGAGCGGCCGGCCGACTACCTTGACGCCGCCTGGCCGGACGGACCCCTGGGCGTCGCCGCACCGTTCCGGGTCACCTTGAGTCCGCCGGAGTGCCTCCACGACGGCCTGCCGCTCCGGTGGCCAGAGTTCGACCGCGGCGAGAGCGTCGGCGTGACCGTGCAGGCAAGCGGTCAGCCGGGGGTGCCCGGCGGCGGCCTGTCCCAGGTGCGCACCGCGGTTCGCGCCTGGAGCGACGATCCGGAGAGCCGGGTGAACCTGGTCGTCCGCGGCACCTCGAACCGGGAGTTCCTGATCGACGACGTCGACGGCGTGAACTCGATCTCCTACGAGGATCCGTTCGACGAGATTCCAGGGTCTTACGAACGTGGCGGCGGCGGCACGATCGCGATTACCTACACCTTCTTTTACTGTGACGCCTCCGTGACCCCGCACACCATTCCGGGTAGCGACTCGGTCGAGGCGCTCGAGATCGTCGAGTCGAACGTGACCACCCAGGACGGCTACGAGGAATGGGTGAGTTCGACCTCGAATCCGCGCAAGGTCCACGAGGAGGTCATGGCCCACGAGCTCGGCCATGTGTTGGGAATATCCCACCCTTGCGGCGATAGCGCCAGCGGCCCCTGCGACAGCGAGACTGGGGAGGCGCTGATGCGCGCGAGGGTCCACGGCGACGGCCGCGGCGCGGCGTTAAGCAGCGACGACCGGGCCGCCGTGCGCTACCTTTATCCGGTTCCGCGCGATGGGTATCCCGATCCGCCGAGGGGCCCCGGATACACGAGTTGCCGTCCGGAGACCACGCCGCTCGTTTTCGACGGGGGCTATGAGGTGGGCATGTGCTACGAGACGCCGGCCGGTGAAGTCGGTGAGGCGAAGTCCGGCATCTGGGCCTCGCCCGAGTCGGGCCTGCTCTGGTTCTTCAGCCGCGGCAACGCGGAAGTCCTGATCAAGGTGCTCGACGGATGCGGCCTCAACGGTCACCGATGGGTGTTCGTCGCGCCGGTGACCGACGTGGCCTTCAATCTCTACGTCAGAGACGGCGATGGGCGCACCTGGAGCCATCACAATCGCCAGGGCGAAACGGCCGCGGCCCGGAACAACACCTTCGCGTTCCAGTGCGAGTAGAGAACCCGCAGCATCCGCCCTGGGAACGCGGGCGTCTCGCCCGCATCAGGCGCACCGCCGCGAAGCGGCGTGCGCGAAACGCCCCTGCCCCCAGCGACTGTTCCCCGCTTCCGTCCTGTAGCGTCGCGCATCATGCGGATTGCCGTCGTCTGGAACCACGGTACGCCTCTGAGCCAGTGCTCGTTCCGGTTCGAGGAGTACATCCGCGGCCTGGAAGAGCTCGGCCATGAGGCGTTCGTCGTCTGTCCGCAATCCTCCGACGACGGCTTCCCCGTGCCGACCTTCTGCCCGCCGCTTGGGGAGGGACTGGCGAACCGGGAGTTCTGGCTCGATCGCAAGATCCAGGTCGCGATCCTGCCGTCTTTCCACCAGATGTCCGGCCTGCTCGAATTCCTGGTGGGTATCGGTGTGCGCACGATCGCCATGGGCGACTCGGACGGGCAGATGGGGCTGCGCGCCTTTCCGCTCGCGACGATGAGACGGACGGTCTACGCCGGAACTTCGGACCGGCGCCAGCGCCGCCGCCAGTTGGCCAGGCTCGGGTTTCGCTACCTGCGCTCGTTCCGGCGCCGGGATCCGCAGGACGCCGAGTTCCTGCGCAGCGCCCGGTTCTCGGACGTGCTGATCCTGGGCAACGCGGAGTCGCGCGACCACTTCCGCCGCTTCCTGCGCAAGGCCGGCGCCGGCGACCATGCCGAACGGGTTCAGGTGGCGCCGCTCGCGATCAACCGCGTGTTCTGCGAGTTCCCCGACCTCGAACGGGGGCGCCGCGGCCTGGTGGCCATCGGCCGCTGGGACGATCCCCAGAAGAACGCGCCTCTGTTGGCCGCGGCGCTGTCCCGCTACCTCGCCGCGGCCGGCGACGAGGAAGAACTGCCGGTCCACATCTTCGGCGACGGAGGCGAAGACCACTTCCGGGACCTTTGCGGCCGGTTCCCCGGTGTCGTCTACCGAGGTCCTCAGCACCCGCCGGTGCTGGCCGCGGCGCTCGCCGGCTGCCGCTCCATCGTCTTCTCGTCGCGCTGGGAGGGTTCCCCCCACGCCGGCTGCGAGGCGCTCTCCATGGGCGCGACGATCGTCGGCACGCCAATCCCGAGCCTCCGGAGCTGGTCCGAAGGCGGCGCCTACGGCCGCGTCGCGTCCGCCCACCGCGCCGGCCCCCTGGCCGCTGCGATCGCCGCCGAGCAGGCTGCGTGGCGGCGCGGCGAGCGAGACCCGGCTAGCATCGCTGCCGTGTGGCGCGAAAGGAGCTCCGGCCGCGGTGTCTGCAAAGCAATGCTGGCGGCCCTGCCATGAACCGGCCCGCATCTGGTCCCTGGGAACGCGGGCATCTTGCCCGCATCCGCCGCAGGCGGAATCCGTCACCGAGATCGTGACTTCCACCTCCCTCTTCCAACGCCGCCCGCTCGAGGTGATTCTCGACACCACCGAGCGCTGCAACCTGAAGTGCAAGATGTGCTACTTCTCCGCGGTCGACCGGCTGCAGTTCCCGCCCTTCGACCGGAGCCTGTCGGGCACCGGCATGATGCCGCTGGAGACCTTCGGCCGCGTCGCGGCCGACCTGTTCCCGCGCGCCCACCGCGTCGCTCTCGGCTGCGCCGCCGAGCCCCTGGTGCACCCGAAGTTCATCGACATCGTCCGCCAGGCGGGGAGCTACGGGATTCCGGACCTCTGGTTCCCCACCAATCTGTTGCCGCTCACACCGCCCAAGGCGGAGGCGATCTGCGAGGCAGGGGTCAAGACGGTCGGCGTGTCGATGGACGGCACACGCCCCGAGACCTACGAAACCATCCGGGTCGGCGCCACGTTTACCAGATTGATGCGTTCCCTCGATCTCCTGAACGAGGTCCGCCGCGGCGCCGCCACCCGCCTGCGGCTGATCTTCGTCTGGATGCAGACCAACCGCGCCGACCTCGCCGATCTGCCCCGCTTCGCCGAGGAAGTCGGCGCCAGCGAGCTCGACGTCCGGTTCGTGGCGCCGACCGCGCACGTCACCGCCGAGGACGAACTGCTCGACGGCGAGGACCCGGGCGCTCTGCGGGCCGAGCTTGCCGCCGCCGCCGAGGACGCGGCCGACCGGGGCCTCCGACTCGTCTCGTATCCCGACTTCGATGACGGCGACGCGATCGGGCTCCGCGGCCATCTGCTGCGCTGGCGCGCCGGGCTCTACGATCGCCGGCGCCTGAGCGGTCGCGTCCGCACCGCGGTTGCCGGTTGCGCCTGGCCGCGCCACACCGTCGTCGTGCGGCCGAACGGCGCCGTCTCGCCGTGCATCTTCTGGGAAGAGCAGCCGATCGGGCTCTACCCCGAAACGACCCTCGCCGAAGTCGAGCGCTCGCCGCTCCTCTCCTCGATCACCGATGGCCTGCGCACCGGCAACCCCTGCGGCACCTGCCGTACCTGCTCCGAACGCAAGCACGCCCTCTACTTCCGCCTCCAGTGGCGCCAGCAGGCCGAAGAGCGCCTCGAACAACTCGGCCCCGGCCCCGGCGCCGCTGGAGCCGTGCCCGCATCACCTGGGAACGCGGGCGTCTTGCCCGCATCAAGCGCGCCGCCGCGAAGCGGCGCGCCCGAGCCGCCACCCCACTCATGGGGCCTGCCCGCCCCCGTCCGCGCCGCCTCCTCCGCTCCCGCTCCCGGCGACTGGATCGCCGAGCACGCCCCCGTCGAAGCCTTCGACCGCGTCCTCCTCATCGGCGACGACACCTGGGCCGCCGAGCTCCTCCGCACCGGCTTCGCCGCGCATGTCGACATCGTCGCACCTCCTGGGAACACGGGCGTCTCGCCCGCGTCGAGCGCGCCGCCGCGAAGCGGCGCCCCCGAGCCGCAGCCCGTTCCCATCCGGCACGTCGTCCTCGACCCCCGCCGCCCGCAGCTCCCTCCGGCCGCCTACCAGGCGGTCTGCTGCATCGGCGGCTTCTCCGCCCACCTGCGCCTCGAGCGCCTCCTCATCGCCGTGCTCGCGGCCCTCGAACCCGGCGGCAGGCTGATCGTCGACGACTACGTCGGTCCGGCCCGGCACCAGTGGAACGGCCGCGCCGCCGCCGCCGCCGCGGCGGCCTTTCGCCGCCTGCCGGCCGCGGCCCGCCGATTCGACCGGCTGCCGCTGCCACCGGTCGCGGGCGATTGCGCCCACGCCATCCGCTCCCGCGATCTGGGTCGCCTGATCCGCACCGGGTTCCGGATCGAATCCGTCCGCCGCTACGGCGGCGATCTGTTTGCCCCTCTCAGTTCCTGCGTGGACTGGAGCCAGGTGTCCGCCGACGAGCTGCGGCGCCTGGCGAATGGTTCCGACCACTCGAGAGCCCACTACGCGCTGACCGTCGCTCGGCCGCACAGCGGCCTGGCCGGGCGGCTCGCACGGCTCCGCTACCAGGTCGGGCCGAAGGTACGCAGGGTGTTCATTTACGAGCCGCGCCGCGCCCGCGACCTTGTCTTCCAGGCGCTGCGAGGGGAGGTGTAGTCGTGGTCGCGACCATTCGTTGGGGAATCCTCGGACCGGGCGCCATCGCGCGCTCCTTCGCCACCGCGATCGACGCGCTGGACGGTCATGAAGTCACCGCCACCGGCAGCAGGGACCCGGACCGTGCCCGCGCCTTCAACGCCGAGCGCGGCTACGCCGCCGCCGAGGCGGGGACCTACGCTCAACTCGCCCGCAGCGGCGCGGTCGACGTCGTCTACGTCGCCACGCCCCATCCCGGCCATCTCGAACACGCGGCGCTGGCGCTCCGGCAGGGCAAGGCGGTGCTGTGCGAAAAGCCGCTCACCGTCAACGCCTCGGAGGCCCGCACGATGTGCGGCATCGCCCGGGACCACGGCGTCCTGCTCATGGAGGCCATGTGGAGCCGCTTCCTGCCGGCGACCCGCCGCGTGGCCGGTTGGCTGGATCGTGGAGCGATCGGCGAACCCCGGCGCCTCGCCTGCTCCTTCGGCTTCCAGGCCCCGTTCGATCCGAAGAGCCGGCTCTACGACCCCGAACTCGCCGGCGGCAGCCTGCTCGACATCGGCTGCTACACCCTCTCCCTTGCCGCACTCGTCTTCGGCCAGGCGCTGATCGGCCCTGACGCCCCGGAACTCGAGGTCGAAGCCGAACTCGCACGGACGGGTGTCGACGAGCACTGCAACATCACCCTGCGGTTTCCGGGCGGCGCGGAGGCGCACCTCGAAAGCTCCGTCAGCCGTGACACCGACCACACCGCCGTGATCGAGGGCACCGAAGGCCGAATCGAGATCCCCCGGTTTTGGCGCGCCCGGCGCGCCGTGCTCTACCGCGGCGCCGTCCGCGCCGCGACCGCCGAGCTGCCCTTCCTCGCCAACGGTTACGAGTACCAGGCCCTGGAAGTCGAACGTCTCCTGCGCGGAGGCGCCCTGGAGAGCCCCTTGCTGCCCCACGCCGAATCGATCGCCCTGCTCGAACTGATGGACGAGATTCGCCGACGGATGGGGGTCCGCTACCCGTTCGAGACCGCCATCGATGTGACGGAGGGGGCGTAGGTTTACGAAGAGCGATCGCGGCTGTGCGTGGCCTCCGGGGGAGGCTCGAGAGGCAGGGCGGTAGTGCTCTTGATCTCGTCGAGCGCGATGCTGGTCAGCAGCCGGTCGACTCCCGGCGCGGCCGCGAGTTGGTTCGCAAGCAGGCGTTGGAGGTGCCGATTGTCCCGGGCGACGACCCTCAGCAGGTAGTCATGCTCCCCGGTTAGAGCGTGGCATTCGAGCACCTCCGGTAGTTCTCGGACCATGTCGCAGAACTGACGTGCGGCATCTGGCTGATGGTGGCCCAGGACCACCTGAACGAAGCACAGCAGGTTGAGATTCAGCGCTTCGGGATTCAGCAGCGTAACTCGGCGTTTGATCACGCCGCAGGCGTACAGCCTGCGCAGGCGCTTCTTCAGGCCTGAGACGGATAGGTCCACGCGGTGCGCGAGGTCGACTTGTGTGCGGCTCGAATCTTCCTGCACCAGCTCGAGGATTGCGTAGTCGGTGGCGTCGAGGGGGCGCGCGGTAGGGCGCCGTCCGGCCGGCGTCTCGTGGCTGCGCGGCGACTTCATGCAGGGAAGCCTATCCCGGAACTTCCAAGCGCCCCCCCCCTAGGATTAGGGGACTTTCCAGTACTTGACAGCCCAATATGGTGCCGATATGGTCCCCGTATGGCCTATGAGGGTCCGATCAAGTTCCTGGCGCCGCGTGGCGCCGAGCGACACCGCGGCCCGTGGCGGCGTCTCGGGGGTTGTGGATGGACAAGGCCAAGCGGCAGCGGACTGGGGGAAGTGCCCCGGTCCGGGGTCGCTGTGCTCGGTCACCTGTCGGTCGTTCCCGCCTTCCTGGCGGCCTCGGAGAGCAGGATGAATCCCTTGAAGGAGGAACCAAGAGAATGAGAGAGAGTCTTTTAGCGCTCGTGCTTCTGTTCGTGGTGTCTGGCATCGCGTTCGGGCAGGCCGCAGTCAACGAGCCGGCCAAGGTCGAAGTGAACTGCGATGACCCCTGTGTGGTCGCGCCGTTGTTCATGGGCTCAGGTGGCTTCGTCGTAGAGAGGATGAACGAGGACGACGACAGCACCGAGGACATCGACGAGGGGCTGATCACGTTCGTGCTGGCGTGCGACGGCGGCAGGTTCCTTACGGCCTCTGCCACTCCTGACGAGGACGGCATCGTGCGGCAGGAACTGTCGGATCACACCGGGTATGTGTGTGGAGAAAATGAGTTCGGAGAAATCCACATCTCCAACGCGCAGAACGGAGGTTGGTACTGGATCAACGACGACGTGAACTCGGCGGTCTCGCTCCTCATCGACAGGGATGCGTTGGAGATAGCCGAGACGATTCCATTGGACGCCGGTGGCGTGACGATCACGGAAGGGGACAAGGCCCGGTACATCAAGCACGAGGCCACGGGTCGTGTTGCCATCCTGCCGCACGTCCAGCCGATTGATGATGCGGGGACGCCGGGCTGCGCTGGCGATGTCGCGGAGGCGGGTGACTGCCGAATCGGCTCGGCGGATGACTGGCGGATTGTTGCGGTAAGAGAGGTCGTGACTCCACTGGGAGTCGCACTACGGCAGCTTCAGGATGGGGAGACGGTCACAAGAGCCAAGCCCCTGGATCAAGGTGGTTTCGCCTTTCCGATGTTCGTCTACCTTGTGGGCTCCAACTACCTGACCTTGGGTGCTGAGGTTACTGCTACTGCCGGCCTGACAGGGGGCGAGGGGCCCGGTGAGATCGTCTACGCGACCCCGGGTGGTGTGACGCTGTCTCCCGCTGACGGTGGGGCAGTTGCGGAAGGAGAGGAAGTGTTGCCGGGCGTCCAGCCGTTCCCGGGCGAGCCCTTGCCTCCTCTGAGCGAGCTTCTTCGTGGTGGGCCGAATACCGTTGGAGGTTGGGCGCTCATGGTCGACGATGACCCCCGTTGTGCGACCGGAGATCGTTGGACCAAGCAGGAGATCGTCTTCGACGTGAGTAGCGCACTGGAAGGTGCTGTTCCTCCGTTTGAAGAGGGCAAGGGGCCGAAGCTCAGCTTCTACGTGACGTGCCCGGATCTACGGGCGGCTGCCGCTTCGGGCGTGGAGCTCGTCCCCGACAACCCGTTCCCGGTGAACTAAGCGCCGATGCGGATGCTGACGATCCGGACGCTGTTGGCTGCAGCGGTTCTTGGCTGGACGGTGCCGTCTGCAGCGGTCGTGTACATCGTGCCGGCGGATGAAGCGCTGGTTGACCAGTCGTCTGTCATCGTGTACGGCGAAGTCGGGGAGGCCCGGCCTGGACCATTCGGCAAGATACCGACAACGGACTACATGTTCGCGGTCGAGAGGGTGCTGAAGGGCGACGTGCTTGGGAGCACGCTGGTCATTCGTCAGCCTGGGGGCGTCGTGGAGGGGGGCCTCATGTATCAGATCATGGGCCTACCCTCCCTTTCTCCGGGGGACCGGATGCTGCTGTTCCTGGAACCGGACTCTGACGCCTACCGGACGGCGCAGTTGGCCCTCGGCATGTTTTACGAGACATCTGGGCTGCTGGTGCGCGAGCCGCCACTACGGGGCGTTGCGTCTTTGCCAGGAGCCGGGATCGCGAGCAGTCATCCGCGTGATGCGGAGATGTTCATGCGGTGGATTGCTGAGCGGGCGGCGGGGCGAGAGCAGCCGCCCGACTATCTCCGGCCGACACTGGAGCGCGTGATGTTGCCGTACAAGTTGAGTCGGTCCAATCAATTCTGTGCTGAGGCGGGAGGCAGAACGGGTGTGAAGCTTCGATGGCAGAGCCAGGATATAGGCCAGCCCTTGGCGTTCGATGTCAACAAGGATGGTCAGGCGGGTGTGCTCTACGGCGGCTTTCCTCAGATCTTTCAGGCTGCCGCGGCATGGAACGCCGTTGATGGGAGCGCCGCCAGGATCAAGATCGGTTCGACGAACAACGAGGAGCTCCTTGGGCTCGATCCACTTGATGGCCGCAACACGATCTCGTTCGGCGACCCAACCCACATATTGAGCCGGCTTGGGTTGTCTGGGTACGTTCTAGCTGCTACAGGTGTGACGTACGACTGTAGTGGAACCGCGTCGGTTCACACAATACCGGGCACAGATGAGGAAGCATACGCCATCGCAGATGCCGATGTGACGACATCGGAAAACTACATCAATTTTGTGGCCGACGGGTTCGGGCAGCTCGACATCGAGAATGTGTTTGAGTGGGTCACGGCGCACGAGTTCGGTCATGCTCTGGGAATAGACCACACGTGCAACTTTCCCGGGGCCGAAGAGGACCCTTGTGTAACGCCGCTGCAGAATGAGGCGCTGATGCGGGGCGCTCCGCACGTCGATGGTCGGGGGGCCGCGTTGAACCGGGACGACAAGGATGCGGTTCAGTTCCTCTACCCCCAGAACGGTCCCACTGCACCGACCGGTCTGGTGGTTCATTCCCTCGGGCAAAGCTCGCTTCAACTGACGTGGGTGGACGAGTCGGACGACGAAGCAGGTTTCGACGTCTACAGCCGTGGCCAAAGGGAGACCGCCTTCACCTTGCTGGAGTCCGTTGGTCCTGGCGCCACCCGGTATGTGCATGACGGCCTGGAAGCCGTCACTTACATGTCCTACTACGTAGTGGGCCGTGACGCCGAGGGGGACTTGTCCATTCGTTCGAACACGGCCTCCGCCACGACTCATGGGCCACTCGGCTGCGTTCAGGACGAAGACACGTTGTGCCTGTTGGAGGGGCGGTTCCGGGCCGAAATTCAGTGGTGGCCGAGTGAAGACGGGGAGTCGGGACGCGGGACAGCCACGCGCTTGACGCCCACTACTGGCGACTTCTGGTTCGCCGACGAAGATGACGTCCGCGCCGCCGTCAAGATTGCGGACACGTGTTCAGAGACTGGCCATGGCGGAATCTATGCCGCCGTTTTGACGCCAGACGAAGTGGTGCTGAATGTGGTGAACTCCCACACCGGTAGTGCCCGAAGCTGGCACAGCCCGCACGACGCGATCTTTGGCCCGGTGCAGGAGCCAGAGGGGATTCCCTGTGGCGACAATGACGCTTCCATGCGGGTTGAACCCATGTGGGCTGAGGCTCCATCGCATGCAGATGGTTGTACGGGAACCGGTACGACGCTGTGCCTACAAGGTGGGCGGTTCACGGTAGAAGCGGCGGGTGCGGCTACTCACTCTCGAACGGATGGAACGGGCTACATGTGGCTCAACGAGAGTGAGAACCTGGATGTGATCGCGAGGGTGGACGACCGCTGTAACGACACGAGCTACTTCACAGTGAGCGTCGGTGGTCTCACGAACGATGCTCTGGAGATGGTGATCACCGATCGCCACACGGGTAGACAGTGGAAAGCAGATCGACGTGCCGGTACTCCGTTCGAAACGGTGATTGATTTGGAGGCATTCCGTTGCAACAACTGATAGAAGAGAGGACAGCAAATTGAGGTATGTTGGATCCGTAGCTCTTGGGCTACTCTTGCTGGTGCCGCCGGTTGCAGCCGTCGTCTACCATGTGCCGACCGACGACGTGTTGGTGGACCGGACACCGTTGATCGTTCGGGGCACCCTGTTGTCCGTGCAGCCCGGTCCAGAGGAACCTTTCCTGACCACTGACTACAGGGTCCTGGTCGAGCGTGTGCTGAAGGGAGTTGTCTCCGCTGAAGTGGTGACGGTACGCCAGCCGGGCGGGGTTCGTGGCGACGGTAGGGGAATGGCGATCATGGGGCTCCCGGTCTTGAGGTCGGGAGACGATGTGCTTCTGTTCCTGGAGCCGGAGAATGGCGTCTATCGGACGGTCGAGATGGCGGTCGGTATGTTCCATTCGGTTCGGCTGTTCGGGGAAGAGTATCTGGTTCGGGAGCCCGACGAGGACACGATGGTTCGTGCCGCTGGACGATTCGAGGACTGGATCGTTGCGCGAGTGGAAGGCATCAACCTCCCGGCGGCCTACGTGGAACACCAGTCGGAGGAAACGGTGATGCGGGTCGGTTCGCCGTTCCAGTTGATACTCACGGATGAGCGGTGTGAGGGGCAGGGTGGACGAACAGGGCTTCCTATTCGTTGGGATGTGTTTGACAAAGGTCAGGATGTTCCTGTTCACGTGACCGCCTTACGCCAGCCTGGCGTGACGGGTGGCGGCTACCGCGAGATGCGGAACGGGATGGCGGTGTGGAACGGTATTTCTGGTACCAACGTTGCACTGATGTACGCCGGCGTTTCAGACAAGGTGGGGACAGCTGGACGCACAAACGGCATCAATTCGATAGATCATGAGGACCCGCGGGGCGCCATTCCCGGTAGCTTTGATCCGGTTATGGGTGGGATCCTGGCAGTGAACTTCGGTTTCTTCAATTGTCGGGCGCAAGACATTCATCAGGCGCCGGGAGACCGGAATGTTCAAGCGGTCAAGCTGGTGGAGTTTGACATCGTGACCCAAGATGGATTCCAGCACTTCCTGGAGGGTGTCGGTGGTAACCAGAACCTGAACTACGAGGAGGTCATCGCGCATGAGCTGGGTCACGGTTTGGGGTTGGGGCACTCGTGCGAGGGTACCTGCAAGACCAAGCGAGAGGTGATCCGGCAGTCTCTAATGCGGTCCCACGCTCACGTCGACGGGCGTGGCGCCTCGTTGAGTGAGGATGACCGCAATGCGGTTCGGTTCCTGTATACGGCTGACCTGGTCGGTGGCACCGACTGTCGGGCGGAGACGACGCCGCTGGACCTTGACGGGTATCAGGTGTCCATGTGCTGGGAGACGGAGGCTGGTGAACGTGGCGAGGCACGGTCGGGTATCTGGGCTTCAGAGCAGTCGGGCCTGCTGTGGTTCTTCAGCCGCGGCAATGCCGAGGTGCTGGTGAAGGTCCTGGACGGCTGTGCCCTCAACCAACACCGGTGGGTGTTCGTAGCGCCCGTTACGGACGTGGCGTTCAATCTGAGTATCCGTTCTCCGCGGGGCCATATCTGGAAGCATCGCAACCCCTTGGGGAAACTGGCGGATGCCAGGGCCGATACGACTGCGTTCCCGTGTCCGGGTGGCGCTGTGTCGTCAGCGACACTGAGTAGCAGTGCGCTTCAAAGCTCGCCGGCATCGCTTCGTGTCGTAGAACGGCTGAGCACAACTCAGCCGGTGCTCTATCAGCACGATGATGGCGACGAGCCGTGGAACGTCATCGGCCTCGAGCCCGATTCAGGTGACGGGGAACTTGAAGAAATAGAGTTCGCCCAGCGGTACATGGTGCCGCGTCCGGGTCTTGTGGAGTACATCTTCGTTTGTCTTTCCAGGATAGGTGGGGATACGACGCCGACGCGAGACTTCCATGCGAACATCTACGAGGACAGTTCCGGCTCTCCAGGGCGACTCGTGGGCAGGGTTCCCGGACAGCTCGTTATCGAGGAGGAGCCGGCCGCGGATGCGGCCGTTGGTAGCTGTCTCGAAGTCGATATGGAAGGCGCGAACATCCGTATCGGAAGTGGCCCTGTATGGGTCGCAGTGTCGTGGACCAACAATGTCGGCGATCGAGACGGAATGGTCTATGACCCCGGCGATCTGTCCGCTGATGCCAAGCCTGCCTATCGTGCTCGGACAGAGGGATCGTGGGAACCGTGGAGTTACATCACTGAGGCTGACCTCGGGGACCTCAAGGCCTATGTGCTCCGTGTATCAGTCAATCATGATGTCGGCGGCGGCGATGGGGACGGCGGCGGCGATGGGGACGGCGGCGACGATGGGGACGATGGCGGCGATGGGGACGACGGCGATCAGCCCGACCCCGAGCCGCCGGGTCCGGACGGCGAGTACACGGATTGCGTGCCGACGATGGTCCCGTTGATGCTTGACGGTCACGAGGTGTCCATGTGCTGGGAGACCCCGGCCGGCCTGATAGGTGATGGCAAGGGAGGGGTATGGGCGTCTGGTGAGTCGGGGCTGCTGTGGTTCTTCGATCCTGAAAACGCCGAAGTGCTGATCAAGGTACTGAACGGGTGTTCGTACAACGGTCATCGGTGGGTATTCGTTGGTCCGGTGACGAACGTGGCTTTCAACTTGTATGTGCGATCACCGGCAGGAGACGAGTGGGAGTACCGGAATCAGCAGGGGAACGTCGCTAATCCGCGGGCAGATGTGGAGGCTTTTCGGTGCGAATAGATACTAGAGTGGCGTCGTGGACTGCCGGCTTGGTGATGCTCTCCGGGGCGGCATTCGCTCAGATTGACTTCTATCAGCAGGACGACGGTCACTCGTATCGAACTGAACCGCAGCTCGTCGCGGTGATGGATGTTGAGACAAGCAGTTCGGGCGGCGGTCCGGCCGTACAGAGATCCGTACGGCACGAGTGGTCGCAGTGGTTCGACATCGAGTATCCGGGGGCGATTGAGTACGTTGAGTTGTGCATGTTCTCGGTGTCGGAGTCCCCGCCGACCACCTTGGCAGGTTCCGAGATGCGGCTGATGGTCCACCTGGACAGCGACGGGAGACCTGGTACGGCGATCTTTGAGGAGCCGTACGAGGTAGAGGATGTCGGGGGCGACATTGGTGACGGGTTCTCCAGGGGGTGTATCGAGATACGCGAGCCCATCGCCGGTGCCGCCGTCGATGCAGAGCGGATCTGGGTCACAGTAGCGGCCCCGGAAGGTACGGAGGCTGAGCTGCTGCAGAAGAAGCGACATGGCTTGTTCGGTGAAAACCGGGAGGCAGGGGAAGAATCGTTCCTCTTCCACCGCTCTAACCGGGGTGGCGGGGGTTGGTTGGTTACGGACCTGCCGGAGACCGTCCGGGCCGTGCCTCTTCGCGTAGCGGTGCGCCGAAGTCATGAGCCGAAGCCATCGTCGTGTGAGGAACATGTGACTCCCTACTGGCACGGCGGGGGTGGTTTCGTAGTTCAGCCTGAAGATGGTCTGTCGGCCGAAGTGAGAATTGTCTGCACGGATTCAAGTGGCGAAGAGATGGAGGTTCAAGAGACGTTGTACCCGAGTGACGACGGGCTGATTGTCCAGCTACTCCGTAAGGACTCGTGTTTCGAGGAGGACGGTGAGCCCCGACGAGGCTTGGTGTCGTTCACGGGCATCACGGATGGTGGCTGGTACTGGGTGTCCGGTGAGCGCAACGCTGCCGTTGCTCCGCTGGCTTGCGGGAGCGGTCTGCAGGGACCGTCGGCGACGCTCGTGGAGGGGATCGCCACAACGGTGACGGATACCGGCACGTTCATCAGGCATGACACTGCGAAGCTGATCGCTGTGGTACCCCACATCGCGCAGGAAGGTGACGTGCTCTACGCTCCTTACTGGCACGGAAACGGTGGCATTGTCGGGGAGCCGAAGGAGGGCCAGAGTATCTCTGTCACCGTCGAGTGCGCGGGAGAGACCGTTACGAACGTTTACGACGCGGATGGAGTGATTGCGGAGCTGATTCGTGTTCCCTCGTGCATGGACGAAGCAGGCGACCCTGTTGCAGGGACGATGAGTGTAACGGGCATGAAGGCCGGCGGCTGGTACTGGGTGGCCGGTGATCGCAACGCTGCTGTGGCTCCGTTGCTGAGCGCTGCGCAACTTGAGGACGCTGTATCTGCGGTGATTCCTGCAGGGGTAACGGTGGACGAGGGTCCGAATGGCACGTTCATCAAGCATGACTCTGCGAAGCTCATTGCCATCGTCCCCAACGTCAAGTACGAGCAAGACCCTTAGACCGGGAATGACGCCCGCTTCTGATGAAGCACCTTCACCTCAAGAGGTAACAGCGGGGCGCCGGCCATGTAGTGACGAGCTTCTAGGGCTCGGGTGGCTCTCAGCCGCCTTGGCAGCGATGACGAAGTAGGAAGGCTGTCTGTCAACAACAAGCGTACCTCCCATTCGCTGTCAGGCCTGTGACGCGGCGGCGGGTTCGATCCCGCCGCCGCGCATTTCCACAGACTGACCGCGACGCCTGTCAGCCGTCGGTGATGCAGCCGGTCGACGCGGAACTCACCGTCTTGATGTAGCGGTGCAGCGTGCCCCGCTTCGCCTTGAGCGGCGGCGCCTCCCAGGCCTCCCTGCGGGCTTCGAGCTCGGCGTCGTCGAGCGCCACGTCGATCGTGTTGCGCACGCCGTCGATCTCGATCCGGTCGCCATCGCGCACCAGGGCCAGCGGGCCGCCCTCCTGCGCCTCGGGCGCCACGTGGCCGATCAGGAAGCCGTGGGAGCCCCCCGAGAAGCGGCCGTCGGTGACCAGCGCCACCTGGTCGCCGAGGCCCGCGCCTATCAGCGCCGAGGTCGGCTTGAGCATCTCGGGCATCCCGGGCCCCCCCTTGGGGCCCTCGAAGCGGATGACGATCACCGAACCGGCGCGGATCCCGCCGCGCTCGAGCGCCTCGACCATCGCCTCCTCCGAGTCGTAGACCTGGGCCGGCCCGGCGAACCGCTCGCCCTCCTTGCCGGTGATCTTCGCCACCGAGCCCTCGGGCGCCAGGTTGCCGCGCAGGATCTGCAGGTGGCCCGTGGACTTGATCGGTTCGTCGAAGGGCAGCACCACATCCTGGCCCGCGGCGAGATCCGGCAGCGACGCCAGGTTCTCGGCCAGCGTGCGGCCGGTCACGGTCAGGCAGTCGCCGTCGATCAGCCCCCGGTCGAGCAGCATCCGCAGCACCGCCGGGGTGCCGCCGACATCGTGCAGGTCCTCCATCAGGTAGCGGCCCGAGGGCTTCAGGTCGGCCAGGAAGGGAACCCGGTCGCTGACCTTCTGGAAGTCGTCGATCGAGAGGTCGATGCCGGCCGAATGGGCGATCGCCAGCAGGTGGAGGACCGCGTTCGTCGAGCCGCCGAGCACGGTGATCAGCACCATCGCGTTCTCGAACGCTGCCCGGGTCATGATCGCGCTCGGCCGGAGGTCCCGTTCGAGCAGGTTCTTCACCGCGGCGCCGGCGCGGCGGCACTCCTCGAGCTTCTCCTCCGCCACGGCGGGGGTCGAGGAGCTGTAGGGCAGGCACATGCCGAGCGCCTCGATCGCCACCGCCATCGTGTTCGCGGTGTACATGCCGCCGCAGGCGCCCGCGCCGGGGCAGGCGCGGCGGACGATCGTCGCGCGGTCTTCCTCGCTCAAGGCGCCGCTGATCGCCTCGCCGTAGCTCTGGAAAGCGGAGATGATGTCGATCTTGCCGCCGCGGAACTGGCCCGACCGGATCGTGCCGCCGTAGATCACGAGCGACGGGCGGTCGAGCCGCGCGATCGCCATCATGCAGCCGGGCATGTTCTTGTCGCAGCCCGGGATCGAGATGTTCGCGTCGTACCACTGCGCCGCCATCACCGTCTCGATCGAGTCGGCGATCAGGTCCCGCGACTGGAGCGAATAGCTCATCCCGTCGGTACCCATCGAGATGCCGTCCGAAACCCCGACGGTGTTGAACCGCAGGCCCAGGCAGCCCGTCCCGTCGACGCCCTCCTTGGCCGCCGCGGCGAGCTCCAGGAGATGCATGTTGCAGGTGTTGCCCTCGTACCAGACGCTGGCGATCCCGACCTGCGGCTTCGCCATGTCCTCGGGCGTCAAACCGGCCCCGTAGAGCATCGCCTGCGACGCCCCCTGGGACTTGTCCTGGGTGATGCGAGCCGAATAGCGGTTCAACTGGATCATGGCCGCGGACTATGGCATAGGGCGGCGAGCCCGAGCCCCTTGCCACCTCTCTGCTGTGCTAGCCTGTCCAACGCAACCGTTCCCAACCCCCGCCTTGAAGCATCCTGGAGGATTTGGCATGAAGAAAGCACTGTTTGCGGTTCTGGCTCTTTCGCTGATGGTCGGCGCCCCGGCGCTGGCTGGTGACACCTGGACCGGCGAGGTCCTCGACATGGTCTGCTTCGGGGACGGTCAGAAGGGCGCCGGTCATGCCGGCTGCGCCGTGACCTGCCTGAAGAAGGGCAACGACATGGGTCTCCTGGTCGGCGACGATGTCGTCAAGATCGACCGCGGCGGCTCCGACGCCGACGCGATCGCGACCCTCGAAGGTCTCGGCGGCAAGGCCGCCAAGGTCACCGGCAAGGCCATGAAGGCCGACGACGGCACGGTCACCGTGACCGTCAGCGCCGCCGAAGCCGGCTGACCCCAGGTCAGCGACTTCTCTGAAAGCGGGCCTTCGGGCCCGCTTTTCTCTTGGTGTCGAGGGCCGCGGATCCGTCCCGGCTCAGAACCAGAACCACGCGGCGACCGCAGCGGCGGTCAACAGCAGCGCCAGCAACGGACCGATCAGCACACGCCACAGCGCCGGGGCCGTGCGGTCGCGGGCGAGGCGGCGGCGTTGGTCGCTGATCCGCGAGATCGCGGACTGCCACTCGGGCGCCGCCGGGCTGGCGGCTGAACGATCGGTGGCGGCCGCCGCCTTCCGGGCCTGGGTACGGGCCACGCTGTCGACCGCCGGCCGAACGCGCGGGCGGAGCTCGTCCTTGATCTGGCGCAGCCGGCCGATCACGTCGTCCAGTGCGGCCCGGCGACGGTCCGCGTCGCGGTCGAGGGCCGCCGCGAACACGGCCTCGAACGCCTCGGGCGCGCTGCCCGGAAGGGTACCGGCCAGGTCCACGGGTTGGACCTCCACGGCGCGTCTCATCCCGGCGTAGGTGTTGGCAAGGAAGGGCAGCTCCCCCGTGGCGAGTTCATAGATCACCACGCCCAACGTCCACACGTCGTCCGCGGTCGTGAACGGCGCCGGGGCGCCGGTGATCGCCGCTTCCGCCTCGTCGATCTGCTCGGGCGAAAGGTAGGCCGCCGTCCACAGGCTCGGCGATTCGACGGCCTCGTTGGCCACGGCGAGCGTCACCGGCCCCAGGCTCGCCGGCGCCAGCAGGACGACCTTGCCGCCGTCCTGCAGTTGGACGTTCGCCGGACGCAGGCCGCCGTGAACCACCCCGGCCCGGTGCACACCACGCAGTGCACGGGCGAGCCCCAGACCGACGTCGGCGGCCTGCTCGGGGCTGAGCGGAGAGCGCTGAAGTCGCCTGCGGATCGTCTCGCCGCCGCCCAGCGACCAGGCAAGCAACGCCGGCGGATCGAACGACCGATCGACCAGGCGCGGGAAACCCGGTTCACCTTCCCCTCCTTGAGCGGCCAGAACCTCCGACCGCTCCGCCGCGGCCTCCACCTCGGCCCGCGGCGCGTCCTCCGGGAAGCGCTGCACCAGCACCCACGACCGCGCTCCGATGTCCTGAGCCCGGTACAGCGGCAGCGGCAGCTCCCCCGGCAGGCCCGGAAGCGAACCCTGCACCCGGAACCGCGAGATGATGTCGCCGGATTTCATGGGCCGATGTTGGCACGAGACTCGAATCCCAGAGCACGGCCGTGGTGTTCCTGTTGTGCCGTGCTGCAGTTCGGGCGGTCGCAGTGTGGCGGTATCGATTGCAGTAGAGAACTCCGCTGGCCCGAAGTGGTTCTCTGGGTGCGCGGGCCTTCTGGCCCGCATCCGGCGCGCGGCCGCGTAGCGGCGCGCGCGAGTGGTTTCACATGCGTCGGCGCGCCAGCAAGGAGCCGGCCTGCGGCCGGCGCGTTTTCCTGGCCGCCTTCGGCGGCAGCGGGCCAGAGGGCCCGCGCACCCAGAGCACGGCCGTGGTGTTCCTGTTGTGCCGTGCTGCAGTTCAGGCGGTCGCAGTGTGGCGGTATCGATTGCAGTAGAGAACGCCGCTGGCCCGAAGTGGTTCTCTGGGTGCGCGGGCCTTCTGGCCCGCATCCGGCGCGCAGCCGCGTAGCGGCGCGCGCGAGTGGTTTCACATGGGTCGGCGCGTCAGTAAGGAGCCGGCCTGCGGCCGGCGCGTTTTCCTGGCCGCCTTCGGCGGCAAGCGGGCCAGACGGCCCGCGCACCCAGAGCACGGCCGTGGTGTTCCTGTTGTGCCGTGCTGCAGTTCAGGCGGTCGCAGTGTGGCGGTATCGATTGCAGTAGAGAACTCCGCTGGCCCGAAGTGGTTCTCTGGGTGCGCGGGCCTTCTGGCCCGCATCCGGCGCGCAGCCGCGCAGCGGCGTGCGCGAGTGGTTTCACATGGGTCGGTGCGCCAGCAAGGAGCCGGCCTGCGGCCGGCGCGTTTTCCTGGCCGCCTTCGGCGGCAAGCGGGCCAGAGGGCCCGCGCACCCAGAGCACGGCCGTGGTGTTTCTGTTGTGCCGTGCTGCAGTTCAGGCGGTCGCAGTGTGGCGGTATCGATTGCAGTAGAGAACTCCGCCGGCCCGAAGTGGTTCTCTGGGTGCGCGGGCCTTCTGGCCCGCATCCGGCGCGCCGCCGCGTAGCGGCGCGCGCGAGTGGTTTCACATGCGTCAGCGCGCCAGCAAGGAGCCGGCCTGCGGCCGGCGCGTTTTCCTGGCCGCCTTCGGCGGCAAGCGGGCCAGAGGGCCCGCGCACCCAGAGATACGCCCTGCCGCGAGGCAATCCTCTACTGCAACCGGGACGGCACGCTGGACGATGGGCCAACAGCATCCGTATCTGTCCGACAACGGGTACGAAGCCCAAGCCATGACCGCAACGCCTCCAGATCCGAACCCCCGAATGCCCCTGGGCTGGCATTCGCGCGGCTACCACGTTCACCTCGACGATCCGCGACGTGTGCAGACTCTCGGCTTCCGCCTTGCCGACAGCGTGCCGTACCACCTGCTCAAGCGATGGCGAGACGAGGCCAAACTCGCCGGCGCCGATGGAGACGAGGTCCGGGCAGCGAGACTGGATCGTCTGGTCAGCCGCTTCGAGGACGCCGGCTACGGCGCCTGCCACCTGCGGCGACCGGAGATCGGAGCACTCGTGCAAGAGACACTTCTCCACGGCGACGGTGACCGCTACCGACTACTCGAGTGGTGCGTGATGCCCAACCACGTTCACGTACTGGTCGAGCCGCACCGGCTGCCCCTTCCCGACCTCGTACGCACCTGGAAGTCGGCTTCCGCCCGCCGCGCCAATCGCATCCTCGGCCTGAGCGGCCAGTTCTGGATGAACGACTACTACGATCGCTACATTCGCGATCGCCGCCACTTCGAGGCCGTCCGACGTTACATCCGGCGCAATCCCGTCCAGGCTGGACTGTGCATGGAATCTCACGAGTGGCCGTGGTCTTCCGCCCGGCTGCGAAGCGGAGAGCGCTAGCCGCCGACCCACGTGAAACCACTCGCGCGCGCCGCTACGCGGCTGCGCGCCTGATGCGGGCCAGAAGGCCCGCGCACCCAGAGAACCACTTCGGGCCAGCGGAATTCTCTACTGCAATCCGCAGGTCACGCGCCGCCCGGCAGCCTCCAAATTGCAGTAGAGAAACCCACCATGCCGACGGCCGTCCTCTGGGTGCGCGGGCCTTCTGGCCCGCTTGCCGCCGAAGGCGGCCAGGTCACGGGCCGGCCGCAGGCCGGCTCCTTACTGCACTGAAGACACGCCGTCGGCGTGCCTGGCCGTCCCCCACCCGCCGTATAGTCCACCGACACCAGATGAACGACATGACAACGCGCCACGGACACACCCAGGTCGCCTGCGTCTTGGCGATCTTCCTGCTTGCGGCCGCGGCCGCGGCCCCGGCCCAGCAGGACGATCTTCCGGCCGTGTTCACGGAGGTGATCGACGTCCGGGTGGTGAACCTCGAGGTCGTCGTCACCGACAGGGAGGGGAATCGCGTCCACGGCCTGGAGGCGTCGGACTTCGAACTCCTGGTCGACGGCGAGCCGATGCCGATCAGCTACTTCACCGAGATCGACGAAAACGTGGCCCGGGCGAGTGTCGGCGCCAGGGTGGCCGGGGTGCCGGACCTGGACCCGAACACTCCGGTGGGCACCAACTTCCTGGTCTTCGTCGACGACTTGTTCTCGATCAAGCGCGACCGGAACCGGGTGCTCGACCGCCTGGAGGAGGACCTGTGGCGCCTCCACCCGGCGGACCGGGTGGCCGCCGTCGCATTCGACGGCAGGAGCATCGAGACGCTGACCACCTGGACGAACTCGCAGGACCGGTTGGCGGAGGCGCTCGACCGGGCGCGCAGCCGGAGTGCCTACGGCCTGCAGCGGCTCAGTGAACAGAAGATGTTGGAGGGCGACCGGGAGCTCGAGGCGGCTCTGGAAGCAGTTTCCGACCTGGCCTTCTCGGGCGATCGACTGAGACCGGAGGAGGTGGTCAGCCCTCTCGACGACCGGGAGCTGAGGGAAGAGTCGGCTCGGCTTGACCAGGAGGATGCCGGCCGGGTGCAGGACGTGCTGGGCTCGTCCCTCTCCGGCCTGGAACGCCGGTATGCGCGGCGCATGGAGGAGCAGTTGCACCGCTCGGTGCTGGCCGCGGTGGCCACCATGCGCAGTTTCGCCAGGCAACCCGGCCGCAAGGTGCTGCTGCTGCTCGCCGGCGGCTGGCCACGGTCGCCGGCGCTCTTCACGGTGGCGGCCGCGAGCGAGAGCACCACCAACGCCGCCGTCTCGGGCGACGGCCTTCTGATGAGCGAAGACGAGTTGTACGGCCCCCTGGTCTCGGCCGCGAACCTGATCGGCTACGCGCTCTATCCGGTGGATCTGCAAGGCGCTTCCGCGGACTTCGCGGGCGATGCCTCGCTGTCGCTGGGCCCCGACGTGGGCCCGGATTCTCTCGGTGTCGTCGCCGGTTCGCTGGACCGGGAGGACATGCTGCACGGCACCCTGCAGTTGCTGGCGCACGCGACCGGGGGCGTGCCGATGATCAACGCCGAGCGGGATGCCGCGTTGGCCCTGGCGGTCGAGGACACGCGCTCGTACTACTGGCTCGGCTTCGAGCCGAGCCGCCGGGAGGACGACGCGTTCCACGACGTCACGGTCCGCCTGGTCGGCCGCGACGACCTCCGAGTCCGAACCCGCGAGGGCTACGTGGACATGTCGCTCGAGCGGGAAGTCGCGATGACGATCGAGGCCGCCCTGCTGTTCGGCGGTCAACCTTCGGCGCAGCCGCTCGAGGTGCGCTTCTCCGACCCGGTCCGCGGCCGGCTGGGCAGGATCCTGGTGCCCGTCGAGGTCGCGATTCCGCTCGACGAGATCGAGCTTCTCCCCGTGGCCGGCCAGTGGCGGAGCACATTGGAGGTGCGCGTCACCGCGAGGGACATGAACGGCAACCGCGCCGATATGTCGATCGAGAAGATCGAGATCGCCGGTCCCGAGAAGCCGCAGCCGGGCCAGTTCTTCTACTACCAGACCGACCTGCGGCTCCGCCGGCGGGAGCACACCTACGTGATCGCGGTCTACGACCCCCTGACCGGCACGGTGCTGACCTCCACCGGAGGCATCAACCCGAAGTAACCCAGTGGGCGGGCGCCCTGACTGGCGGCAGCGGCCGGGCGCGCCCGATGGTGGGAATGCCGGCTCCTTTCCTCGGTGTTGGCTACCTCGGAAGCCCGCAATCCGTGTAGTCTCCTAGCCCCCGCTGACGACGCAACCAGCCTGGAAACCAAGACCATGACGAAGCTGCGACGAACGTTCGACGCGCCCTGGATTCTCGCTGCGCTGGTGCTGCTTGCGGCCGCGGTTCCGGCGCCGGCCCAGCAGGACGACCTCCCGGCCGTGTTCTCCGAGGTGATCGACGTCCGGGTCGTGAACCTCGAGGTCGTGGTCACCGACAGGCAGGGCAACCGGATCCACGGTTTGAAGGCGTCGGACTTCGAACTCCTGGTCGACCGCGAGCCCACGCCGATCGACTACTTCACGGAGATCGAGGAGGGTCTGGCCAGGGAGACGGCCGGCGCCGGCGTGGCCGGCGTGCCGAACCTGGACCCGAACGAGCCGGTGGGCACGAGCTTCCTCCTCTACGTCGACGACTTCTTCTCGGTCAAGCGCGACCGGGACCGGGTGCTCGACCGCCTGGAGAAGGACCTCACGGAGCTTGGACCGGCGGACCGCGTGGCCGCCGTCTCCTTCGACGGCAAGGCGGTCACGATGCTCACCACCTGGACCAACTCGCCGAGCCAGTTGTCGGACGCGCTGCAGCAGGCGCGCCGGCGCAAGACGCACGGCCTGATGCGC
Source organism: Candidatus Multivorans sp. (assembly GCA_965216125.1). Taxonomy (GTDB): domain Bacteria; phylum Acidobacteriota; class Thermoanaerobaculia; order Multivoradales; family Multivoraceae; genus Multivorans. Next base: position 1,372,600 of record OZ244152.1, on the reverse strand, counting down.
ATGGGCGAACTGCGCACCAACGACCAGGAACGCACCGAACAGGCGAACCTGCAGGCCATCGCGAACCGCTTCGCCGCAGAGGGCGGCGTCCAACTGCCCGAGGACGTGATGCGCAACAGCCTGCGTGGCACCGAGCTCCGCTACGCGACGAGCCTGGAGAGCCAGTTGGAGCGTTCCGTGCTGGCGGCGGTGGCAACCCTGCGCAGCTTCGCCAACCGCCCGGGCCGCAAGGTGATGCTCCTGCTCGCGGGCGGCTGGCCCGAATCGCCGGCGCTCTACACGATCGCCAGTGGCGGCCTGAGCGCCGCTAGCCTCGGCGCCGCGTCCGACTCGCGACTCATGAGCCAGGACGACCTCTACGGCCCCCTCGTCTCCGCCGCGAACCTGATCGGCTACACCCTCTACCCGGTCGACGTGCCGGGGTTCCGCCCGGCGTTTTCGCTGGACGCATCGGTGGGGTTCGACGGCAACTCGGCGGGCGACCCGTCCGCGGGCGCCGGGGCATTCCAGGAACGGGAGCTGCTCCAGCACAGCACGCTCCAGTTGCTGGCCCATTCGACCGGCGGCCTGCCGATGATCAACGCCCAGCGCGACACGGCGCTGGCCACCGCGGTGGCGGACACCCGCTCCTACTACTGGCTCGGCTTCGAGCCGCAGCGCCGCGAGGACGACAAGGCCCACGACGTCGACGTGCGGCTGGTGGGCTATCCGGAGTACAGGGTGCGCTCGCGCGAGGGCTACGTCGACATGTCGCGCCGCTCCGAGGTCACGATGATGGTGGAGGGCTCGCTGCTGTTCGGCAATCCGCCCTCCGCCAAGCCTCTCGGCGTCCGCTTCGGCAAGCCGCGGAAGGCCGGGTTGGGCAAGATGATCGTGCCCGTCGCAGTCGCGATTCCCCTCGACGAAGTGACGCTTCTGCCCGTAGCCGGCGTGTGGCAGAACGAACTGGAGTTCCGCGTCACGGTGATGGACGAGAACGGCAACCGCTCGGAAACGCCGGTCGAGACGATCCGGATTGCCGGCAGCCAGGCGCCGCAGCCGGGCCAGTACTTCACCTACGAGACCGGCCTCGAACTGCGCCGCCGCGAGCACACCTTCGTCATCGCCGTCTACGACCCGCTCACCGGCGCGATCCTGTCCACGAGCGGGGAAATCGGCCCAAAGTAGCCGCTCTGCCGCGCAGCGGCGTGCGCGAGTGGTTTCACATCGGCCCGCGCGCCAGCAAGGAGCCGGCCTGCGGCCGGCGCGTTCTCTTGGCCGCCTTCGGCGGCAGCGGGCCAGAAGGCCCGCGCACCCAGAGCACGGCCGTGGTGTTTCTGGTGTGCCCTGCTGCAATTCAGGCGGTCGCAGTGTGGCGGTATCGATTGCAGTAGAGAAGGCCGCCACATCGGGGTGGTTCTCTGGGTGCGCGGGCCTTCTGGCCCGCATCAGGCGCGCCGCCGCGCAGCGGCGTGCGCGAGTGGTTTCACATCGGCCGGCGCACCAGCAAGGAGCCGGCCTGCGGCCGGCGCGTTCTCCTGGCCGCCTTCGGCGGCAAGCGGGCCAGAAGGCCCGCGCACCCAGAGCACCGCCGTGGTGTTTCTGGTGTGCCCTGCTGCAATTCAGGCGGTCGCAGTGTGGCGGTATCGATTGCAGTAGAGAAGGCCGCCACATCGGGGTGGTTCTCTGGGTGCGCGGGCCTTCTGGCCCGCATCAGGCGCGCTGCCGCGCAGCGGCGTGCGCGAGTGGTTTCACATCGGCCCGCGCGCCAGCAAGGAGCCGGTGTCAATGGCAACCGAAAATGTCCCACTTGTGGCAACTGAAAATGTCCCACTCCAAGAGAGGTTGGGGAGGCAGCAGCAGCGGTGCGGTCCGCCCCATGGGCTCCGGTGTCGGGCGGAGGGAGCGGAGCGACCGGAGCCCGACACCGGACGCGCGCCGAGCGGAGGGGGCCGGTTGTCATGGTCCGTCTTCCCGGCGGTGATCGTCGGTCGCGGTCCGGAGCAGGTCCTGGTGGGCCCTCATTCGGTAGCTGTTTCCCCGGATGTTGACGATGTGGCAGTGGTGCAGCAGGCGGTCGATGAGCGCCGCCGCCATGATCTCGTCGCCGAGCACGCCGCCCCATTCCTCGAAGCCCTTGTTGGACGTCAGCACCGTCGAGGCCCGCTCGTGGCGAGCGTTGATCAACTGGAAGAAGAGTACGGCGCCGTCCTGGCTGATCGGCAGGTAGCCGATCTCGTCCACGACCAGCAGCGCCGGGTGGGTAAGCACGCGGAGCCGCCGCGAGAGGTTGCCGGCGGCCTTGGCTTCGGTCAGCGACTCGATGAGCGCCGCCAGCGTGCCGTAGTAGACGCGGCGTCCGTACTCGGCGGCCGCGATCGCCAGGCTGATCGCCAGGTGCGTCTTGCCCACTCCCGGCGGTCCCAGCAGGATCACATTCTCGGCGCGCTCCAGAAAGCCGAGCTCGTGGAGGCTCTCGATCTGCTCGCGCTTGATGCTCGGCTGGAAGCTGAAGTCGAACTGATCGAGCGTCTTGACCGCCGGCAGGCGCGAGGAGCGCATTGCCGTCTGCAGGCGGCGGTTGTTGCGCAGGACGATCTGGGCGGAAAGCAGCTCCTCGATCGCCTCGCCCGCGGTCACCGCGCCGCTGTCCGCCTGCGCCAGAATGCCGTCGACCGCCTCCAGTGCTCCGGGCATCTTCAAGTCCGCCAGCATCGCCCTCAGACGTGCCCGCCGGTCGCCTGCCAGCGCCTTCACCTGACCGCCTCCGAGTATTCCCGCAATGGCCGACGCTGCACCTGCACCGTCGGCGCCAGGGCGGGATGCGGGGCCTCAGCCGCGACCGGCTGGCTGCCCAAGCGTCGGTATGGTTGCAGCGCCAGGGGGCGAAGCGTTTGGCGCTCGTCCCTCTCGAATCGGTCCAGAGGCCGCTCACGCGTCGTGCCGTGAAGGCGAACGTTGGCCGTGCCCTCGGCCCAACGGTCCGCCTGCTCATTCAGGTCCGCGTCATTCACGAACGTCCGCCCGTAGAAGAAGCTGCCGCGCACGTACCGGATCGGACGCTCCACCTTGCCCTTGGTCTGCGCCCGGTAGGGCCGGCAGGATCGAGGCACGAATCCCCAGTGGGCTGCGAATCGCAGAAACTCCGCGTTCACCACCAGTCCGCCGCCGGAGGACCGGTCGTCCGACACCACCACCGTCCGCATCTGGTCGAACAGGAGCTCCCGCGGCACGCCGCCGAAGCGGTCGAACGCGCTCTCCAGCCCCTCGAACAGCACCGGCATTGTCTGCCTGGAGTAGAAGCGCAGCCACAGAAGCCGGGAGTAGCCGAGCACCACCAGCAGCGCGTGGCGAATCCCCCAGGGCAGCCTGAACCTGCCGAAGTCCACCTGACCCTGATGCCCCGCCGGCGTCTCGAACCGCACCACCGGCTCCTGGGGCTCCCGCGGCCGCACCTCGCGCACGTAGTCCCTCACCCGGCTGTACCCGCCCTCGTAGCCCGCCGCCCGCACCTCGTCGAACAGGCGCTTCGCCGACAGCTTGGGGAACTCCTCCAGCCGAACCACGATCAACTCCTTGTACGGGTCCAGCTTGTGTGGAGCCCGAGGCCGCGGCGAGTACCGCGCCACGCCCGACGACAGGTCCAGGCCCAACTGGCCCGACTCGATCCATCTGTGGATCGTCCGCCGGCTGACGCCGAAGCGCCTCGACAACTCCGCCTTCGAGATCCCCTGCTCCAGATAGTGCCTCAGCAGCATCCTCGTCTCCCATTCGTGCATCTGCGCGTCGCTCCATGGCTGTTGGCGAAGCCAGCAGCATGGAACGACCAACGACCTCCGACAAACTCCAGAGTGTGCCGTTTTCGGTTGCCACGAACGGGACCTTTACAGTTGCCCCCAACACCGGCCTGCGGCCGGCGCGTTCTCCTGGCCGCCTTCGGCGGCAAGCGGGCCAGAACCCGGGTGGCGCGATCCGCGCCACCCGCGAACCACTCTGTGCGCCCGTCATCGGGCGCACAGATGGCAGGCCCGCGCACCCAGAGCACGGCCGTCGGCATGGCAGGTTTCTCTACTGCAGTCTGGAGGCCGCTGGGCGGCGTGTGATCTGCGGATTGCAGTAGAGAAGGCCGCCACATCGGGGTGGTTCTCTGGGTGCGCGGGCCTTCTGGCCCGCATCAGGCGCGCCGCCGCGCAGCGGCGTGCGCGAGTGGTTTCACATCGGCCCGCGCGTCAGCAAGGAGCCGGCCTGCGGCCGGCGCGTTCTCCTGGCCGCCTTCGGCGGCAAGCGGGCCAGAACCCGGGTGGCGCGATCCGCGCCACCCGCGAACCACTCTGTGCGCCCGTCATCGGGCGCACAGATGGCAGGCCCGCGCACCCAGAGCACCGCCGTCGTGTTGCTCTGACCCTGCTGCAGTTGGGAGGGCGCGTTACAGTCCGCCGATGCCCGACGACCGCTCATCTCGCTGCGAGCCGACGCCGTACGGCGCCTGGGCGTCGCCGATCTCGGCCCGGGACGTCGCTGAGGGAGCGCGCCGCATCGACGACATCGCCGCAGCCGGCGACTGCGTCTGCTGGATCGAGCGGCGTCCCGACGAAGGTGGGCGCAACGTGCTCGTCTGCCGCCGACCGGACGGCGCCGCCGAAACCCTGACGCCGGCCGGCTACGACGTCCGCAGCCGGGTCCACGAATACGGCGGCGGCGCCTTCTGCCTGCTCCCCACCATCACGGCGCCAGTAGAGACTCCCGCCAACACCGCCGGCCGTGCTCTGGGTGCGCGGGCCTTCTGGCCCGCATCAGGCGCGCCGCCGCGAAGCGGCGCGCCCGAGCTCCCCCACGCCTTCGTCAACTTCCAGGACCAGCGGGTCTACCTCGCCACCGGCGGCCCGCCGATCCCCCTGACCCCGGCCGACGGCGCCCACTACGCCGACCTCACACCCGACCCGCACCGCAACCGCCTCATCGCCGTCCAGGAGCGTCCCGACCCCGCCGGCGGCGAGGAGACCGCCGCCCTCGTCGCGATCCCGTTGCACCCGCCCGGCTCGCCCGCGCCCGCGCCCACCCCGGCATCGCCCGCGCCCGGCTCACCCACGCCCGCGTCCGCCCCGGCCGACCCGCCGCCACCCGTCGCACTCGTCTCCGGCGCCGACTTCTACAGCAGCCCCCGGCTCTCGCCCGACGGCTCGAAGCTCGCCTGGCTGAGCTGGAACCACCCCGACATGCCCTGGGACGCCACCGAACTCCGGCTCGCCGACCTCGACGAGCACGGGCTGCCGGTTGCCCCGCGCCTCGTCGCCGGCGGCGACCCCGCCGCGCCCGAGGCAGTCCAGCAACCCGGCTTCGACGCCCACGGTCGGCTCACCTTCATCTCCGACCGCAGCGGCTGGTGGAACCTCTACCGCCTCGACCTCGCGTCCGCCCCTGGGAACGCGGGCATCCTGCCCGCATCCGGCGCGAAGCGCCGGCCTCCGCCCCGCATCCACCCCCTCCATCCCCGCGACTCCGAGTTCGGCATGCCCCCCTGGGTCTTCGGCATGTCCACCTACGCCCACACCGCCTCCGGCATCGTCGCCGCCTGCTGCGACCAGGGCGTGTGGAGCCTCCTCTTCCTGCCCGCCGACGCCGTCGCCGCCACCGCCACCGACGACCCCGACGCCGCGCCTCCGCCCGTCCCCATTGCGACCCCCTACACCTCGATCTCCTGGCTGCGGGCCGACGTGGGGCCCGACCCCGCCGCCACACCGCCGGACGCCGTCGTCTTCCTCGGCGCCGCCCCGGACCGGCACGCCGAACTCGTCCGGCTCCGCCTCCCCGTCAGCGCCGCCGGCTCAACCAACCCCGCAACCCCCGAACTCGACGTCCTGGCCACCACCGGCCCGGCCCCCGACCCGCGCTACCTCTCGGCCGGCCGACCCATCGACTTCCCATCCGCCGCCGGCCGCCGCGCCTTCGCCTTCTTCTACCCGCCGAAGAACGACGACGAGCAGGCCCCGCCCGACGCGAAGCCACCCCTGATCGTCAAGAGCCACGGCGGTCCCACCTCCGCCGCCGAGCATGCGTACGACACCGGCGTGCAGTACTGGACCTCGCGCGGCTTCGCGGTCGTCGACGTCAACTACGGCGGCAGCACCGGCCATGGCCGCGCCTACCGCGAGTCCCTGCGCGACCGCTGGGGAATCGTCGACGTCGAGGACTGCGCCGCGGCCGCCGAGGAGCTCGCCGCCCGCGGCGAGGTCGACGAAGCGAAACTCGTGATCCGCGGCGGCAGCGCCGGCGGCTACACCACCCTCGCCGCCCTGGCGTTCCGCGACACCTTCGCCGCCGGCGCCAGTCACTACGGCGTCGCCGACCTCGCGGCACTCGCCCGCGACACCCACAAGTTCGAGTCGCGCTACCTCGACCGCCTGGTTGGCCCGTATCCTGAGCGGAGCGACCTCTACGACCAGCGCTCGCCGCTCAACGCCCGCGACGGCTTCTCCTGCCCGGTCATCTTCTTCCAGGGCTCGGAAGACCGGATCGTGCCGCCTAACCAGGCCGAGTCCATGGTCGAGGCGCTGCGCGCCAAGGGCGTCCCCGTCGCCTACCTCCTGTTCGAAGGCGAGCAGCACGGCTTCCGCCAGGCCGCGAACATCGTCCGCGCCCTGGAAGCGGAACTCAGCTTCTACGGCCAGGTCCTCGGCTTCGAGCCCGCCGGCCGCATCGAGCCGGTGGCCCTCCTCGGCCCCGGATAGGCTCCCTCCGACACTGGGTGCGCGGGCCTTCTGGCCCGCATCAAGCGCGCTGCCGCGAAATCGAGGAGCTCCAGAGGATCGACGGATGAGCCCAAAGACACTGTTCCTTGCTTGGCAGGACAAAGAAGCAAGCAGGGAGTGGTTCCCGGTCGGGCGACTCGATGCCGACGTCGCCCAGTCCAAGTACCGGTTCCGGTACACAGCCGGTGCTGAGCGCGCGAAGAGAGAACGGGGATTCCCGTTGATCACGGAGTTTCCTGATCTGGACAGAAACTACGAGGCTGACAGGCTCTGGGCCCTCTTCACGAACCGCGTCCTCACGCCGCGCCGTCCCGATTTCGAGACCTATCTGCGAAACCTGGGATTCCCCGAGAGCACGGTCGATCCCATTGAGATTCTCGCCGTCAACGGCGGACGTCGGGTAACCGATTCCTATGAGGTGTTTCCGAAGATCGACAAGGAGCCGGACGGTTCCTTTTCATGCCGGTTTTTTCTCCGTGGTTGGCGCTATGTCTCAGACGCTGCCGAGGAACGTCTCGAAGCTCTTGAGCCCGGCGACAAGCTGACCATTGCCTTGGAACTGACCAACCCGGTCACCGGGATTGCCGTGCAAGTGCAGACCAGCGACTATCTGGTGCTGGGTTGGGCTCCGCGATACCTGGTTCTCGACCTGACGTCAGCGGTTGCGGAAGCTCCTGGTGAGTACAGCGCGAGTGTGGTGCGTGTAAACCCCCAGCCAGCCCCTTCGAGGCAGCGTGTGTTGATCGAGATGGCCGGGAAGTGGCGGAAGCATGAGCCAATGACCGCTCCGGATTTCCTGCCTCTAGTGGCTGACAAGGCTGAGTTGGCGGCGGTAGGCGAGTAGGTCCGCGAACGCGGGCCGGAAGCCGGCCGCATCGAGCCGGTGGCCCTCCTCGGCCCCGGATAGGCTCCCTCCGACACTGGGTGCGCGGGCCTTCTGGCCCGCATCAAGCGCGCTGCCGCGAAGCGGCGAGCCCGAGCCGTCTACGGAGAATCCGTCCATCCTTCCGACACGTCCGATATCCAGACCCGCAGGAGCACCACCCCATGACCGACACCGCCGCCGCCGTCAGCGACATCTTCGCCCAGATGCCCGGCCGTCTCGACCCGGAAGCCGCCGCCGGCCTCGACGCCGTGATTCAGTTCGACCTCTCGGGCGATGGCGGCGGCGTCTGGCACTGCGCGATCAGCGGCGGCGCCTGCGCCGTGGGTGAAGGCGCCCACGAGGCGCCGACGATGACCGTGTCGATGGAAGCGGCCGACTACGTCGAGCTCACCGCCGGCCGCCTGGACGGCATGACCGCCTTCATGGGCGGCCGCCTGCGCATCGCCGGCGACATGGGCCTGGCGATGAAGATGCAGAACCTGTTCCGGATGGGCTGAGGGGGGCGGGAGGCCGAGCACAGTAGTTGTTTTGGGCGACGGGCTCGCGCCAGTTCGGAGCCGGCCTTCGGCCGGCGCGCTATCTGGCCGCCTTCGGCGGCAAGCGGGCCAGAAGGCCCGCGCACCCAGAGCACCACCGTCGGCGTGGCGGGATTCTCTACTGCAGTTGGAACGCTCGCAGCGCCAGCGAATCGGTTGCAGTAGAGAGCGTCGCCGCGGTACGGCCGTTCTCTGGGTGCGCGGGCCTTCTGGCCCGCATCAAGCGCGCTGCCGCGAAGCGGCGTGCACGAGCTGTTCTGGCGGTCGGGCCTCGACCCCGGTGCCTAGCCAAGGGCCTCGGGCCTCACGACCACCGGCACGCCGCCGTAGCGTCCACCCAGGTAGCCGCGCATCAACGCCTCGTCCTTGCGTGGCCGGTACTCCGACAGCGGCGTCAAGCTTGCTGCTTCCGTCTGCCGGTCCTTCTCGGTTAGCCAGACTTGGCTGCGGTCCAGCTCGTCCTCAAGGAGGGTGACATCGTGGACTGTCGCCACCAGTTGGCTATTGCACCGGTCTGCTCCGGCCTGCTGGTTGAAACGCTGCACGAGCGCGGCGACCAGGAAAGGGTGGAGGCTGCGGTCCAGTTCATCGATGACGACCACCCGGCCGCGTTCGAGAATGTACCCGGCCAAGGCGAAGAGGCGTTGGGTTCCGGCCGATTCAGCCTCCAGTGCCAAACTGTGGCACTCGCCGCTGCCGCCGGGCCGGTGAACCAGTTGGGTCTCTTCCTTCTCCATGCGCACATCGGCGAAGGCCATGTCCGCGGCCCTGAGCAGCCTCAGGACGCGCTGCTTGGTCTCTTGGTCCTTTTCGACCGCCATCGCCGTGAGGTTGGGCGGGATGCCATCTGTGCCGACGATGCGCAGCTCGCGGAACCAGTCGACGACAGGCCGGAACGTGTCGCTGTTCAACTGCACCGCCGTTGACACGAACAGCGCGTTGGGCCGCGTGTTCTGGCGCCACACGCTCTTCGAGCCGCGAACGGACGGGCTGAACTCATAATGCTGCTCGCCCGTGTCCGGATCGGTGAAGCGCTCCAGCAGCCGGCGCATCCTTCCCCCAGGCGGCCACGCGAGCAGCCACTCGCGATGCACGCGAACAGCGCCCACCGCGAAGCCGTACTGGTAGAGCGTACCGTCCTGAATGAAGGTCGTCTCGAACACCGTAGGCCTCTTCCGACTCTCTTCATCGAACAGGAACGGCTGGTAGGGAATCGCTTCTCCGGCCTGGTTCTCCCTGGACGAGTTCAGGACGAAGTCTTGAGCGAAGTCGAGGCCCTCGACGAACCGGGACTTGCCGCTGCCGTTGGGGCCGTAGATCGCAGCGACCCGGTTGAGCCGTGGCGCCTGCCGCACGTCCGTGTCGAAGGCGACGCGGTCAGCCGTTCCCTTGACGGCCTCCATGCTTAGCTCTTGCTGGTCCCGGAAGCAGGCTCTGTTGGTGGTGGAAAAGGCGACAAGCATGGGTGGCTCCAGTGAATAAGGGGGCAATCCTCCCCATAATACGCAGGATTCGCTAGTTGTTTGCCCATTGATACGCGATTAGACGATCACCGCTTCGCGACGGCGTTCCCCTGAGCCGGGCTTGCCGAGCCAGAGCGGCGCCGGCCTGCGGCCGACTACGTCAAGATGGGCTGAGGCCGCGGCGTCACGGACAGCCCGGCGAAGGTTGGACTACCTCAGTCGCCGAACAAGTGCCGAAGCCACTTGGCGAAGTCACCCGCGAGCGGGACATCGTCCGCGTTCAGCGCACCCGCGCTGACGGCGAGACCCATGCGCCCAGGCGTCTTCTGCGCCGCTAGCCACGCATGGACTTCCGCCTTCAAGGCCTTGTGAGATTGGAACTTGCGGTCACTCTCCGGGACGGAGGCGATGTACTGCGCGGCCAATGGCCACAAGGGATCCTCTTCCGGTATCAGCTTCCTGACGAAGTCTTCCAGTTCGCCGTGCTTCCTGTTGTCCGGCATCAACCAGACGCCAACGCGAGGCCAGATGCCAACCCGAGGCCTGCCCTCGATCACTGTGCCGGTCGGGCCGGGGCGGTTGCGGGTTTCGATGGGGATTTTGATGGGCATCTTGTCCAACTCGTCAACGATCTCTTGCCACCGATCCTTCACGTCTTCGTCGGCATCCGCCAGGATGCCGACGGCCCGTCGACCTGACGTCTTGATTTCCCCGGTAATGCCCGAGCGAAGCCTGGGGAAACCTCCCCTGCTCTCGATGCTGAAGTTCTCCGCGATTCCGCAGCGCGTACGGAAGTGCTGAACGAAGTGCTCGTCGTCTGTCCCCTCCACGAGGAGGATGCGTTTCGGGCGCGGGCCTTCGGCCATCCTCTACCTGACCTCGATTTCCTGATCGGCGGCTGCTTCCAGTTCTTCCTCGGAGTACTCGACTGCGCGAGTTCCTTCCTCGTCGCGCTCGAGTCGAACGAGAACGCCCTCGATATCTTCGGATTCCGCTGCCGCCCGGGTAAAGCCCTTCACGCAGTCCCAGCTATGGGTAGTTGCGAGGACTTGCACGTTTCCCTCGTGAGCTGCGCGTAGGACCATGCGCCAGTACGCCGTTTGGACTGCGTAGTGGAGGCCGTTCTCAGCCTCGTCGATGACCAGGATTCCGTCGCGACTGTTGGTCAGTGCCAAAGCGACGCCGAACATGCGCGTTGCGCCGTCGCCGAGGCTCTTCAGGGGGACGGGCCGGGCATGCTCCCGCAGCTTCACGACCACGCGCCTGCTAGAGCGGCGTGGTCCGTCGCTACCGACCACGGCGATTCGCTCGATTTCGCTTCCGAGAATTGGTCGCAGGGCCTGTACCGAGAAGTTCTCGTCCTCGGTTAACGCGACGCTGTCCCAGAATCGAGCCAAGTCGTTGTTGTTCACCAAGTCTGGGCCGACGGACTCACACAGGACGGCTTCCGGCCACTCACTCTCGGCACGCCGGCTGCGGAGATAGGAACGTCGGAGGAAGACGCCGCGGCGTTCATCTGCCCCCGTCCAGGGCAGGAACATCTCACTGTCCCGGAACCGGATCTTCAGGGCCTGAACATCGGGGTCGGCGGGTAGGTCCGCGAGCAGCTTCATCTGTTCCTCCGACCAGTCCCCCGGCATCGATTCCTCGACGGTCAGCTCGTCCTTGCCGGCTTCCGGGCCGATCACGATGGCTGTTGCCCGTGACGTTCCCCGGCCGTGAAACAGAGCGGCGAGGTCAGCGAAGACCAACGGCTGTCGGTTCTCGTCGGAGGCAGTCGCCACGAACTCCTCGCTCCCGTCCAACAAGTCGTGCAGGACTCTCGGGCGTCCTCGCGCTGCATAGGTGCGGACGGCATCAAGCACCGTGGTCTTGCCGACGCCGTTTTGCCCGGCGAGCAATGTGACGCGGCCAAGACGACGAATCGATAGGCAGTCGAGCCCCCGAAAACCTGAGACCGACAGGCTGGGGAGGTGTAGGCGGTCGTTGTTCTTCGGGTCCATCATCTTCGGTTGCCCCAGGTTCCGCGCTGCCGATGCTAGCGGAGGAACCTACCGGGTCAACTCGCGCCAGAGCGGCGCCGGCCTGCGGCCCGCGCACCCAGTGGCCGCCTTCGGCGCACCCAGAGCACCACCGTCGGCCTGCTGGTACGCCCTGCTGGAGTTGACGGCCCCCCCCAAACGTCAAACGTTCTTGTCGTCGTTGCCGGTCCCTGCCGCAGCCGCTACGCTCCGCGAGCCCCGCCTATTCCAAGTTCCTCTTGGTCGGCCCACGCAACATCGCACTCTGCTTCGACGGCACCTGGAACAGCGACGACCGCGCGTCGCCCACGAACGTCGTCAAGACGAGCCAGGCGCTCCTGCCGCAGACCGCGGCGGGCACAGGGCAGCTCCGCTACTACGACCGCGGCGTCGGCACCGGCCGCTTCGACCGGGTGCGGGGCGGGGTGGTCGGACTCGGCCTCGCCCGCAACGTGGAACTGGCCTACGTCTGGCTGAGCTCGCACTACCGGCTCGGCGACCGGCTCTTCCTGTTCGGCTACAGCCGCGGCGCCTACACCGCGCGCAGCGTGGCCGGGCTGCTCGGCCTCTGCGGCGTCCCCGACCCGAAGCGCTGCGCCGCCGCCGGCCTCCGGGTGGCGGATGTCGCGCTCCAGGGCATGGCGATCTACCGGCTGCCGCCCGGCGCCGTTCGCAGCGAACGCGCCGCGTGCCACGTCGAGACGTTCGCCGTCACCCGCGGCGCCGGCGCTGGCCCGCACGGGCCGCCCGGCCCCGGGTCCCCGTGCAAGGTCCACTTCATCGGCGTCTGGGACACCGTCGGCGCCCTGGGCGTGCCGGTGACCTGGCTGAACTGGATCGGCGCCCGCCGCCATCGCTTCCACGACGTGCGGCTCGACCTTCACATCCGGCACGCCTGCCACGCGGTGGCTATCGACGAGGGCCGCCGCCCCTTCGCCCCCGCCCTGTGGACGAGCCGGCCGGCGGCGGGCCAGCACGTGGAGCAGCTCTGGTTCCCGGGCGTTCACAGCGATGTCGGGGGCGGGGGTCCGAACGCCGCGCTCTCCGACCGCGCCCTGCTCTGGGTGTGGGCCAGGGCCCATGGCGCCGGCCTCGCCTTGCGGCCCGAGGCCGTCCGCGGCGTCGCACCCGACGAACTCGGCCCCCAGGGCGACTCCATGTCCCTGGTGTACCGCCTCTGGGGCCGCCACGACCGGCCGGTCGGCGTCCTGCAGGAGAACGGCCTGCCCCTGGTCACGGGCGAGAAGGTCCACTTCTCCGCCATGCAGCGTCTCGAGGCCCCGGAGACCGCCGCGTACCGCGAGGGCGCCGCCGGCCGCACCCTGCTTCCGGCCCTGGAGCGGGGCCTGATCCGCGCGGCGCCGCCGGTCCCGGGCGAGGAGAACCCCGGCGACGTCGCCTGGGACGCCCCGCCGTAGACACCGGGGGCGGCAAACACTGGCTGCGCCGGCCCATCCGCCCACCCATAACCCCAATCCCCGCAATAGCTTGACACTTGCACCGCCACCCCTTGACGAATCCCCCCCGAAGGCCCTATAGTGTCTGGTTCTCGGAGGAACTGAATCGGCAGGAAAGCCCTTTCGATCTGCCGCGCCCCGACGCTCCGCGACATTGCCGCGCAACGTTGGGCGCCCACTGGATCTATTCGGTCGTTTCGGCTAAGGTTCCACCCACGTTTGGACAGACAGCCTTGAAGTCTTTTATCGGGAGGTGATGCGCAGCATCAGCGTAGGGCGATTGGTGGCTCGGTTCAGCCGGGGTCTGATCGTCCAGACAGAAACGTCAGCGGCCACGGCAGCGCGGAGTATCCGCATCGTCGTGGCTTGATCTTCGGATCAAAGAAACTCCCGGCCCGGCAAACGGCCGGTCCGGTAAACGAATGGCGGCTCGAAAGGCCGCTCAAGGAGAAAAGAAACTGATGAAGCTGATGAAGCACATCACTATCGCGCTGGTTCTCAGCGTGATCCCGGCGATGGCCTTCGGTCAGGTCGGCGCAATCGATGCGGCCATGGTCGATGTCCTTTGCCCGACTGCTGAATGCCACACCGCCACCTACTTCCAGGGTTCCGGCGGTTTCGTCGGAATGGCCACGGAGGACGACGAAGACACCGAGGACACCGACGAGAGCGAAGTCGCTTTCATCGTGTCCTGCGGCAACGTGACCACCAGGATGGTCGCCGAGAAGGACGACATGGGCGTCGTCCGGCAGGTGTTCAGCGAAGCCAACGGTCTGGCCTGCGACGCTGGCGGCGAGATCAACATTCACCGGCTGATGCCCGGTGGCTGGTACTGGATCAACGACGACGTCAACTCGGCGGTGGCCAGCCTGATGCCGAAGACGGTTCTGGGCAACTCGCAGGTTGCTCCGCTCGATCCGGGCGGCCTGACGGTTGCCGCGGGCGACAACGCGACCTACGTCAAGCACGAAGGTACTGGCCGGGTCGGCATCCTCCAGCACATCGTGCCGGTTCCGCCGGTGTCGGCCTGCGGTGGCATGGCGAACACGTCCAACAACTGTGTCCTGAATGCGATGTACCAGATCACGATGATGGCTGGCGACGACGCAGTCGGCGCCAGTGTCGAACGTCACGCTACTGACCCCATCGAAGTCATGCTCGGCCTCGGTGGCAGCGGTTTCATCGACACGACCGATGCCGTCGGCAGTCCGGGTGCGACCTGGATGATCGGCGGACCGGGCGGAGTCAGCACCCCGGGCGTGACCTCGAGCACCACGACGTTTACGATTGCGAACGCGAACGATGGCCGTTGTCTGTCAACCAACGCGGACCGGGGTTCGCCTGTCATGGTCAAGGTCGATGCCGCGGGCTCGACCGGCGTAGTTCCTGGCTTCGGCGACAAGGGGGGCCCAAGCAGGACCATCGGCGTCACCTGCCCCGCGCTGCCTGCGGAGTCGACCCAGGGCCTGGAGCTCGTGCCGGACAACCCGTTCCCGGTCAGCCAGTAAGGGAACATACGAGGTGTCTTGTGGCCTGAGGGTCTTGAAGAAGCCTCCCAGGACATAGAGAACCACTCTTGAGCGGCGCCTCCGCGTCGGGCACTCGCCCGGCGCGGAGGTTGCCGCTCTTCTTGCGTGGGTGGTGCGGCGCCCGGGAAGACTCCGTTCGCGTTTCGCGGCACGCCGAAGCCGGGCGCAAAGTCAAGAGGACACCGCATCTCGGCCACGGTCGGCTGGATCTACGGGCGGGTTTCTTCTAAGGTCTGGGGTTCGCATCTCCGCCCGGGACAACCGCGCCCGCCAATGGAGAACTCAGGAGAGGATGTCCGAACCGATGAAACGCGTGATCCTGGCTCTCCTCCTCGGTGTTCTCGCCGCGTCGGCGTGGGGCCAGACCGGCTCGGCCGAGCCGGCGACCTTCAACGTCATCTGCCCGGCGCCCTGCTTCGTCGCTCCCATCTTCAGGGGCTCGGGCGGCTTCGTGGGCGAGTCCGTGAGGGGCAGGTCAGGCACCGTGGACTTCGCCCTGAGCTGCGGCGACTCGGTGACCACGATCAGCGTCCGGCCGGACGCGGACGGCATCGTGCGGCAGGTGTTCAGCCGGGGGAACGGCCTCGCCTGCGACGCGGAGAGCGGCAGGATCGATATTGCCGGGCTCAAGCCCGGCGGCTGGTACTGGATCAACGACGAGCTGAACTCGGCGGTGTCCTCGCTCCTTGAGAAGAGCGTCCTCGGCAATCCGCCGAGCGAGCCGTTCGACCCGGGCGGCGTCACGATCACGTCGCTTGAGGACGGCGCCGCGAGCTTCGTCAAGGACGAGATGAGCGGCCGCGTCGGCATCATCCCGCACGTCGTTCCGGTCCCCTTCGTGCCGCTCTGCGGCGGCGCGGAGAACGTGTCCAACCACTGCGAGCTGCGCGCAACCTTCGAGATCGTCCTGAAGGCCGGCGACACGGTTCTCGACCGTGATGTCGTGCGCGGTGGTGAGGACGGCGCGACGTACTTCATCATCACAGCCTCTCTTGCGGGGGAGGGCTACATCCCGACCGATCCGGCGATGGCTCCCGTCGGGGCCTACCGGATCGCAGGCCCGGGGAGTACGGAGGAGAATCCGGTCGGCACGCCCGGCGTGAACCAGGCATTCCCCTCGGCGGACATCGGTATTGAGGCGGAGAGTGGGCCGGCAGACCGTTGCGCCGAGACGAACGCGCAGCGGGACGTGCCGGTCACCGTCGTCGTCACGGCGACGAACCCGGAGACCGGCCCTGTCACGGTGCCCGGCCTGCCGGAAGGCGGGATCACGCGGACCTTTTCGGTCTCCTGCCCCCCGCCAGAATGACCCGGAGTCTGGAGCCCGCGGCGCCCTCGTGGCCTCATCGTTGCGGGATCCGGAGTCGGGCGAACGGCCCCAAGCGGAGGGCGACGCGGTTGAAGCAGATCTTCGCTCATCTCCTGGTCGGCGCGGTTCCCGCACTGGCGTTGGGCCAGGGCGTCAACATCGTGTGCCCTGCCGATTCCTGCCACTTCGCGCCCTACTTCCGGGGTGAAGGCGGCTTCGTTGGCGAGCGGTCGCCGACTCACGTGAACGACCGGGGCGAGCCGCTGCCCGTCCGATTCGTACTGAATTGCGGCCGGGTGACGGTGTCCGGCGAGGTCGAGCCGGACGCGGACGGAATTGTTCGCCAGCTACTGAGCGGGCGAGAAGGTCTGGCCTGTTGGGGGAACGGCGGAACCTTCGAGCTTCGAGGTCTCCGCGACGGGGGTTGGTACTGGATCACCGACAAGAGGAACTCCGCGGTCTCCAGCCTGTTGAGGCTGGGCGCCCGCGACAGTCCGGAGACGATCCCGTTCGACCCCGGCGGTGTGACGATCACGACCTCACGGAACGGAGCTGCCAGCTTTGTGAAGCACGAGCCGACCGGCCGTGTCGGTATCTTGCCGAACATCCTGCCCATGGCGGTGACGCCGGGTTGCAGCGGCGAGGCGGCAGAAGATGAGGCTTGTGTCCTGGGGTCGCCGGAGGAGTGGTCTCTCGCGCTGACCACGGGCGCCGGCGACGCGCCCGTCGGCGCCGAGGCGATCGAGCGTGGCGCCAACGGCTCGGTCAAGGTCAGCCTGGTGGGGCGGAACTTCGTCAGGACGGGGACCGTGGCGACCGACATCTCTCTCTCCGGCGGCACGCGCGGCGAGACGATCCTCAGCGCCCCTGGGGAAGTGACCATCTCAGGCACGCCACCTGATCCCGCCGAGGGCGGCGAGATGGCCTGGACGATCCTGGTGGCCGACGAGCCGGACCGCTGCGCCGCGACGCACCCGGACCGGCGCCTCGAGCAGACCGTTGTGGTTACGGCTTCCGGCGCGCTGACGGGCGCTATTCCGGCCTTCGCCGCCGGTGAGGGCCCATCGGCCAGCTTCACGGTCAACTGTCCGGATTCGGGGTAGCCGGCAGCCGCATCGTCGGAGCGAGCCCACCGGCAGGGGGGTGCCAGGACATAGAAAATATGCTATACGAGTATTCGTTCCCTTTGCCCGTCTCGACGGCGGCCGATGAGCCGCGGAAGGAGAAAGACGTGAAACAGACCATCCCCGTCGCACTTCTGATCGGCGCGGCGCCCGCGCTGGTCTTCGGCCAGATCAGCGTGGACTGTCCCGAGGACCGATGCCACGTCGCGCCCTACTTCGAGAGCACCGGCGGTTTCGTCGGCGAAGCGGCGGACGAGGACGACCTGACCACGGCGGATGTCGACGAGAGCGCGGTCGACTTCTACGTCATCTGTGGCAACAGTGTCGTCGAGGGCGCCGTGACACCGGACAGCAAGGGCATTGTGCGTCAGTCGCTGAACGCGGCGGACGGTTTCGACTGCCGGGCCGAGGGCGGCGGCACGATCGAGATCGATGGCCTGAAACACGGCGGCTGGTACTGGATCACCGACGCGACGAGCTCGGCGGTTGGCGCCCTGATCCCGAAGGACATTCTCGGCAACGAACAGATCGAGCCCACCGACCCGGGCGGGGTGACGCTGCGGACGGTGGAGGGCGGCACGGCGACGTTCGCCAAGCACAAGCCGAGCGGGCGGGTCGGCATCATCCCGCACATCATTCCGAAGAAGCCGCTTCCCGCCTGCGGCGGCGCGGTGGGAGAGACCTCCGCCGCCGACTGCCACCTGGGGTCGCCCTCCGACTGGTTGCTGGAGGCAAGTCCACCGCGGGCCATCCGGCCGACCGGCAGCGACGCGCCCAAGGAGGTCACTGTCACCCTGACGGGAACGAAGTTCCTCACCACGGGCACGGTGTACGCGACGGCGGACGCGGACTTCCACACCAGCGTGGCGGCGGTGACGCTCGAAAGCCGCGTCGGGGAAGCGCCCGCGGCCGGCGAGCCGGGCGTTCTCCAGTGGACCCTGACCGTCGGCACGGACGATGACCGGTGCCTGCCCGCGAACAACGACCCGGACCGCCTGAACGAGCAGACGGTGACCCTCTCGGTCGCCAACATTGAGGAGGTCATCCCGCCGCTGAATGCAGGCATCGAGATGGCGCTCACGATCAACTGTCCGGACAGCGCGGCGACGAGCATGGGCGCGGCACTTGTGCCCGAGAACCCGTTCCCGGTGGACGAGTAGACCGGTATTCTCGCCGACCTCCAAACTGCCGGAACAGACCGCTTCCAGAGGCGACAACCAAGAACTGGGACGGTTTTCCGTCTTAGTCTGTAGAAGCGCATCATCCACGCAGACCTGCAGGTCACAGGCGTTCCGGTGAATAATCGCTCCCGTGGTTGATTCCCCCCCAGGCCGCCGCCGCGTGCGGCAGTCCGTGTTCCTGCTGCGGGAGCTGGTGGTGAGGAACCTCCGGTCGCGTTACGCGGGTTCGCTGCTGGGTCTTGCGTGGTCGCTGGTCAACCCGCTGTGGCAGCTCCTGCTGTTCACGTTCGTCTTTTCCATCGTGCTCCGCTTCCCTCTCGAGGGAGAGCAGACGGACAATTTCGGCATCTTCCTGTTCTGCGGCCTGCTGCCCTGGATAGCGGTCCACGAAGGGCTTTCCGGCTCGGCTTCGGCGATCACTGCCAACGCGGACCTGGTCAAGAAGATGCGCTTGCCGGGAGAGCTGCTGGTGGCGTCCCTGGTGCTGGGCGCGGCGCTCCATGCCGCGGTTGGCGGCGCGGCGTTCGTCGTGGTGCTGGCGCTGGTCGGTGAGCTCTCCGTTTCGAGCCTGCCGCTGCTGCTCGTTGCCCTCCCACTGCAACTTGCGTTGACCTTCGGCCTCGGTCTGGGGCTGGCCGCGGTGAACGTCTACTTTCGCGACACGGCGCAGGCGGCGGGCCTGGTGCTCAACACCTGGTTCTGGGTGACGCCGATCGTCTACTCCTTTCGGCGCGTCGCGGATCATCCGACCGTCGGAGAATTGATGGAGCTCAACCCGCTGACGGGCCTGGTCTACCTCTACCGGGCCGCCTTCCTCGGCGGGGAGGTCGGGGTCAGCCTGGTTCCGCTGCTCGCCTGTGCCGCCGGCGCCCTGGTCCTGGGCGGGGCGCTGTTCGCCCGGTTGAAGGATGGTCTCGCGGACGAGATATGAGGCTGTACCCGGGCATCACGGCAGTCGTCGTCCACTACCGCACGCCGGACCTCCTCGAGGCGGCCGTCGAGGCGCTCCACGCGGACGCGCGGGCTTCGGGCTTCGAGCTTCACGTCATCGTGGTGGACAACGGCGCCCGGTCGGTGGAGCCGCCGGAGCACCTCGACCTGTCGTGTGTGAGGGCGTCGATCCTCGAGCCGGCCTCGAACCTGGGCTACGCGGGCGGGATCAATCTCGGCGCCCGCGCACCGGCAGGCGATGTCCTGCTGGTGATGAACGCGGATGTCGTCGTGAAGCCGGGGTGCCTGCGGGCCCTCGTCGATGCCCTCGGCGAGGCCGACATCGCCGGGCCGCACCTGTTCTGGGATCGCGGCTGCCGGCTGATGCTGCCGCCGCAGCAGGTCCGCACGCGCGCCGCCGAGCTGGACGCGGTCTGGGCCGAGCGATCGGTGGCCTGGGGGCGTTCCTACCGCCGCCGGTGGCGACGCCGCGCCCGTGCTCTCTGGTCGGCCCGGGCGCCCGTGCCCTGCTTCGAGCTGACCGGCGCCTTCCTGGCCATGACCAGGGAATGCTGGGAGCGGGTTGGACCGTTCGACGAGGGCTTCAAGCTCTACTTCGAGGAGACCGACTGGTTGCTTCGCGCGCGGGCACAGGGCGAGCGGGCCGTCCTGGTTCCGGCCGCGCGCGCGGTGCACGCCTACGACCAGAGCGCGAAGCTTGAACCGCGCGCGCAATTGTGGTTCGAGCAGTCGATGGCACGCTTCCGCCGGCGCCGCTACGGCGCCTGGTTCGCGGCGCTGCTCAGGCTCCTCGAACGCCTGCCCCGGCGCTTGGCCGACCCGGCGCCGCTGCCGGCCGGGCTTCTGGAAGGGCGTACGGACGGCGAGGCGTGGGTCGAGGTGACGCCGCTGCCGCTGGGTGTTCCGGCTGCGGGCTGTCGTCTTGACGGCGGTGACGGTGGCGTGGCGGACTTCGAGTTACCGGCCGAGGTCGTTCGGGAGGCGCGCTCGGACTTGTGGGTGCGCGCGAGTGACGGCGGTTGCCGGGACCTTGGCGGGTAGCATCGCGGGTGTGAACGCGGAGCTCTCGGGGACAGCCACTGCAGCGGCCGAGGCGTGGCGCCGGTGCCTCGAACGCCGCCGTGCGGGGGCGGCGCCGGAGAGCGGTCTTGGCCAGGCCGTGGCCGCGGTACTGCCCCGGGGCGGTGTGGCGACCATGGCGCCGGAGGGGCTTCGCCTGGTGCTCGGCTCGGAGTCGCTCGGCGGCGTGGAGGAGCTGCCGGACGACGTGGTGATCGGATGGGCGTACGACGCTGGCGCCTGCGAGTTCGAGCCGAGCGGCTACGACAGGCTGATCGTGGAACTGCTCGAGGCCGGGTTTCGGCCGGTCGCGGAGCGGGCCGGTCTGCCGGCGCCGGTCGCGGGGCATGAGGCGGCGCCACCATTTCGCGTGGTGCGCGCGCGCCGCGACGGTTACCGGGTGCGCAGCTACCGTCCGGGTGACGAACGCGCCGTTTTCGGGTTGTTCCGCGAGACTTTCGGTGTCGATCAGGATCCGCGCCACTGGACTTGGAGGTACGTCGACAATCCGCGTGGCGGTCCGCGGATTTCGCTCGCTTTCTCGCCCGGCGGTGAACTGGTCTGCCAGTACTGCGCGTACCCGGTGCGCTGGCACGGGCCACCGCCGCTGAGCCCCGCCGAGAGCCACCAGGTCGGCGACACGATGACCAGCCGCGGCGCGCGCGCTGTGGGCCGCGGGCCGACCAGTCTGCTCGCGCGGACGGCGAGGCACTTCTATCTCACGCACTGCAAGAGCCGGATCGCATTCAACTATGGTTTCAATGCCGGCAACATCACGAAGTTCTCCTGTCGCTTTCTCGAAGCCGCGGTAGTCGAGGACGCTCCCTACCGCGAGTTGCCGCCGGAAACGCGCTTCCGCAGGAAGCGGCAGGGGAAAGTGCGGTTCGGCCGCAACGCCCGGCTCAGCCGCCGCTACGATGTGACGCGGATCACGGAGCGTTCAGAGGTCGACGCGGGGTTCGATGCCCTGTTCGAGCGCGCGAGCGACCGCTACGGTCTGCTGGTCGAGCGCTCTGCCGAATACCTGCGCTGGCGGTACCTCGACTGCCCGGCCGCCGGCCCCGAGTTGATCGCTGCCTACCGGCGCGGACGCCTGGCGGCGTGGGTTGCGGCGACGCGTCATCCCGATCGCGTGGAATGGGGCGATGCGCTGGTCGATCCGGGCGAACTCGGCGCCCTGCGCGTCCTGCTCGGCGAGATCAGGGCGCCCGGCCTCCCGATCGTCGGCTGGTTCAGCGAACGACCGCGCTGGTGGTCAAAGGAACTGGACAGCCTCGGCTTCGTCCGGCGGCCGGAGCCGCAGTCGCTGGTCACGATTCAGGTGCCGTTCGTGTGTGGAGACGCGCACTCACAGTTGCGCGAGGCCTACTACACAAAGGGCGACAGCGACCTGTTCTAGAAAGCGGCGCGGCAGAGCGCGACGAGGGCCGGGCGCGAGGGCGCGCGCCCGGCGGCATCACGCGATCTTCATGGGTACGTTAGAATCGGCCTGCTTCGACAGTTCCGGCAGGCAGTTTTCGGAAACCGTCGCTCGCAGGCCGCTGTACGAAGGGGTCAGTGCGGCCTGCGGCGGGGGCAGCTTTGGGAGTAGGTTGTGGCCGTCAGGATGAACGATACGCTGCTTGAGTTGATCGAGGGCGACATCACTGAACTGCAAGTCGACGCGATCGTCAATCCTGCAAACGAGGATCTGCGGCTTGGCGGCGGTGTCGCCGGCGCCGTCCGCGAGAAGGGCGGCGCCTCGATTCAGGACGAGTGCGACCGCATCGGCGGCACGCCGGTCGGCACCGCGGTGATGACCGGCGCCGGCACGTTGAAGGCGAAGCAGGTGATTCACGCCGTCGGTCCCCGCATGGGCGAGGGCGACGAGGACCGTAAGCTGGCCGCCGCGGTGCGGGCGGCGCTTGCCCTCGCCGACCGCAACGGCCAGCGCACGATCGCCATCCCGGCGATCTCGACCGGCATGTTCGGCTACCCGGTCGACCGCTGCGCCCGCATCCTGCTGACGGAGGTTCACCGCTACCTCCAGGGCGGCACGAAGCTGGAGCGCGTCGTCGTCTGTCTGCGTGGCGACCAGAACTACCAGACGTTCCGCAACGAACTCCGCCGCGGCTTCCGCTAGACAGAGGCGCCGGCCTGCGGCCGGCGCACCCAGAGATACGTCGTCGGTGCGGGCAGGATGCCTTGCTGCAGTTCCGATGCCCGCGGCGCCGTCCTCTACGCCCCGAACTTCGCCAGCTTCCCGGCGTTCGCGAGCAACAGTCCCATCAACTCACTCGACGGGATCGTCCCCACAGCGCCGCGGATCGCCTCGACCTCGCTGAAGCGCGCGCAGTCGTCGACGAAGCACAGCTCCGACGACACCAGCAGCGGCACGGGGTGCCAACTGTGGGCCTTCATCGGCGCCGGGGTCGAGTGGTCGCCGGTGATCGCCAGCACGTCGGGCTCCAGGTCGAGCAGTCGCGGCAGCAGGGCATCCACCTCCTCGATCACGCCGACCTTCGCCGCCAAATCCCCGTCCTCGCCGGCCATGTCGGCGCCCTTGACGTGGAGGAAGAAGAAGTCGAAGTCGGACCAGCGTTCCTCGAGCCGGTCGAGGAGCTCTCCGAACGGCTTGCCGCAGTCGACCACCTCCATGCCGCAGACCTTCGCCACGCCGCGGTAGAGGGGATAGCCGGCCAGGGCGGCGGCGCGCAGCCGGTAGAGCTCGCCCACGCCCGGCAGCGCCGGCAGCTTCGAGAAGCCCCGGAGCAGGAACGTGTTCGCGCGCTCTTCAGCCCGCAGTTCCCCCTGCAGCGCCTCGACCGCCGGCGCGATGCGGCGGACCGTCTCCCGGGCCGCCTCGCCGGCGGCGCCTGAGCCCGCGGCCGCCTCGAGCGGCAGCGGCGGCACGCCGAGCTGCTGCGGGTCCGTGTCCAGCAACCCCGGATCGAGCGGCGGTGTCCCGTCTACGGCCCGGAACAGGATCACGAAGCGATACGCCTCGCCCGGGTGGACCTCGACCCGGACGCCGTCGCCGAGCAATCCCCCGGCGGCCTCGATCCCGCGCGCCAGGCGCCCGCAGATCCGCTCGCCTTCCGCGCTCGGGATGCGGCCGGCGCGCCGGTCCAGAAGCAGGCCGGCTTCGTCGACGGTGGCGAAGTTGGCGCGCGCCGCGACCACCTCGGGCGGGAAGTCCAGGCCGAGGCCGAGCGCCTCCAGCACGCCGCGGCCGATGTCCGCATCCGGCGATGTCGGCTCGTACCCGAACAGAGCCAGATGGCCCGGCCCGCTGCCCGGCGTGACGCCGGTTCCCGCCGGCGCCAGCCGACCCAGCGCCGAGCGCGCGGCCAGCCGGTCGAGATTCGGAGTCCGGGCCTCTTCCAGGGCCGTCCGCGGCTGAGGTGCCGTGCGCAGATCCCCAACACCGTCGAGCACCAGCAGGACGATCCGGCGCTCGTTCCGCTGCGCCAGGCGTGTCAAGAAGTCTTGACGCCTCACGGCAGATCCGTCAGGCCACGAAGTAGGCCGAAGCGCGGATCTGCACCCGCGTCCGCGGCTGGAAACCGCCGCCGTGAAGCCGCAGAGCCGTGGTCCCGGACAGCACCGGCAGGACGATCCAGCCGTCGAACGTCTCGCCCCGCTGGTAGGGCGACACCACCGGTTCCAGCTCCGCCAGCCGCGTCCAGTGGCCGTCCTCCATGAAGTTCGCCCGCAGCTCGAGGTACGCCTTGTCCAGGTCGATGTTCTTGCCTTCCCGCGGGTGCCAGACCGAGACGACGAACCGCATCTCGTCGTAGCGGAGCGTGTCCACGCGCTCGCCCAGCTCGTGCGTCAACGGGTAGACGAAGGCGCCCATGCTGTCGGTCGCGAAGATCTCCGGCGTGTCCGTGAAGGCCACATGGAGCGGGTGTAGGTTCGGGCTCATTCCAGGGTCGCCGCCGAAGCGATGCAGGCTATCAGCCTGCGGCACTGGGGTGCGCGGGCCTTCTGGCCCGCTGCCGCCGAAGGCGGCCGGAAGCCGTGCCGGCCGCAGGCTGGCTCCTTTGTCTGCGTGTGGCTTGCCAGTAGTCGGTCGGTGCCGCTGCGGCTGTGGTCGCCGCTTCGCGGCGGCGTGTCTCTGTCGGAAGCGGGTCAGAAGACCCGCGCACCCAGAGCGCCTCCGTCGTGTCGAGGCAGCTCTGTACTGCAACCCGCACCGCGTCGCCGCGGGCATCGGAACTGCAGCAGGGCATCCTGCCCCCACCGACGCCGTATCTCTGGGTGCGCGGGCCTTCTGGCCCGCTGCCGCCGAAGGCGGCCGGAAGCCGCGCCGGCCGCAGGCCGGCTCCTTTGTCTGCGTGTGGTTTGCCAGTAGTCGGTCGGTGCTGCTGCGGCTGTGGTCGCCGCTTCGCGGCGGCGTTCCTCTGTCGGAAGCGGGCCAGAAGGCCCGCGCACCCAGAGCGCCTCCGTCGTGTCGAGGCAGCTCTGTACTGCAACCCGCACCGCGTCGCCGCGGGCATCGGAACTGCAGCAGGGCATCCTGCCCCCACCGACGCCGTATCTCTGGGTGCGCGGGCCTTCTGGCCCGCTGCCGCCGAAGGCGGCCGGAAGCCGCGCCGGCCGCAGGCCGGCTCCTTTGTCTGCGTGTGGTTTGCCAGTAGTCCGTCGGTGCCGCTGCGGCTGTGGTCGCCGCTTCGCGGCGGCGTTTCTCTGTCGGAAGCGGGCCAGAAGGCCCGCGCACCCAGAGCGCCTCCGTCGTGTCGAGGCAGCTCTGTACTGCAACCCGCACCGCGTCGCCGCGGGCATCGGAACTGCAGCAGGGCATCCTGCCCCCACCGACGCCGTATCTCTGGGTGCGCGGGCCTTCTGGCCCGCTGCCGCCGAAGGCGGCCGGAAGCCGTGCCGGCCGCAGGCCGGCTCCTTTTGTCTGAGCTCTGTACTGCAACCCGCACCGCGTCGCCGCGGGCATCGGAACTGCAGCAGGGCATCCTGCCCCCACCGACGCCGTATCTCTGGGTGCGCGGGCCTTCTGGCCCGCTGCCGCCGAAGGCGGCCGGAAGCCGTGCCGGCCGCAGGCCGGCTCCTTTGTCAGGCCCTGGAGGCTGTCGCGACGGAGGGCATTGCCAGTGGCTTCTATGCGGGCGTTGCCAACTCCCGCGGTGCCGTGATGCGCGCCGAAGGTGGCGGTCAGGAGCGAGAACTCGCTGCCCGTTATCGGGCCTGGGCAGAGCCCCTGTGCTTCGAGTTCCCCTTCGCGAGCCAGGTACTGGAGCGAATCGCCAAGTCCTACGACCAGGAGGCGGCGTATTGGGACACTGAGGTGGAAAAGCGGAAGCGGCTGGAAGCCTAGAGAAAGCCCTGGGCGTGGGCTTCGTCGCTTCTCTTCGACGTTTGATGCCGGCAGAAGGCCCGCGTACTCGAAAGAGGGCGTCAGCCGTCGGGTCGCCGGCTGGTACCCTGAGTCGCGCTACTTCTTCTTGGGTGGCCGCGGCGGCGGTGGCTTGGCAGGCTTGATCTTCGCCGGTCTCGTCGGCTTCCCCGAGGAGCCTTGCAGCAGCTCGTCGCGGCCTTCGCCAGCTCTACCAGGCTTCTTGGATGGCATACCTGCCCTCCAGTAGCTGGTTGGCTTCCACGGTGCACTGCTCGTTCAGCCGCTGATTGGTCCGGAGGTCCACGTCGCCGGCTCGGCCGGTTGTACTCCCAATGTTGTCGGCCAGTTCCTTGAGCCGGGAGATGACCTCCTGCTCGCCGATCTCCTGCTCGTTGATCTCCTGCCACAGACGGCTGTAGTCGTCGGAGAGTCCCGCACAGGCCTGGCTGATGGCGAAGGATATGGCGGCTTTAGTGGCGTGGTCGCCCAGGAAGTCGACGGCTAGCAGGATTGCGGCGACCGCGCTGACACTCCAGATCACCCAGCCGGGGGCGTCCTGCAGTGCGCCGATGACGTTGCCCGAGACGGACAGAAAGATGAGAAGCCGGACGACTTGCCTCAGGAGTTGATAACGGTCGTAGAGCTTGTAGTAGTAGCGCTCTAGCCGGACCGCCTCAAGATAGTCCAGCCACGCCTCGTTCCGCCGCGACTCACTGACTTCTGCTGCAGGCGCCATGGTGCTCTCCGTTAGGGCTGTCTTGTCCACATCCGCAGATCTCTCGTCGGTAGAGGATTCTAACAGCGGGTGTTGACGGGGAAGTGACCGATCCTCAGCGCATGCACCCACGGGAATCTTGGTCCACATACGGATCTAGACGGAATTGGGGCGCCACTTCGTGTGTCCCCTTCGCTGCGGCCCGACCAGGCCAAGCCGGTCTACCCCCGCCGAAACGCCCTCACGTCACTCCCCGCCCCTTCGAACAACTGCCGCACCGTCGGCAGCGGCAGGCCGACGACGTTGCTGTAGTTGCCGTCGATCTCGCTGACGAAGAGGGCCCCCAAGCCCTGGACGGCGTAGGCGCCGGCCTTGTCGTCGGGCTCGCCGGTGGCGGCGTACCAGTCGATCTGCTCGGGGGTCAGTTCGGCGAACAGGACGCGGGTGCTTTCGACGGCGTGCAGGGTGTGGCCGGCGGGGGGCTTGAGGGCGACGCCGGTGAGCACCAGGTGCCAGCGGCCCTGGAGACGGTCCAGCATGCCGCGGGCTTCGTTGCGGTGGGCCGGTTTGCCGAGCACCTCGCCGTCGGTGACGACGATGGTGTCGGCGGCGAGCACCCACTCGCCGTTCCCCGCCTCGGCCTCGGCCTTCTCGCGGGCGAGGCGCCGCACGAGGTCGCGGGGCCGCTCGCCGGGCTGGGGCGTTTCGTCGACGCTGGCGGGGCGCACCATGAAGTCGAGGTCGAGGGACTCCAGGAGCTCGCGGCGACGGGGCGAGGCGGAGGCGAGGACGAGGGGGCCGGGGCTGGTGGACGCCCTGCTCACTGGAAGTACCCGGGGATGGTCTGGACCTTGAGGCCGCGTTTGCCTCCGGCGCGGGGGTTGGCGAGCTTCACGTCGATCTTGCGGAAGGTGTCTGGTTCGCCTTCGGGGGACTCGAACACGAGCAGGTACTGGGAGCGGACTTCGGTCTCGATCCGTTCGTAGACGCGCTTCAGTTCGGAGGCGGAGGTGATGAAGAAGCAGCGGCCGCCGGTCTCGTTGCAGAGCTGCTGCAGGCGGCCGCGCGCCAGGAGTTCGCGCTGGCCGATGTCGATGCCGATGCTGTAGATCGCTACCTGGCTGCGACGGGCAAACTCGATCACGTCCTCGAAGCGGTGCTCGCTGCTCGAGTCGCCGCCGTCGGTGAGCAGGATCAGCGCCCGCTTCCCGCGCAGGCCGCCGAAGTAGTAGAGCGCGTAGAGCACGCTGTCGTAGAGGGCGGTCTCTCCCTCGGTGGTCAGGTCGGCGAGGCCGCCGGCCAGGGTCTCCTTCGAGCCGGTGAAGCCGACGGCGAGTTCGGGCCGATCGTTGAAGGTGATCAGGCAGGCGCGGTCCTGTGGACCGAGGACGAGCTCGAAGAAGTGGAGCGCCGCTTCTTCGGCGGCGTCGATGCGGTCGACCATGGAGGTCGAGGTGTCGAAGAGGATGCCGGCGTGGACCGGCAGGTTGGCGGCGTGGTCGAAGCGCTGCAGCGGCAGCGGCTCGCCGTCGACGAGGACCTGGAAGTCGCTCTCGACCAGTCCGCGCAGGGGCGCGCCGGAGCGGTCGGTGACCGAGGTGTAGAGCTCGATCAGGGCGACGTCGACTTCCTCGACCAGGTTGCGCGAGTTGACGAAGACGACGTCCTCGGACCAGGCGCCGCTTCGCAGGTGCGCCACCGCGCGGACGTAGGAGAGGGCCTCGCCGGGGTCGATGCGGATCGGTTGCTCGAAGGGCGGCTGATAGAGCGTCGCGGTGCGGGTGTCGTTGAGGAAGAACTCGACCCGGTCCAGCCGCTCGTGGCGGGGCGCTTCGACCTCGGCGACCGCGCGCACGCTCCGGGTGTGGGCGGCGCCGCGCTGGGGCGAGGTGAGGCGGACGGTGAAGCGGTGGGGCCCCGAGTTGACGAGCACCTCGTCGCTCGCCAGCACGCTGCCCTGGTGGTCGTAGGCGTCGGCGCGCAGGGTGTGGACGCGCGGCGCCGGCCCCAGGTCGATCTCGATTGCGTATGGCGGGCGTCGCTTGCTGATCAGCTCGCGGTCATCCAGGGAGAAGGCGACATGGTGGATGTCCGGACCCTCGGCGTCGGCGCCGATTCGGACGCGGCCGACGAGAAGCCGTTCGGGCAGGGGGAGGATGCGTACCGTGTGGTCGTCCGGCGCGACGTCGGGGGCGTCGGCCGGGTTCGCTTCGGCCAGCCAGTCCGGCAGGATGGCCGGGACTGCCGGTTCCGCCGGTGTCCGCGACACGAGCGGGACGTCGATGTCGGCGGCGGCGGCGAAGAACTGGTCGGCGTCCAGGTCGCGCACCTTGACCACCAGGCGGTAGGCGCCCGGACGCAGGTAGCGCTGCATGACGAGGGGGACCGTCCCGCCGTTCGCGGCGCCGGCCCGGGTCCGCGGCTCGAAGCGGTAGCGGAAGTTCTCGAACAGCTCGCCCTGCCGCAGCACCTCGCCGTCGAGCACGAAGCGCCGGCGGCCGTCCTCCGCCTCCGGGAGCAGGCTCGGGTCGATGCCGACGATCGCGTGGACCACGGTGCGGCTGCCCCGGCGGCCCGGGTAGCGCATCGCGATCTCGGCAGGTAGCTGCTCGGCGCCGGCGGGCGCCTCCGTGCTGCGGTCGAGGAAGGCGAGCGCCCATTCGTCGTTCGCCTTGCCGGGCTCGGGCTCGCCGCCCATCGCCTCCCAGTCGAGCGCCAGCCCCAGTGCGGCCAGCACGTCGCCGCCGCTCGCGCACTCGCGGCCGATCTCCACGATCTGCGCCGCGCGGTCGGTCACGGGACCGGTGAAGACGACGATGCCCGAGAGCCCGTCCGCCGCCGTCCACAACCGGTAGTCGCCGCCCTGGCGCAGGAAGACGAGGTAGAACTCGCCGCGCACGACAGGACTGTGCGGGTAGTGCCAGACGTCGAGCGTGCGGAGCAGCCGGCAACTGGTGCGGAACGTGCGCTGGGGGTCTCCGTGCAGCAACAGCGCCTCGAAACGGGCGCCCCGGGCGCCGCCGAAGCGCTCCTCGGCCGTCTCCCGCGCGCGGTCGAAACGCTCCCGGAACTCGTTCTGCGGCGTCTCGGGATAGGGATCGCGGACGCTCCAGAAGCGCTTGACGAAGGCGTCGCGCTGGTAGTCGTGCCGCAGCTCGCCGAACACGCGACGCTCCGTGTCGGTCAGGATCGCATCGACGGCGTCGAGGAAATCGGCGTGTCGCCGGTCGAGGGCGGCGGTGGTTTGGGCGAAAGCGGCGGTGGCGAGGAGGAGGGCCGCGGTGGCGACGGAGGCCACTCGCATCACGGGTAGTACCCCTTGAGCGTCCGGATCGACACTCCCGGCGCCCGGATGTCGACCTCGATTTCGCGGAAGCGGCGGTCGCCGCTGGTGTTCGTCGACTGGTAGGTGATCAGGTACCGGGAGCGCAGCTCGCCGAGGATCTGGCCGTAGACGCCGGCGAGTTCACCGACGCTGCTGATGAAGAAGGACTGGCCGCCCGTCTGTGCGGCGAGGCGCGAGAGCGCCCGCTTGGCCGGACCCGTCTGGCGGCCCAGCCCGATCGAGTAGATAGCGACCCCCGACCGCTGTGCGTACTCGAGCGCCTGCTCGAAACTGAAGCGGCTGCTCTCGTCCTTGCCGTCGGAGAGCAGCAGCAGCGCCCGCTGGCCCTTGATCCCGCTCAGGTAGTAGAGGCCGAAGACGAGCGCGTCGTAGAGCGCGGTGCCGCGCTCGGCCTTGAGCCCCGCGAGGGACCCGGCGAGCTTCGCGCGGTCGTTGGTGAAGTCGGCGGCGAGGTACGGATGGTCGTTGAAGGTGACGAGGGCCGCCCGGTCGCGGGGGGTGATCTCGGACTGGAACAGGCCGAGCGCGGCCTCGCGGGCCGTGCCCAGACGGTCGACCATGGAGGCCGAGATGTCGAGCATCACCTGGAGGTGGACCGGCAGGTCGGTCACCCGCTGGAAGCGCAGGAGCTCCTGCGCCGCGCCGTCTTCGAGGATCGTCACCTGGTCGGCTCTCAGATCCTCGTACGGCCGGCCCGACCTGTGCAGCGCCGTGGCGTAGAGCTCGACGTACTGGATGTCGAGGATCTCCATGTAGTCCGGCGCGTTGACGTAGACCACGGCGTCGGTGGAGTTGCCGTCGGTCAGGAAGGCGGCGGCGCGCAGGTAGGTGATCGCGTCGCCTGATGGCAGGTCGACCCGGTGGTTGAAGGGCTCCTGGTAGAGGGTGGCGATCGGCTCGTCGTTGAGAAACAGCTCCAGGCGCTCGACCAGGCGCCCGTCCGGGACCGCGAGATCGACCTCGACCTGGACTTCGCCTTCGTACTTGACGCCCTCACGCGGTTCGGCGAAGCGGAGCGCGAAGCGGTTGCGGCCGGAGTTCATGGAGATCTCGTCCGAGGCGATCTCGGCGCCGTCCACGTCGTGGGCGGTGGCGCGCAGGAGGTGGACGCGGGGCACCGATCCCAGGTCGAGTTCGACCGAGAACGGGGGCCGGCGCTTGCGCGCGACCTGGTTGCCGTCGAGCCAGAAACGCATCTCGGTGATGTCGCCGGTAGCCAGGGTGTCGAAGCGCACCAGGCCGGTCTGGAGTTCGCCCGGCGGTTCGAGGAGCTGCACGGTGGGCACGTCGCTGCTGAGCACCGCCTCCGCCTGATCGATGATCTTCTGCACCGCCGGGTCGAGCTGGCGGGCGTCGGGCGCCTGAAGCGTCGGCACCTCGAGCGGCTGCTCCAGGCGGGCGAAGCGGGCGCCGTTCAGGTCCTCGATCTTGAGCACGAGGCGGTAGTTGCCCGGTCGCAGCCGCCGTTCGAAGGTGAGCAGGATCGGCGCGGTGTCCGCGTTGCCTGCGCCGTCCGCGGCGTCCGCTGCGTCCGCGCTGCCCAGGGGCAGGTCGAACTTGTAGCGGAAGTTCTCGAACAGCGCCTCTTCGCGCAGCACCTCGCCGGTGAGGAAGAAGTTGTAGCTCGACTGTCCAAAGACCGTGTCCCGGCGGGCCGAGGACGGGTCGACCTCCACCACCGCCTCCACCACGGTGCGCGCCTGGTACCGCGCCGGGTAGCGGATCTCGAGGGTGGCGTCCAGGGGCTCGGCGTCCTCCGGCACGTCGGTGGTGTAGGCCTCGAAGGTGAGCGTCCACTCCGCCGAAGGCGCCTCCGGCGGCTCGAGCAGGCGCCCCATCAGGATGGCGAACTCCATGCCGCCCGAGCGCAGCAGCCAGTTGATCGCGGAGGCTGCGACGTCGCCGTCCTTGCAGCTCTGGATGTCGCCGCCCGCGGCCGCTGTGCTGACGCCGAAGTCCAGCAGTCGGTCGATGCCGTCCGAGGGGTGCCAGAGTTCGTAGTGGGGCTGGTTGGCGCGCCGGTGGAAGAGCAGGAAGAACTCGTGGCCGACCCGGTCGCTGCGCTGGTAGAACCAGATCTCGATCGGCCAGGTGACCATGGTGCACTGGAACTTGAGCCGGCCCGAGGGCTCGCCGTTCAGGAGGAACATGCGCGCCCGGTCCGAGCGCGGGCCCTCGAACTCCCGCTCGACGTAGAGCAGCCGCTCCTCCCAGCGCGCGCGAAACTCGTTGCGCGGGGTGTCGGAGTAGGTGTCGCGGACGCGCCAGAACCGCTCGATCCAGGCGCGCCGCTGGTAGTCCTGGGTGATCTCGAGGAACGCCTCGCGTTCACTGTCGGTGATCAGGAAGTGGACGTCGTCGAGGAACTTCTTGAACTCGAGCGGCAGCGCCGCTTCGGTTGCCGCGAGGGCGGCCCGGCGCTCGCGCCTCTCCTTGCGGGTCTCCTTTCTTTCCTCCTGGGCGGCTGCCGGCGTGGTGAAGGCGGGCGCGGCGGCGGGTGCGGCGGCGGGTGCGGCGGCGGAGAGGAGAAGACCCGTCGCCAGGGCCAGGATCGAGGCTCTGCGGGCGGCTTTCATCGGCGACGGGAGGTTCCTTGGGCGGGCTGCTGTGCTTCATGGTCAAGAGTACCGCTTTGGGGTGTGGCACCGGAAGTGCGGACGGCGCTCATCGGAAGTGCGGACGGCGCTGCGCGCCGGCGGTGTCTTCAGAAGCGGGCCAGAAGGCCCGCGCACCCAGAGCACGGCCGCCGTGTCGGGGTGATGCTCTGCTGGTGTCGGAAAGTCGCCGCTCGCAGCGACGGGTGTCGATTGGAGTAGAGAATGCCGCTCCACCATCGTCGTATCTCTGGGTGCGCGGGCCTTCTGGCCCGCTGCCGCCGAAGGCGGCCGGAAGACACGTCGGCCGCAGGACGGTTCCTTCGTCCGAACGTACAATCGTCCCCGCATCCTTCCGCCGGACCACCGACCATGCCCACCACGCCCGTCTACCTCGACCACAACGCGACCACGCCGCTCGATCCGCGGGTCGCCGAGGCGATGGCGCCCTGGCTGGGCGGGCGCCACGGTAACCCGTCGTCGGTTCACTCCTTCGGCCGGGCGGCACGCGCTGCGGTCGAGCTGGCGCGGGAGCAGGTGGCGGATCTCGTCGGCGGGCAGCCGCCGGAGGTGGTGTTCACCGGCTCGGGCACGGAGGCGAACAACGCGGTGCTGCTGTCGGCCTTCGCCGGCGCCGGCGAAGGCGGCCACCTGGTGATCTCGGAGCTCGAGCATCCGTCGATCCAGGCCGCCGCCGACCGGTTGGAGAGCCTCGGTGTCGACGTGACCCGGCTCTGTCCGGCCGCCGACGGCGTGGTCGACGCCGGCGAGGTGGCGGCGGCGCTGCGGCCGGACACCCGGCTGGTGTGCCTCATGCTGGCGAACAACGAGCTGGGTACGGTGCAGCCGGTTGCCGAAGCGTCGGCGGCGTGCCGGGCCCGGGGCGTGCCGCTCCTGTGCGACGCGGTGCAGGCGGCGGGCAAGCTCGCCATCGATGCCGGGGCTCTGGGGGCGGACTACGTCGTCGTCGCGGCGCACAAGTTCAACGGGCCGGTGGGCGCGGCCGCGCTCTGGATCCGGGAGGGCGCCGCCTTCGAGCCGCTGATCCTCGGCGGCGGCCAGGAGCGGCGGCGGCGGGCCGGCACCGAGAACGTCGCGGCCCTGGTCGGCTTTGGCGCTTGCGCTGCGCTTGCGATAAGGGAACTTGACGGACGCATCGAGCGCCTCCGCCGGTTGCGCGCCGGGTTGGAGGCGGGCCTCGCCGGCGTCCCGGACGCTCGCCCGCACTGCGCGTCGTCGCTGCGGCTGCCCCATGTGACCCACGTCGCGTTTCCCGGCCTGATCGGCGAGGAGCTGGTCGTCCGCCTCGATTTGGCAGGCTTTGCGGTCTCGACCGGCGCCGCGTGCGCCTCGGGCGTCGTCGAGCCGAGCCGGGCGCTGCTGGCGATGGGCGTCGAAGCGGCGGAGGCCCTGGCGTCGATCCGCATCAGCCTCGGTACGACCAACGACGAGGCGGAGATCGCGCGCTTTCTGCCGGTGCTGGAGCGCGAAGTGGAGGCGCTGCGCTCGTGCCCCTGACCGCGGTGGCGATGAGCGGCGGTCTCGACTCGTCGGTGGCGGCGTTGCTGCTGGAGCGCGAGGGGACGCCGGTGGTCGGGCTCTCGATGCTGCTCTGGGACCGCTCGCAGCAGGTCCGGAACGGACGTTGCTGCGGCTCGCTCGACCTCGGAGACGCGCGGCGGGTGGCCGAGCAGATCGGCCTGCCGCACTACACCCTGCGCATGGACGGGGAGTTCCGCCGGCACGTCGTCGATCCCTTCGTCGGCAGTTACATCGACGGCCGCACGCCGAGTCCGTGCATCTCCTGCAACACGGAGATCAAGTTCGAGGCCTTCTGGGAGCGCGCGCGGCGGCTGGGGGCCGGCCGGATCGCCACCGGCCACTACGCTCGCATCCGGCCCGGGCCGGACGGCCGCTACGAGCTCCACACCGCGGCCGACAAGTCGAAGGACCAGAGCTACTTCCTGTTCGAACTGAACCAGGAGCAACTGGCCCGCGCGGTGTTCCCGCTCGGCGAACTGACGAAGACACAAGTGCGCGAGCTGGCCCGCGAGGCCGGGCTGGCGGTGGCGGAGAAGGGCGAGAGCATGGAGATCTGCTTCGTCGACCGGGGCGTGCAGGAGTTCATCGAGAGCGAGCGGCCGGACCTGCCGCGGGCGCCTGCGCGGGTGACCGCGAGCGACGGCGAGGAGTTGGGCGCCGCGGCGCCGTACTACCGCTACACGGTCGGCCAGCGCCGCGGCCTGGGCGTCGCCGCCGGCCGCCGGCTCTACGTGCTCGACGTGCAGCCGGAGGAGAACCGGGTCGTGGTCGGCGGCCGTGACGAGCTCCTGGCGCCGGGCCTGATCGGCCGCGGCCTGCACTGGATCGCCGGGGCCGACGGCTCGGGGGTCGAAGTCGAGGTGCGGATCCGCTCGCGCCATCCCGGGGTAGCGGCGACGGTCGAGAGCGCACCCGGCACGAACGGCGGCGGCTGTCGGGTCGACTTCAGCGAACCCCAGGCCGGCGTCGCGCCCGGCCAGGCGGCCGTCTTCTATCGCGGCACGCAGGTGCTCGGCGGCTGCTGGATCGAGCGGGCGTTGAACGCCCGTTGCTGAGTACAGCTCGCGCGCGCCGCTACGCGGCGGCGCGCCTGATGCGGGCCAGAAGGCCCGCGCACCCAGAGCGCCACCGCGACGCGAGCGCGCTTCTGTTCTGCAACCGCTACGGCGTCACTGCGAGCGATGGACTTGCAGTAGAGACTCTCGCTCCGGGAAAGGCCGTGCTCTGGGTGCGCGGGCCTTCTGGCCCGCTGCCGCCGAAGGCGGCCAGAAACACGCGCCGGCCAACGGCCGGTTCCGCTGTCTCAGCTCCGCTGTCTCAGCTCCGCTGTCTCAGCTCCGCTGTCTCAGCTCCGCCGTCTCACCCACCCACAGGCTCCAGCTCGATCCGCAGATCGGACCAGACCCAGCCAGACTGGGCGGGCTCGTTCTCGTACTCGCCCGAGAAGCCGAAGCCGACCGCGATCTTCTGGCCCGCGGCCATCGGGATCTCGTCGATGTTCGGCGTGCCCCTGGCCCGCATCACCTCGGCGCCGCTCGAGTCGGCCAGGGCGAGGACGATCTGCCGGCCTGCGGCGTCGAAGTCGAAGCGGACATCGTAGGTCTCGCCGGCCTGCATCAGGTAGCGCTCGACGACCCGCTGTTTGCTCGTGTGTTTGACGCCCCAGTCGGTGCGGAAGAAGACCTGCGGCGGGCCGCCGGGCCCCTTGGCGACGCCGAAACCGAACAGGTCGACGTGTTTGTCGCGGGCGAACCAGAACAGGTTCTGGTTGCGGGAGGGAACCCGGTTCCAGCCGCCGTGGCGTACCCGGAAGCGGAAGACCGCGCGCCGGTAGGTCCCGGGTGGAACGTCGAGCCGGGTCTGGAAGTCGGGCCGCTCCGCGGTGGCGCGGTGGAACTCGCCGGCGAGCGTGAGGCGGACACTGCCGTCGTCGGAAACGACGGGCCTGAGCGCGCGCGGGAGTTCTCGGTCGACTGCGTTGCCCGAGTCGGTCGGTTCGACGAACTGCGCGACCTGCGGCCTGACAGCGGCGGCGTTGGCCATCGCGTGCGCCCGCCGGCAGAGGTCGATGAAGGCGTTGCGTTCCGTGCAGTCGGGCAGGCCGCCGGCGATCTCGACCACTGCTGTGGTCATCGTCTCGGAAATCTGCCCCTGGAGCTTGACGCTCTCGGCGCTGGGTTCGTGGTGTCTGAAGGCCTCGACGATCTGGTCCCTGTCCATACCCACTCCAAATCTCGCGCTCCGCGTGCGGAGGGCAAGACCTGGTGAGGTCTTGTCGAGGGGCAGCTACCGGCCCTGATCTCGCCCGTTTTGTTGGACCTCGTACTTTGCCACATCAGGCGACTACCGTCGCCGACCGCACCCGGCGACCACGACCGTCACCTCGCCGCAGCCGTAGAGGTTCTTCTCGCGCTGGAGTTGGCTTGTCGATCTGGCTAGGATCTCGCCGTAGAATCAACGATTCCATGGCGTCTATGGCGAGCACGGTTGCCATACGCTCCCAAGCTGGCCCCAAGGAGAGCAGACTCGGGGTATGAAGGCATGGGCCCACCTGGAAGGAGACCACCCATGACACGACGCACTCGCCTCCAGGACGAACTTGCCCGGAAGGTCGAAGAGTTGCTTGGGGCGGAGCTGAAGCACCGCTTCGGCAACAGCTTCGTCTTTGACCCGATACGAGTCACAGAGAAACTCGACCTTGATGACGAGCCGTACTTCCGCGTCGAGATTGTGTTCGACGGAGGCGCAACAGAAGAGCGGCTGAGAGAACTCGCCAAGGGAGTTCTCGACCTGATGACGGTCGTCGAGAAGAAGCTGCTGGAGCAGGCGGACGCGAGGGACGTGTTCCTGTTGCCGTCGTACATCGAGAAGACCGAGTGGGACGAAGTTGCCGCTGCTACGGCCTGAGGAGCTACTGAGAACAGCAGCGGATCTCGCTGTAAAGGGCAGCACTCAGGCGCATCTCCGCAGGTCCGTCAGTACGAGCTACTACGCTCTGTTCCACTGGCTGGCTATCTCCTGCGCCGACATGCTTGTCGGCACTGACAAAGAGCCGCGCAGCGCCAGAGCTTGGCGTCATGTCTACAGAAGACTAGAGCATCGCAAAGCTCGAGCCCGGTGCGGCCAACTCAAGGGCGACTCTAGGGGCTTCCCGAGTTCGATACTCAAATTCGCTGAGCAGTTCGTGACGCTCCAAGAGAAGCGGGAGTTGGCGGACTACGACCCGTATGTGGAGATCCGGCAGACTGAAGCCCTCGCGCACGTGCAGCTCGCGATCGTGGCCATTCAGGGCGTGAGGCGCACGAGGGTCAAGGACCGCCGGGCGTTCGCCGTATGGGTGCTCTTCGATAGGCCCAGAGACTGACGGGCCTGCTGCTTGGAGCAACGGCCATGAAGGGAAGCCACATCAGGCGACTACCGTCGCCGACCGCACCCGGCGACCACGACCGTCACCTCGCCGCGCAGCTTCGGGCGCTCGCCGATCTCGCAGGCGAGTTCGCCGAGCGGGCCGCGCAGCACCTCTTCGTGGAGCTTGGTCATCTCGCGCGCCAGCGCCGCCTCCCGGTCGGGGCCGAAGGCGTCGGCGGCGTCGGCGAGCGAGGCGGCGGCCCGTTGCGGCGACTCGAAGAACACGACGGTGTGGGCGAGGTCGGCGTGGGACTCGAAGAAGCGTTGCCGCCGGCCCTGCTTCGGGGGCGGGAAGCCGAGGAAGGTGAACGGGTAGGGCGGCAATCCCGAGACCACCAGCGCGGCCAGGATCGCCGAGGGTCCGGGCAGCGCCTCGACCGCAAGGCCCTGCTGCACCGCGGCCCGCACGAGCCGGAATCCCGGATCGGAGACGAGCGGGGTGCCGGCGTCGGACACCAGGGTCACGTCGCCGCCGTCTTCGAGCAGCCGCAGCACGCGGCCGATCTGCCGGTCCTCGTTGTGGTCGTGGAGTGGCAGCAGGGGTGGCCGGTCGCCGGCGCCGCTCGCGCCGAGACTCTGGAACAGGCGGCCGGTGCGGCGGGTGTCTTCGCAGGCGACGAGGTCGGCCGAGAGCAGCGCCTCCCGGGCGCGCGGGGTGAGGTCGGCCAGGTTGCCGATCGGCGTCGCCACGATCCGCAGCCGGCCTGCCGTGGCCGGCGGTTTCGGGGCGTTCACGGCGTCAGCCCGCGGACTCGTAGAGGTCGTGGTATTGGGCCACGTTGTGGAGCACGTGCTCCAGGTAGTTCCTGCTCTCGCTGAAGCCGACCTTCGTGAAGTACTCGTCGGCGCCGCTGGTGTAGCAGTGGCGGCGCCAGAGACCGGCCTGCGCTTCGCCGGCGTTGTAGGCGGCGACCATCATGTGCTGTTCGTTGCCGAACAGCGCGCGTAGCTCTGCCAGGTACGCGGCGCCGAGTTCGATCGCAAGGGAAGGGTCTTCCAGGTCGCGCGGCGTGCGCAGGGGTTTGCCGGATCTGGCCGACAGCCGCGCGGCGGTGGGGTAGACGAACTGCATCAGGCCCCGCGCCGAAGCCGCCGACACCGCCTGGTGGTCGAAACGGCTCTCCTGGCGCATGATCGCCGCCATCAGGAAGGGGTCGAGGCCGCGCCGCGCGGCGGCGGCATCGATCATGGCGCCGTAGGCTCTCGGGTAGAGCGCTTTGCGGAGGGTGAGCGGGTGGAGCGGCTCGGGGACCCGGCTCGGGGCGCGCTGAGCGAGGATCTCGGCGATCAGGAGGGCACGCCGGGGCCGGCTCTCGGCGAGACCCTCGGCCGCGGTCAGGGCGAGACGCGGGCTCGCCACCGGGAAGTGGCGGTCCACGACATCGACCGCGTCTCCCCACAGGCCGAGCGCAAGCATCAGCTCCTGTGGACCTGTGGCGGGCCGGTTCCACAGCGGCCAGTTGTTGGCCGGCACGCCGCGCAGCGTCAGGAAGGAACGCACGCCCGAGTCGGCGGCCAGCCGGCCCTGGAGGATCTGCCTCACGGCGTCGGCGTTGTCGCCGCGCCGGCCGTAGAGCAGCCAGGCGCGGTAGAGCATGGAGGGGTTCTGGGAGCGAGTCATCTCGCCCGCGAGCCGGAGGGCGTGATGATGCAGCGGCTCGGCGGCCAGGCGCTTCGCGGCCTGCTGCGCCAGGGGGTGGTACGGGTCGGCCGCGAGCACGTCGGCGTAGTTTTCGATGGCGCGGTCCAGACCGCCGCGGGCCTCGAGCAGCCGGCCCTGCCAGTAGCGCACTTCGAGGTCCACGCTGCGACTCGCGCGGTCGGCGTCGGCCAACCAGTCCCCGGCGCGGTCGAGGCGTCCCTGGACGATGTCGGAAACGGCGAGGAAGAGGCTGCCGCGGGCGACAACGGCGCGGTCGCTCTGGAGCTGAAGCAGCACGGAATAGAGCTTGAGCGCTTCGTCCTCGAGCCCACGCCGCCAGTCGAGGCGCATCGCCCCGAGCAACGCCGCGGCCGCGAAGTTGCCCTGGGGATGGGCCAGGTAGGTGCGCCGGAAGGTACTGGAGGCGGCCTCCCAGTCGCCGAACAGCTCTTCCGACTTCGCCTTGTGGTAGAGCGCCTGAGCCGAGTAGCGCGCCGAACCGACGCTCGTGGCCAGCACTTCGTAGTGCCGCGCCGCGTCCTCGAGGCGGCCCTGCCAGAAGTGGCTGCGCGCCCATCGGTAGTGGACCTCGAAGTCGGAATCCGTCCGCACCTCCAGGTTGATCACGATCTGGCCCAGCAGTTGACTGGAGCGGTCGAAAGCGCGATGTTCGTGGAAGGTCGTGCCAAGCAGCAGCAGTTCCTGCGGGTTCGGGGGCTCCGGTCGCAGCCCGTGCAGCCGTTCGGCGGCCTCGAAGGCCACGATGTCGTTCGACCGCTCCTCGAGCAGGGCGATCAGGTCGAGAGCCCCCTCGTCCAGCTCACCGGCGGCTAGCCGGCACTTGGCGCGGCTCAGGCTCAACAGGCGGCGCTCGGATGCCGGCAGGCGGGATACCGCGATTCCGCCCAGCAGCCGGCAGTCCCCGCCCAGATCGAGACTCGACGCGAGCAACTCGGCCGCGGGCCGCACCAGAACCCGCGGCGGCCGGTTGCCGAGCAGTGTCGCCGTGACGCCGGCCGCGATCTCCGGTGAGCCGAGCCGGGTCTGGGCTACCGCCAGCCGGTAGCGTGCCCAGGGCTCAAGAGCCGGGGTTTCGGTCAGGCAGGTGGCGAAGGCCTCGGAAGCGTCTTCGAGCCGCCCGAGTTCCTCCAGCAGCCGTCCCTGCAGGTAGCACATGCCGTACCCGGCCGCGATGTCCGGCTGCTCGCTGCGAATCCGTTGCGCCTCTTCGAGGGCGGCCCGGTGCTGCCCGTCGGACTGAAGTTCGACGAGGCGAATGCGCGGATCGTCGGCAGCCGCCAGCGCCACCAGCGGCAGTGTCCAGGCGATCAAGGCTGTCGCGGCCATACGAAACGATAACCGGAAATTGGGGGTGCGGCATTCCGGCGGCAGCCGCCAGAGGGGAGCCGCAATAGGGAGCCGGCCTTCGGCCGGCCCGTCAACCTGGCCGCCTACGGCGGCAGCGGGCCAGAAGGCCCGCGCACCCAGTGCGGCGCCACCGGCAG
This sequence comes from Candidatus Multivorans sp., assembly GCA_965216125.1. Taxonomy (GTDB): domain Bacteria; phylum Acidobacteriota; class Thermoanaerobaculia; order Multivoradales; family Multivoraceae; genus Multivorans. The sequence continues at coordinate 1,332,272 of OZ244152.1, read as the reverse complement.
GTCCGTGGCAGGATACGGAACCAACTGGAGGATCTTCGGGCCATGTTCGACAAGCTCGAACAGATAGAGCAGACCTTCGACGAGCTGTCGGCCAAGCTCGCCGATCCGGACGTGCTCGCCAATCCCGGCGTGTTTCGCGACACGAGCCGGGCGCTGGCGGAGCTGAACCCGGTCGTCGAGCTGTTCCACCGGTACAAGAAGACCCGGGAGGAACTCGATCAGACCGCGGAGCTGCTGCGCGAACTCGACCGCGCCGACGATCTGTTCGAGGTGGCGACCGAGGAGGAGCAACTGCTGCGGGCGACGCTCGACGCGCTCGAGGAAAAAGTGAAGCAGGCGCTGACGCCCAAGGATCCGAACGAGAAGCGCAACGCCGTGCTCGAGATCCGCGCCGGGACCGGCGGCGACGAGGCGACTCTGTTCGCCGCGGAGCTGTTCCGAATGTACAGCCGCTTCGCCGAGGCCCACGGCTGGAAGGTCAACATCCTCGACCTCTCCGAGTCCGGCATTCGCGGCGTCAAGGACGTGTCGGCGATCGTCGAGGGCCGGGGCGCGTTCGCCACCCTGCGCTACGAGGCGGGCGTCCACCGCGTGCAGCGGGTGCCGGAAACGGAGGCCTCCGGGCGCATCCACACGTCGGCGGTCACCGTCGCCGTGCTGCCCGAGGCGGAGGACATCGAGATCGAGATCGCTTCCTCGGATCTGCGGGTGGACACGTATTGCGCGTCCGGCCCCGGCGGCCAGGGCGTCAATACGACCTATTCGGCGGTGCGCCTGACGCATCAGCCCACCGGTCTGGTCGTCACCTGCCAGGATGAACGGAGCCAGATCAAGAACAAGTCGAAGGCAATGCGAGTGCTCAAGAGCCGCCTGCTCGAGATGGAACAGGCACGGGCCGCTTCCGAGATCGGCGAGGAACGCCGGCGGATGGTGGGCAGCGGCGACCGCTCCGAGAAGATTCGGACCTACAACTTTCCGCAGAACCGGGTCACCGACCACCGCGCCAAGCTGTCGGTCCACAAGCTGCCTTCCATCCTCGAAGGCGACCTCGACCCGCTGATCGTCCCGCTGCACCGGCACTTCGAAGCGGAGCGGCTGCAGCAATCGGGCGGCAGCGGAGCGATCTGATTCCAGGTTGCGTGCCGGTGCCCGACGGCCGCAAGCCCCTGACGGGGGCCGCTCGAATCGTCGATCTGCTCGACCTGGGCTCAGGACACCTGCGTGGTTCCGTCGACAAGCCGCGCCGGGAGGCGGCGCTGCTGCTCGGCGAGGTGCTGGGGCTCGAAGAGGCGCAGCTCTACGCCCGCTCGGACGAGGACGTGCCCGAGCTCGCCGGGGTGAGCTACGGGCAGTTGATCCGGCGCCGCGCGGATCGGGTACCGATGGCCTACCTGGTGGGCCGGCGCGAGTTCTACGGCCGCAGTTTCGAAGTCGATTCGCGGGTGCTGATTCCACGGCCGGAGACGGAACATCTGGTGGAGGCGGTCCTGGAGTGCACAGGCGCCGGCACCCGCGTGCTCGACCTGGGCACGGGGTCCGGCTGTATCGCGATCACCGTGGCGCTGGAGCGGCCCGGCGCCCGCGTCGTCGGGACGGACCTTTCGCTCGGCGCGCTGACGGTGGCGGCATCGAACTGCCGCCGGCACGAGGTCGACGGCCGGGTGCTTCTCGTCCGCGCCGACCTGCTGTCGGCTCTTCGGCTGCAGGCGTTCGATGTGGTCCTCTCGAACCCGCCCTACATCGACGTCGGCGAATGGCCCTCGCTGATGCCGGAGGTCCGTGACCACGAGCCGCCGGAGGCGCTGTTCGCCGGTGACGGGCTCGACTTCTATCGCCGACTGCTGAGCGCGGGCGAGTGGTTCGCGGCCGGTCAGCGGCTGCTGGTGGAGATCGGGAAGGGGCAGTTCGACGGGGTGCGGGAGCTGGCGGAGGGCGGAGGGTTCACGGTGGAGGCCATGGTCGCAGACCTGGCCGGGATCCCGCGGGTCGTCCATCTGCGGCGGGAGTAGTTGGTCCAACTTGGGGGGGGCGGTGCTGAGGACAGTTCGTGCTCGCCGCTTCGCGGCCTCGGAGTATGGACGGCGCTGCGCGCCGGGAGTGTTTCCTGAAGCGGGTCAGAAGACCCGCGCACCCAGAGATACGGTTTCGTGTCGAGTCGTCGCCCTGCTGCAAGCGGTTCTGCGTTGCTGCGGGCGGGTCCGACGCCCGGTGACATTGCAATTGCAGTAGAACGTTGCAACAAGCCGCCGACGGTGCTCTGGGTGCGCGGGCCTTCTGGCCCGCTGCCGCCGGAGGCGGCCAGGTCACGCGCCGGCCGCAGGCCGGCTCCTTTCTGCCGTCGTCGCCCTGCTGCAAGCGGTTCTGCGTTGCTGCGGGCGGGTCCGACGCCCGGTGACATTGCAATTGCAGTAGAACGTTGCAACAAGCCGCCGACGGTGCTCTGGGTGCGCGGGCCTTCTGGCCCGCTGCCGCCGAAGGTGGCCAGGTCACGCGCCGGCCGCAGGCCGGCTCCTTATCCCTCCGGAACTACCTGGTCAGCCCGACTTACGCCCCACCACCACCACCATCCCCGCCTCGCGCCAGACGCACTCGGCGTCGAATCCCGCCGCTGCAACGGCGGCCAGCTCGTCCTCGAGCGGGAAGTAGGTGTCCTCCTCCGACCACTCCTCGAAGTGCTCGAACGCGCGCCGCTCTTCAATGCCCTGCGCCACCATGTGGTCGGCCCAGGCGCGCCAGGTCGCCTCCGCCGCGGCGGGCTCCGCCGGCAGCGTGGCGTCGGCGTTGACGAAGAGGCCGCCCGGTGCGAGCGCTTCGCGGATTTGCCGGTAGAGGGCCCTCTTTCTCTCCAGGGTCGGTATGTGGTGGAGCGCCAGGGACGCCGCCACGCCGTGGCAGCGGGGCAACGCTTCGAGGAAGGATGCCTCGGTGAAGCGTGCGCGGCGGCCGAACCGTGCGAGCCGGGTTCTGGCCTGGGCGAGCATCTCGGCGTCGACGTCGATGAGCTCCACCGTCCCCGCGTGGGACGACTCGAGGATCGCCTCGGCGAGGGCACCGGTGCCGGCGCCGAGGTCGAGCACGCGGCCCGAGGCGACCGGCGCCAGTTCGCTGGCGGCGCCCCGGAGCATGGCCTCGTAGCCGGGAATGAACTGGCGGATCGTGGCGTCGTAGGCGTCGATGGCGACGCGGAGGTGACGGCGAACGGAGTGAGGCGCGGCGCCGGTCATGGGGTTAGAGTGTACGGATTCGTACGCCCTGGCGCCGGAGAGGAGAAACGATGTCCCTGTTGATTCGTAACGGTCGCGTCGTCACGGCAGTGGATGACTACCGCGCCGACATCTTCGTCGAGGACGAGACGGTGTCCTTGATCGGCCGCGACCTGGAGGTCGAGGCGGACCGGACGATCGACGCGGCGGGGCGGCTGGTCATTCCGGGCGGCGTCGACCCCCACACCCACATGGACATGCCCTTCGGCGGCACGACGAGCGCCGACGACTTCGAGACCGGCACCCGGGCGGCCGCCTTCGGCGGTACGACGACGATCGTCGACTTCGCGATCCAGACCAAGGGCCAGTCGACGCTTCAGGGGCTCGAGACCTGGCACGAGAAGGCGGCCGGCAAGGCGGGCATCGACTACGGCTTCCACATGATCGTCACCGACATGGAGGACGACCGGCTGTGGGAGATGCGGCGGCTGGCCGACGAGGGTGTGACCTCCTACAAGATGTTCATGGCCTACCCGGGCGTCCTCTACGTCGACGACGGCACGCTGTTTCGCGCCATGCGCAAGGCCGGCGAGGACGGCACCCTGGTCTGCATGCACGCCGAGAACGGGATCGTCATCGACGAGATCGTCAAGCTGGCTGTGGCCGAGGGGAAGACATCGCCGAAGTACCACGCCCTGACCCGCCCCACCCGCATGGAGGCGGAGGGCGTGCATCGCTCCATCGCGATCGCCGAAGTGGCGGGGGTTCCGGTCTACATCGTGCACCTGAGCTGCGCCGACGCGCTGGAACAGGTGACCCTGGCGCGGAACCGCGGCGCCCAGGTGTTCGCGGAGACCTGCCCGCAGTACCTGTTCCTGGACCTCAGCCACTACGACCAGGAGGACTTCGAGGGCGCCAAGTACGTCATGACGCCGCCGCTGCGTGAAAAGTGGAACCAGGACCACCTGTGGCGGGGGCTCGGCTTCGGCGATCTCCAGAGCATCTCGACCGACCACTGCCCCTTCTGCTTCAAGGACCAGAAGGTCCTGGGGATCGATGACTTCAGCAAGATCCCGAACGGCGCCCCGGGGGTCGAGAACCGGTTGAGCCTGGTCTACAACGGCGGCGTGGCGGGCGGGCGGCTGTCGGTGAACAAGTTCGTCGAGCTGACCTCGACCGCGGCCGCCAAGCTGTTCGGGCTGTTCCCGAAGAAGGGGACCATCGCCGTCGGCAGCGACGCCGACCTGGTCGTCTTCAACCCGGACCGCCGGGAAGTGATCAGCGTGAACAACCCGCACACGCACCACATGCGGGTGGACTACAACACCTACGAGGGCGCCGAAGTGCAGGGCGTCGCCGAGATCGTGATCAGCCGCGGCCGGGTGGTGGTCGAGGACAACATCTGGCACGGCCGCGCCGGCGGTGGCGCCTTCATCAAGCGGGGCCTGTTCAGCGGCCCGTTCTAGCGGCCCGCGGCCAACGACCGGTACGGCGCCGCCGCGCGCCTGGAGAGGGAGAGAAGTGACATGAGCAGAATGTTGAAGTCCGGTTTGATCCAGATGTCGCTGCCGGAGGGCGACTGGGGCAGCGCCACGGGGCCGGAGGACATCGCCGCGACCGTGGAGGCGATGACCGCCAAGCACATCCCCTACATCGAGGACGCGGGCGCCCGGGGTGTCCAGGTTCTTTGTCTGCAGGAGGTGTTCAACACGCCCTACTTCTGTCCCAGCCAGGACTCGGCCTGGTTCAGGGCCGCCGAATCGGTGCCGGGGCCGACCACCGAACGGATGGCGGAGTACGCACGCCGGTACCGCATGGTCATGATCGTCCCCGTCTACGAGCGGGAAACGGCGGGCATCCTCTACAACACCGCCGCGGTGGTCGACGCCGACGGGACCTACCTGGGCAAGTACCGGAAGACGCACATCCCGCAGGTCGCCGGCTTCTGGGAGAAGTATTTCTTCCGCCCGGGCAACCTCGGCTACCCGGTGTTCGACACCGCCTACGGCAGGATCGGCGTCTACATCTGCTACGACCGCCACTTCCCCGAAGGCGCGCGGGCTCTCGGTCTGGCCGGCGCCGAGGTGGTCTACAACCCCTCCGCCACCGTAGCCGGGCTTTCGGACCATCTGTGGACGATCGAGCAGCCGGCGCACGCGGTCGCGAACGGCTATTTCATGGGCTGCGTCAACCGCGTCGGCACCGAGGCGCCCTGGGACCTGGGTTCGTTCTACGGCAGCAGCTACTTCGTCGACCCGCGCGGCCGGATCGTGGCGCAGGCGTCGGGGGACGCCGACGAACTCCTGGTCGCCGACCTCGACCTGACCGTGATCGACGAGGTCCGGTCCGTGTGGCAGTTCTACCGCGACCGGCGGCCCGAGGCCTACGAGCAGCTCGTCAAGCTGTAGGCACTGGGTTTCCCTAGCTCGCCCGGCTCTCGACCGTGACGCGCAGGCGCTTCATCATCTCGTGGAGCGTCGTCGGCTTCACCTTCAACCGCTCCGCCGCGCGCTTCTGGACACCGCCGCAGGTCTGCAGCGCCTTGACGATCAACTGCCGTTCGTAGGCACTGACTGCTTCCTTGAAGGAGACGCCCCGCACGGGCAGCGTGTCCGGGGCCGGCAGCGTCGTGTCGGGATTGCGGATGTTGGCGGGCAGCAGGTCGACGCCGATCTCTTCACCGGGCGAGAGCACAACGGCTCGTTCGACCACGTTTTCGAGTTCGCGGACGTTGCCGGGCCAGTGGTAGGCCATCAAGTGATCCATCGCCTCGGAAGTCAGCCGTCGCGGCTGCTTTTCGTTCTCGCTCGAATAGGTGCTGAGGAAGTGCTGGGAGATCAGCGGGATGTCCTCGACGCGGCGGGACAGACGCGGGAGCTGGATCGTGATCACGTTGAGCCGGTAGTACAGGTCCTCGCGGAATTCGCCGCCGGCTACCCGCGCTTCCAGGTCGGCGTTCGTCGCCGCGACCAGCCGCACGTCGGCCCGCAGCGTCTCGAGTCCGCCGAGGCGCATGAACTCTTTCTCCTGGATCACGCGGAGCAGCTTGGACTGGGTGTCTGGCGGTATGTTTCCGATCTCGTCGAAGAAGATCGTGCCGCCGTGGGCGACCTCGAACAGGCCCTTCTTGTGCGAGACGGCGCCGGTGAAGGCCCCCTTGACGTGGCCGAAGAGCGTGCTCTCCAGAAGTTCGCTGGGCATGGAGCCCGAGTTCACGGTGACGAAGGGTCCGTCCTTGCGCTTCGAGTTGCCGTGGATCGACTTGGCGACCAGTTCCTTGCCGGTGCCGCTCTCGCCACGGATCAGGATGTTGCTCTTCGACGGCGCCGCTCTGCGGATCAGGTCGAACACCTGCCGGATCGACCGGCTCTTGCCGATGATGCGGTCGAAGCCCTGGCGTTCCCGCAGTTGCTCCTTCAGGTCGCGGTTCTCGGCAGTCAGGCGGCGGCGCTCGAGACCCTGGCGGATGGTCAGCCGCACCTCTTCGTTCTTGAACGGCTTCGGCAGGTAGTGGAAGGCGCCCTCTCGCATCGCCTCGATCGCCCCTTCGATCGAGGAGTAGGCGGTGATCACGACCACGACCTGGTCCGGCTCGCTCTGCCGGATCCGGCGCATGACCTCCCTGCCGTTCATGTCCGGCAGCATCAGGTCGAGCAGCACCAGGTCGATCTCCTCCTGGGCGAGGACGGTCAGCGCCTCCTGGCCTGAGGCGCAGCAGATCGGATGGTGCCCCTCCTGCCGGATCAGGGCCGTGAGTACGTCCTGCAGGACTTCTTCGTCGTCGACGACGAGAATGTTCATGGTCCCGGCTCCTGCCGCGCTAGCGGCGGCGAGACCATCCGTGGCAGCCGGACGGTGAAGCGGCAGCCCGCGGGATCGAGGTTGGAAGCGGAGAGGTCGCCGCCGTGCCGGCGCACGATCTCCTGGCTGATGGAGAGACCGAGGCCGGTGCCGCCGCTGGCCTTGCGAGTGGAGAAGAAGGGCTCGAATACACGTTCGAGGTGCTGTTCGCGAATGCCGGGGCCTGTGTCGTCGATATGTACGTTGATCTGGCCGTCCAGGTTTTGCACCGCCAGAGTGAGCCGTCTCGGTGCGGAGCCTGCCTCCGTCATCGCGTCGACGGCATTCGTCAGCAGGTTGGCGAGCACCTGGCCCAGCTCGGTGTCGTTGCCGAGCACCCAGACCGTCTCGCCGGTGTCGAGGTCGACGTGGACTTCGATGCCCGCCTCCGCGAAGCGCTCGGCGAGCATGTCGCAGCTCTCCTGGATGACGGCGCCCAGGTCGACGGCGCTGGGCTCGTGCCGGCCGTGGCGGGCGAAGTCCAGCAGCGTGTTCACGATGCGGGCGGCGCGGAAGGTCTGGCGCTCGACCTTGCGGAGCAGGCGCCGGCGCGGATCCCGGTCGGGAGTTTCGGCGAGGAGCATCTGGGCGTAGCTCGAGATGCCGGTCAGTGGCGTGTTGACCTCGTGGGCGACGCCGGCGGCCATGGCGCCGATCGCCGCCAGGCGTTCGTTCTCGGCCAGCTTCCGCTTCATTGCTTCGCGTTCGGCGATGTCGAGGGCCACGACGACCCGGTGACCGCGGGCGGCGCCCAGGAACTCAGCGACCGACAACTGCAGGTTCTGCTCGCGCTCCCGCGAGTCCTCGAACCGGACCTCGACAGGCGGATCGCCCTGCTTCGGGAAGAGCTGAAGCGGGATCAGGTCGTCGAGGGCCTGACCCTCGAGGTCGCCCCGGGTGAGCCCGCCGAGGGCCGCGAAGGCGCCGTTTGCGGTGACGATCCGGTTCCCGGAGTCGACGACGGCGATGCCGGCGGGGGAGGACTCGATGATCTCGTCGCTGAACCGCTTGAGTTCGGAGACGTGGTCCAACTGCCGCCGTCTCTGTTCGAGCAGTTGCGCGTTCTCGATCGCAAGCGCCGCCTGATTCAGCAGTTGGCGAACGAGCACCAGGTCGTCGCTGGACAGCGGTGCGCCGCCGGTGTGGTGACCGACGTACAGGAGGCCGACCCGGCGATCGCGCACCGCCAGCGGAAAGACGTAGTGATAGCCGAGGACCGACAGACGGATCGGGGTGCTCTTCGCGGTGTCGGCGAGCGGCGCCGGCGCGAGCAGGAGGTGGGGCTCGTTCCAGATCGAGGCGTCCACATCGGTGAGTTCGAGGGCGGGCGCCTCCGGCTCCTTCCTGACCGCGACGAGCTGCTCTCCCTCGACCAGGAACAGGTTGCTCTGCTCCAGGTCCAGGCCCTCCTCCAGCTCTTTCAGCATGATCGCGGCGAGCCGGCCGAGGTCCCGCTCGTGGAGCAGTTCTTCGCCCAGCCGCTCCAGGGCGCGCCGGCTCCGCTGCGCCCGGTACTGGAGCCGCTGGAGGCTGGCGCCGATGCCCTGCCTGACCGGGATCGAGAGGATGCCGATGACCAGGAGGGCGCTGGCGTTGAGAAAGCCTCTGGCGACGACCATGTCCTGAGGCACGCCGCGACGGATGAGCAGGCTGAGCAGGGAGAACCCGAGCACGGCCAGCAGCACGGTGAGCGCGTAGGTCGCGATGTCGCGGGCGATGACGGCAACATCCCAGAGCCGGTAGCGCAGCAGGGCGTAGGCGAAGCTCAGCGGCACCAGCGCCAGGGGCGCCGTGGCGGCGACGCTCAGCCAGGCTGGCGCCGGGAGTTGGAGCGAGAAGGGCACGACGTAGAGCAGCAGGAAGGGCAGGTAGCCGCCGGCGACTCCGAACGCGATCCACTGGGTCTGCCGGCCCTGTTCCCAACCGCGACGGGACAGCAGGCTGCGGCCGAGCACCGCGGCCGCAGCCAGCGCGTAGGCGACGAGCAGGAAGAGTTCGATGCGGTCCTGCCGTTCCAGGGTGATTGCGTTCAACCCCCCGGTCAGCGTGCCGTTGCCGAAGATCTGGTCGAACTGCACCACCAGGAGCGCTATGGCCGGCAGGTAGAGCCAGGGCACGGTGCGGCGCAGCCAGCGTGAGCGCGGCCGCGCCGGGAACACGAGGAAGAAGTGCAGGGTGAGAGGCGGTAGCAGGATGCGGCAGACGCTGTCGACCAGGTAGAAGACACGGTCGATGCCGTCGTAGGGAGCGACCGGCGTCAGCAGGTAGACGGCGGCCGAACTCAACGTCCAGAGGTGGAAGAGGAAGATCGGCCGGCTGCGCTGCCGGCTCAGCGTGTAGAGGCCGATCAGCAAGTAGGCGATCCCGGTCAGGGCGATCGCGATGTAGGTCCAGTCCAGGGTCACGCCGGGCAGGCTGTGGCGGGCCGAGACCAGTTCGTCGTCCCGAAGCACCTCCAGGTCGCTCTCGCTGCAGCAGCGCAGGAGCCGGTCCAGTTCGTCGGCGGACAGCGCCCGTTCGCCGTTGACCAGGACGACGATGTCGCCGATCTGGAGGTCGGATGCCCCGTCTGCCGCCACCACGCGCAGCCCGCTGTCGGTCGCCTCGGCCGTGAGGCCGATCGTTTGGAACGAGGCCACCTTGCGGCCGACGGAGAACCCGCCCAGGCCGACGACCAGAATGGTCAGCAGGAGCAACGCCGCCGTGAGGCCGAGTCGGGCTGGTCGGGACTCGATGCGCATCGGGGTTCTGCTCGCTCTAGGGGTGTGGCTTCTTCGCCTCAAGGCGGGACCCAAGCTGCTGTTCTCGGGGCCGATTCAGTATGTTTCAAGCACATGCTGTGCCAGCGAGCATCGGCCTTTGCCCGCTTACTCTAGAGCAGGTTAGCCTCTCTTGGGGGCGGCGCCGGATTCAATCGGTTGGTTTTGGCCCGGTTTGCTGGACTGGGGTACCGAGGGAACGGGTTCTTGGATGCTGCCCGGCGCACCCGGTGGCGGGTGACTCGCCCTAGAAGCGGACCGCGATACCCGCGACAACGCGGCGGCGGAGCTGGTCGGGGTCGTGGCTGGGGTCCATCGGGACGTGTCCGCGGCTGAGCTGCATCTCGAGTTGCAGGGCCCAGTTCTGCAGGCCCGTGAGCCAAGGCAGGTCCTGGGTCACCACGACCTGAACGCGCTCGACGGAGAGCACGGTGCCCTGGCTGGTTGGCCGGAAGTCGGCGGCGTCGTGGGTGACGGGCGAGAGTTCCTGTTCGACCCAGCGGTAGGCGACCAGAACGCCGGTCGAGCTGCGCTCGAACTGGGTGTCGGCGCTTGCGACCAGGTAGCGGACTTCGTTGCGGAGACTGCCTCTGCCGTCGGCGGCACGGAGCAGACCGCCACCGCCGGCGGCCGCCGAGGAACTGACCCGGGTCAGGATCTTCTCGCCCAGGCGCTGCTGCAGACCGAACTGGAGTTCCTCGACCTGGTCGCCGTCGACCAGCAGGAGGCTCTCCAGCCGGTCCAAGATGTCATGGCTGAAGTACAACCGGACGTTGTCGGCGAACTGCCGCCGGTTGGCGCCGAACTCGAAGCGGTGGTCCTGCTCCGACCCGCCGAGCCGGCGGCTGAGCTTGACCCGGTAGCAGTGCTCGTAGGTCGTGCCGCAGGTTTCGTCGTCCTGGTACTGCACCGGTAGGAAGTCGCGGAACAGGAAGTGTTCGGAGTCGACCCGCTGACTGGCCGCGATGCTGGCCAGCCAGCGCGAACCGAGTTCGACCACGAAGCCGGCCTGAGGCGTGAACGAGAGACTGCCGTCGCTCAGGGTGCTGAACATCCCGTACTCGAGGATGACGGTGGGCTGGATCTCCCAGTCGCCCTGGCCGAAGACATCGAAGCGCTGGTGGGAATCCTCGCCCCAACTGGACAGCCGGCCGCTGCCGTAGGCCTGGCGTTCACGGTAGCTGACGCCGGTCTCCAGCGACGTGGTGGCGGTGATTTGCCGTTCGTAGGCGCCCCGGAACTCCAGGGTGGTCGACGACATCGGTGAATCGATCGAGGCCAGCGCCTGACTGTGGACCCCGCTGGGGCCGGCGTAGAGATCGCCGAAGCCGTGGTGGAAGTTGTTGTCCGCGGTGTAGCGGGCCTCGAAGTGGGAGGCGCCGCCGCCGGCGGCCTGTTCCACGCGGACGCCGTAGCTCTCCAGGCCGGCGGCCGCTGCGGAATCCCAGTCGTCCCAGGCCCCGGCCTCGGCGCCCTGGAAGCGGTGGCGCTGCGACGTGACCTGGATGTTGGAGCCGCGGTGGTTCACGTCGAGGGCGAAGGCCTGACTGTCGCCGAGCGGCTGCTGCGCTGTACCGGTGCGGAAGGCCTGACGCTTGAACTCGCGCGTATCGGAGCGGAGGGCAAACTGCGTTTCGCCGAACCGGCTGCGGAGATCGAGCTGGCTGCCCATAACCCGCGCGCCGGCCTCGCCGGTTTCTTCGATGCCTGAGAGGGTCCGGAGCTCGGCTTCGAATCGTTCCCGCTGGATCACCGTCTCCAGCGCCCAGCCCTGGTCGTCGGCAATCGCCTCGGCGATCTGGATCTGGCGCAGCACGTCGCTGGGGATGCGCGCGCGGACCGACCAGAAGTCTTCGCCGTCCTCCTCGCCGTCGTTGCCGGAGCGGCGCCCCCGGGCGCCCAGCTCGAAGTCGAGCGACTGGACCGATTCGCCCGTGGTCCGGGTCAGTTCCGCTACCGCGGGAACGTAACCCGGTCGGTGGGCGACAACCCGGTAGATGCCGGCGGGCAAGGGCTGGAAGGCGTAGCGCCCGAAGCGATCGGTGGTTGTCCGGAGCTTGCTGCTGTCTGCGACGTCGTAGACGTAGACCTGGGCCGCGGGCAGCGGCGCCTTGCCGGCCTGGACGCGGCCGACCAGCCGGCCCGCCGTCGGATCGCCGAGGCTGGGCACGTCGAGGCCCGCCCGCACGGGCGCGGCGGCCAATATGGTGGCCGCGGCGACCGGCGCCAGGACTCCAGCCGAGAACAGGCGCACGCGCGCCACGGTCGAGCGGGAGTCGCCGGGATGGTTCCGGCAATTCATGTCAGTCAGCCACTATAGCGGAAGAGTTCGCCACCTGATCGAGCGTGCGCGCCGGCGCGAAGACGATGACCTCCGCCGCGCCCGCGGCCCGCAGGCAGCGGGCGGCCCGACCGGCCGTGGCGCCGGTGGTGACGACATCGTCGACCAGGAGCACGACGCGGCCACGGACATCGGCTGGCCGGGGGCAGTGGAACACGACGTTCGGGTTGGCGAGCCGCTGGCGGCGGCTCCGCCCGACCTGGGGTCGGCCCAGGGTCCGCCGTCGCAGCACGGAGCGGAGGGGGCGCTCGAGCTGCCCGGCCAGCGGGCGGGCGATCGACTCGGCGTGGTTTCGGCCGCGGACGAGGCGGCGGCGCCAGTGCATCGGCATCGGGATGATCAACTCGGCGCGGCGCAACTCCATTCCCAGCGTTTCCACCGCCTCGGCCGCGATGTGGCGCCCCAGGTAGTCGAGGCGGTGGTGCTTCAGGCCCAGGATCACCTGGTCGATCGGCGATCGGTACGCCCAGAGCCAGAAGAATGCGTCGCAGTCCTTCAGCCGGTCGCCGGCCGCGGCGCCGTGTGGCGGCGGCTCCAGCAGGCGGCGGCAGTCCGGGCACAGGCTGAGCTCCCGCTCGGCCCGAGCGGAGCAGGCGAGACAGACCCGGGGCAGGAGCAGTTCGAGGGCGAGGGCCGTGAGGCGCCGCCCGCAGTTCATCGCGCTCCGGCCGAGGCGGAGCGCCGCGGCCCACATCCGGGATGCGCACCGAAGGACGTTTCGCCGTCGGGATCCGTAGAAACAAGTAGGCATCCTTCCGGTGGGTGGGCCGTCTTCGGTCATTCCTGCCGACAAGGACGTTTCTTTACCCGCCCTTCCGGGTGCTGGGTGTAGTGGAGTGCTGGTTGCTAGAGTCCCGGCGCGCCTATAAGGAGATTCACTTGACCGCATCGGATCCTCAGTCCCGTCCTGGGCGCGCGCGCCCGTTGGCGCCGCGCCGCGCCTACCGCCCCGTCGTCCTGCTGCTGGCGACGGCGCTCCTGCTCCTCGGCGGCGCTGGCACGGCCGCGGCCCAGGAGCGGTACAGCTACACCGTCACGCTCAGCCCCACGATCGGCGGCAGCTTCAGCGAGGGAACCGACAACACCGGCGTGCAGGCGGGGTTCTCCTGGCGCACGCAGCCGCGCACCGCGGTCGGGTTCCGGCTCGGCAGCATCGGTCTCAGCGGCGATCAGGTGGGTTCCCTGGCCAGCCCGACCTTCCGTTACGCGACGATCGCGGGTGAGTACCGCTTCCAGGAACTCTACTACCAGTCGGGAGTGTTCTTCGGCCTCGGTCTCTACCAGCTCGGCAACGGCGTGGACTCGGAGGAGGGACCCGGTCTGACGCTCGGCGTCTCCGGCGACTTCCCGATCAACAAGCGGCTTTCGGTGGTCGTCGAGCTCTCGGGCCACTACGCGGACATCGATGCCACCAGCACCTACGCCGCCGTCCACGCGGGCGTGGCGTACCAGTTCTAGGAGCTTGCGCGGATCGTCCTTGTTGGCAGCTTGCGCCGGAGGCTGCTGCCAACTGATATATTCCGCCGCTGTCATGCCTCTCTACGAGTACCGATGCACCGAGTGCGAGGCCACGCTGGAGGCGATCCGGGCGTTCGCCGCGCCACCGCTGGAGGAGTGTCCGGAGTGCGGCCGGAGCAGCCTGAAGAAGCTGCTCTCCGCGCCCGCGTTCCAGTTCAAGGGCAGCGGTTGGTACGTGAACGACTACGCCCGCAAGGACAAGGGACCGGCCGAGGGATCCAAGTCCGACGGCGAGGCGGCGGGCGGCAACGGCTCGAACAGCAACGGCAAGTCCGCGGCGAAGGAGTCGTCCCCGGACTCGGGCAAGAAGTCCGGCGCCTCGACCTCTTCCGCCACGTCCAAGAGTTCCAAGGCCGCCGCGGCCTCGTAGCGGCGTCCGGCGCGCCGCCTCTGAAGACGCCGGTGGCGGAAGCGCATGGCCGGTGGCGGAAGCGCATGGGAATCGAACCCACCCCCGAAGACGCATCACGCCCCGGACAACGGTTTTGAAGACCGCAGGAGGCACCAGCCCCCGAGCGCTTCCGCCGGGCAGCATATCCTCGGCCCACCGGTTCAGCGCCGGACCCTGTGACCAACCGAGGGGCAAAGGCGATGACGACGAGTGGCGCAACGATGAGGAGTGGCGCAACGATGAGGACGAGTGGTGTTGCGATGAGGATCCCGACCGCCAACCGGCTGCCCCGCGTGCCGGCGCTCGGCCTGGCGCTCCTGCTCCTGGCCTGCGGCCCCGACGCGCCCGCCCAGGGAAACGGCGGCGCCGAGGAGGCGGCGCCGGCCGTAGAGCTGTCGGCGCCGGTCAGCGCCAACGGCGTGTCGATCGCGCTGCCGGCGGCGTGGAACCGGGTCGAACCCCGGTCGTCGATGCGCATGCTCGAGGCCGAGATTCCCGGTTCGGGCGGTTCAGGCGAGATCTCGATGTTCCACTTCGGGCCCGGCGGCGGCGGGGGCCCGGCGGCGAACATCGAACGCTGGAAGAGCCAGGTCGTCCGCGAGGCCGGCGCTACCGAGCCCATCACCCAGAGCCGCGAGAGCGATGGCGTCCGCCGCATCTGGATCGAGCTCGAGGGCACGGTCAAGGCGAGCACGATCGGCAGCTTCCCGACCACGGACCAGCCGAACTTCGCGCTCTACGGCGCGGTCATCGAAGCGCCCGGCGGGCCCTGGTTCCTGCGCGCCGTCGGCCCCGCGGCGACGATGCGAGAGCAGCGTCAGGCGTTCCTGGCGATGCTCGACAGCGCCCGCCCGGAGTGAGGCCGCCTGCGGCGGCAGCCGACCGGAATGGTGGAGCCGATGGGAATCGAACCCACGACCTCTTGAATGCCATTCAAGCGCTCTCCCAACTGAGCTACGGCCCCAGCGGTCGGCGGCGCGAGAGTGTAGCAGCAGGCGGGGTGCTAGGGGATTATGTAGGAGAGTTGCCAGCCGCCCGGGGGACTTGGCAGTGCTAGGTACTAGGACCGGGAGGGGGTGCGGTGTCAGTCGCCGAGCGACCGGCGGACGAGGGCCGCAAGCTCCCTCACCTCGCCTTCCAAGGAGTCGAACCGGGCGTCCACCGCATCGAAGCGCTGGTCCACCGCATTGAAGCGCTGGTCCACGGACTTGAAGCCGTCCCGGACCTCAGTCTGTAGGGAGCCCATACGATCCTTGACGGCGTTCATGGTACGACTGACGGCGGTAAGCTCCCTGAACACATCCTTGGCTACCAATGCAGCCTCTGGTTTAGGATTCGGGGCGTAACCCAGTTTGCCAGTACGAGCTTCGCGGCGGTCAGTCATCGCGTTTCCCTTTGTCGCCCTCTATTGACGAGACTCAATAACCCTATGCAGGTCAACAGTGTCTGTCAACAGGTACTACTTCCACAAACTCCAAGGAGAACGGACTGCGGCAGCTACCGTATCTCCGAGGTCAACCACAAGACCATGCCCTACCGCTGCAAGGAGTGCCGCCACTACTTCTCCGTGCTCAAGGGCACGGCCATGCAGGGCAGCAAGATCGGCCTCCAGGACTGGGCCATCGCCATCTACATGGTTGCCACTTGCCTCAAGGGCGTTTCGTCGATGTACCTGCACCGCGAACTCGGTGTCACGCAGAAGACGGCGTGGTACATGCTCCAGCGCGTCCGGGAAGCCTTCGCCGATGAGCCGGGCAAGCTCCTGGCGGGCACGGTAGAAATCGACGAGATGTTCGTCGGCGGCAAGCAGTCGAACCGCCACAAGCGCGACCGGGAGCGCTACACCGCCGAGGACCAGTACGGCAAGAAGCTCGTCGTGGCAGCCGTGGAGCGTGGCGGAAGGGTCGTCGCCCAACCCATCCACTCCACCGACGCCAACACACTGACCCGCTTCGTCGAAGCCAACGTGAAGCACGGCTCACGGGTCATCACGGACGACCACGGCGGCTACACCGACCTCATGGAGTCCTACCGCCACCGCACCGTCAAGCACTCCGTAGGCGAGTACGTGCGAAACGTCGACGTTCACACGAACACCGTCGAGTCGCTGTGGAGCATGTTCAAGCGCGGCTTCTTCGGCACCTACCACCGGATGAGCTTCAAGCACATGCACCGCTACGTCAACGAGTTCGCAGGCCGGAAGAACATCCGCGAACTTGACACCCTCGACCAGATGGTAGTTATCGTCCGAGGCATGATCGGCAAGCGGATGCGCTACGAGTTGACCGGCTGATGGCTGAGCCCAACTGGCCTCAGAGGGCGGTCTTCGTTGGAGACAATCTCCATGTGATGCGGGGGATGAACTCCGAGTCCGTAGACCTCATCTATCTCGACCCGCCGTTCAACTCCAATAGGAACTACGCGGCTCCTGTGGGTTCAAAGGCCGCTGAGGCGGCATTCAAGGACTCTTGGACGCTGGATGATGTGGATGTGGTGGAGCACGATGTGTTTCGAGAGAAAGAACCGGGGCTCTACGCAGTTGTAGCATCAGCAAAGGAGAGCCACTCCACAGGGATGTTCTCCTACCTGCTAATGATGGCAATGCGGTTGCTGGAGATGCGGAGGCTTCTCAGGAACACCGGTTCCATCTACTTGCATTGCGACCCGACAGCCGGCCACTACCTGAAGATGCTCATGGATGCCGTGTTCGGGAGGGACCAGTTCCTCAATGAGATCATCTGGGGATATGGGCTTGGCGGAAGCTCCAAGCGGCTCTACTCCAAGAAGCACGATGTCATCTTGTTCTACTCGAAGACGAGCCGGTACTTCTTTGACAAGCCCCGTGTTCCGGCAACCAGCCAGATGATGAGGGGACAGATGAAGGCTGCATGGACACATGGATGGACATTCCTTCGCTCAACAACATGGCAAAGGAACGGACGGGTTATCCCACCCAGAAGCCGTTGGCCCTCCTGGACCGAATCATCGAGGCCAGTAGCGCGCCAGGAGCCGTTGTGTTCGACCCGTTCTGCGGATGCGCTACCACAATGGTGAGTGCAGACAGCCTCGGCAGACAGTGGGCGGGTTGTGACCTTTCCTCAAAGGCCGTCGAGTTGGTTGTTGAGAGGGTCAGGGACGCGAAGGGCATGTGGGCCGACATTACAGCACTGAAGGAGCCTCCACGCCGAACGGATAAGGGGAAGCCGCTAACAGCTACGCAGAAGCGAGAGCACAAGAAGGTGCTCTATGGTGAACAGACAGGCTACTGTGGTGGTTGCGGAACGCACTTCATGCCTCAGTATCTAGAGATGGACCACCTTATCCCTCGGTCCAAGGGAGGAACTGATCATGCCGACAACTTCCAACTCCTGTGTGGACCCTGCAACAAGTTGAAGCGTGACCGCTCTCATGCACACCTTGTAGCAGAACTTGCCAGCCGACCAGTGGCGACGTGGCTCTCATGAAGGAACCACTCAAAACGAAGCGTCGCCCTGGTCGCCCCACTGTGCGGCGGCTCAAAATTGACGCGACGCCGGACGAGATTGCCCGCAACCTGTTCGCACAGGCCAAGCCGCCAGACCCGTCGCTGCGCCCACAACCAGCGAAGACGAAGGCTGACCGTGGAGGTTGATTCGCTTACTGCCTTCAAGGCTGAAGTAGACCGCTGGCTGGAGAACTGTGACGACGGGTTGCTTCCTGTCAACCCGCCCGGATATGCGCGCCTACACGTCCTAGCCGACACCACCAAGAAGCGGTTGTACCTGCGGACAGCTTGCGAGGAGCTGTATCGGAGATACAGCATCCAGAGTGGTGGCGATTCGGGGAACACGGATGTTGCCAAGTGGTGGCAGCGGTACGGAGCGGAACCGACATTCGGTGCGAGTGACCTCGTGGATGACATCCGCGAATGGACCCATACTCTCCAACTTGAACCGTGGCCGGGCGTCCATGTTGTCAGGCCCACTCCTGAACGACCAGTGTCCGCCGTTGAAATCGTCTGCGGCACGAATGACTACGAGATGGTCAAGGCAGAATGGGAGAAGGTCAAGCAGATGGCGGGTGCCGTGCCGGTTCTGATCACGCCGCACGACTAGAGTCAAGCGCTGCCATCGACCGGCCGGCTCGGCAACTCTCCTACATAATCCCCGGGTGCTACAGCGGCAGGACCTCGCACCACTCCCCGGCCGCGGCCGGGGCACTGAACTTCGGCACCCGAACGAGGCCGGCGCCGGCGCCGTAGGCGACCAGGTCGTGGGAACCGAGGGGCGGCCGCGGTTCGGCCAGCACCACCCCGGACTCGAACCGGAGCCGGCAGGGCAGGAAACGGTCACGCCACTTCGCGCCTGGCAGGTCGCCCTGGAGCCGGGCCCGAAGCGCACCCTGCCAGTAGCCGTCGTGCGCTCCGGTCATGCAGCGCAACAGCGGTCGCACGAGCAGCCAGTACGTGACCATGGCCGAGGCGGGGTTGCCCGGCAGACCGAACACCCATCCCCGGTCGTGGCGGGCGGCCACCAGGGGTTTGCCGGGCTGGATCGCGACGGAATCGAACAGGATGCGGCAGCCGAGACCGGTGTCGCCCAGGACCTGTTCGACGAAGTCGAACTCACCCATGGAGACGCCGCCGGAGATCAGCAGCACGTCCGATTCCAGGCCGTGTTCGACCATCGCCTGGAGCTCGGCGGGATCGTCCCGCGCAATGCCGAGCGAGCGGGCCTCGATGCCGAGCTGGGAGAGGGCGGCCCGCAGAAAGTCCCGGTGGGAGTCGCGGAGCTGACCCGGCCCCGGTTCCGCCTCGGCCGGCACGACCTCATCGCCGGTCGAGAGCGTCGCGACCGTCGGCCGGCGGTGGACCGGCGCCTCGTGGATGCCGTGGGTCGCCAGCACACCCGCTCCCCCGGGTGTCAGCAGTTCTCCCGCCGCCAGCAGCGGCCCGCCGGCCGCGGTGATCTCGGCCTGCCGCCGGATGTGGCTGTCCGCCGGCACCGGTTCCACGATGCGGACAGCGCCCGTCACGCCCGCCTCGTCGGCGGCATCGAACTTGGTCTGTTCGACCGGAATCACCCGGTCCGCGCCGGCCGGCGCCGGCGCCCCGGTCATGATCCGCACGGCGGCGCCGGGTCGAAGCTCCGCTCCCGGCGGGTCGCCCGCGGCGACGATTCCCACCACCGGCAGGACGGTTCCCGGCTCGACGTCGGCGCCGAGGGCGAAGCCGTCCATCGCCGAGACATCGTGAGCGGGAACGTCGACGGTGGCGGTCAGGTCTTCGGCCAGGACGCGGCCGATCACATCGGCTCGGGTTGCACGTTCGACTTCGAGCGTCTGCGTTTCGGCGGCGATGGCGGTCCAGGCGTCCTCGGGCGTCAACATGGCGCTCTTGTTATCCGAGCGGCCGCAGCGCCGTCAATGGCGGCCGCGCCTCACCCGATCTGCGTCAGAGCCGAGTACATCGGCAGGTACATCGAGACCACGATGGCGCCGATGACGACGCCGAGGAGGCTGATCAGCGCGGGTTCGAGGAGCTTCATCAGGCTGTCGACGTCGTTGTCGACTTCCTCCTCGTAGAAGTCGGCGATGCGGGTGAGCATGGGGCTCAGGGTGCCGGTCTGCTCGCCGACGTAGACGATCTGGCAGAGCATGGCGGGGAAGACCTTCGCGCGGCGCAGCGACTGGTTGATCGGACTACCCTCTTCGACTTCCCGGCGCACCTTGCGGAGAGCGTCGGCGACGACGACGTTGCCGGCGGCGTCGGCGGCGATGGACAGCGCGCTCAGGATCGGAATGCCCGAGGAGAGCAGGATGGACAGGGTGCGGCAGGTGCGTCCGGTGACGATCCGCAGCATCAGTTTGCCGATGACGGGGATCCGCAGCAGCAGACGGTCGGCCGCTTTCCGGCCCCGCCGGGTACGGAGCAGCCGGTTCGCGGCGAACCCTCCCGCCGCGGCGAGTGCTGTCAGCACGAGCACGTAGGCGCCGATGAACTCGCTGACGCCGACCACGAGCCGGGTCAGGAACGGCAGGTCGCCGCCGATGTCGTCGAAGAGGTGCTGAAACACCGGGATCACCTTCCACAGGATCAGGAACACGACCGCGGCGGCGACCGTGAGGATGGCGGCCGGATAGGTCAGAGCGGAACGCACTTGGTTGCGCAGCTTGGCCACCTTCTCGATGTGGGTCGCCAGCTCGTCCATCACCGTGTTCAACGCGCCGCTGGCCTCGCCCGATGCGACCAGGTTGACGTAGAGGTCGCCGAAGGCGCGCGGGCGGTGCTTCATCGCGTCGGCGAGGCCGGAGCCCGCTTCGACCTCCGAGCGGACTTCGAGCAGGATCGAGCGCAGGCCCGGTTGCTGGTCCTGGACGCTCAGAATCTCGAGGCTCTGGAGCAGAGGCAGGCCGGCTTCGAGCAGCACCGCGAACTGGCGGCTGAAGACGGCGAGCGTCTTCGGGCCGACGCGGTGGCCCGGTCGCCACCAGGCCGGGCGGCGAGCCTTGCGGGGTCCGGCCTCGTCGGCCTCGTCGGGCTTCGGGTCCGGTACGAGGGGCTCGTCGTCGTCGAGCCAGCGGGGGAGCATCGATCAGCGGCCTCCGGAGACGCCAGCGCCGTGCCCGTGGTCGGGATCAGTTCGTCGCCGGATCGTCCGTCGTTGCGCTGTCCCCTGCCGCGGCCTGCAGATCGTCCGAACTTCTGAGGTTCTCCAGAAGAACGAGAAGATGGTTGTTGATCCGCGCGGCCGAGTCCGGGTTGTCGACCACCGGATGGTCATAGACGAGGGTGACGAGTCGGTTCTGCATGGGATGGACCATGAAGAGCCGGATCTGCTGGAGCGTCGCTCCGTCCTCGGCCTGGAATCGGCCGCGGGTGTACCGGGATGGTCCGAAGGGACCGTAGATGAGCTGGCCGCCAACGCCCAGGAACTCGCCTCCCGGCAGCGCCTCGAACAGCGTCCGATGCTCGTCCCTGATGACGTCGAGTGCGGAGACGTCCGCCAACTCGATGTAGCTGTCGCTGGGCTCGCCAAGCTCGAGACGGATCGAGCCCGGAGGCCCTGCCGGCGTCTCCGTCGTCTCGATGAGCTCGCAGGCAAGCTCCAGAGGATGGTCGCTGGGCTCGACCTGCGTACAGCCGTTCGGCAGGTCGGCGACGCCGAGCCCGACCTCCTCGAGGATGATCCGCACCGGACCGGTTTCCTCCGGTTCCGCCGCGCTCTGACAGCCGATGAGTACAGTCGAGACACCTGTACTGACCAAGACGAAAACAGCCGCGCGGAACGCGGTGCGGAGCTGCCCGCGGCCCGATGCAGCAGGGGTCGGGAGGTGCCTGGACATCGCGGGGACAGTACCATGCGGACCACCACCAATCCCTGCTGCGGGGTGGTGAATGACCTACGGAGGAAGTCACGGTGGATAGACCGATCGCACGCGTTCTCAACCTGATCGACGACGGCGAGCAGCGCCTGTGGCGCCTGACGCCGGACGAGGCCCGGCAACGGCTGCTGCGCGGCCCCGAGGCGGTCCTGGGAATCGACGGGTCCTTCGCGCTCGCCGCCCGCCGCGGCGTGGACATCGTCATGGCCCGCAGCCTCGACCGGCCGATGCGCTACTTCCTGGCCAAGGAGTCCTCCGGGCCTATGCTGGTCGTCGCGCAGCGCATCGACGAGATCAGGGACTGTCTCGCTGCCGAGGGCTATCTCGACCAGTTTCACCCCACCTACACGCGGATGGTGCCGGCGCACCACGCCACCACGTTGCGCCTGATCGGCTGCCCCGACCCGAACCCGACCCACGAGCGCTTCTTCGATCCGCCGCGCGGCACGTTGCCGGCGGATCTCGACCTGATCGGCGAGCGCTACGTCGAGGCCCTGATGTTCGAACTCCGCGGCTGGCTGGCCGCCATGCCGGCCGAGCGGGTGCGGGAACCGATCGGGGTCTGCTTCTCCGGCGGCATCGACAGCGGCGCCGTGCTGGTGGCGCTCAACCACGCGTTGCTCGAGGGCGGTTCAAGCGCCGCCCGGCTCAAGGCGTTCACGCTCCGGGTCGGTGACGGCGCCGGCGACGCCGCCCAGGCGCGCGAGTTCCTCCGGCGCCTGGACCTCGAGATGCTGGGCGAGGAGATCGCGGCCGGCGGCGAGGCGGTCGATCCCCTGCGGGCGGTCGAGGTGATCGAGGACTACAAGCCGCTCGACGTCGAGTGCGCCGCGGTCGGTCTGGCCCTGCTGCGCGGCGTTCGGGCGCGCTATCCCGACTGGCGCTTTCTGGTCGACGGCGACGGCGGCGACGAGAATCTGAAGGACTACCCGCTGGAGGAGAACCAGGAGCTCACGATCACCAGTGTGGTCGGCAACTCGATGCTCTACCAGGAGGGTTGGGGCGTCGACGCGATCAAGCACTCCCAGACCTACTCGGGCGGGCTGGGACGGGCCACGGTCCGCACCCACGCGCCGGCACGGCTGCTCGGCTTCGAAGGCTTCAGTCCGTTCACCCGGCCGGCCGTGATCGCGGTGGCCGAGGCGATCCCCTTCGAGGCGCTGGTCGGCGGTTCGCACGAGGCGCTGTACGAACTCAAGGGCGAGGTCGTGCGGCGGGGCATGAAGCGGGTGCTTGGGCTCGACTTCCCGGTCTTCCCCAAGCGGCGCTTCCAGGAGGGCGCGGCCTCGGCGGACGTGTTCGCGGCCGCCTTCGACCGTCCCCCCGAGCAGTACCGCCGCCACTTCCAGTCGCTCTACGGGTAGGCCAAGAACCTGCGCGCACGTTCGTCTCGTCGCTCCCAGCCTGGGAACGCGGGCATCTTGCCCGCATCCGGCGCATAGCGCCGGCTTCGTGGGCACTATCGTGGGGTTCGACGTCGTCAACAGTTCACGGGCCGGTGAGGTCCGGGCGCTTCGTCCGCCGCGGCCGGTGCTCGACCCCCTGCGGCCCCAGGGGGTGACGGTCGAGCTGGAGCGGGCGCCCGACGGAGAACTCCGGCCGTCGGCGACCGTGTTCCTGACCGGGGCCGAGTGTCCGTTCACCTGCGTCTTCTGCGATCTGTGGCGCTTCACGCTCGACGGACCGACGCCGGAGGGTGCGCTGCCGGCGCAGTTGCGATCGGCCCTGGAGGCTTTGCCCGGTCTGCTCAGCGAGGCGGGTCTAGACCGCTGCGACCGGCTCAAGCTCTACAACGCGAGCAACTTCTTCGAGCCCCGCGCGGTGCCGGAGGCGGACCTGGAACCGATCGCGCGGCTCGCCGACGGTTTCGAGCGGGTGGTCGTCGAGTGCCATCCGCGCCTGGTGGACGGCCGGGTGCGCCGGTTCGCCGACCGGCTCCGGGGTCGCCTGGAGGTGGCGATGGGGCTGGAGACGGTGCACCCGCAAGCCCTGCCCCGGCTCGGCAAGCAGTTGACCCTGGAGCAGTTCGACCGGGCCGCCGGGCGGCTGCTGGCGGACGGGATCGACCTGCGGGCGTTCGTGCTCGTCGGCGTGCCGTTCGTGCCGCCGGAGGAGCAGGCGCAGTGGGTTGCCGCGAGCGTGCGACACGCGGCGGCGGCCGGCGCCCGGACGGTGGCGCTGATTCCGGTGCGGGGCGGCAACGGCGAACTGGAGCGGCTGCAGCGGCTCGGGGAGTTCAGGCCGCCTGATCTCTCCTTGGTCGAGGAGTCCCTGGCAATGGGGCTAGAGGCTGTGGGCCGGAGGCTGGCAGTCCAGGTCGACCCGTGGGACCTCGACCGCGTCGCTTCGGCGTGCGGCGCTTGCCGGGCCGGGCGCATCCAGGCGATCCGGGAGATGAACCGCACCGGCGAACCGCGGCGGACGGTCTGCGATGACTGCGGCGGCTGAAGGCGGTTTGGAGCGGCGTGAGGTGGTTGTTGCCGGCGGTGGGTTTGCGGGGTCGATCCTGGCGCGGGCTCTCCATGCCGACGGCCGCGACGTGCTGCTGCTTGAGCGCGGACGGCACCCGCGGTTCGCGCTCGGCGAGTCGTCCACGCCGCTGGCCAACCTGGCCCTGGAGCGGCTGGCGGTGCGCTACGGCTTCGAGGACTTGTGGACGCTGGCCGCGCACGGCCGCTGGCGCCGCTGGCTGCCCGAGGTCGGCGGGGGATTGAAGCGAGGCTTCTGCTTCTACTCCCACCGTCCAGGCCAAGCCTTCGTGCCGGATGACGGCGGCAGTCGCCGCCTGGTCGTCGCCGCTTCGCCGGACGACGATGCCGCCGACAACCAGTGGCTGCGCGCGGATGTGGACCGCTTTCTGTTCGAGCGCGCCCGCGCCGAGGGCGTGGACTGCCGGGAGGGAACCGCGGTCGAGGTGGTCTCGAAGCCGGACGGCCCGGGCGCCGGTCCGGTCCGGATCAGGGCCGGCGGCCGCGTCGTCGAGGCCGGCCTCCTGGTCGACGCGACGGGCGGATCGCCACTCGCCGAGCAGCTTGGCGCATTCTCGGTGCGGCCGCGGCTGCGGACGACCCTGGTGTACTCGCACTTCGACGGCATTGCTGCCTTCGACCGCGACGGCGACTGGCCGGATTCGCCCTTTCCCGAGCGCTGGAGCGCCGCCCACCACCTCCTGGAGGAGGGCTGGATGTACCAGCTCCGCTTCGACGACGGTGCGGTGAGCGCCGGCGTCCTGCTTCCGGACGATCGGCCGGCGGCGGCAGCGGCGATCGAGAGGCTCGCCGGCAAGGGCGGCGCGGAGGCGTCCGAGGCGGCGGCGGTCTTTGCCGGGCTGCTCGATCGCTACCCGTCGCTGGCTAAGCAGTTCGCCGGCCGCCAGCCTCTACGCGACCTGGAGGCGCGGTCGGGCGTTGCCTACCGCCGCGACCGGGCCGCGGGTCCGGGCTGGCTGTTGCTGCCTCACAGCTACGCCTTCGCCGACCCCATGTTCTCGACCGGCATTGCCTGGAGCCTGCTCGCGGTTGAGCGGATCGCGGGTCTCTGCCGGCGCGGGCTGCCGGCGCCGGCGGCAGCCTTGAGGTATGGCCGGCTACTTGCTACGGAGGCGGATCACATCGACCGGCTGCTGGTGGCCGCCTACCGGTTGATGGGTGACTTCGAGAGCTTCACCGCCGCCGCCATGGCCTACTTCGCGGCCGCGAGCTTCGACGAACTGCGCCAGCGGCTGCTCGACCCTCCGGACGGAGGCTGGTGCTGGCAGGGCTTCCTGGGCGCCGGCGGCGCGGTCCGCAGCGGGCTGTTCGAGGAACTCGACGTGCGTTCGGCCAACCCCGCGCCGGCCCGGAAGTTGACGGACTGGATCGGGCCCGCGATCGAACCGCGCAACCTGATCGGGCTCGACGACCCGCGTCGGTGCAACGTCTATCCGGTCGACCTCGAAGACATGGCGCGGCGGACGGAGCAGATCGCGGCGAGCCTGGGAGTGGCGCCGGAGGAGCTCCGGCGGCGCTGGCCACGGCTGCGGAGTCCGGAGCGGATGCCGGGCTAGCACGGCAGTATCGTCGCCGCTTCGCGGCGGCGTCCTTCTCGCGGGTCAGAAGACCCGCGGCTACGGCGGGCCGATCAGCTCGTTCACCGAACTCTCGAAGCCGGTCTCGGGCCGGTCCCGCCGCAGTCGGCGAGCGGCGAGGCCTTCGATGATTCGCCGCGGCTGGATCGAGCGCAGTCGCAAACGGTGGGCGTCGAGCAGGTCGGCGGCCAGGGCCAGCGCGGCGGCGCGGTCGTTGCGGTCCTCCAGGGCGCCGGCCGCTGTCGCCAGCGCGCCGGCGATCCGTGTCCAGCCCTGGCGCGACCGGATGTCCTCGAAGCCCCCTCCGTCGAGCAGACGTTCGGCGAGGGCCGAGACCCACAGAGCGAAGGCGTGGTCGGCGGGACGCTGTCGCCACAGGTCGACCAGGTCTGAGGCCAGTTCCTCGTCGGCGCCGGCGCCCGCGGCATCGCCGGCGCCGAGGTAGACGGTCAGCGACCGGCTCCGCAGAGTGGGCAGCAGCTCGCTGGCCGACGAGGCCAGCAGCAGGAAGTTCCTGGGCGACCTGTCGGCCGGTTCCTCGAGGGTCTTGAGCAGCACGTTCGCCCCTGCCGGGTGCAGTGCCTCCGCTTCGACGATGACGAAGACCTGACCCCGGGCCTCGAACGGCGACACCTGGGCCGTCCGCAACAGGGCCCGAACCGTGTCCACGGGGATGACCGTCTCTCTCTTCTTCGCATCGCGGCGCACAAAGACGAAGTCGGGATGGAAGACGGCGTCGTCCTCGATGTCGATGCGCCGGCAGTGCCTGCACTGGCCACAGGGGCGTGCTGCCGGCGCCCGTTCGCACAGCAGCGCCCGGGCGATCTTGCAGGCAAGGCCGATCCGATCCGTCGGCTCGCCCCCGTGGAGGATCACCGAGGCGTACAGGCGGCCCGCGGCTGCGAGCCCTGGCAGTTGCTCCGCGGCCCGGCTCATGCGCCGGCCGCCCGGTCACGTCGCGGCGGACCGAGGATGTCGCCCAGCGCCTCCTCGACCGCCCGCGCAACAGTCTCGATCGGCGCCGCCGCGTCGATGACGCGGAAGCGCGCCGGTTCGCCGGCGATCCGCTCCCGGAACGCGCCATGGACCCGGCGGTAGAAGGCCAGGCTCTCGCGGTCGATGCGGTCGGCGGCATGGCCGCGCCGCCGCCGCTGCGCCTCCTCCGGCGGCAGGTCGAAGAAGAGGGTGCGGTCGGGCGCCCGGCAACCGGTGGCGAGCCGGTCCGCCTCGGCGATCGACTCCGGCTGCACGCCCCGGCCGCCGCCCTGGTAGGCGTAGGTGGAATCCGTGAACCGGTCGCACAACACGACCGCGCCCGCGGCCAGGGCCGGCTCGATCACTTCGATGAGGTGCTGGCGGCGGCTGGCGAACACCAGCATCAGCTCGACCACGCCGTCGACCTGCGCCGTCTCCCTCCTCAGGAACAATTCGCGCAACAGGTCGGCAAAGGGCGTGCCGCCCGGCTCCCGGGTGACCACGTGGGCAACCCCGCGGCGGTCGAGCAGCGCCGCCACCCGCGCGAGCTGCGTCGACTTGCCGCTGCCGTCGAGACCCTCGAAGGTGATGAACCGCCCGGTCATCCGGCCGCCATGCTAGCGCCGACACTCCGGTAGAGTGAGTCGCTGAGGAGGCTACGTTGAACATGGAGAATTCAGCACCGAAGAATCGGCCTGCCTGGGGCGTTCACGCGGCGCTCTACGCGGTTCTGCTGGCGGTGATCGCGTTCCTTGTCCTGCGGCCCGAATCCGGGGTCTCGGCCCAGGAGGGGAGCGCTCAAGAGCAGGCTGCCGCGCGGCTCGACGGCGTCGACATCGGCCACGCCGATGCCCTGGATCGGGCTGCCGCGCAATTGGACCAGTTGGAGCAGCAACGCATTCAGTGCGACCTGCAGGTCAACTCCGAGCGGCACAAGGTGATCGAAAGCACGCTGGAGGGGATCGTGCGCGACCGTCTGGTGGTTGCCGCCGCCGAGAGCGAGGGCCTGGAACCGGCGGTCTGGCGGGAGGCGCAGATGGAGCGCCTCCAGGTCGAGTTGACGGACGAGGAAATCGACGCCTTCTTTGCCGAGAACGATGGCCGCATCCGGGGCGGGCGGGAAGAGCTCGAATCCCAGGTCCGGGTGTACCTGGCCCAGCAGCGGTTCGTGGAGTTTCTCGAGGAGGGCCACGAGATCGAGTACCTGCTCGAGCCGTACCGCCTCGAAGTCGACGAAGGCGGAGGGCCGGTACGGGGCGACGATGCGGCGCCGGTGACGATCGTGGAATGGTCGGACTTCGAGTGCCCGTACTGCCAGCGGGTCTTGCCGACCCTGGAACAGCTCTTCGAGGAATACCCGACTGAGGTGCGCCTGGTGTTCCGCCACTTCCCGCTGCACGCGATCCACCCCAACGCCCAGGCCGCGGCCGAGGCCGCGGTGTGCGCCCAGGACCAGGGCGCCTTCTGGGAACTGCACGACGCGATGTTCGAGGAGCAGGACGCGCTTGGTGTGGACGACCTCAAGGACAAGGCGGAGCGGGCCGGCCTCGACGCAGAGGCTTTCGCGGCCTGCATGGAGGCCGAGGACACGCCGGATCGCGTGGAGGCCGACCGGCGCGCCGGGATCGAGGTCGGGGTCAACGGGACGCCGGCTTTGTTCGTGAACGGCCGGCCGCTCGCCGGGGCGGTCGCCTACGAGGACCTGGCGGGTGTGGTCGAGGACGAGCTCCTTCGGACCGCAGCAGGAGGGCAGTCGTCGGACTCGGGGAAGGGGCTTTGATGCTGGATGAGCGGGCGGGTGGCTAGGAGTTCGAACCCTCCCGTATTCGTGCCCTACCGGCCGCCCCGCGTCGAGCCAGCCGAGATGGAGCGCCGGGCGGACCGGATCTTCGAGGAGTTCGACAGCCGGCGGAGCGTTCGCTTCTTCACTGACGAGCCGGTGCCTCGCCGGCTGATCGAGCGGGCGATCGAGGCCGCGTCGACCGCGCCCTCGGGGGCCCATCGCCAGCCGTGGCGGTTCGTGGCGGTCGGCGACGCCGGGATCAAGGCGCGCATCCGGGAGGCGGCGGAGGCCGAAGAAAAGCACAGCTATCTCGGTGGGCGCATGCCGGACGAGTGGCTGGAGGCGCTCAAGCCGCTGGGTACGGACTGGCGGAAACCATTCCTGACCACCGTGCCCTGGATCGTCGTCGTGTTCGCCGAACTCTTCGGCTTCGACGAAGAGGGGGCGAAGCGGAAGAACTACTACGTCAAGGAGAGCGTCGGCATCGCCTGCGGCCTGTTCATCGCCGCCCTGCACGGCATGGGACTCGCCACCCTGACCCACACGCCGAGCCCGATGGCCTTCTTGAGCGAGATTCTCGAGCGGCCGCCGAACGAGAAGCCCTACATCCTGTTTCCGGTCGGCTACCCGGCGCCGGACTGCGAGGTGCCCGACCTGCGGCGCAAGGCGCTGTCCGAGGTGGCGGTGTGGAATCCGGGCGCCGCCGGCGCCTGAGAGGCTGCGACAGCATGATGGGTCTCATCCTGGCCGGCGGCATCGGCGCCCGCTTCTGGCCGGTGAGCAGGAGGCGCCGCCCCAAGCAGTTCCTCGATCTGCTCGGGGGCGGCTCCCTGGTGGCCGCCACCGCGCGCCGGATCGAGCCGCTCTGCGGCGTGGACGGGATCTGGGTCTGCACCACCGAGGAACTGGCGCCCGCCGTCGCGGCCGCGCTGCCGGAGCTTGCCGCCTCGCGGATCCTGGGCGAGCCGAGCGGCCGCAACACGGCGCCGGCGATCGGCTGGGCCGTGCGGTCGATGCCGGAGGACGTACAGGGCGACGTGATCGCGGTGTTCCCGTCCGACCACTGGGTCGCCGACGAGGAGGCGTTCCGCCTGGCGCTTCGCCGGGGTGCGGCGGCGATCGAGCGCGGCGATCACGACGTGGTGACCGTCGGCATCGCTCCCGCCTGGCCCGAGACCGGCTACGGCTACCTGGAACTTGCGTCGCGGGCCGACGCGGGCAGCGTGGAGCGGGTGGTGCGGTTCACCGAGAAGCCGGATCCGGAGACGGCGGCCCGCTTCAAAGCCTCTGGCCGCCATTTCTGGAACGCCGGGATCTTCCTGTTCCGGGGCTCCGTTCTGCTCGATCTGTACCGCCGGCACCTGCCCGAACTGGCCGCCGGCCTCGAGCGTCTGGCGGCGGAAGGCGGCGACCCGGAGCGCCGGCGTGCGCTCTACGCCGGGTTGGAGTCGGTGTCGATCGACTACGGACTGATGGAGCGGCTGTCCTCGATCGGCTCTGTTGTTGCCGACTGCGGTTGGAACGATCTCGGCTCCTGGGCGTCTCTGGCGGAGGCGCTGCCAGCGGACCGCGACGGCAACCGGTCGGTGGGCTCTACTTTCGCCGTCGATGCCCGCGACAACCTCCTGTTCGCCGACGCCGGCACCGTGGCGGCGATCGGCGTCGAGGGTCTGGCCATCGTGCGGACCGGCGACGCCGTGCTCGTCGTGCCGCGGGAACGTGCGCAGGACGTGCGGCTCATTGTGGAGCAGTTGCAGGCCCTCGGCCGCCGGGACCTGCTCTGAGCGCACTTCCCATCGTGGTCTGGGGCGGACCCGGCGCGCCGGCGGCGGAAAGCGCCGGGTCCCGCGCCCTCGCGGCGTGCCGGTCCGAGTTGCTGGCGGCGCTTGGGGAGCGCTCGGACTGGGAGGTCGAACTCGGCTTCGGCAAGGGCCGGTTCCTGCTCGCGGCGGCCGCGGCCGCGCCCGGCCGTCCGTGCCTGGGCGTGGAGATGGTGTCGAAGTACTTCCGTCTGGCGGCGCGCAGGGCGGCAGCGCGGGGTCTCGGGAACCTCGTCCTGCTGCGCGGCGAGGCGCTCTACCTGATCTCGACCCTGTTGCCCGCGGGGATGGCGCGCACCGTCCACATCTACTTTCCCGACCCGTGGCCCAAGAGCCGGCACCACCGTCGCCGGCTGCTCGACCCGCATACGGTCGATCTCGTGCTGGCGCTGCTCGAGCCGTCCTCGGGACGGTTGTGCTTCGCCACCGACCACCCCGAGTACGGCGAGGCGGTGGTGGAGACGCTGGAGCTTCATCCGGCAGTCGAGGTCGAGCGCCTCCCCGGGGCGTGGCCCGAAGGGCCGCGCACGAACTACGAGGCGAAGTTCGAGGCGGAGGGCCGGCCCATCGTGCGGCTGGTGGCGGGGCTTCGCCCCAGCGCTGCCAGCCTGCTCCATCCCGGCGGCCGGGAGGCGATCCTGGTCGCGCCGGCCGCCGCGGATCAGCTCAAGAGCGCGAGCCTCACTTCATCGTAGACAGCGTCGCTGCAATAGACCCGGTAGCGATCAATCCGCCTTAGGTAACGCATGAAGTGGCTGGCCTCCTCGAGCGGCAGCAGCCGGCCGCCGGCCTGACGCACGGGCACCCGGCCGCGGCCGAGGCGGTGCGGGTCCTTGGCCGAGTTCGAGACCAGGAGATCTCTGCCGTAGAGCTCGCGCAGCGGTTCGAGACGCCGTTCGAACGCGAGCTTCTGCTCCGGCGCCAGGTGCTCGTTGGTCTCGTGGGCGAGCCGGAAGTGGGCGCGGTCGGTGATGGCGCGCGCGTGCAGGCTGTCGGAGCGCCGCATCCGGGTCATCATCTCGCCGTCGTCGTCGGCCAGGAAGCGCTCGGGATCGCTGCTCCAGGTGATCCCCTGCTCGTGCAGCCACTCGTTCAGGTGGAGCTCCAGGGCCTTGCCGGTGACGTGGAAGTAGACCTGCGTGAACATGTAGTAGCGAGCCAGGATCAGGCTCTCGACCGCGTGCAGGCCCTCGGCGTCGATGCCCAGGCGGTGTTCGCCGGTCGCGTCGTCGTAGAGGGGCCGCACCGTCGAGATCACCTGGTCGAGATCGAAGTTGCCGTAGCGGACGCCGCAGAACAGGGAGTCGCGCAGCAGGTAGTCCATCTTGTCGACGTCGAGCTCGCCGCTGACGATGGGCGAGAGCAGCCGCTCCGGTCCGTCGAGGCGGTCGCCGAGCAGCCGGATCACGTCGGAACTCTCGACGCCGTCGCCGCAGCGCTCGAAGACGCCGCTGATCTCGTTGCCGGCGAGCAGGCGCCGGCTCATCTCCTCGTGGTCGATTCCGTCCTCGAACAGATCCTCGGCCCAGTGGCTGAACGGGGCGTGGCCGAGGTCGTGGAGCAGAGCGGCGGCCCGGACCAGGCGACGGGTGCGCGCGCGCGGGCCGGGATCGAGCGGCATCTCCTCGGCCCGCGCCAGGGTGTCGTAGACGCGGCCGGCGAGGTGCATCGTGCCGAGGGCGTGTCCGAAGCGGCTGTGTTCGGCGCCCGGGAATACGAGATGGGTCAGGCCGAGTTGGCGGATGGAACGCAGGCGCTGCATCGGCCTGGTGCGGATCAGCGCCGCCTCCAGCTCGTCGGCTTCGATGAAGCCGTGGATGGGATCGCGGAAGGCGAGGTGGGGAGGCGTGTTCATCGTTGCAGCCACGGGTTGCTACTCTACGGCTGGCTTTGGCCAACGCGATGAAAAACCACATGTCCAGCAACAGCGCGCCGTGGTTGGGCGCACTGTTCGTGGCCCTGATCGCGGCGTTGACGCTCCAGGCCCAGTCGCCGGAGGCGCTCACGGCGCCGCCCGATCCGACGGCCGAGGGCCTCGGCTTGCGCGAGCGCATGAGCCGGCTGGTGGAGCGGGTGAAGTACGAGCAGAACCGCATCGAGACCATTCAGGCGCGCCTGGTGCAGCACCTGACGAGCGAGCTGCTGCTGGAGCCGCAGGTGAGTCGGGGCTGGTTCCGCTTCCGGCCGCCCGACGCACTGAGGTGGGAGTTCGTCGAACCGGAGCCCCTGGTGATTGCCATGAACGGGGATGTGGCGACCACCTGGTACGTCGATCTCGGCACGGCGAAAGTGACCGATGTCGGCAACCTCTCGGAACAGGTCCTCACCTATCTTGGTCCTGCCGGCAGCCTGGAAACGCTGATGAAGTACTTCACGGTCCAGGTGGAGTTTCCCGAGCAGGAGGGGGATCCCTACTACCTGCACCTGACGGCGGACTACCGGCGGGTGGAGAAGTACGCAACGACGATCGATATCTGGATCGACCGCGAGAGCTACCTGCCCCGGCGTTTCAATGTGGTGCACGCCAGCGGCGACGAGAGGCTGATCGAACTCGAGGACATGGTGCTGAACGAGCCGATCGACGACGAGGTGTTCATCCTCTCGCTGCCGGACGACGTCGAGGTGACGAAGGTCGACCTCAAGCGGTAGCGGCCGCGTGGGCTGTCAGGTTGCGGCGGAGACCTTCGGCAGTTCCAGCCGGCTGCGGTTCCGCGTCGAACGCCGCGACGGACTCGCCCGTCTGGGCCGTCTGACCACGCCGCACGGCGAGGTCGAGACGCCGGCGTTCATGCCGGTCGGCACCCTGGGCGCGGTAAAGGGAATGGGCCACGATCGGCTTCTGGGCGCCGGGGCGCAGATCCTGATGACAAACCTCTTTCACCTGCTGGAGCGGGTGGGCGCCGAGCGCATCGCCGGTCTCGGCGGCCTGCACGGCTTCATCGGCTGGGACGGTCCGCTGGCGATGGACAGCGGCGGCTACCAGGTGTTCAGCCTGGCCGGGCTGCGGCGGGTCAGCGACGGCGGGGTGGTGTTCCAGAGTCCCCACGACGGCAGCCGGGTGGAACTGACCCCGGAGCGGGTGGTGGAGGTCCAGGAACTCATCGGCGTCGACCTTGCGATGGTGCTCGACGAGTGTCCGCCCTGGCCGGTGGAGCGCGAAGCGGCGGCCGAGTCGCTGCGGCGCACGACGCTGTGGGCATGCCGCTCGCTGGACCGCTGGGGCGCCGGCGGCGGACAGGGCGCCGCCGGCCTGTTCGGGATCGTCCAGGGCAGCTTCTTCGAGGATCTGCGGCTACGCAGCGTGGCGGACCTGACCGCGCTGCCCTTCGACGGCTACGCGATCGGCGGCGTCAGCGTCGGCGAGGACCGCGAGCTGGGCCGGCAGGCGGTGTCCTGGGTGGCGCCCGCCCTGCCCGAGGACCGGCCCCGCTACCTGATGGGTCTCGGCGCGCCGGACGACATCCTCCATGCCGTGGGTCTCGGCATCGACCTGTTCGACTGCGTGCTGCCGTCGCGCAACGCCCGCCACGGCACGCTGTTCTCGTCCACCGGCATGCTGCGGATCAAGACCGCCCGCTACCGGGACGATCCGCGTCCGGTGGACGCCGCCTGCGGCTGCTCGCTTTGCCGGCGGCACAGCCGCGCCTTCCTGCACCACCTGTTCCGCTGCGGCGAGATCACGGGCAAGGTGCTGGCCACCGAGCACAACGTACGCTTCTTCCTGGACTTCATGGCCGGGCTGCGGCGGGCGATTGCTGCCGGCCGGCTTGCGGACCTGGCCGGGGCGAGCGGGCAGGAAGACACGCCGGAAGCCGAACGGCGATAGGGTACGCCCTGCGGTGCGGGCTGCGCGAGGCGCGCCCGGCCGCGCCATCCTAGGAGCACCAGAGATGATTCTTGATTACACCCTGTTTGTGGCCACCGGGGGCATGCCCTCGGGCCTCATCCAGATCCTGCCGCTGATCCTGATCGGCGGCATCTTCTACTTCCTGCTCATCGCCCCGGAACGCCGCCGCCGGCAGCAACTGCGCAAGACCGTCGAAGCCCTGAAGCGGGGCGACCGCATCCTCACGCAGGGCGGTCTCTACGGCGAGGTCGTGTCGACCGAGGGGAACGCCGTGATCGTGAAGATCGCGGACGGCGTCAAGGTCAAGATGACCAAGGCCGCGGTAAGCGGTCTGGCGGAAGAGCCGAAGTCGTGAACCGGAATCTGCTCTGGCGCGGCCTGCTCGTGGTCGTCGTGGTCGGCGCCTGCGCCTTTTCGGCGTTCCCGCTCGGCGACTCGATCTCGTTGGGGCTCGACCTGCGCGGCGGCATTCACCTCGTGCTCGAGGTGCTGACCGACGATGCGCTGCGGGCGGAAACCCAGAAGGACATCGACAGCATCGTCCAGGAACTGGACGAGAAGGGCGCCCCCGGTGTGGTCGGCGCGACCGAATCGCCGGTCAGCTTCCGACTCACCGGCCTGTCGGCCGGCCAGGACGGGCTGCTGCCCGACATCCTCGAGCCGACCATGCCCTACTGGACCTGGAGGCGCAGCGGCGAGGAGGTGATCTTCGACCGGCGGGCCGACGAGGTGAACAACATCCGCGAGCAGGCGATCAACCAGGCCCTGCAGACGATCCGCAACCGGGTCGACGAGTTCGGTGTCGCCGAGCCGGTGATCCAGCGTCAGGGCCTGGGCAGCAACCGGCTGGTGGTCCAGCTTCCCGGCGTCGACGATCCGGAGCGGGTGAAGAACCTGATCAAGAACACCGCTTTCCTCGAGTTCCGCCTCGCCGTGTATCCGCCCAACGGCGGCGCGGCTGTGGACACCCAGGAGATCCTGGGCCAGTACGCCGGCACGCTTCCCGATCACCTCGAGATCCTGGCCCAGGACCAGCGGGACGCCGACGGCAACGTCGTCGGTCAGGGCTACTACGCGCTCGAGAAGCGCCCGGTGATCACGGGCCGCGATCTCAAGACGGCGCGCGCCGGCCTCGGGCAGTTCCAGGAGGCGGTGGTCAACTTCTCACTCACCCACGAGGGCGCCCAGATCTTCGGGGACTGGACCGGCGCCAACATCGGCAGGCCGCTGGCGATCGTGCTCGACGGGCGGGTGCAGTCGGCGCCGACCATCGAGGGCCGGATCTCGGACTCCGGGATCATCCGCGGATCGTTTTCCCAGCAGGAGGTCGAGGACCTGGCGATGGTGCTGCGTTCCGGCGCCCTGCCGGCGGGCATCAACTACCTGGAGCAGCGGTCGGTCGGTCCGTCCCTGGGGCAGGACTCGATCGACCAGGGCACCCGCGCCTTCATGTACGGCATCGCACTCGTGCTGCTGACGATGCTGGTCGTGTACCGCGGTTCGGGCATCAACGCGATGGTGGCCCTGGCGCTCAACTTCGTGCTCGTGTTCGGTGTCCTGGCCTACTTCGGCGCCGCCCTCACCCTGCCCGGCATCGCCGGCCTGATCCTGACCATCGGCATGGCGGTCGACGCCAACGTGCTGGTGTTCGAACGAATCCGCGAGGAGTTGCACAACGGCCGCACGGTCAAGGCCTCGGTCGTCTCCGGCTTCGGCAAGGCGTGGTCGTCGATTCTCGACGCGAACCTGACCACCCTGATCGCGGCCATCTTCCTGATCAACTTCGGCACCGGCGCGATCCGTGGTTTCGCGGTGACGCTCACCATCGGCATCCTGGCTTCGGTGTTCACGGCCGTCTTCAACAGCCGTCTCCTGTTCGACCTGATCCTCTCGCGCTCAGGCCGCGTCGAGCGTTTGTCCATCTGAGTAGATAGAGGAATCCGTCGATGGAGTTTTTCCGCAATACCAGTTTCGATTTCATGCGCATGCGGCGCGTGTGCATGGGGCTATCCGCGGTCGTGGTGATCGCGTCGGTGGGCTTCATCTTCAGCCGCCAGTTGAACCTCGGCATCGACTTCGCCGGCGGCGCGCAGATGATCGTGCAGTTCGCCGAGCCGCCGGATGTCCAGGAGCTTCGCGGGCTGCTTCAGGACGCGGGGATCGAGAACGCGTCGATCCAGTCGTTCGGCACCGAGGAGGACAACTCGGTCATCCTCAGGACCCCGACCGCGGAGGAAGGCGGGGAAGAGAGCGCCGTCCGGGTCGAGGCGATGTTGCGCCAGCGGTACAACAGCGGGGTTTCGGGCTTCGATCTGAACCGGCAGGGAACCGAGGCGCTGGCCTCCCTGCTGCTCGAGGCCGATCCGGACGACCAGCGTGCCTCGGGCGACGACATCGCGGCCCGGGAGCACTATCGGGCGGCGTCGGCCGAAGTGATGGCGCACCGGCGGATCGAAGGCCTGATCAAGGACTGGGCCGAGATCGAGCCGAGCGAGGCGCTGAGCGCCGCCGCCGTCGCGGCGATCCAGGAACGCGCGACCTTCGGCAACTTCGCGGTGCTGTCGAGCGACAACGTCCAGCCGCAGATCGGCAGCGAGTTGCGGCGCAAGGGGTTGCTGGCGATCGGCTTCTCCCTGGCCGGCATCCTCGCCTACATCTGGTTCCGTTTCGAGCTGCGCTTCGGTATCGGCGCCCTGATGGCGCTCGCGCACGATGTCGCTGTCTGCCTGGGCCTGTTCGCGTTTGCCGGTTATGAGTTCAACCTGACCACCGTGGCGGCGTTTCTGACCGTGATCGGTTACTCGGTGAACGACTCCGTCGTGGTCTTCGACCGGGTGCGCGAGAACCTGCGTATCAACCGACGGGACAAGCTCGTCGATGTGCTCAACCGGAGCCTGAACCAGACCCTGTCGCGCACCGCCCTGACCTCTGGCACCACGCTGCTGGCGGTTGGCAGCCTGTTCATCCTGGGCGGCGATGTGATTCGCGGCTTCTCCTTCCTGCTCCTGATCGGCGTGTTCGTCGGCACCTACTCGTCGATCTACATCGCCAGTCCGATCGTGCTGCTCTGGGAGAGTTCGTTCGGCCGCGAGCGGCGGCAGAAGAGGGCGGCTGCGGCGTAAGGGTAGGCGATGGCGCTCGTGACACGACCCCGGGATCCGCCGCCGGTGCGGGCGCCTGGGGATGTGGGGATCGCGGAGGTCGTCCGTATCCTCGAAGAGAACGATCGCTCCTGCGACGAAGCTTGGCTGCGCCGGGCCTACGAGTACGCCGAGCGGTCCCACCGCGGGCAGGTCAGGCGTTCGGGCGACTCGTACATCAGCCATCCTCTCGGCGTCGCCCACATGCTGGCGGAGTTCAAGTTCGATCAGACCAGCGTCGCCGTCGGCCTGCTGCACGATGTCCTGGAGGACACCGGCGCGACGAAGAAGGATCTCGCGGCCGAGTTCGGAGACGAGATCGCCGACCTGGTGGACGGCGTGTCGAAGATCGGCCGCCACGAGTACGTCCGCAGCGATGAGGTGCAGGCCGAGAGCTTCCGCAAGCTGATCCTGGCCTCGGCCCGCGACCTGCGAGTGATCGTCGTCAAACTGGTCGACCGCCTGCACAACATGCTCACCCTGGAGCATCTGGAGCCGGAGAAGCGGCGGCGCATCTCGCGCGAGACGCTGGAGATCTACGCGCCGCTCGCCCACCGGTTGGGGATGTCCCGGATTCAGCGGGTGCTGGAGGATCGGGCGTTTCGGCACCTGCATCCGCACCACTACGAGGACATCCGCAGACAGCTCGACGAGCGGATCAAGGGGGCCCGGAGCACGACCCGGCGGATTGCCGAGCGTCTGCGGGAGACGCTTGAGGCAGCGAAGATCGAAGCCGAGATCAGTCACCGGGTCAAGGGCTACTACTCGATCTACCAGAAACTCCGCCGCCGCCAGATCGATCTGGCGGACCTGTTCGACTTTCTGGCCTTCCGGATCATCACGGTCGACCTGAAGGACACCTACGCCGCTCTCGGCGTCGTGCACCAGATGTGGCGTCCCATTCCGGGCCGCTTCAAGGACTACATCGCGATGCCGAAGCCCAACCTGTACCAGTCGCTGCACACGACGGTGCTGGGCCGCGGCGGGCAGCCGTTCGAGGTCCAGATCCGGACCCAGGCGATGGACCTGCTCGCCGAAGAGGGCGTGGCGGCGCACTGGCGGTACAAGGGAGGCCAGCTCGACACCGACCAGAACGACGTCAGCATCGTCTGGCTGCGCCAGCTCCTCGAGTGGCAGCAGGAGGTGCCGGACCCGCGCACGTTCCTGAGCGCGCTCAAGATCGACCTGTATCCCGACGAGGTCTACGTCTTCACGCCCAAGGGCGACGTGCTCTCGTTTCCCCGCGGCGCGACACCGCTCGACTTCGCCTATCGCGTTCACACCGAACTCGGCCATCACTGCAGCGGCGCGCGGGTGAACGGACGGCTGGTGCCGCTGCGCACTGAACTGGGCAACGGCGACATCGTCGAAATCACGACGAATACGAACCGCGAGCCCAGTCGCGACTGGCTGAACATCGTCGCCACGACGCGGGCGCGGAGCAAGATCCGTCAGTGGATCAACGCTGAGCAGAAGAAACGGGCGATCGAGATCGGCCGCACGATGCTGACCAGTGAGCTGCGCCGCTACCGGGTGAGCCCGCGCCGCGTGTTCGACTCGAAGGAGATGGCGGACTTCCTGACGGCCGAGGGCTACGGGAGCGTCGACGAGTTGTTCAGCCGGCTGGGCTTCGGCCGTGGTTCGGTGAAGCCGCTGCTGCGTGCGCTTCTGCCGGCGGAACGTCTGCGGCGCGGGGACGAGGAGCCGGGCCGCCTGCGTCAGGCCGTGAGCAAGGTGCTGCCCCGCGACCAGGCCAGGCTGGTGGTAACGGGCGAGAACGACATGCTCGCCTTCTTCGCCGGCTGCTGCAGCCCGTTGCCGGGCGAGGACATCATCGGGTTCGTGACCCGCGGCCGGGGCGTCTCCGTCCACTCCGTGGACTGTCCCAACGTGCGCAACCTGCTGTACCACCCCGAACGGGAGATCCAGGTCGAGTGGGCGCGCCGCAACGACGCGATGTTCGCGGTCACCCTGGTCATCGAGACCCGCGACCGGC
Organism: Candidatus Multivorans sp.; assembly: GCA_965216125.1. Classification (GTDB taxonomy): domain Bacteria; phylum Acidobacteriota; class Thermoanaerobaculia; order Multivoradales; family Multivoraceae; genus Multivorans. The sequence continues at coordinate 1,293,231 of OZ244152.1, read as the reverse complement.
CGGGCGTGCTCGCGGGCGTCACCGAGGCGATCGCCAAGCAGGGCAGCAACATCCGCCACATCGAGAGCCGCAGCCGCGGTCACGGCGAGGCGGCGGTCGACGTCGTGGTCGACGTCCGCAACCGGAAGCACCTGAACCGGCTACAGCAGTCGCTGGAGAACCTGCCGGCGGTCCGTACCGTGAAGCGCCGGCAGGGATCGCCGTCGGCGTCGGCTACAGGCTAGCCGGAGGGCGCGGGGCACCCAGTACTTGCTAGACGGATTCGGCCGTGGGTCCGTAGACGATGTTGAGAGCCCCGGCCCACGAACTCATGGAGGGAAAGAACATGACTACGATCCGTCGAATGCACGTTGTCGTTGTGGCGGTGACCGCTTCGGTGATGCTTCTCGGCTTCGGCCTCACGACTGCTGCTCTGGCCCAGAGCGCCGAGGAGCAACCCACCCAGAGGGTACTCCCGGCCGGGTCCGTGACGCTTCAAGCGATCCCGAGCAGCGTTCCTGAAACCGGCGGCGAGGTCGAGCTGGTCGCGATCGTCCGCGACAACCGCGGGCGGCCGCTTGAGAACGCGCAGGTGAACTTCCTCGCCACGACCGGCACCCTGGTATCGGGTGGACGGTTGGTCGCAACCGGAGCCGACGGTGGGGTCGCCGACCGGCTGACGCTTACCGCCGCCGAACTGGCCGCGGTGGGGGAGGACAGCTTCGAACTGGCGGTGGCGGTGGGCGCCGACGGCGTGGCTCTGCGGACGGCGAACACCGGCGTCGGAATCCAGCGTCGGCCGCAAGTTGCCTTCCGACACGATGCCGGCGGTTTGGTCGTCGCCTTCGACGATGTCTCGGAAGGCTTCGTCAAAGACAGACAGTGGGACTTCGGTGACGGCACGACCAGCACGCGCCAGAGCCCATCCCATACGTTCGCCGAGCCCGGTTACTACGCGGTCACACTGCGGGCCGCGAACTCGGTGGGATCGGACGAAGTGACCAGGCTGGTCTGGGTAGGACGCACGCAGAGCGCCGGTGAGTAGACGCTCCCTTCGTAGCGTTCGTATACTGATTCGAGAGATGGACACCCGACGCCGATTTCTGCCTGCCGCTATCGCCGCCAGCTTGTCGCTGGCGCTGTTCGCGGCGTGTGACCAGACGAGCCCGGTGGCCCCCTCGGGAACGCTGATCACGATCAGCGCGAGTCCCGACCGTATTCCGTCGGACGGGAACGCCGAAATCCGGGTCGTGGCGCTGCGGCCGAACGGCACGCCGGTCAGTTCCGGCACTCTGGTTCGGCTCACCACCACGCTGGGTTCGATTCCGCCCAGTGTTCCCGTCGACGATCTGGGCGAGGCGCTGGCGATGCTCGAAGCCAACGGCCAGTTCGGCGTTGCCACGATCTCCGCCAGCACCGGCGGCTCGGAGACGGCGACGGTGGATGTCCAGCTCGGTCTTTCGCCGGCATCCGTGACCGTGCAGGTGACGCCGAACAGCGTGCCGGAGACGGGCGGGGAGGCCGATCTGCTGGCGATCGTTCGCGACGACCGGGGCCAGCCGCTCGAGAACGCGCAGGTCAACTTCCGCACCGAGATCGGCACGCTCGAGTCGGGCGGGGGATTGATCAGCACCGGGGCCGATGGCACCGCGGCGGACATCCTCATCGTCACTCCGGGCGATCTCGACACCGTGTCGGGCGACAGCTTCCAGGTCGGCGTCGATGTCGGCAGTGGCGGCGGCATGTTGGTGACGACGAACGTGAGCGTCACCATTCAGCGCCTGCCGCGGGCCGACTTCACCTTCGCCACCCGCAATCTGCTGGTCGCGTTCGAGGACACGACGGACGGCCGCACGACGAGCTGGCTGTGGATCCTCGGCGACGACAACACGAGCACGCGGCAGAACCCGACCCATACCTATTCGGCGACGGGCACCTACGCGGTCACCTTCCGGGCCACCAACTCGCTCGGCTCCGACGAGGTGACGAAGTTCGTCGAGGTCACGGGCCAGTAGCCGCGGCCGGCCATGGCAGCCGAAGGGAGCCCAGGGGCTGCTCGACCTTTGACGCCGACGGTCACGTTGGGCGAGCTGTACCTGGCCCAGGGACACCGGCGCGAGGCCGCGGAGATCTTCGAACAGGTCCTCAGGGCCGACCCGGGTAGCCGTCGGGCGCGCGAGGGGCTCCAGAGCCTGCGCGGAACGGAGACCGATACACTCCGCCGAGCAGCGGGCCGTGCCGGTACGGCCCGCTGAAGACTTGGAGGAGTCCGTGCTGACCTATGAGCAAGCCGAAGCGCTGATCCGATTCGTCGCCGAGGAACGGCGCGGCGGCTCGGACCTCTCCGTGGAGTACCAGGTGGGCGGCCTCTACCTGCGGGTGGGCGGCGATCGGGGAGGCGGCGCCGGAGGTCCTCGCGTGGAGCGGGCCGCGCTTGCTGTGCCTGCCGCTTCGCCGCCGCCGGCGGCGGACGAGGAGGCGGCGCCCGAAGAGGCGCCGGCGCTCGAAGGGCACGTACTCAGTTCGCCGATCGTGGGCACGTTCTACGTCGCCCCCAGCCCCGACGCGCCGCCCTACGCCGAAGTCGGTTCCAAGGTCGAGAAGGGGCAGGTCGTCTGCATCGTCGAAGCGATGAAGCTGATGAACGAGATCGAGGCCGACGTCTCCGGAGTCATCACCTCCGTGGTGGCCGGGAACGGCGACCCCGTCGAGTTCGGCGCGCCTCTCTTCGTGATTCAGACCTGAGCACCAGGCCCGAGATAGCTCTGGGCCCCGAGGATGCTCGTTGCGGTTCGCACTGCCAGCCGTCCTGCGGCGCGTGTTCGCGGTTGAGCGACCCGTGCCGGCACCCAGCAGCGTCTCCGCGCGGCCGTTCCGCAAGATCCTGGTCGCCAACCGGGGCGAGATCGCGGTGCGGATCATCCGCGCCTGCCGGGACCTCGACATCCCGACCGTCGCGGTCTTCAGCACCGCGGACCGCGACGCCCTCCACGTGCGGCTCGCCGACGCGGCAGTCTGCGTGGGGCCTCCCGCACCGGCCGGGAGCTACCTGCACCAGCGCAACCTGCTTTCGGCAGCACTCATCACCGGTACGGAGGCGGTTCATCCGGGCTATGGATTCCTGGCCGAGAACGCCGACTTCGCGGCTGCCGTAGAGCAGTGCGGCCTGACCTGGATCGGGCCGTCGCCGTCGTCGATCCGTACGCTGGGCGACAAGAGCCGAGGTCGCGAAGCCGCGGTCGCGGCCGATGTGCCGGTGCTCGATGGCGGACCGTTGCCGGAGTCGTTGACGGATGCGGCGGCGTTTGCCGACGGGATCGGCTACCCGCTCATGCTGAAGGCCGCCGCGGGGGGTGGCGGCCGCGGCATGCGGGCCGTCCAGGACCGCGCCGGGCTCGAGAGTGCTCTCGAGTCGGCGGCGAGCGAGGCCCGCGCCGCCTTCGGCAGCGGCGAACTCATCGTGGAGCGCCTGGTCGAACGCCCGCGCCACATCGAGGTCCAGATCTTCGGCGACTCGTTCGGCCGCACGGTGCAGCTCGGCGAGCGCGACTGTTCGATTCAACGCCGGCACCAGAAGCTGGTGGAGGAAGCGCCGGCCCCAAGGGTAGGGGTCGACCTGCGGCGATCGCTGGGCGCGGCCGCGCTGCGGCTGGCGAAGCGGGTTGGCTACGCGAACGCGGGCACCGTCGAGTTCCTGGTGGACGGCGACCGCTTCTACTTCCTGGAGGTGAACACCCGCATCCAGGTCGAACATCCGGTGACCGAGTCGGTGACCGGCGTCGACCTGGTGAAGCTGCAGATCCTGGCCGCGGCCGGCGAGCCGCTGGGCTTGCCCGATGGCATCGAGACCAGCGGTCACGCGATCGAATGCCGGATCAACGCGGAGGATCCGGAGACCTTCGCCCCGTCGCCGGGCACGCTCCGCCGCTACCGGCCTCCAGCCGGCCCCGGCATCCGGGTCGACAGCCACGGGTTCGAAGGCGCATCGATGCCGCCGCACTACGATTCGCTGGTGGCCAAGGTGATCGCCCACGGCGCGAACCGCGAGGAGGCAATCTCGAGGATGACCCGGGCCCTGATGGAGTTCGACATCGACGGTGTCCGCACCACGCTGCCGCTGATGCGTCGGATCGTCGGCTCGCGGGCATTCGCGGACGCGGAACTCGACACCGGGTTCCTTGCGCGGCTGGAGGAAGAATGAGCGACCTTGGGCCTCCCGCGAACCGCCTCTACGCGATCGTCGACACGGGCCTCTTCGGTACCGAACCGGAGCCAGTGACCGCGGCGGTGCGGACGCTGCTCGACTGCGGAGTGCTCTGGATTCAGCTCCGCGCCAAGGGACTGCCGGACCTTCAGGCCTGGCGCCTGGCGGAGGCGGTGGCCCGGGTCGTCGAGGACGCGACCGCGGCAGCCAGCGGCCCCGCTCCGGACGCTCCCTTGGTCTGGATCAACGACCGGACCGCCATCGCGACCGCCCTGCCGGCGGCCCGCGGCCTGCGCGTAGGCCTCCATCTGGGCCAGGACGATCTGCCGCCGCCGGTGGCGCGCGCGTCGTTGCCGGCCGAATGCCGCATCGGCCGCTCGACCCACAGCCGCGAGCAGGCCATCGAGGCCGACCGCGACCCGGCCGTCGACGCGGTGGCGATCGGCCCCGCCTTCGGGACCGCGACCAAGGACCGGCCGGACCCGGTCGTCGGGCTCGCCGGAGTAGCCGCCGCGCGCGCGGTCACCGCCAAGCCCCTGATCGCGATCGGCGGCATCGACGCCGAGCGCGCGCCCCGCGTGATCGAGGCCGGCGCCGACGCCGTGGCCGTGATCTCCGCGCTCGACCCGCGCCGGCTCGCAGCGAGCTGCCGCGACCTGCTGCGCTCGCTCCGGTGACCCGCAGCCCCTACTGAGGGTCCTGCGGCGTCGGACCCAACTCCGCGGCCACACTTGCCGCGACGACCTTCGCAGGCTCCGTCCCCTTCGTTCTGATGTGCACGTCAGCCAGGCGATAGGAATCGAGTCGAGCCTCGTACAGGGCCCGAGCCTGCTCAGGCGACTCGAACAACGGCCGGCGGCGGTGTGAGCCTTCAGCCCGCCGGCGGAGGATCTCCCATGGAGGGTCGAGCCAGACGCTACGGCCCAGATCCGCGATCAGGCGCCGGTTGCGCTCCAGCGTGAAGGCGCCGCCGCCGGTGGCGACGATGACGGGGTCGAGAGCCGCGCATCGTTCAAGCGCCGCCGCCTCGCAATCACGGAAGTGGGCTTCGCCGCGTTCGAGGATCATCTCGGCTACGGGCTGCCCCTCGTGGGCGGCGATGTCCGAGTCCAGGTCCCGGAAGGGCCAGCCGAGAGACCGGGCCAGCAAACGGCCGACCTTGCTCTTGCCGGCCGCCATGAAGCCGACCAGGAAGACGCGCACAGCCGACCTGCAGGAGCGCTAGCCGTCCTGAGGGCGGGACCGCTCGCTCTTGAGCGCCCGCACCAGGAAGAAAGAGAAGCCTCCCCACACGAAACCGCAGATCAGGATCATGATCAGGATGGCGAGTGGGGACATCGGACTTCAGATACTCCGCCGGAACTATACGCCAGGAGCTTGCGCAGTAGAACGGTCTGACCTGGGAACCCGTGTGGCGCGACCCGCGCCACACGCGAACCACTCCGTGCGCCCGTCATCGGGCGCACGGATGGCACGCGGGCATCCTGCCCGCATCCGCCGCGAAGCGTCGGTCTCCGGTAGTTCTGCCGCGCAAGCTCCTAGCTGCGGGATGAACCCTTGCGTGCTGGTTGAATTCGTCTGGGCCGGTTGGCTAGAGCGCGAGCGGCACCTGGGACCCTCCCCCTGAACCCCCTGCGGGCGGGTGTGTGTTCCGGGACGGCCCGCCAGCCCGACGACGCTTACAACGGGTTGTTGACGATCTCCTGGAACGTCTTGCCCTCGCGGGCCATGGCGATGAGCTGCTGCAGGCGGGTGCTGGCGCGGGCCTCGTTGGCGCTTTCCCAGGTTGCGGTGGCGCCGTCGCGGTCGCCGAGTTGCATGAGGAGCAGGCCTCGCATCATCGCTGCCTGCTCGTGACCGGGGTCGCTGCGCAGGGACTGGCTCAGTGCATTCAGGGCGATGTCGGTTTGCCCCATCCTGAGGCGGACGATCCCGGAGACGTAGTGGCCGTCGGGGTCCTCGGGATCGATCTCCAGAATGCGTTGGGCCTGCTGGAAGGCATCGAACTGACGGCCGTTCATCAGCAGCAGTTGGGTCAGCGCGCGGTGCAGGTCGATGTTGGTGGGATCGGCTTCGATCTGCCGCTGCAGTTTCTCGGCCTGCCGGGCTACCTCGGGACCGAGCGGGGCCTGGCCGCGGAAGTCGGCGCCGTCGGCGGTCTGCTGATCGGCCATCTGCTGGCCCTCGGGATCGGGCCGGGCGTCGGTCTGGGCCCAGATCACGAGGGCGGCGACCAGGCCGACCACGCCGCCGCCGAGCAGGACGCCGGAGAGCAGCGGGTGCGCCTGCACGAAGGCGCGGCCTACAGGCGCCGCGGCCTTCCTGAGGCCGCCGCTCGGGGCGACGGTGGCGAGCACCTCCTCGACCTCGTCCAGCTCCTTGAGGACGCGCGCGGTGGACACCTGGAGCCGGCGGCGGTCGGCGGGCTCGAGTTCGCGCTGGGTCAGTCGGCCGAGCAGGTCTTCGCGGCGGCTCAGCAGGTCGGCCCGCCGCAGCTCGAGAGCGGCCGCGCGCGCCGCGGTTTCCCGAGGCAGCAACGCGAGCCCGACACCCAGGCCGGCGAGGAGGGCGGCCAGGAGCGTGATCGAGGCTGTGAGGGTCAGGTTGCCGTCTCCTGCTCCACGCGCGCGAGGTAGTCGTCCAGCGCCTCTTCGCCTGTCCGGCGCCGCTGGCGCAGCCGGTGCGCGACCAGCAGAGCTCCGAGCAGAACCATGACTGCGGGCGCCGTCCACACGATCAGGTTGAGTCCCCGCGCACGGGGTTCGAGGAGCACGAACTCGCCGTAGCGCTGCTCGAAGTAGCTGGCGACCTGGTCGGGGGTGTAGCCGGCCGCGAGCAGGGACCTCGCCTCCTCGCGCATCGCCCGCGCCGACTCGGCCGCGGAATCGGCAATCGACAGCGCCTGGCACTTGGGACAGCGAATGTCGGCGGCAACCGCGGCCACGGTCCGTTCCAGCTCGTCGCCGGTGAGCGGTCGTCCGAGCGGCTCGCCGATCTCGCGGGACGCCTCGACGCCCAGACCCGGTCGACGCTCTCCCTCGGCTGGCGGCAGAAGAAGGTCAGGCTGTCTATCCCGCGGCTGAGCCGAAGCCGGGGCGGCGAACGGGAGCGCGACCAACAGCGCAACCAGCAGCCGGAAGAGGGCGGTCGCGGGGATCCAGCGTCGGCCGCCCGGCCGGGACGTCGGGGTTCGGCGGCGCATATCAGCCGGTGGCTTCGGCCGGCTGCGCCACCAGCCGGTCGGCGGCTTCGAGGAGCTTCTCCGGCCACACGGCGCCGATCACCTTGTCGACGATCACGCCGTCGCGGTCGATGAAGAACGTCTCCGGCGGGCCGTAGACGCCGTAGGCGATGGCGACCCGGCTGCCTTCATCGATCAGCGACGGACCCCAGCTCCCGTAGTCCGTGTTGAAGCGTGCGATCTGTTGCGGGTCGTCCTGGAAGATGATGCCGATGAAGTGGATCTCCCCCTGCCAGCGCTGGGCGCCCGCCATCAGCAGGGGGTGCTCCACGATGCAGGGAGGGCAGTAGGTCGACCAGAAGTTGATCACCACCGGGCGGCCGCGCAGCTCCTCGAGGTCCACGATGCGGCCGTCGAGGCCGGCGAGCCGGAAACTGGGCGCCGGCTGACCCATAAGGGGCGAATCGACGATGGCGGGGTCGTGCTTGAAGGCGAAACCCAGCAGCACGAGCAAGGGCACGGAGATGGCCAGGCCGATCAGGAGGACCTTGCGGTTCATCGGCCGCCTCCAGCCGCGGTTGCCGCGAGGTCCGGGACCGCCCGCGGGCTCGCCGCCCGCCTCTCCGCGGCGGTCGGGATGAGGCACAGAACGGTGCCGGCGACCATGATCAGGACGCCGATCCAGATCCACATGACGGCCGGCGTCAGAATCGCGCGCAGCCCGACCGACCCGTCGGCGCCGACGTTCATCAGGGTCAGGTAGAGGTCGTGCGTGGCGCTTGAACGGACCGCGGGGGTGCCGATCGGCTCACGCTGTGTGGCGTAGCGGTTGAGCGACGGCAGCAGCGTGCCGACGCTCCGGCCGCCCCGTGTGATCTCGATCTCGGCCTGGTGCCGCGCCACGTGCGGTTCCTCGACCTGCTCGGCGCCGCGAAACGTCATCTCGTAGGCGCCCAGTGTGAGCGTGTCGCCAGCCCGCAACGTGGACTCCGCTTCGCGCTGGAAGGTAGACGACAGGGCGACGGCGACGAACGTGATCACGACGCCGGCGTGGACGACGTAGGCGCCGAGCTTGTCCGGGGCCCTGAGCACTCCGCTGAACACGCCCTTGCCGCCCTTGGACCGCCGGCGTGACCGCACCGGCCGCAAGCCCTGATCTGCGGTCACCCAGAGCGTGAAGCCGGCAAACGCGGAGACGATCAGCACCGGCGCGGTGCGGGCGCCGAGCAGGAGCGCCAGTGCCAGACCGCAGGCGGCGGCCGGCAGCGGGCGCACCAGCGCACGGCGCAGCAGCTTCGGGTCGCTGCCGCCCCAGGGCAGCGCCGGCCCGACGCCCATCATCAGCAGCAGCGCGCCAAACAGCGGCACCGCCATGCGGTTGAAGTAGGGCTCGCCGACGCTGACTTTCACGCCGCGCAGCGACTCGGCGACGATCGGGTAGAGCGTGCCAACGAGCACCGTGAACATCAGGCTGACCAGCAGCAGGTTGTTCAGCAGGAAGGCGCCTTCGCGGCTGACCAGGCGCTCGTTCGAGGGTTCCGAGACCAGGGTGTCGACCCGGAGCGCCAGCAGCGCGATGACCGCGACGGTGCAGAGGGCGAGGAAGCCCAGGAACACCGGGCCGATCGGGCTCTGGGTAAAGGAGTGGACCGAGTTCACCACGCCCGAGCGGGTCAGGAAGGTGCCGAGGATGGTGAGCAGGAAGGTGATCATGATCAGGATCACGGTCCACGCCTTGAGCGTTCCCCGCCGTTGCTGCACGACGCCCGAGTGCAGCGCCGCGATGCCGGTCAGCCAAGGCAGGAAGGAGGCGTTCTCAACCGGGTCCCAGGCCCAGTAGCCGCCCCAGCCGAGCACCTCGTACGACCACCAGCCGCCGAGCATGACGCCGGCGGTGAGGAAAGACGTCGGAACCAGCAGCCAGCGGCGCATCGGCCGCAGCCAGGTGGCGCCCAACTGGCCCCGGAGCAGGGCCGCGACCGCCATCGCGAAGGGCACCGACATGCCGACGTAGCCCAGGTAGAGCATGGGCGGATGGATCGCCATCAGGAGGTGGTTCTGGAGCAGCGCGTTCGGTCCGGGCCCGTCGACCGGGATGGGGGGCGGCGTGGGCGCGAAGGGATCGGCGACGCTGGCGATCAGGAAGGTGAAGAAGGCGCCGATCGACAGCAGGGTGGCCAGGGTGTAGGCGAGATAGTCGTCGTGCCCGCGGCGCTGGAGCGTGGCCGCCAAGGCAATGTAGAGGCCGAGGATCAGCCCCCAGAACAGGATCGACCCCTCGAGCGACGACCACAGGGAGAAGATCGTGATGTGGAGCGGCGTCGCCAGCGCTCCGACCTGGGCCACGTAGGAGACGGAGAAGTCGTGGCTGATCAGGGCGTACCACATGACCACGCAGGCGCCGACCATGGTCGCCGCGAACAGCAGCGCCAGTCGTCGGGTCCAACGCAGACCGACTGCCGACCGCCGCGCGCCGGCGATGTAGCCGAAGGAAGCTCCGAAGCTCGCCGCGATCAGGCCCAGGAGCACGAACCCCTGGCCCAGGGCCGAGGTCACGTCTCGAACTGCATGGACTCGATCAACTCCGCCATGCCGCGCTGGTCATCGACGTCGGGCGCCTGGTACTCGTTGTCGTGCTTCACCATGAGGCGCGAGGTCGCGAACTGGCCGTCCTGCCCCATCGTCCCCTCGACCACGACGCCGATGCCCTCGCGGAACATGGCCGGTGGCACGGCGGTGGTGCGGACGTCGATCCGCGACGTGCCGTCGGTGACCGTGAACTCGAGGGTCAGGCCGTCGTCGCTGCGGTTCACCGAGCCCTTCTCGACCAGGCCGCCGAGCCGGATGCTGGCGCCAACCGCGCCGGGTCCTGCTTCATGGACCTCCGAAGGGCTCCAGTAGTAGACCAGGTTCTCGCCGACGTCGCCGAAGGCCAGAACGGAGAGAGCAATGGCCACTGCGCCGCCCGCGGCCAGCAGCAGAAGACGCCGGTTGCCGCGGTCAGGCGTTCCGCTGGTTGAGGTCGTGGGTTCCGTGCTCATTGCTCTGTTCCTGCGCCGGTGCGTTGCCTTCGATCCGTCGCAGCCGCGCGAACAGACTGAAGGTGTAGAGGGCCAGGACGGCGCCCGCCGAACCATAGGCGGCAACGACCCATCCCCAACCGCCGACTATAACGCCGTCCACCTTCGATTCGCTCCTTCGGGTGACGGAGAGCCGGGCTGCCGGCGAGCCGTCACTCCTCCATCGCCACGGCGGCCAGGACGCCACCCAGCGCCCAGTAGATCACATCGAAAGCGATCAGAATGATGAACCAACTGCGCGTCTGATCCATAGGATCCCCGTGCAGCACGAGGGCCGCGCTCTTGACCGAGGCGATCAGCACCGGGATGACCAGGGGAAAGAGGAGCAGGGGCAGCAGCACGTCCTGGCTCGAGGCGCGGCTGGTCATCGCCGCGTACAGGGTGCCCGGCGCGGCGAGTCCGGCGGCGGCAAGCAGCCAGACGGCGAACAGCCCGAGCAGAGCGTTCGGTCCGGCATCGACGCCGTAGATGATGATTGCCGAGGGCAGCAGCACCGGCGCCAGCAGGGTCAGGAAGACGAAGTTCCCGAGCGCCTTGGCGTAGAAGAGAACCGCGGGTTCGACCGGCAGGAGCAACAGCCCCTCCAGGGCGCGGTTCTCCCGTTCGACCCGGAAGGACTCGGAGAGCCCCAAGGTCGAACTCAGGAGCAGGGCGAGGATCAGGAAACCGGGCGCCATGGTCGCCGCGGCGCGGTCGTCGGCGTCGATGGCGAAGGAGAACAGCACCAGCGTGATGCCTCCGAAGAGCACGATGGAGAGAAAGCGGAACCGGCCGCGCCACTCGACCCGAAGGTCCTTGGCCAGCAGCACGAAGATGGGGTGGAGAACCGTAACGATTGGGCGGAGCAGCTTCATCGCGCCCTCGACCGCCGCTGCCAGGCAGCGTCGAGGTCGGCGGCGGCGCCGTGCCAGGCCACCTGGCCCTGCTCGAGTAGAACCCCGCGGTTGCACATGCGGGAAGCCCGTTCGACCGCGTGCGAGGCGACGATCAGGGTGCCGCCGCCGTCGACGAACCGCTCGATCCAGCTTTCGATCAGGCTTTGGCCCTGGGGGTCGAGGGACGCGAAGGGCTCGTCGAGGAGCAGCAACCGCGGGTTCTCCAGCCGCGACCGGGCGAGGATCAGGCGCTTCCTCATGCCGGCCGAGAAACCGGCGACCTGACGGTCGGCGGCGGCCGAAAGACCGAGTTCGCCCAGCAGGTCGTGGAGCTGGGAGTCGCTGGAACGCCGGTCGCAGAGCGAACTCCAGAGCTGCAGCGTCTCCAGGGCGGTCAGCCGGTCGTAGAGATAGTCGTGATGGGAAACCAGAGACAGGGTGCTGCGGACCGCGAAGCGATCCTCGGCCGCGCGCCGGTCGTCGATGAGGAGTTCGCCGGCCGTAGGGCGCCGGAGTCCGGCGATCAGCCGCAGCAGGGTCGTCTTCCCGGAGCCGTTGGCCCCGGCCAGCAGCAGGCGGTCGCCGGACGCGAGGTCGAGGTCGACGTGGGCGAGAGCCCACTGCGAGCCGAACCGAATACCGAGTCCGCGCGCGTGAATCAAGATCTCGACCCGGTTACTCTCTGAGGCGAATGCCAAGGCGCTGAGGGTATAGCAGCCGCGGGTAGCCGGGACGCGGCCGGCGGCATTCGCACCACCGGGGGCCAGCCCGCAACAATCGGGCGCGGGGAACGTAGGTGAAGGCTGTGGAGGCAACTCGGGCGACCGACGAGGAGTTGGTGGCTGCGATTCTGGACGGCGAGGCCGCCCTGTATACCGACCTCGTGCAGAGGTATCAGGGGCGCTTGGTCAATTACCTGAACCGCTTTCTCGGCAATGTCGACGAGTCGCAGGAGTTGTCCCAGGAAGTGTTTCTGAAGGTCTATCGGGCCCTCGATCGTTACAACCCCAGGTACCGGTTCTCGACATGGCTGTTTCGGGTGGCACAGAACGCGGCGATCGACCTGCTCCGGAAGCGGCGCCTCAAGCTGGTTCCGATGCGGGGGCTCGGCGCCGACGGAGAAATCCGGGAGAGGGAGTTTCCGAGTGAGGAACGAGACCCCTACCGGGTGTTTCGCAATCTCGAGCGGCGCGACGCGATCGGGTCCGCGATCGACAGTCTGAAGGACGAGTACCGGGAGCTGATCCAGTTGAGACACTTCGCTGAAATGACCTACGAAGAGATCGCCGAGTTCAAGGGCATGCCCCTGGGCACGGTGAAGAACAAGTTGTTTCGCGGCCGCCGGATGCTGAAGGCCCGGTTGGCTGAATACCTCACCGACTGAAGGACGGGGGGAGTCCACGAATGACGAGTTCCAAGAGAGGGGTCAGCGGTTCGATGTCCGCCACCTGTTCCCATGCCGAGTTGATCGACGCCTACGTCGACGGCGCCGTGAGCGAACCTGAACGCGAGCAGGCGGAGCGGCACCTCGAGGAGTGCGCCTGTTGCCGCGGCGAGGCGCGCGGTTTGGCCGCCCTGAGTGCACTCCTGGCGGCGGAACGGCTTGCGACCGAGCCGCTCGAGATCGATGTGAGCGCACCATCGCGGGCGCGGGGGCGCAGGGCTGTGGCTGCGGCCGCTGCGCTGGTGGGGCTCTTGGGCGGCGCCCTGGCGGTGCTCGCCGGGCTGGCGCCCCAGGTCGAATCGGCGGCCTCCGCCGTGGCGACGCTGTTCAATTTCACGGTCACCGTCGGCCTGGTCGGCGCCGGCCTGCTCGATGCCTCGTGGCGGGGGATGAGCGCGGCGGTGTCGTCGGCGCTCCAACCCGCGGCGACCGGTCTGCTGTTCGGTGGCTTGGCGGCCATGGGCCTCACCGTGCTCCTGTTCTCCCTGCTGAGGCGCGGTTCCAGGGCGACGGCGCGGGAACGGCAACGGCGCTGACGGTCGCCGGTCGCGGCGCTTTCGCGCTCTGCCGCCATGGCGTGCGTCGCGACCCTGGCCCGTACCGCATCCGGCGCTACGATCGGCGCTCGTGACCAACTTTGCCGTGAAACGCCGGTACCCGGCTGTCCAGGCTCTCCTGGTCTGCTTCGCTGTCGCTGTCGCTGTCGCCGCCGGTTGCGCGCCCGCCGAGCCGCCCGGGGAGGGCGCCGGGGCCGCGATCGTCGTCGACTCCGAGGCGGTGATGCGGGACCAGGTCGTGGCGCTGGGGCGGGATCTGGAGCTGCGCGGCGAGGCGCGCTCCGATGTCGTGGTCCTGAGCGGGGACGCGCGGATCGACGGCATTGTTCTGGGCGACGTGATCGTGCTCGGCGGCGATGTCCACCTGGGGCCGCCGGCCCGGTTGCGCGGCGATGTGTTCGTGCTGGGCGGCGAGGTGAACGCCGAGTCCGGGGCGGCGGTGGAAGGCCGCACGGTGGCCTATCCGCGGGCGCCGTCCTCGTGGCTCGTCCTCGCCGAGGGGCCGCTGATGGGCCGCTCGCCGTTGTCGCCCGCGGCGGCCATGCTCAACCTGGCGCTGCTGATGGCCTGGTTGCTCGTGTCGGTGGTTCTGGTCTGGGGCTTCGACTCGTCGCTGACGGTGACCGCCCAGAGTGTCCTGGAGCGGCCGTTCCGGAACTTCTTTGCCGGCCTGGTGGCAGTGCTTGCCGTGGGCGTGACCTTCGGCGTCCTGACCGCCGCGGCGCCGGCCCTGGTCGGAGCGCCGTTGCTCGTTGTCTGTGCCGTGGCCGCCATGGTGTGCAAGTTGTGGGGCACCGTGGCGGTGTTCATGGCGCTGGGCGCGCGCCTGCTGCCGAACCACCCGCGGATCGCCGGCCGGCCGATGGCCGCCGTGCTCCTCGGGCTGCTCGCTCTCGGTCTGGTCAAGATGGCGCCGTACGTGGGTGGATGGACCTGGACCATCGTCACCTGCGTGGGGATCGGAGCGGCGCTGGACAGCAGGCTGGGGCGGCGGGAGCCGTGGTTTGACGGCTTGACTTGAGAATCACCGGGTGTGTCGCGCGTAGCGCCGGCTTCCGGGAGTCGAGATGGGCGATCAGGCGCTAGGCTCGCCTCCGATGTACTGTCAGGCGTGCGGCGCGCGCAACGAGGACGACGCGGAGTACTGCCAGCGCTGCCGGCAGAAGCTGATGGTGCTGTCCGGCGCCTCCGCGCCGCCTGCGGAGTCGCTGGACGTAGGCGACGAGGAGTTCTCGTTCGACGAGCACCTGCTGGAACGGATCTCGATCCTGGAGGAGGTGCTCAAGCGCACGGGCGAGACCGTGCAGCAGGTCCTGAGCGCCATGCGCCGGCAAGAGGAGAGCATTCTCGTCCACCACGCCGGCATGCTTGCCCTTCGCGATCTTCTTGAACGCCAGGAGCTGATCGACGCGGCCGAGTGGAGCGCACTCTGGGAGTCCAAGATGGACTACCAGTTCCTGGTGCTCGAGAAGCGGGAGCGTTTCGCGGCTGTCAAGGACCGGATCCTCGGGCTCTACGAGGGTCGGCGTCGCGCCGCCTTCGAACAGCTTCTCGACGAGGCGGAGTTTGCTCTGGGCGGTCTCGACCTGGGCAAGGCGATGGAAGCCCTCGAGACGGCGGCCGGGGTCGACCGCGGCAACTACGAGCTTGCGCACTTCCTCGGCGAGTCCCACTTCCAGGAGGGACACCTCGAGCGGGCGCTCGACTACTGGGGCCGCGTGCTGGCGACCAAGTCGGACCATGTCCAGGGTCTGGTCTACAGCGGCGTGATCCGTCTTCAGCAGGGTGAGGAACAACGCGGGCAGGAACTGTTGGAGCGGGCGGTCGCCGTCCATCAGGACGCCTTCCTCCCGCACTTCTGCCTCGGGGCGTCGCTGGCGGGCCGGGGGCAGTTGAAATCGGCGGTGGCCTTCCTGGAGCGCGCGGTCGAGATCGACGGGGTGCCGCAGGCTCTCTACCTGCTCGGCCGCTGCCGCTACGAGATTGGCCGGCTCGCTGCGGCGATCGAAGCGCTCGGGCAGGCGGTCCAGGTCGACCCCGCGTTCGAGGAGTGCCATCACCTCCTCGGTCTCTGCTACCTGGACCGGGGCTGGAACCGCAAGGCGCTGGCCGCGTTCCGCACCGCTCAGCAACTGAACCCGCGGCGAATGCGCTACCGCGATCTGGTCGCCTACCTCTCGGGCCGCACCGGCGCCGAGTTGCCGGCGACCAGCCCGGCGGCCGCTGACTGGGTGAACCGCGGCGAGGAGGCGATCGAATCCGGCGACGCGGCGGAGGCGTTGCGCTGCTACCGCGAGGCGCTGGCGCTCGATCCGGACAATCCGACCCTGCTGATGACCTTCGCCCTGGCGTGTCTCCGGCTCGACCGCAGCCAGGAGATCGGTCAGTTGACCCAGCGCGTGCTCGATTCGAATGCCGGCGAGATGCTGCGCGCGACGGCCTACGCGACCCTGATCGAGTCGCTGCGCAGCGAGGGGAAGTACCGGGAGGGAAACAGAGTCGGACGCCGCCTGCTGGAAGAAGGCGGGTCGAACTTCTCGAAGAGCATCGCCTACTACGAGATGGCCTACAACCTGGCCGAGATGGACGAGGACCTGGACCAGGCGCTCGACTTCGCGCGCCGGTCCCTGGAGCACGCGCCGGAGGAGTTGCGCCAGTTCCCGCTCGCCGCGCTGGGGTGGGTTCACTACAAGCGGCAGGAGTTGGACGAGGCGATCGACTTCCTGTCGCAGTCGACCGAGCTCGGACCGTCGACGACGGTGCTCACCCGGCTGGGCATGGCGCTTCTGGCATCCGGCGACGAGGATCGGGCGCGCGGCGTGCTGGCCCGGGCTCGCCGGCTCGATGACCGCGGTGGCGCGATCGAAGAACGGATGATGGAGTTCATGAAAGACTCCGCGCGGATCATCGAACGGGTGCGCGGTCGCGCCTAGCAGCTCCCGTACCGAACCGAACCGGCAAGACGATGCGTTGGAGCAACTACTACCTGATGACCGCCCGCGAGGCGCCGAGGGACGCCGACGTCGTCAGCCACCGTTTGATGGCTCGGGCGGGCCTGCTGCGGCGACTCGCGGCCGGGATCTACACCCTGCAGCCGGCCGGCTGGCGGACGATGCGCAAGCTGATGGGAAACGTCCGGCGCGAGATGGAGCGGTCCGGCGCGATCGAATTGTCGATGCCGGCGATCCAGCCCGCCGAGTTGTGGGAGGAGTCCGAACGCTGGACCAAGTACGGGGTGGAGCTCCTCCGGATGGAGGACCGGCATGGCCGGCGATTCTGCTTCGGTCCCACGCACGAGGAGGTGGTCACCGATCTCGTGCGGCGCGACGTGAAGAGCTACCGCCAGTTGCCGATCAACCTGTTCCAGATCCAGACCAAGTTCCGGGACGAGATCCGGCCCCGGTTCGGGCTCATGCGCGGCCGCGAGTTCATCATGAAGGACGCCTACTCCTTCGACGCGACACAGGAGGGCCTCGACCGAAGCTACCGGGCGATGTACGCCGCCTACTCGCGCATCTTCGAGGCCTGCGGGCTCGAGTACTCCGTGGTCGAGGCGGACTCCGGGACGATCGGCGGTTCGTCGTCGCACGAGTTCATGGTGCTCGCCGATACCGGTGAGAGCGCGGTCGCCAGTTGCGCCGCCTGCGGTTACGGCGCGAACGTGGAGCGGGCGGAGGTCGGCGAGCTGCCGGTGCCGGCCGCGGATGGCGGCGAGGCCCCGAGCGAGGTCGTTACACCGGGCACGACGACGGTGGCGCAGGTTGCCGAGCTGCTCGAGGTCGAGCCGGCGCAGGTGGTCAAGACACTGATCTACGAGACCGACGACGGCCTGGCGGCGGTCGCGATCCGAGGTGACCGTGAGGTCAACGAGGTCAAGCTGCTCAACGTTCTGGGAGGTCTCGGCGTGCGTCTGGCGACGGCCGAGCAGGTCGAGGCGGCGACCGGCGGTCCGCACGGTTTCTCGGGTCCGGTGGGCCTTCCCGCCGAGATGCGCCTGGTCGTTTGTGAGTCGGCCCGTCCCCTCGCCGGCTTCGTCTGCGGCGCCAACAAGGGCGACCGGCACTTCGCCTCCGTACGCTGGGACCGAGACGTGGCGAGCACGCGGCGGGTCGAGTGGGTCGACGTGATGACCGCTGTCCATGGCGATCCGTGCCCGCGCTGCAGCGCCGGTGAGCTGCGCCTCTCGCGCGGCATCGAGGTCGGTCACATCTTCAAGCTGGGCACGACCTACTCCGAGAAGATGAACTGCACCTTCACGGACGAGAACGGCCGGCTTCGGCCGATGGAAATGGGCTGCTACGGCCTCGGTATCGGCCGCACGGCGGCGGCCGCGATCGAACAGGGCCACGACCGCGACGGCATCATCTGGCCTGTGCCCCTCTCGCCGTTCACGGTCGTTCTCAGTTCCCTCGATCCGGGCAACGAAGCGGTGCGTTCGGCCGCCGACTCGCTCTACGGGGAACTCGTGGAGGCGCTCGCTCCCGCTGGCCACGACGTGCTCTACGACGACCGCGCGGAGCGGCCCGGCGTCAAGTTCAAGGATGCCGACCTGGTCGGCTTCCCGATCCGGGTCGTGGTCGGCGCGCGTTCGCTCGCGAACGGGGGCGCGGAGGTCTCGAACCGGGGCGACGGCGAGCGTGAGGTGGTCCCGCTGGACCAGGTGTCAGTCGACGTCCTCGGCCGGCTCCGCTAGGACATCAACCCGCAGCGACACGATCCGGTTCCCGTCCACCTCTTGCACCTCCAGCCGGAGCCGCCCGGCTTCGACGGCATCGCCCGGTTCGGCGGTGCGGCCGAGTTCCGAAAGCGCGATGCCGGCCACGGTGTCCTCCTCGCGCGCGTCGGCGATCTCGATCCCCAGTTCGTCCTCGAGGTCGTCGATCAGCATTCCGCCGAGGACCTTGTAGCCGCCGTCCTCGAGGCGGACGAACTCGGGAACCTCGGCGTCGAACTCGTCCTGGATCTGGCCGACGATTTCCTCCAGGACGTTCTCCAGCGTGACGAGGCCGGCAACGCCGCCGTACTCGTCGACGACCGCAACCATGTGGATGTGTTCGTGGCGCATTCGGGCCATCAACTGGTCGAGCGGCAGGGTCTCGGGCACCGCGAACGTCTCGCGGGCGATGTCGCGCAGTGAGGCGGGCGGATCCTCGGCGATGAACAGGTCCTTGATGTGGACCAGGCCGATCAGTTGATCGAGGTCCCCCTCGCAGAGCGGGAAGCGGGTGTGGCCGCTCTGGCGGGCGCGGTCGAGATTAGCCTCCATCGGGGCGGTGGCGTCGAGGTAGACGACCTCGGTGCGGGGAACCATCACCTGGCGGGCGTTGCGGTCGGAGAGTTCGAACACGTTGTCGAGCAGCTCCCGCTTGGGGTCGGAGAGTTCGCTGTCCTCCTCGGAGGCGAGCAGACTCCGGATCTCCTCTTCGCTGTGGGCAAGCTCGCCGTGGCCGACCGGTTCGATTCCGAACAGGCGCAGGACGGCGTTCGCCATCTGGTTCAGTACCCAGATGCCGGGGAAGGTGATCCGGTAGAACGCCCACAGCGGCAGCGCGACCCAGAGACTCGTCGGCTCGGGTCTACGGATCGCCAGCGACTTGGGCGCCAGTTCGCCGAGCACGATGTGCAGCATGCTGATGAACAGGAAGGCGACCGTCAGACTGGCCGATTGGGCGACTCCCGGAGGCAGGTTCGGTACCAGGTTGAACAGCGGCCTCAGCAGCCAGGTGACCGCCGGCTCGCCGATCCAGCCGAGACCGAGGCTCGACAGCGTGATGCCGAGCTGGGTCGCCGACAGGCAGGCGTCGAGCTGGTCGATCATGCGCTGCGCCATGCGGCCCCGGAGGGTGTCCACGTGCGGGGCGATCTGGGTCGGACGGACCTTGACCAGCGCGAACTCGGCGGCGACGAAGAAACCGTTCAGGCCCACCAGCAACAGGGCCAGCGCGAGCCCCCAGCCGGGCGCGAGTTCTGCGAGGCCCATGGGCGGCCCGGTGACCGCCAGGAACTGCGGCATCATCGGCGCTCAGCCCGCAGGGAGGCCGGGGGCCGCGGCGAACGTGACGAAGGGCGCTCCCCTAGTGCTGAGGTGCGCTGGTCGGGGTCCGGGTCGGGTTCGTCCAGACTGGAGCCGGATGGCGAAGGATCCGAAGCTTCGTCGTTCACGCGCGGCAAGCCTAGCAGTCGGGGCAGACGAAGGGTGGCGTCGGCGAACACTGGGTGCGCGGGCCTTCTGGCCCGCTGCCGCCAAAGGCGGCCAGGATTACGGCCGGCCAACGGCCGGCACATTACCTTCGCCGACGCCACCCTTCGTCTGTCCTGCTACTCGTGCCAGCTCCGGGGCTCGGCCTGGCGCCGGACGTGGAGGCCGGCGACCGCGATCGCCTCGATCAGTTCTTTCACATGCTCCGGGCCCCGGGTCTCGAGCCTCAGCTCGATGTGCACCTCGTTCAGGCCGAGGGCGGTGAAGGCGCGCTCGTGATGGATCTCGATCACGTTGGCGCCGGCATCGCCGACCAGGTTGAGCAGCGCGCCGAGTGCGCCCGGCCGATCCTTGACGCAGACATCGAGCTGCACCAGGCGACCGTCCTTGGTCAGGCCGCGCTCGATGATCCGGTTGAGCAGGGTGACGTCGATGTTGCCGCCCGTCAGCACCATCGCCGTCCGGCGTCCCTTCGCCTGCGGCACATGGTCGTTGACAACCGCGGCCAGGACGGAGGCGCCGGCGCCCTCGACCACCGTCTTCTCGCGTTCGAGCAGCAGCAGCACCGCGTTGGCGATCTCCTCCTCGTCCACCGTGACCAGGTCGTCGACGAGCTCCTCGACCAGCTTGAGGGTCAGGTCGGCCGGGCGCTTGATCGCGATGCCGTCGGCGATCGTGTGGCGGCGGTCGACGGCCACAGGCTCGCCGGCGGCGAGGCTTTCCCTCATCGAGGGTACGGCCTCGGTCTGCACGCCGATGATCAGGGTCTGCGGCCGGTGCGCTTTGTACGCCGCGGCGATGCCGGAGATCAGGCCGCCGCCGCCAACCGGCACCACGATGACCTCAAGGTCGGGCTGCTGGGCCATCAGCTCGAAGCCGATCGTGCCCTGCCCGGCGATTACCTGGGCGTCGTCGAACGGATGCACGTAGGTCGCTCCGAGTTCCACTTCCAGTTCGTGCGCGTGGGCCTGGGCATCGTCGAACGTCTCGCCGGCCAGCCGCACGTCGGCGCCGAAGCTGCGCGTATTCGAGACCTTGATCAGCGGCGTCGGCAGCGGCATGACCACGGTCGCCTCAAGACCGAGCCGGCCGGCGTGGTAGGCGACCGCCTGCCCGTGGTTGCCGGCCGAGGCGGTGATCAGGCCCCGCTTCCGCTCCTCTTCCGAGAGCGTGAGGATGCGGTTCAGAGCTCCCCGCTCCTTGAACGAGCCGGTCATCTGGAGGTTCTCGAGCTTGAAGTAGGCGTCGAGACCGCAGAGCCGGGAGAAGTACTCCGACCGGGCGCACGGACTGAGGTAGACCTGATCGGCGATCCTTCGCCGCGCCTCCTCGATCAGTTCGGCCATCTGGAGAGCGGACGTCATCCTGCGATTCTGCAACAAAGTGGCGGCCGGGTGGTGTTCCTGCGGGTGGGAGAAGGCGGCGGCAGGGCGCTCCGATGCGGTGACGCGGCGTCCCTTGCGTTGACACGGCGACCGTCCCCTTTGTACCGTTGCGCCTTCTCGCGGCGGCCATTGCCGGCTATTCGGTCGCGGGGTTCAGGCCCGTAGCTCAGTTGGTTAGAGCGCTACGTTGACATCGTAGAGGTCAGCGGTTCGAGTCCGCTCGGGCCTACCAGGGTCCGAGCTTGCTCGGACTTCACCAGGGTTCGAGCTTGCTCGGACCTCCGCAGGGTTCGAGTCCGCTCGGACCTCCGCAGAACATGGGCCGTTCGGTCTGTGACTCAGGCGCTTAGCTCAGTTGGTTAGAGCGCTACCTTCACACGGTAGAGGTCAGCGGTTCGAGTCCGCTAGCGCCTACCATCGCGGTGCCCGCCGGATGAACCGGCCAGCCGCGGTACACCAGACGGAATTCGCTGCATGATTGACCTGACCCTGCCTGACGGATCGGTGCGTAGCGTCCCGGCGGGGACGACGGCTCTCGATGTCGCGCGCTCCATCGGACCCGGCCTGGCACGGGCCGCGGTCGGCGCCGAGCTGGACGGGCAAGCGCTCGACGTGCGCACGCCGATTGAGGTGTCGGGCAGCCTGCGTCTGATCACGATCCAGAGCGAAGAGGCGGCGCCCTTCCTGCGCCACACCGCGGAGCACGTGCTGGCGGACGCGGTTCAGCGACTGTGGCCCGGCACGCAGATCGACGTTGGCCGCCGCGATCACGCGGAGAAGTACCAGTACGACTTCCGCTTCCCGCGCGCCTTCGTGCCCGAGGACCTGGAAGCGATCGAAGCGAAGATGCGCGAGATTCTCGCCGAGAAGCACGAGGTGGAGCGGGTCGAGATCTCTCGCCGGCAAGCGCGTGAGCTGTTCGGCGACCTGGGCGAGGAACTCAAGCTCGAGCGGCTTGAGGACATTCCCGAGGGCGAACCGATCACCCTGTTCCGGCACGGGGAGTTCGTCGACCTCTGCCGCGGTCCGCACGCGCAGCGCGTGGATCAGATCGGCGCGGTCAAGCTGCTCGAGAGTTCCGGTGTCTTCTACCGCGGCGACGAGAGTCGGGAGCGGCTGCAGCGGATCTACGGCACCGCCTTCGCCAGCCGGGCGGCGCTCGACGGCTACCTTGCCGACCTCGAGTTGCGGCGGGCGCGCGACCACCGCCGCCTGGGCCCCGAGCTCGACCTGTTCAGCTTCAACCAGAACGCACCCGGTAGCCCTTTCTTTCACCCGCGCGGCACGGTGATCTACAACCTGCTGGTCGACTACGTCCAGGGTCTGAACCGGCGCGACGGTTTCGAGGAAGTGCGGACGCCGCAGATCCTCGACGTCGATCTCTGGCACCGCTCGGGGCACTGGGACAACTACCGGCAGAGCATGTTCTTCACCGAGGTCGACGACCGGCAGTACGCGGTCAAGCCGATGAACTGCCCGACCCACTGCCTGATCTACAAGACCGGCCTGCGGTCCTACCGCGATCTGCCGATCCGCTACGCCGACTTCGGCCGCCTCCACCGCTACGAACGGTCCAGCGTGATCACCGGGCTCACGCGGGTGCGTACGTTCTGTCAGGACGATGCGCACACCTTCTGCACCGAGGAGCAGGTCGAGGCGGAGGTGCTGCGCCCGGTGTCGACGATCCTGGAGATCTACAGGACCTTCGGCTTCGACGACATCCTGATCGAGGTCTCGACCCGGCCCGAGAAGTCGATCGGCAGCCCGGAGCTTTGGCAGCGGGCCGAGGACTCGCTGATGAGTGCGCTCCGAAGCCGCGACCTGGAGTTCGAGATCAACGAGGGCGACGGCGCCTTCTACGGCCCGAAGATCGACTTCCAGGTCAGTGACGCATTGGGACGGAGCTGGCAGTTGGGGACGGTGCAGTTGGACTACCAGATGCCGGAGCGGCTCGACCTCGAGTACATCGCCAGCGACGGCGGGACCCGACGTCCGGTGATGCTGCACCGGGCGATGATGGGGTCGGTCGAGCGCTTCATGGGCATCCTGATCGAGCACTTCGGCGGCGCCTTCCCGGTCTGGCTGGCGCCGACACAGGCGGTCGTCCTGCCGGTATCCGACCGCTTCCTCGACTACGGCGCCGAAGTGACGAAGAAGCTGCAGGACGCCGGCGCCCGGGTCGAGCTCGATCAGCGCAGCGAGAAGCTCGGCTACAAGATCCGCGACGCCCAGGCGCGGAAGGTCCCCTACATGCTCGTCGTCGGCGGTCGCGAACAGGAGGCCGGCACCGTGTCGCTCCGCCTGCGCGAAGCACCGGAGGGTGGCGTCGCGGATCAGGGCGCGGTGACGGTCGAGGATCTGGCGGCTCGGATCGCCGAGCGCACGGCGTCGAAGGCGCTGAAGCTGTAGCGTCGGGGGGGAGAGGATACGAGATGCTCACAGAGTTGCAGGTCGAGAACTTTAAGGCATGGAGCGATCTCAGAATCGAGTTCGGGAAGGTCACGGCCATCTTTGGCGAGAACAGCGCCGGCAAGAGCAGCCTTCTGCAGTTCCTGCTGATGCTGAAGCAGACGAAGAACGCGGTTGATCCCGGCTTGGTGCTCGACTTCGGAGGCGGCCCGAATGAACTGGTCGACTTGGGAAGTTACAGTGACACCGTGCATCGAGGGAACGAGGACAAGGCCGACCTGCTTAGTCTTCCCGACATGCAGTGGTCCTTGACGTGGACGAGGCCAGGCTTCAGGCAGCTACGTGTTCCCGGCCGGCACCGAGACGGGGAGGGCTCGCCGTCCGCTCTCCGTGGTGACACGCTGCGGTTGACCTCTCACGTAGGGGTCAGAGACCAGGCGAGACCGCGCCTTTCGGCCGAGTCCATCGAGTACGAGTTCGCGGGCACGACCTTTTGCCTGCGCAGGAAAGTCGTTGGTAGTGGGGCGCCTAGCGGCTTCGAGTTGACATCCTCAGAGCCGGAGCTATTGGCGAGCAGGCGCCAGCACATCTTCCGACGGCGGTCGCTAGAGAGGTCAAGCGAGCCTCTTCCGGGGCCTGTGAAGACTCATCTTTTTCCCACCGAGGTTCGCTTTCAGGCACCGTTCCTTCATCTCAATTTGGGCCGGTTCGAGGCCTCATATGAGAAGTTGATGGACAACATCTACTACCTTGGACCGTTGCGGGAGCACCCCAGGCGAGAGTACAGGTGGAGGGGTGCCGGCCGCGAGGGTGTAGGCCATCGCGGTGAGTACACAATCGATGCGATCCTGTCCGCCACCGAACGAGATCCGAGGAAGGACCTTGAGGGCCGGATCGCAAGCCGGCTGAAGCAGCTCGGGCTGATCGAGTCGTTCGACATCCGAGAGTTTGCCAAAGGTTCCGGCTTGTACCAAACGGTCGTGACGAGAGCCACAGGTGGCCCTGAGACGACCCTCGTTGATGTGGGCTTCGGTGTCTCTCAGGTGCTGCCTGTGCTTGTTCTCCTCTACTACGTTCCGCCGCACTCGATCGTTCTGGTCGAGCAGCCCGAGCTCCACCTACACCCTTCGATACAGAGCGGTCTCGCTGATGTGATGCTGGATGTGGCGCGGGAGCGGCATGTTCAGATCGTCGTCGAGAGTCACAGCGAACACCTGTTGCGACGCTTCCAGCGTCGCGTAGCAGAGGGTACGTTTCGGGCCCCCGATGTGCGGTTGTACTTCGTGGGCTCCGCGAACGGTGAGGCGAGGCTCGACACCCTCCGCCTGAATGAATGGGGCGGGATCGAGAACTGGCCTGAGCAGTTCTTCGGTGACGAAATGGGCGAGATTGCGGCGACCAGCAAGGCTGGCCTAAAGAGACGCCTAGAGGCTAGGTGATGAAGATCAAGGCTGGCCTACGGTACGTCGTGGACACAAACGTCGCAATAAACGCGAACTGCGGTCCGGAGGCTCAAGGAGACGAGCGGTGTCAGCTTCAGTGCGTGGAAGTTCTAGAGCGAGTTATGCGGGATGGAGTCATCGTGGTAGATGAGGCGTGCGATATTCAGAAGGAGTACTGGGGCAAGTTGACGCCCCGGCCGCCCGCTATGGGCGACGTCTTCTTCAAGCATGTTCAGGACTATTGGGGGACTCCTAGGGTTTGCCCCGTCCCGATCACTCCAGCAGGCGAGGATCGCGGCTTCGAAGAGCTCCCGCCCAATGAGTTTGACCGTTCGGACCGCAAGTTCCTGGCCGCTGCAGTCGCGGGCAAGGCAGAGGTTCTTGTTTCGACCGACAGAGACTGGTCCGACAACAAGGAACTGACTGACAGTCTAGGCGTCAAGGTGCGACAGCTCTGTCCCTGGTGCGACCCGGGGCGGCGAGAAGAACCTGGCCATAGTCTGCGAGACCGAAGTTAGGCAGACAACGGCCTTGCCTCCCCCGCCGAAGTATCCACGAACGCCGTACTGGCCTTACTCGCCCTCAACTGGCAGTTCCAACCATCTTGCCGAACCGGCACGCTTCATCGGCGAGCCTGTCGTGATCACCGAGAAGCTGGACGGAAGCTGCACACTGCTCCACCGGGGCGCCGTCTACGCGCGCAGCGTGGATGCACCGACCTCCGCCAAGTGGATGGCGATGGTCAAGAAGCACCACGCCTGGAAGGTGACCGAGCCCGACGCCTTCCTCTACGGTGAGGACATCTATGGCGTCCACAGCATTGAGTACGGGCCGGTTCCGGAGAACGAGACCTTCTACGCCTTTGCGCTCCGGGACGACCACAGTCGCTTCGTCTCGTTTCGGGAGCTCGTCGCCTACGCTCGGCAGCGTGGAATCCCGGTCGTACCGGTTCTCTTCGACGGTGTGTTCCACTCTGAGAACGAACTCCGCAGCTTCGTTGACGAGGCGCACGGGGAACCCTCGGCCTTGGGCGGTGAACGAGAGGGCGTCGTTATCCGCTTGGCGCGCTCGTTTCCGGCGTCCGAATTCAGCCGCTCGATCTTCAAGAGCGTCCGCGCGGGTCATGTACAGACCGACGAGCACTGGACGCGGAACTGGAGGCCTTGCCGCACAACCCGCGCGGGTTGAGACTCCCAGGCACAGCGGTCAGAGGTCGAGCCGCTTCGCGGCGCGCTTCCTGGCCGCCTCCGGCGGCAGCGGACCAGAGGGTCCGCGCACCCAGAGAACGGTCGTCGTGGTGCTGTAGTTCTGTACTGCAGTGGGCAGGCCCGACGCCGTCCAGCCTGCTGCGGGACCGGAGGGGGGAGGGGCCCAGGAAGCTGTCGGCAAGCGACTCCCCATGCCCCTTCATGAGACGACGCCGAACCGGAGCGCAGCCGACCGCAGCGAGCGCCGGCCCCCCAACCATCCGGAAAGCGCGAGCGGTCCCTGGGACCCTCCCCCCTCCGGTCCCGAAGCAGGCGGCCCTGGCCGACGCCGCTCCGCTCCGACGCTCCGCTCCGCCTCGATGCCGCGTACCGGGTAGCCGTGCAGGGCGTTTCCGGTTAGTATCCGCCGTTCGGCGGCTCCCCTGAGCCCCGCAGGAGGCTTAAGGATGCCCAAGCAGAAAACCCACCGTGGAGCGGCCAAGCGCTTCAAGCTCACCGCCAAGGGGAAGGTGAAGCGCAGCCACTCGATGATGAACCACATCCTGACCAAGAAGTCGCAGAAGCGAAAGCGGAAGCTGCGCAAGCAGGGCGACGTCACCGGCCGTTTCGCCAAGGTGATCAAGGGGATGCTTCACGGATGATCCGGTGGTTCCGGGTTGAGGAGCCACGGGGGCAGGAACGATGGCACGAGTAAAACGCGGCAGCAAGCGCGCGCGCCGGCGCAAGAAGATTCTCAAACAGGCCAAGGGCTACTACGGCGTCAAGTCGAAGGGGCACCGGATCGCCAAGCAGGCGGTGGACCGGGCGCTCGCCTACGCCTATCGCGACCGCCGCCAGAAGAAGCGGCAGTTCCGCGGCCTCTGGATCGTGCGGATCAATGCTGCCGCGCGCCTCAACGGCCTGTCGTACAGCCGCTTCATGTCCGGCCTGCGGCTCGCCGGCATCGACCTGAACCGGAAGATGCTCGCCGATCTCGCGGTACGGGACGCCGAGGGCTTCGCGGCCGTTGCGTCCGCGGCCCGGGGCGCCCTTGCCGAAGGGTCCGCCGCGACCGCCGCCGCTTCGTCCTGATGGTCGAGGACTCGGTCGACGCGATCGCGCGTCTGGAGGAAGTGATCGAGCGAGCCAAGCAAGCTCTGGCGGCAGCGCGCGAACGGACCCGTGAACTGACCGCCGAACTCGAAGCGGCGGAGCAGCGGGCAACCGAGGAGCGAGCCGACATCGGCCACCGCGTCGAGGCGCTCGCCGAAGGTCTCGAAGAGCTGCTCGGCAGCGACGATTCGTGAAGCCGTAGAGGCTCGACCGGCCGCTCGGCGCCTTTCCGGCCGTGCGCTCGCCGGTACCGATGCGGGTGCGAGCGGGTGCTATAGTGCCGATCCTTCGGGGTATCAAGTAGTGGCCCAAATTGTACGCCAGGAAGATGTTGCGGCCACCGTGGTGGTCGAGATCTTCGGCGTTTCGTACACCCTCCGGGAGGACGGAGCGACCGATGCCGAGCGCATTCGAGAGCTTGCGCGGAAGGTCGACCGCAAGATGCGGGAGGTGGCCGATCGCTCGCCCAATCTGGATGCGGGCAAGATCGCCATTCTTGCCGCCCTGAATCTCGCCAATGAGCCGTCGTCTTCGTCCGAGGACGGCGAGGAGGCGCAGGACGGCCGTTTCGTGGAAATGGTTGAGCGCGTGTCCAGCTTGACCTCCGAGCTGGAGGCGGCGCTCGATTCCTGACTTGCGTGTAGGCCTGTATCCTGTACATCAGCGCGGCGCGGACGCCGCGACTCGATTACTACTGGAAGAACTTCTGACTTTGCATCCCCTGCGCGGTTTGTGATGAAAGCCGTGGTTGGAACCATCGCTCTTATAGAGGGAGTCTCTCAACTGCTCGCCCGTGCCAGCCCCGCTCGAACGGGGACGCTGACGGCGAGTGGTGCGGACACCCACCTGGTCCCGCTCTGGTTCTGTTTCAGGGCGCGTTCACACGGCCTCGCGGGGGATGCCATTCTGCCCGGATCGAGGGCTGATGATCGAAACTACTCTCATTGCCATCGTGGTCGCGGCGGCTACTCTTGTTGCGGCTTGGCTGCTCTGGAGCCTTTCCGGTCGGCGTAGGGCGGCGAGGCTGACTACGGAGGCACGCCGGCAGGCGGACAGCCTCATCGAACAGACCGAGCGCGAGTGCGTCGCCAAGCGGCGCGAACTGGATCTTGCGGCGAAGGAGGAGATCCTCTCGCTGCGCGCCGAGTTCGAGCGCACGTCGACGGAGCAGAGGAGAAAGCTCGAGGCCCGCGAACGGGAGGTCGGCGAGCGGCGTGCCCGGGCGCGCGAAGAGACGGCCCGTTTGGAGCGTCTCGGCGAGGAACTGGAGCAGCGGCAACGGTCGGTCACCGACGGCGAGCGCCGACTGGATACCGAGCAGGCCGAACTCGCCGCGGGGCTCCAGAACGTCCGGCGCCAACTCGGGCGGGTTTCGGGCCTCACCGTGCAGCAGGCCCGCGAGGAACTGAGCCACAGCCTGGAACACGAGGTGCGCATGGAGTCGGCGCACCTCGCCAAGCGGATTGAGGACGAAGCGCGCGAGTCGGCGCAGCGGGAGGCTCAGCGGATCGTCAGTCTTGCCATCGAGCGCTCGGCTTCGGACTACGTCTCGGAAACGACCGTGTCGGTGGTCATGCTGCCGAACGACGAGATGAAGGGACGGATCATCGGGCGCGAGGGGCGGAACATCCGGACCCTGGAGCTGACCACGGGCGTCGATCTGATCGTGGACGATACGCCCGAGGCGGTGATTCTCTCCGGCTTCGACCCCTTCAGGCGGGAGATCGCACGGGTCACCCTGGAGCGCCTGATCGCCGACGGCCGCATCCACCCGGCCCGGATCGAGGAGGTCGCGGCGAAGGTCGAATCCGAGTTCGAGGACCGCGTGCAGCGCGAGGGTCGCGAGGCCTTGCTGGAATTGAACCTGTCGGGGTTCCACCCGGAACTCGTCACGCTGCTCGGGCGCCTGCGGTTCCGTACGTCGTACGGCCAGAACGTCCTGCAGCACAGCAAGGAGGTCGCCTTCCTGGCCGGAATCATGGCGGGCGAGTTGAAGGTGGACGTTCATGTCGCCAAGCGGGCCGGGCTGGTGCACGACATCGGCAAGGCCGTGGACCGCGAGATCGACGGCACCCACCTGGAGATCGGCATCGACCTGCTGCGCCGGTACGGCGAGAGCGAGGAGGTGATCCACGCCATGGCGTGTCATCACGGGGACTACGACCCGGAGACGGTCGAAGCGGTGCTGGTGACGGCGGCCGACGCCGTGTCCGCGGCGCGTCCGGGAGCG
Source organism: Candidatus Multivorans sp. (assembly GCA_965216125.1). GTDB lineage: Bacteria > Acidobacteriota > Thermoanaerobaculia > Multivoradales > Multivoraceae > Multivorans. The sequence goes on along the minus strand of OZ244152.1, from coordinate 1,263,946 downwards.
CGGCGGGAGATTCTCGAGAGCTACGTGAAGCGGCTGAAGAAACTGGAAGAGCTGGCCGCCGCCTTCAAGGGCGTCCAGAAGAGCTATGCGATTCAGGCCGGCCGCGAAGTCCGCGTGATCGTCGACTGCAAGGAGATCAGCGACGAGCAGGCCGTTTGGCTGGGCCGCGACGTGGCGCGAAAGATCGAAGGCGAACTCACCTATCCGGGCCAGATCAAGGTTACGGTGATTCGAGAGTCGCGGTCGATCGAGTACGCCCGCTGATGGCCCGCTTCCTCTTTGTCGGCGACGTGGTCGGCAAGCCGGGGCGTCGTGCCCTGTCGAGCCTGCTGCCGGAGCTGATCGACCGCCACCGGGTCGATGCTGTGATCGTCAACGTCGAGAACGCCGCTGGCGGCCGCGGCGTGACGCCGGCGGTGCTCAAGCAACTCGAGGTGTTGCCGATCGACTGCATGACCACCGGGAATCACGCCTGGTCGAAGCGAGAGGGTGTGCCCCTCTTCGACCGGATTCCCATGCTGCTGCGGCCCGCGAACTACCCGGAGGGCAATCCCGGAGTGGGGGTCTTCGTCGGCGAACTGCCGGTGGGGACGCCGTACGCGGTGGTCAACCTGGAAGGGCAGGCGTTCATGAAACCGCTGCCATCGCCGTTTGCGGCCGCCGACTCGATCCTGGCCGGCCTCGATCCGGCGATCAAGCTGGTGCTGGTCGACTTCCACGCCGAAGCCACCAGTGAGAAGCAGGCGATGGCCTACCACCTCGACGGCCGGGTGAGTGCGGTGCTCGGCACCCACACCCATGTGCCGACCGCCGATGCCCGCATTCTTCCCCAAGGCACCGCTCTGATCACCGACGTGGGCATGACCGGCCCGTACGACTCGGTGATCGGCGTGCGCGCCGACCGGGCCCTGAAGCGCTTCCTGCTCAATACGCCGTCCGGCTTCGAGGTCGCCACGCGCGACGTGCGGCTCGCCGCCGTCCTGGTCGACGCCGACGAGACGACGGGCCGGGCGACGAAGATCGAGCCGCTGCTCGTCAGCGTGGACTGACCCGGACTCCTGGCGCGGCAGAACTACCGAAGGCCGGCGCACCCGGTTTCTGCCGCGCAAGCTCCTAGTTGGCGGCGCCGGTCTCCAGCTCGGTCAGGCCGCGCCACGTCTTCTTGCTGTCGTCGAAGGACGGCAGGGGCGGCTTGATGCCGCGCTGGTGATTCACGTGCCAGGACCAGACGTAGGACCACTTGAGGTAGGTGCCGTAGGCCTGGAGCAGGCAGAACACCAGGCCGCGCATGCCGTCGAACACGCCGAGCTGGAGGCCGTAGGTCCGCAGGAAACGCCACAGCGAGCGGCCGAGGACTTCCGCCGGCCCCGATCGGCGGCCCTCGCGCCAGGCCTGGGCGGCACCCCACCAACTGTAGCGCTGGATGCGGCGCGAGTAGGCGAGCAGGTCGTCGACCATGAAGTGCTCCATGGGATTCCGGAGCACCGGTGCGGGGCCGCGGGTCCACATGTCGGCGTGAACGCGCCGGTTCGGGTAGCGGCCCGCGTCGCGGCGCAGCAGCCGGACAACGCGGTCGTGCTGCCAGCCCGAAAAGCGGATTACCCTGCCGAGGAAGTAGACCCGGCGCTTGATCGTGTATGCATCGTGAACCGGCTCCCCGTTCTGGAACATTTTCTCGATCTCGCGCCTCAGTGCCGGCGTGCAGCGCTCGTCGGCATCGAGGATGAGGACCCATTCGTTCCGGGTCTGGTCCATGGCCCAGTTCTTCTGGGACGCGGAGCCGAAGTAGGTGCGCTGCACGAAGCGCGCGCGTTCGCATCCCCGCACGATCTCTGGAGTGCGGTCGGTGGAGAAGGAGTCGACGACGAGGACCTCGTCGCACCAAGCGAGGGACGCCAGACAGTCCGCGATGTGGCGCTCCTCGTTGAAGGTCGTGACCAGGGCCGAAATGGGCGGCCGCTGGGCGTCTGCCGACGTTTCGTCCACACCGGGCATTGTATGCTGCCTCGCCGTGCGCTACCCAGGTCTGCGCCACGGAGCGCCCGTTCTGCTGGCGTTACTGGGAAGCTTGGCCGCTCCGGCCGCTTTCGCCTGCAACGCGTCCTCGAACGACAGCGCGCGGCGCCGCGCCGACGAGTCGGGCCTGAGTGTCAGTGCCGGTGCGAGCGACTACGGCAGGGACCACGCGGCCGCCGAGGTCGGCATCGAGCATCGGTTCCGTTCCGACTGGTGCTTGGGGCTAGGTCCCCACGTCGGCGTGTCCGTGACCTCCGACGAGTCCTTCTACGTCTACGCTGGCACCGACCGGCGGATCGACCTCGGGCGTTTCTGGTTTCTCGACGCGAGCTTCGCCACGGGTTTCTATGAGGCGGGGGGCGGCAAGGACATCGGCGGCGCGCTCGAGTTCCGCTCGGGGTTCGTGGTCGGACGCCGTCTGCGCAACGGCTCGCAAGTCGGTCTCGGTTTCGGCCATCTGTCCAACTCGGCCTACTATCGCTTCAACCCGGGTGTGAATTCCCTCTTTCTTCGATGGTCAAAGGTGAAATGACTGTAGATCCGGAACTGCTCGAACTCCTGGTGTGTCCCGAATCGAAGGGGGCGCTGACCGTAACGCCGCTGCCGGCGCCGGTGTGCGAGCGGCTCGTGGCCCGCTACCGGGAGCACTTCGCGGGCGAGGAGCCCGAAGTCACCGAGGGGCTGTGGTGCCGGGAGTCCGGCCTCGTCTATCCGATCGTGAGCGATATGCCGATCATGCTGGTCGCGGAGGCGCTGCCGGCGGCGGAGGTGCTGGCGGAGGCTGCCGAGGGGGCCGAGCCGGGCGACTCGTGACCGACTTCGCGTCCTTCCTTTCCACGCTGCGGCCGCAGGTCGACGACGCGCTGGACCGGCTCCTGCCGGCGCCGCAGACGGCGCCCGCCGCCCTCTGTGAGGCGATGCGGTACAGCGTGTTCGCGGGCGGCAAGCGGGTGCGGCCTGCCCTGGTCGTGCTTGCCGGCGAGGCCTGCGGCGCCCCGCGGAGCGACCTGCTGGCGGGCGGGGCCGCGGTCGAGATGGTCCATACCTTCAGCCTGGTTCACGACGATCTCCCGGCGCTCGACGACGACGACCTGCGGCGCGGTCGGCCGACCCTGCACAAGGTGCAGGGCGAGGCGATGGCGGTGCTGGCCGGCGACGCACTGCTGAACCACGCCTTCGAGGTCCTGGCCGGCGAGCCGGCGTCGGCGGCGCCGGAGCGGCGGCTGCGGGCGGTGCGGTTGATGGCCGAAGCTGTGGGCACGATGGGGATGATTGGGGGCCAGGTCCTCGACCTGGAGCATGAAGGGGCCGCTACCCCGAACGGCGGGTCCGGGCGGGAACGCGCCGCGCAGATCCTCGAGCGGATTCATCGCCTGAAGACGGGCGCCCTGATCGAAGCGAGCACCCGGCTCGGCGGCATCTACGCCGGCGCAGAGGACAACCGCTCGAAGCTGCTCGGCGGGATCGGCGCCGAACTCGGATTGCTGTTCCAGATCGCTGACGACATCCTCGATGTGGTGGGCAGTTCCGAGCAGTTGGGCAAGACCGCCGGCAAGGACCGGCAGGCCGCGAAGCTGACCTATCCGCACCTGTTCGGCCTCGACGGCAGCCGCGAGAAGGCGCGTCAGGCCGCCGACCGCTGCCTGGCGCTGGTCGAGAAGTTGCCGGCTGGGCGGCAGCTCTTCAGGTCCCTGGTCGCGTTCCTGGTCCACCGCGGCTCGTGAGGCTCCGTCTCGATCAACTGCTGGTCGAGCGCGGGCTGTTCAGCAGCCGGGAACAGTCGAAACGGGCAGTGATGGCGGGCGAGGTCTGGGTGGACGGCGAGCGCCGCGACAAGCCGGGGGCCCCGGTCAAGGCGGACGTCGCGATCGAGGTGAGGGGCCGGTCGGAGCCGTACGTGTCGCGCGGGGGCCGCAAGCTCGAGCAGGCGCTGCGCCGCTTCGAGGTCGACCCCGAGGACGCCGTGTGTCTGGATGTCGGCGCCTCGACCGGGGGCTTCACCGACTGTCTCCTGCAACATGGGGCGGCCAAGGTGTACGCGCTGGACGTGGGCTACGGCCAGCTCGACGCGCGGCTGCGCGGCGATCCCAGGGTGGTCGTCATGGAGCGGGTCAACGCGCGCCACTTGGCGGCGGACGCCCTGCCGGAGCGATGCCGGATCGCGACCATGGACGTCTCCTTCATCTCGGTGGTCAAGGTGGCGCCGGCGCTGCTTCCTCATCTGGCGACCGGCGCCGACCTGATCGTGCTGATCAAGCCGCAGTTCGAAGCCGGCCGCGGTCAGGTCGGCAAGGGCGGGGTGGTGCGCGACGATGCGCTGCGGCGTCGGATCGCCGAGCAGCGAATCGGCGAGCTGAGCGCTCTCGGGCTCCGGTTCGAGGCCTCGGTAGACTGCGATCTTCGGGGCCCGGCGGGCAATCGCGAGATCCTCGCGTATTTCAGGACATGATCGTCGCGGACTTGAGGAAATGACTCTCGCGGACTTGAGAAGGTGACCAAAATCGACCAGGTGGCGGTCGTTGCCAAGCCGGACAGCGAGCGGGCGGCCGCGACCGCAGCCGAGGTGGAGCGCTGGCTCGGGGACCGCAACATCGCCGTTGTCGCCGCCGACTCGAGTCACGTCGGCCTGATCGTGGTTCTCGGCGGTGACGGCACCCTGCTGTCGGTGGCGCGCAGCCGTCCGGGGGTGCCGATCGTGGGGGTCAACCTCGGCACGCTGGGCTATCTCGCGGAGATCGGACGGGAGGGCCTGTACGCGAACCTGGGGAGGATTCTCGAGGGCCGGTTCGAGGTCGAGGAGCGGCTGCTGCTCGACGTCGAGCTCCAGCGCGAGGCCGGTACGGTGAGCCGGTTCCGGGCGCTGAACGACGCCGTGGTCCACAAGAGCGCGCTGGCGCGGATGCTCCACCTGGAGGTCGAGATCGACGGCGAACCGGTCGCCTTGTACCGGTCGGACGGCCTGATCGTCTCGACGCCGACGGGATCGACCGCGTACAGCCTCTCGGCCGGGGGTCCGATCCTCTACCCGACGTTGCCGGTGGCGCTGCTGACGCCGATTTCGCCGCACACCCTGTCGATGCGGCCGATCGTGGTGCCGGAAACCAGCACGATCGCGATGACGCTCGGCAGCCAGGACGAGGAGGTGTTCCTCACGCTCGACGGCCAGGAGGGAGCGCGGCTGGGGCGCCGTGACCGGGTGATCGTGACCGCCTCGGAGTCGAGGGCGCTGCTGGCGCGGGTCTGTGGCCAGACCCACTACGACGCCCTGCGCAGCAAGCTGGGTTGGGGCGAGTAGGCACTGCTACGATCGCGCCTATGTCGAAACCAGGCAGGGAGCGCGAAGAGACCGTCTTCACGCCGATCGAGGAGGCCGTGGCCGTCTTCCGCGACGGCGGCCAGGTGATCATCGTCGACGACGAGGATCGGGAGAACGAGGGCGATCTCGCGATCGCCGCCGAAAAGGTGACGCCCGACGCGATCAACTTCATGGCCACTCACGGCCGTGGCCTGATCTGCCTCGCGATGACCGAGGACCGCTGCGACCGGCTCGACCTGCCGCTGATGGTGCGCGACAACACGTCGCCCTTCGAGACCGCGTTCACCGTCTCGATCGAGGCCCGGGGCAAGGTGACGACGGGGATCTCGGCGGCCGACCGCGCGGCGACGATCGAGACCGCGATCGATCCGGCCACCGGCCCGCAGGATTTGCTGCGGCCGGGCCACGTCTTCCCGCTTCGGGCGAAGCGCGGCGGTGTCCTCAAGCGCGCCGGTCAGACCGAGGCGTCGGTGGACCTGGCGACGCTGGCGGGGCTGAGGCCGGCCGGCGTGATCTGCGAGATCATGAACGAGGACGGCACCATGGCGCGGGTGCCCGACCTGGTCAAGTACAGCCGGATCCACAACTTGCCGATGATCACGGTCTCGGATCTCATCCGCTACCGGCTGAGCAACGAGAGCCTGGTCGAACTCATCGCCTCGCCGACGTTGCCCACCCCGTACGGCGACATGAAGGCGTACGCCTACCGGGCCGAAATGACGGGCGAAGAGCACGTGGCCCTGGTGATGGGCAAGCCAACGCCGGACGAGGACGTCCTGGTGCGGGTCCACAGTCAGTGCCTGACCGGGGACGTGTTCCACTCGGAGCGTTGCGACTGCGGCATCCAGCTCTACCAGGCGCTGGCCAGAATCGCCGCCGAGGGGACGGGCGTTCTGCTCTACCTGCTCCAGGAAGGTCGGGGGATCGGTCTGTTCAACAAGCTCCGCGCGTACGAGCTGCAGGACCAGGGGCACGACACGGTGGAGGCCAATCACAAGCTGGGCTTCCGCGCCGATCAGCGCGAGTACGGCATCGGCGCCCAGATCCTGCGTGATCTCGGCGTCCGGCGCATGCGGCTGATGACGAACAACCCGAGCAAGTACATCGCCCTCTCCGGCTACGGCCTGGAGATCGTGGATCGGGTGGCGATCGAGGTAGAGCCGAACGAGTCGAATCGCGAGTACCTCCGGGCCAAGCGCGAGAAGATGGGCCACCTTCTGCAGTTGGTATGAGCGCCGGCAGCCGTAGGCCACGGGCGCTGGTCACGGGCGTGACCGGCCAGGACGGCTCCTACCTCGCCGAGCAGTTGCTCGACGACGGTTGGGACGTCTGGGGTCTCGCGCGTCCGGTGGCGCATTCGGGCAACACGCGCTGGATCGACCGCCTGCTCGAGGGAGACGGCGATTCGGCGCCCCGACTGCGCCTGATCGCGGGCGACCTCGCCGATGCGGCGTCTCTCGACCGCGCGGTGGCGACGGTGGCGCCCGACGAGATCTACAACCTTGGCGCGCAGTCCCACGTCCAGGTCTCCTTCGAACTGCCGGCGGCGACCGGTCAGGTCACAGGCCTTGGCGTGCTGCGGCTGCTGGAGGCGATGCGCCGGCACTGCCCGCGGGCGCGCTTCTACCAGGCCTCCTCGTCCGAGCTCTACGGGCGCGCCGTGGAATCGCCCCAGAACGAGACGACCCGGTTCTATCCGCGCAGCCCGTACGGCGCGGCGAAGGCCTACGGATTCCACATCACCCGCAACTACCGCGAGGCCTACGGCCTGTTCGCGGTCAACGGGATCCTGTTCAACCACGAGTCGCCGCGCCGGGGCGAGACCTTCGTTACCCGCAAGATCTCTCTTGCCGCGGCCCGCATCCGTGCCGGCCTGCAGGACCGGCTGTACCTCGGCAATCTGTCCTCGCGGCGAGACTGGGGCTATGCCGGCGACTACGTGGAGGCGATGCGGTTGATGCTGCGCGCGGAGCAGCCGGACGACTACGTGATCGCGACCGGCGATACGCGCAGCGTCCGCGAGTTCTGCGAGATCGCCTTCGCCCATGCCGGGCTGCCGCTGACCTGGCGCGGTTCGGGCGTCGACGAGCAGGGCGTCGCCGAGGACGGGCGGGTGCTGGTCGCGGTCGACCCCCGGTACTTCCGCAAGGCCGAAGTCGACGCGCTCTGCGGCGATGCGAGTCTGGCGGAGGAACATCTGGGATGGCGTCCCAAGGTCACCTTCCGGCAGCTCGTCGAGATGATGGTCGATGCCGACCTCAAAGCGGTCGGCTAGGAGTCGAGTCGCGGCGTCCGCGCTGCGCTGACGCACAGGAAACAGGGCTTGTTCCATGCAAGCCGCAGCCAGTTCAGTCCGGGTGGAAGCATGAAGAACGACAAGGCGTTGCGGGCTCGGGCGGAGCGGGTGATTCCCGGAGGCATGTACGGGCACCAGTCGGTGTCCTACAGGATGCCGAAGAACTACCCGCAGTTCTTCGCGCGTGCCGAGGGCTGCCGACTGTGGGATGTGGACGACAACGAGTACATCGACTTCATGTGCTCGTACGGACCCATGATTGCCGGCTACCGTAATCCGCGCATTTGCTCTGCGGCCGATGCGCAGCGCGGCGCGCTGGACATCGCGAACGGGCCACCGGCCATCATCGTGGACTTGGCCGAGCGCCTGGTAGCTCAAGTCGGGCACGCCGACTGGGCGATCTTCGCGAAGAACGGCAACGATGCGACGACGGTCTGCAACATGGTCGCGCGAGCCAGGAGTGAGAAGCGCAAGATCCTGGTTGCGGCCGGCGCGTACCACGGCTCTCAGCCGTGGGCAAACCGCATGTCGCGTGGGACGCCGGCAGAGGAGCACGCGAACTACCCGACGTTCACGTACAACGACGTGGAAAGCCTGCGCGCGGCCGCCGAGGCCTCAGCGGGCGACCTCGCGGGAATCGTCGTGTCGGCCTTCAAGCACGACGCGGGCCAACCCCAGGAGCTCGTCGACCCGGTCTTCGCCCGCGCGGTGCGCCAGATCTGCGACGCCGAGGGCGCCGCGCTCATCCTTGACGACGTGCGGGCCGGGTTGCGTCTGTCGCTGGATGCGAGCTGGGCGACCCTTGGCGTCCAGCCGGACCTCTCGGCGTGGGGCAAGGCGCTCGCAAACGGAGAGCCGCTTGCAGCGGTTCTGGGCAACGAGGCGTACCGGGACGCCGCGTCGCGGATCTTCGTCACGGGCTCCTTCTGGTATCAGGCCGCACCCTTTGCGGCGGCGCTCGCGACGCTCGATGTCCTGGAGGAGCTCGACGCGCCGACCCGGCTCCTCGAGCTGGGCCAGGCGTTCAGGGCCGGGCTTGCCGAACAGGCGCGGCGCTGCGGCCAAGCGATCGAGCAGACCGGTCCGCCGCAGATGCCGACCGTGATGTTCGAGGACGACCCCAAGCGCTCGAAGGGCCTCGCGTTCTGCGGGCATGCCCTCGCGAACGGCGTCTACCTACACCCCTGGCACAACATGTTCCTGTCCGTGGCGCACACCGAGCGCGACATCGACCAGGCCCTGGCCGGCACGGCGCGCGCCTTCCGGGCGCTCGGCTGAGCTGCCGCTGCGCGCGCAGCAGGCCGCCTACGGCATGTACGGCGTCGGACTGGGTCCGAGCTGGGTTTCGAGAACCGCCTGGGCTGTGTCGACGAACTCGCAGACCACCGGTCGGGTCTCGCGGGGATCCATGATCTCTTCGATGTTGAACGCCTCGGCGGTGCGAAACGGCGACGCCAGGGCCTGGAGGCGGTCCTCAATCTCCTTCTGCTTGGCCTCGGGGTCGTCGGACTCCCGGATGATGCGCCGATAGGCGGCGGTCACGCCGCCGGAGATGTGCATCGAGCCCCAGTGGGCGGAAGGCCAGGCGACTCGCCTGAACATGCCGCTCGGACGATCGTGGCACTGGCCGGCGACGCCGTAGAGCTGCCGGATGATCACGGTGAGCCACGGCATGCGGGTTCTGAGAGTCGCGCACAGCATCTTGGCGCCGGCGCGCACGATCCCCTGGCGCTGTTGCTCGGGGCCGACCATGAACCCGGGCTCGTCGCCGAAGTAGACCATCGGTAGATGGAAGGTGTCGCAGAGCTGCAGGAAGCGAATCACCTTGGTGCCGGCGGCCACGTTCATCGAGCCGCCGAGATGGGCCGGGTTGTTGATCATCGTGCCGACGGGATAGCCGTTGACCCGGGCGAGTCCGACGATTCGAGAGCGTCCGTAGAACGGCGTGATCTCGAAGAACGAATCGCGGTCGAGCACCGCGTCGAGGATCTGTCTCGGATCGTAGGCCTTGTTCTTCTCGCGTGGGATGGCGGACAGCAGCGACGGCTCGCGGCGCCCCGGGTCGTCGTGGGTGTCGCCGCGAGGCGGCATCTGCCAGACGCTGTCCGGCAGATAGCTCAGGAACCGCTTGAGCTGTGCCGCGGCCTCCTCCTCGGAGTCGACGAGATTGTCGATGACACCGCTTCCGAACACCTGAGTGCGCTCGTCGCCGAGGTCTTCCTTGGTGATGTCGATGCCGAGCGCGGCCTTGACGACCGGAGGCCCGCCCGGGAACACCTGGCTCGTGCCCTTGACCATGACGTTGAAGTGGGCGAGGCACGATTCCACCGCCGGCAGTCCGGCCACCGAGCCGAGCACGGCGGCGACGACCGGCACGGTGCAGAGCAGTTCCTCGATGCCGTTGGTAGCGGGGTTGGTCGGGATGTAGGTGCGTCCGATCTTCTCGAAGGTCTTCACGCTGCCGCCGGTGGAGTCGAGGAGCCGCACGTACGGCAGACGCCAGCCGAGCGCCAACTTCTGGGCGTGACCGCTCTTGTCGCCGATCGACGCGTCGGCGGCGCCGCCTCGCACGGTGAAGTCGCCGCCGTTCAGAACCGCGCGGCGGCCGTTCAGGCGGGCGAGTCCGATCACCCTGTTCGAGGGTCGCACGTCCTGGAGCTCGTTGCCGTCGTAGGTGGCCACGCCGGCGAGCTCGCCGATCTCCTGGAACGAGTCCTCGTCGGCGAACAGTTGAAGACGCTCCCGGATCGTCAGCTTGCCGCGACGGTGCTGCTCCGCGATGCCGGCCTCGCCGCCCATCCTGTGGGCGAACTCGCGGCGCCGCTTCAGCTCCTCTATCTCGCGCTCCCAGACCATGGTTCTTCCTCAGGGCCGATGGCTATCCGCCCAGCGAGGCAATCCCTCGATCGACCTCGTGTCAGGGAAGCGAGCCGTATGAAGCGGGAAGAGTACCCCGGCAGAATCCTCGTGCGACAGAATGCTCTGCGGGAACGGGCTGTTCGTGTCGACGACCGAGGCCGGGCCCGATGCCGTAGCGATGCAAGACGAGTCGATCCACTACATGAGCGACGAGGGCCTGTGGACGGGCGTCTCGTCGAGCGGCTCAGGCGTGGCGACGGCGGCCGGCCTCTGCTTTGGTTCCCTCGGCTCGGACACCGGCGGATCGATCCGGTTTCCCTCGGCCCAGTGCGGCCTCGTCGGTCTCAAACCGACCTGGGGGCGGGTCAGCCGCTACGGCGTGCTGGAACTCGCGGGCTCGCTCGACCACATCGGGCCGATGACGCGGAGCGTCGCCGATGCCGCGATCATGATCGAGGCGATCGCCGGCGTCGATGCGAACGACCCGACGACGCTCGGCGCACCGATGCCTCCGATTCTGACCACGCTCGATGGCAACGTCGCCGGGATGCGGCTCGGGTTCGACAGGCGGTACGCCTCGGAGGGCGTCGACCCCGCGGTCGCCGCCGCCGTCCTTGAGGCATTGCAGGTCCTGGCCGGCCTGGGTGCCGAGGTCACGGACGTCGAGATGCCGGCGGCGCCGTTCAGCGACTGGTGGACCATCTGCTCCTATGAGGCCGTTCGGGCCCATGCCGCGACGTACCCCAGCCGCGCTGCCGACTACGGGCCGTACTTCGGGGAGTTCCTGGAGCACGGCTCGCAGGTGACGAACGACGCGTACGCGGCGGCGACCGAACGCCGTGCGGCGTTCACGGAGCGGTTCGAGGCGATGCTGTCCACCGTCGACGCGCTTGTATGCCCGTCCAACGTCACGGCGCTACCGGTGACGGACGCCATGCGGTACGACACGATCGCGGCGTTCAGGCAGGCCGTGGAAACGGTCGCCGAGAGCTTCGATCCGCCACTCGGCAGCATGCAGCTCTTCACCGTGCCCGCCGACTTCGCCGGCACACCGACCATTTCCGTGCCGTGCGGCTTCTCGGCTGCGGGTGCGCCGCACAGCCTGCAACTCGTTGGCCGCGATCTGAGCGAGCCGACGCTCTGCCGTCTCGCCCACGCCTACGAGCAGGCCACCGACTGGCGCCTGCGCCATCCGGACGTCTGAGTCCGCGCCGCGGGTCCAGAGCTTGCCCCGCGGAACTCACTACGTTGCGTTCTGCGGCGCAAGCTCCTAGACTGCCGGGCCGGCCGGCGCTGCTGGGCCGCACTACGACCACGTCGACGGAGCAGATGATGACCGAGCCGCAGGTGGCGCGGCGTAGCGGCTCGCCGCAGCCGCTGATCGCCGTACCCCAACGCCTGAACGAACTGCGTGAGGGATCACGCGAGTGGGCCTCCTGGACGCTGACGCCGCGCCAGATCTGCGATCTGGAGCTGCTTCTCTGCGGCGGATTCGCGCCGCTCGACGGGTTCATGAACCGGGCCGCGTTCGACGGCGTGTGTGAGTCGATGCGCCTGCCGTCGGGGGCGCTGTGGCCGATCCCGATCACTCTGGACATCACGCCGGAAGCGGCCGAGGGGTTGGAAGCAGGATCGCAGTTCGTTCTTCGCGATCCCGAGGGGCTGATGCTGGCGGTGCTCACGGTCGACGACGTCTGGGAGCACGACCGGCGCAAGGAAGCTGAGCTGGTCTATGGCACCCTGGACCAGGCCCACCCCGGTGTCGCCCATCTCTACCAGCGGACGAACACCGTGTCCGTGGGGGGCAGGATCGAGGGAGTCCAACTGCCGCGGCACTACGACTTCCCCGGGTTGCGGAAGACCCCCGAGCAGTTGCGGCGTCGCTTCGCGCAGCTCGGATGGAAGACGGCGGTGGCTTTCCAGACCCGCAACCCCATGCATCGGGCGCACTTCGAGCTGACTCTGCGGGCGGCCCGGGAGCTCGAGGCGAACCTGCTGATCCACCCGGTGGTCGGCATGACGAAGCCGGGCGACCTGGATCACTACACGCGCGTCCGCTGCTACCGCAAGGTCCTGAACCACTATCCGCGCCACACCGCGGAGCTTGCGCTGTTGCCTCTCGCCATGCGCATGGCGGGACCGCGCGAGGCGCTCTGGCATGCCCTGATCCGCAAGAACTACGGCTGTACCCACCTGATCGTAGGCCGCGACCACGCGGGCCCGGGCGTGGACTCGAAGGGCCAGCCCTTCTACGGTCCCTACGACGCGCAGGAGCTGATGGTCGAGCACGAGGCCGAGCTCGGCGTGAAGATGATCCCCTTCCGTATGATGGTCTATGTCGAGGACCGTGATTCGTACGAGCCCGTGGACAACGTGAAGGAGGGGGAGCGGACGCTGTCGATCTCGGGCAGCGACCTCCGCCGCCGGCTGCGCCGGGGCCTTCCGATCCCGGAGTGGTTCACCTTTCCGGAAGTGGCCAGCGAGTTGCGTCGTAGCCATCCGGCGCGCAGCAACCAGGGTCTCACGGTGTTCTTCACCGGCCTGTCGGGCGCCGGCAAGTCGACGATCGCGAATGTTCTTCTGGTCAAGTTCCTCGAAGCCGGCGGCCGTCCGGTGACGCTGCTCGACGGCGACATCGTCCGCACCAACCTGTCCTCCGAACTCGGGTTCTCCCGGGAACATCGCGACATCAACATCCGGCGCATCGGGTTCGTCGCCTCCGAGATCACGAAGAACGGCGGCGTGGCGATCTGCGCTCCGATCGCTCCCTACGAGAGCGTCCGCCAGGACGTGCGGGAGGTGATCGAGGATGTCGGCGGCTTCGTTCTGGTCCACGTGGCGACGCCGCTCGACGTGTGCGAGGAACGCGACGTGAAGGGTCTCTACGCCAAGGCCAGGGCGGGATTGATCGAAGCCTTCACCGGCATATCGGATCCCTATGAGGTGCCGGAAGACCCGGACCTTGTCATCGACACGACGGACATCACTGCCGAGGAGGCCGCGCAGCAGGTCATTCTCCACCTGGAGAAGGAGGGGTTCGTCGGACCGCGCTGAGTCCTCCCCGCGGCGCTTGGCGCTCAGGTGGCGATGGCTCTCAGTTGGCGTCGCCGGCGCTGTCGCGTTGTTCCTGCTCCTGCCGGCGCCCGCGTTCGCCGGCCCCTTCGAGCGCGGTCTGCGGTGGCTCGCGGGCCTTCTCGGTGGCGACACCCGCCGGATGGCGGCCGAACTGCCCTGGGACCAGGTCGTCCACGCAGTTCTCTTCGCCGTGCTGGCCTGGGTCTGGTGCCGGACGCCGGCGCGCGCCGGCCGGGTCCGTGGCGTGCTTCTCGCGGCGGTGGCGGCAGTGGTCTACGGCGGCGCGATCGAGATCTGCCAGATACTGCTCGGCTACCGGTCGGGCGAGTGGATGGACCTGGTCGCCGATGCGATCGGTGTCGTGTTCGGCGCGCTGCTCGCCTCGCGGTTGCTGCGCTAGCGTCAACGTCTGGCTGAACATCCAGCCACGCTAGACGCATGGGAACTCAGACATTGCCGGTTGAACAACTGCTGGAACCGCCGGACCGGGCAGCCCGGGAACGCGCCCTGCTCGCTGCACTGGAGCACCGAATCCTGGTGCTCGACGGCGCCACCGGCACCGCGTTCCAGGCGGCGGACCTGGGGCCGGACGACTTCGGCGGCGCGGAGTTCGAGGGTTGCAACGAAATCCTGGTGGCGACCCGGCCCGACGTGGTGCTCGAGGTCCACCGGTCCTACCTCGACGCCGGGGCCGACATCGTGGAGACGAACACGTTCGGCGGTACGCCCCTGGTGCTCGCGGAGTACGGCCTGGAGGAGCGCGCGTTCGAGTTCAACCGGCGCGCCGCCGAGCTGGCGCGGCAGGCCTGCGCCGAAGCTGGCCGCGAGTGCTTCGTCTGCGGCTCGATGGGGCCGACGACCAAGGCGATCTCGGTGACCGGCGGCGTCACCTTCGAACAGTTGCGGGACGACTTCGGCGCCCAGGCCCTGGGGCTCGCGGCCGGCGGCGCCGACTACCTGCTGCTCGAAACCTGCCAGGACACGCGCAACGTGAAGGCCGGCCTGCTCGGCATCGAGCGGGCCTTCGAGCAGTTGGGCTTCCGGTTGCCGGTGGCGGTCTCGGTGACGATCGAGACCACGGGGACCATGCTCGGCGGCCAGGAGGTCGAGGCGCTGGCCGCGTCCCTGCTGCACCGGGACCGCCGCGACCTGCTCTACGTGGGTCTCAACTGCGCCACGGGCCCCGACCAGATGCTCGACCACCTGCGCGCTCTCTCCGAGATCTGCCGCACGCGGGTGGCGTGCGTCCCGAATGCCGGTCTGCCGGACGAGGATGGCCTCTACACCCAGACGCCGGACGACTTCCGGGCGGTGTTCTCCCGCTTCCTCGATCACGGCTGGCTCAACCTGGTCGGCGGTTGCTGCGGCACCACGCCGGCGCACATCGAGGCCTTCACAGGCGTCGTCCGCGGCCGCGCTCCCCGGCGGCCCCCCGATCACCGTCGATGCCTGGTTTCGGGTCTGGACGTGACGGAGCTCACGGAGGACAACCGGCCGCTCCTGGTGGGCGAGCGCACCAACGTGCTCGGCAGCCGCAAGTTCAAGCGGCTGATCCTGGAAGGCGAATACGAGGCGGCGGCCGAGGTGGGGCGGGCCCAGGTCCAGGGCGGAGCGCAGGTGGTCGACATCTGCCTCCAGGACCCGGAGCGCGACGAGTGCGTCGACATGGAACGGTTCCTGGAGCGGCTGGTGCGCCGGGTCAAGGTGCCGCTGATGATCGACAGCACCGACCACGAGGTCATGGCGCTTGCCCTGACCTGGTGCCAGGGCCGGTCGATTCTGAACTCGATCAACCTGGAAGACGGGCTGGAGCGTTTCGAGCGGGTGGTGCCCCTGGCCAGGGAGTTCGGGTGCGCCGTGGTGGTCGGCCTGATCGACGAGCAGGGCATGGCCGTGTCGACCGACCGCAAGCTGGAGGTCGCCGGGCGCAGCTACGACCTGCTGACGTCGCGTTGGGGCCTGGAGCCCCAGGACATCTGGTGGGACCCGCTGGTCTTCCCCTGCGGAACGGGCGACGAGACCTATCTCGGCTCGGCGAAGGCGACGATCGATGGAGTCCGCGCGGTGCGCGAGGCGTTCCCGGGCACGCGGACGATCCTGGGCATCTCGAACGTCAGCTTCGGCCTGCCGCTCGCGGGCCGCGAGGTGCTCAACGCGGTGTTCCTCTACCGCTGCACGCAGGCCGGCCTCGATGCGGCGATCGTGAACACGCAAGGTCTGGCCCGCTACGCCGAGATCCCGGTGGCGGAACGAGTGCTTGCGGAAGCGTTGTTGGACCTGCGGTCAGGCGACGTGGAGGCGGGGCAGCGCGCGGTCGAGGCCTTCACGGCGGCATTTCGGGAGCGAAAGGCCTGGCAGGAGCAGGCGCCGCGGGACCTGCTGCCGCTGGCGGAACGTCTTTCGCGGTCGGTGGTCGAGGGCAGCAAGGAGGGTCTCCGCCCGGACCTGGACGCGGCGCTGGCGGACGCGCGCTGGCCGGATCCGCTCGACATCATCAACGGCCCGCTGATGACCGGGATGGCCGAGGTCGGTCGCCTGTTCAACAACAACGAGCTGATCGTGGCCGAGGTGCTGCAGAGCGCCGAGGTGATGAAGGCCGCGGTCGATCATCTCGAGCCGCACATGGAACGCATGGAGGGCATGACCCGCGGCCGGATCATCCTGGCCACGGTCAAGGGCGACGTCCACGACATCGGCAAGAACCTGGTCGACATCATCCTGACCAACAACGGCTTCGAGGTGGTCAACCTGGGGATCAAGGTGCCGAGCGAGCAGTTGATCCAGGCGGCGCGCAAGCACGAGCCGGACGTGATCGGTCTCTCTGGCCTGCTGGTCAAGAGCGCCCAGCAGATGGTGGCCACCGCCGGCGATTTCGCCGCCGCCGGCATCGAGACCGATCTCGTCGTGGGAGGCGCGGCGTTGACGCGTCGGTTCACGCACGGCCGGATCGCGCCCGAGTATGGCGGCGTCTGCACGTACGCAAGCGACGCGATGAGCGGGCTCGATCTGATCGAACGTCTGTGCGACTCGGAGCGCCGGGGGGCTTTGCTGGAGGAAGTCGCGGCGCTGCGCGAGCGCGACGCTGCCGCGTTCCGGGCCCGGACCAAAGCCCAGGCGGCGCCTCAGCCGCAGCGCCGCAGTTCCACCGTCCGGACGGACGTTGCGGCGCCGCCGCCTCCCTGTCTCGAGCGTCGCACGGAGCACTTCGATCTCGACGACGTCTGGCCGCACCTGAATCTGCAGATGCTCTACGCCAAGCACCTCGGCCTCAAGGGCTCCGTGGAACGCTTGCGCGAGGCCGGCGATCCGAAATTGCGCAAGGTCGAGGCGGTCGTCGAGGAACTCAAGGACTTCGCCCGCGGCGCGATGGCCGTGCGCGGCGTGTGGCGGTTCTTCCCGGCCCGGGGGGACGGCAACCGGCTGATGCTGTTCGAGTCGGGCAAGGCCGGCGCGGAGAAGGTCGCCGCGGAGTGGCTCCTGCCCCGGCAAGCGCGGGAGGACGGGCTCTGTCTCGCCGACTACGTGTTGCCCGCGGGCGACCACGTGGCGCTGTTCGTCGTCACCGCGGGCGCCGGCGTGCGCGCAGTGGCCGAACGATTCAAGCACGAGGGCGAATACCTCAAGAGCCACGCCTACGCGGCGCTCGCTCTCGAGACCGCCGAAGCCGCGGCCGAACTCCTCCACCAGAAACTCCGCGCCGACCTCGGCTTCCCCGATCCGCCGGAAATGACGACCCGTGAGCGCCTGGCCGCGAAGTACCGCGGCAAGCGCTACTCCTTCGGCTATCCCGCGTGCCCCGACCTCGCCGGCCAGCGCCAACTGTTCGCGGCGCTAGAACCCGCCGACATCGGCGTGGAACTCACCGAGGGCGACATGATGGACCCGGAGGCGACGGTGTCGGCGTTGGTGTTCCATCACCCGGATGCGCGGTACTTCGGGGTGTGAGGAATGACGATCCGACGGGCGCTACCGACGCCCCGGCGGAGTCGATGCGAGCGAACGACTCGCTACGGAGACGCTTCGCCGAGACTGGAATTCCACTACCTAGCCCAGGGCCTGCGGGCCGTAGCGAGTCGCGATGATCGTAGCAGGCCCCGGCAATCGCGGCCGGCCGGATCCGGGCCGTGAACGGCCAACTTTGCTTGACAAGCGCGCCGGGTAGCCCTTATGGTCCCCGCTTCCACTACCTAGCTTGGAGGCTAGACCATGCGGGCACTCTCCAAGGGGGCCGCGTCGCCGTTGCGGTGCGCGGTCCCACGCTTGCCTCCCCGGGCGCTGTTGCCGGGCGGTTTGGCGCCGCGGCGGATCACGTTCTCGCTCCGCGCGGCGGTTCTGGCCGGGCTGTTCTTCGTCTTGGTCCCGGCTGTAGGAGCGCAGGAATGTGAAGCGGGCATGTCTCCACTCATGCGCCGTTGCCTCCCAACCGCAGAAGTTGAGAGGCTCCGTGCCACGTTCCCGTGGACATCGAGTGAGCTTCGCGCCTTCTGCCAGGCGGGAGGCATGACGTACAACGGTTTCTACTGTGTGTCACCGCCGTCGCCGCTCCCGCCCCTGTCGGTGCCGGGCATCCCCAACTTCCGGGTGCCGTCTGCCGGGTCAGTCAGCACGGTGTTCCCTGCCGCAACTGGCGGCACAGCACCGTACGCCTACGGCTTGTCCGGGCTGCCGCCGGGGATCACGTTCTCCCCGTCAACGCGGCTCGCGAGCGGAACGCTTCTGACCGTTGCAACCGAGACCACCTACACGATCATCTAGAGCGCCACCGACAACGCAGGTGCGTCCGATTCCGTCACGTTCACAGCTACCGTCGTGCCGCCGCCGCCGCCTCCGCCGCCCCCTCCACCGCCGCCTCCGCCGCCGCCGCCACCGCCTCCGCCACCGCCGCCACCGCCACCGCCTCCGCCGCCGCCGCCGCCGCCGCCGCCGCCTCCAACGGTGCGACGGGTGCTCGAGACGCGAGTCGGGCTTGTGTTCGCGACCGAGACGGACAGCCCTGGCCGGACCTACTCGTTCTCCTTGGCGTCCCTCCAGACCGTGAACGTTTCAGTAACGGGCATGAATCGGGACATCGATTGCTCGGTAAACGACTCTTCCTGCTCGAACCGCTGGGGAACCAGCGACGACGACTGGAGCGGAGAGCTGGCGGCCGGATCACACAGCGTCCGGGTGTACCCATACCGTGGAGGAACGGGCAACTACACCATCACTGCGACCGTCACCTGTCCCGCCGGTCACTTTGCCTACGGTGGCAGTTGTTATCGGTACGTCGTGCCGCGTCCTTCCGACGGACCCGTTCCCAGGTTTGGCGGCGATGGGCCCGAGCTACTGAGCTGCGACGCCAATACCGAAATGCCGGCGGATCAGGAATGCGTGGAGGGCATCGTGGTCTTCAAAGACAAGATCACCGTTACGGATACGCCTCTACCCCCAACTCCACCCCCAACTCCACCTCCACCGCCGCCACCGCCGCCGCCGCCGCCGCCACCGCCGCCGCCACCGCCGCCACCGCCACCGCCGTCACCGCCGCCGCCGCCGCCGCAAGAGCTGGACGTCGTCCTGCGGGCCTACATCCCGTCGGCCTGGGTGCCGTCGCCACCTTCTTTCAGTTGTCTATCCATGATTTTTGGCGGCGACGATCGCGGGCCCTCCGCGACTCCGCCGGCGCGGACGGTGCCGACGGACCCGGTAAAGACGCTTGAGCCGTATCGGCTTGAGGCGTCGCTCGTTCTTGAGGTGCCCTCGGAGCAGTCCGCGTTGCGGCTGGTCAGCAAGGACTTCTCGGCGGGCCTGACGACACAGTTCCACAAGGCGACGACTTTGGCTGACGGCGTTATCGACGACAACGACTACGACGAGGAAGGGGACTGTCATCGTCTTCACCGAACGGAACGGCTTGGCGGGACGGTGGGGAGCGCGACCTTGCCGGGCGGGGCCGCCTTGGCGCTGGAACTCGGGGGCGCCAATCCGCTTGTTGTTCTTTCGCCGCAGATCAATGCCAGCCTGGAACTGGACTTTCGGACGTCCGCCACGGACGGACTGGTCATCGACGGCGAGATAGCCCATGACTGCATGCCGGCCTTCGAGCTCTACATCGAGGGAGCGCCGGCGTACAGTTGGGCGCCGTCTGCCGGTACGCTGGGGAGCCAACTCGCTATCTTGAATTGTCTACGGCCCCCCAAGAGTGAACGAGGACGCTTCGAGTGCACCGAGAATTCCCAAGGAGGGTTCACATGTCGCGGACAATAGAGACAATGGAGAGGTTGCGAGGGCGGGAGTCGTGGGCTGGTCCGCGGGCGACCGTCCAAGCATGGATGCGTGGAGTCGCGACGGTCGCGCTGCTGACGTTCATGACGCCTTCTCCAGGCGCCGCCGCCAGCGATTGGGTGCTCCGGGCAGTTCTATCCGAGGATGCGGCGACCGTGGAGATGGCGTTGCTAGAGCTGGGGAACGCGCTCTACGGCCCGTTCGATGGCCAGTGGTCGGTCGACTCGGTAGGCGCGTGGTTTCGAGAGGACGTGGATCTTGCATCGTGGTTTGGCGAGGTTCTGGCGAGGGGCCGGCCTGAAGCGCGGGAGGCCGTTAGCGAATTCATTGTGTTCTCGATTCCGCTCTATCCAAGCCCGGAGAGGATCGAGTTCGCGGCGGGAAACCACACGTCCGCGAAGGAGATGTTCGAGGGCTGGCCCCTGGAGACGCTCCCCAACGTGTTCGGAGGCGACATCGTCGCCTCCGTTCCAACGATGGAACGTCTGCGCAGCAGGGAAGATGGCGGCGGTTTGTTGGCGAAGTTGCCGGAAACCGTGGCGGACTCCGAGGCCAGGCGCTTGGCGCTTGTGTTCGCGAGCCAGATGAGGCGGGTCCAGGCGGCCCTCCCTCGGCTTCTTGAGGAAGAGTACGACCGAAGGCAGCGTTCGGGAACGATCGGCTCTGATGAAGTGCTTGACGTACTTCTTTCGGGCCTCGCTTTCTTGCAGGAGGAGTGGGGTGCGGAAGGGACGCGCGCCGCCGCCTGGGCGAAGTGGGTGAAGGAGCGCGAGGCTCGGGGTCTTCCCACGGAAGTCGTCGGGGTCGAGGCGCCCTGGAATCTGTTCGGTATGGGCATAGCGCACTATGAACTCGGCGAGTCCGGTTATCCGCTCGAGGGCCGGACACTCGCGCCCGGGGTGCGACGAGTGGCCCTGGCGCTGACCGCGGAACCACCGGCGGAGCCTGGGCCTCGTAACACATGCCGGCCTGGGCCGTGCCCACCTTCCAACGGCCTGGAGGCTGCGGTGGCGCTCCTGGCGAATGAGCGGCCCCTGGCCGCGGAGACCGGCAGGCGGATCTTCGACCTCTACTGCGGCATCCCGGTGGGGATACGGTCGCACACCGCCTCGCTCGATGGCGGCTGTTTCGAGAAGCTGAACTTGCTGTACCGCGGACCGGACGAACCGTCTCTGCGTTCGCTGGAGGCGGATGTCGGCAGGCACGTGGTGGACTCGCTCGCAGGCTTGGTGGAGGAAACTGAGCGTCAGTGCGGCATTCTGGCGGAGTCCGAGGCGGATGGGCCGAAAGATTCTCCCGCAGCCGGCGCGACCTGGACTCGCGAGGAAGGCGAAGTTGAGTATCGCGTGATCGTCCCGGTACGAGAGCGGATTCGGTCGATTGGCGAGCAGTTGCAGGAGGTTCTTGCCCTCGTGGGACGGCTGGACTCGGTTTCTCGCCCTGTTCTCGATGGCGTGTTCGAGTTCTGGTCGGCGGAGCGATTCCCGGAGGCGCGGCGGATTCTCGAGGAGAACGACTGGCTGGAGCCGGATGTGGCGGCGGTATCCTCGGCGCAGAAGGCTGGGTTTGGGGCCGGTTTGTCCCCCAGGCGACGTATCGGCGTAACGGAGCTCTGCGAAGGGAGAATCTGACTCGGGATGCATGCCCGTAAGAAGCGAGACTCTCGCCTGCACCAGCGTCGCGGCCCCTTCGGAGAGTGCCCGGGCACGGTGCCTCCGTAGGTGCAACGGCTCCAACTTGGCAACTTGACATGTTGGCTGCCAGAGTCACGTAGTGAAAGCGCTTCCGGTAGCCGAGTTGAAGGCCGGGTTCTCCAAGGTCCTGGCCGACGTGCGCCGGGGAGAGCGCATCGGCGTCCTGTACGGGAGGTCGAAGACGCCGGTCGCCATGATCGTTCCGTATGAGCCGGTGCCTGCCGGCAAGCTCGAACTCGGCTTCCTCGACGGGGAGGTCACGATCGAGTTCACGGATGACTTCGAGATGACCAAAGAGGAATTCCTGGCCGGCGCGTGACGTACCTGCTGGACACCCACGTCCTGCCGCGGGTGGACGCGCATCGTGACCCGTTCGACCGGATGCTCGTTCACCAGTGCATTCGCGGCAACCTGTCGCCTACACAGCCCGCGCCGCGGCCTTGCGCTCCTTCTTCTCCCTCTTCGCCCGCAGGAGCGCAGCGGTGCGGTCGAGATGGTCGTCGCCCAGGCGGCTGAGGTACTCATCGTAGCTGCCGACGAAGTCGTTGACGCCATCGGCCGAGATCTCGATGATCCGGGTGGCGAGCTGGCTCACGAACCAGCGGTCGTGGGAGACGAGGAGCAGGGTGCCGGGGTAGCCCAGGAGGCCGTCGATCAGCGCCTGGATGGCCTCCAGGTCGAGGTGGTTGGTGGGCTCGTCGAGGACCAGGACGTTGGGTTTGAGGACGACGTGGCGGCAGAACAGGAGGCGCGCCGCTTCGCCGCCTGAGAGGCTGCCGATTCGCTTGGCCGCCTCGTCCTTGGAGAACAGGACCTGGGCAAGCTGGCCGCGGACGAAGCCGATCGGCTCGCCGGGGCAGCAGTCCCAAAGCCAGCTCTGGACCGTCTTCTTCTCGGCGCCCTGGGAGTCGAGCAACTGTTGCCGGTGGTCCTGGGCGAAGTAGCCGGGGTGGGTCTCGTACCCCCAGTCGATCTCGCCGCGGTCGGCGCCGACGTCGCCGATCGCGATCTTGAGCAGCGTCGACTTGCCGATGCCGTTCGGCCCGATCACGGCGATCCGCTCGCCGCGGCCGATCTCCAGGGTCACGTCTTCGAGGACCTCGTTGTCGCCGTAGCTCTTGGAGATGCCTTCGAACGTCAGCACCCGCTTGCCGGATGGTCGGCGCGACTGGAAGCGGAAGAGAGGGTAGCGGCGCGAACTCTGGGGCAGTTGCTCGATCGAGATCCGGTTGATCAGTTTCACCCGGCTCTGGGCCTGCCGCGCCTTGCTCGCCTTGTAGCGGAAGCGGTCGACGAACTTCTGGTGGTGGTCGATCTCTTGCTGCCGCTGCCCGATCTCGGCCTCTCTGCGCGCCCGTTCCTCGACCTTCTTGTGCTCGAAGTTGGAGTACGAGCCCGGGTAGGCGGTGAGGGCTTCGTAGTCGATGTCGAGAATCTGGGTGCAGACGTTGTCGAGAAACCGGTGGTCATGGGAGACGACGATGACGACGCTCTTGAACTCGGACAGGAACTTCTCGAGCCAGCGGATCGAGAGGATGTCCAGGTGGTTCGTCGGCTCGTCGAGCAGCAGTGCGTCGGGGTACGCGGCCAGGGTCTGCGCCAGCAGCACGCGGAGCTTGAAGCCGCCGGAGAGGATCGACAGCGGTTGCCTATGGACCTCCGTCTCGATCCCCAGCCCCTCCAGGATCTCGGCCGCCCGGGACTCCAGCGAGTAGCCGTCCCAGCGGATGACGACCTCCTCCAGCGCGGCGTAGCGGTCACCGTCGAAGCGGTCGTCGGCCTGCTCCAGCAGCCGGTCCTTCTCGACCATCGCCTGCCAGAGCTCGGCATTGCCCATCATCACGACGTCCAGGATCGAATCCTGTTCGTACTCGAAGTGGTCCTGCTTCAACACCCCCAGCCGGCAGCGCTTCGGCACCGAGATCGAGCCTTCGCTGGGCGGCTCGTCGCCTGACAACATGCGCAGGAGCGTCGACTTGCCCGAGCCGTTCGAGCCCACGAGGCCGTAGCGTTGCCCTGAGGTGAAACGCACGGTCGCGCCGGCGAACAGGGTCTGTTCGCCGAAGCTCTTGCCGAGGTTGGAGATGGAAATCATGGAGGCGTCATCTAGTAGTCTGCGCGGCTGGAATGCGGCGTTGCGCCGGCGGGTTCCAGTAGCGTGGCCGCGGCGCGCGTGCGGGGCGACGGTCGGGGCCGCTTGCGGAGGCGGGGTCAGGATAGCAACGCGATGGACCACACACGGATGACAGCGAAGCATGCTGGGTAAGGCCCGCAGGAAGACGCGCGCGGCGGCGCCGGGCGATCGCTCCGAGTTCGCGCTGAGCGTGGTCGGATGGGCCGGCGGCGCCTTCCTGGGCGCGGTGCTGGTGTTCGGCGCGGCAGTCAAGGCGCTCGACCCGCAGGCGTTCGTGAGCCAGGTCGAGATCGAGGGTCTGGATTTCCTGCTGCCGGCAGCAGTGGTGACCGTGATCGCGCTGGCCCTCGAAGTCGGGCTGGGCAGCGCCCTGATCCTCGGCCTGCGCCGGATGTGGGTACTCGGTCCCTCGGCGCTTCTGGTCGCCTTCTTCCTGTTTCTCACGGGACGCGCCTACTACCGTGATCTGCGCGGCATCGCCGCCCCCGAGGAGGCCGGCTGCGGCTGCTTCGGCAACCTGGTCGAACGCACGCCGGCGGAGGCCTTCTGGCAGGACCTGGCGCTCATGGTGCCGGCGCTGGCGCTGGCCTTCCTGGGCCGGCGCGCGGTGTTGGGCATGCCGTGGATCCGGCTCGCCGTGGTCGGCACGCTGACCGTGGGTCTGCTGGCGTTCGCCCGCGCGGCGCCCGATCTGCCGCTCGACAACCTCGCGACGCGGCTGAAGCCGGACCGCACGATCCACGAGATCTGCAGCGGCGAAGGGGACAGCCTCCTGTGTCTGTCGACCATCGTGCCGGAACTCGAGGAGGGCGAGCACTGGCTGGTCATTGCCGACCTCGACGAGGACCTCGGCAAGGCGGTCGACGGCCTCAACCAGCACCGCTTCGCGGGCAGCGGGATGTGGGTGCTCAGCTCGGCGACCCCGGACGAGAACCGGACGTTCTTCTGGTCCTACGGCCCTGCCTTCGAGATTCGCGAAGCGCCGCCGACGTTCCTGAATCCGCTGTACCGCACGTTGCCCAGGTCGTTCCGGGTCAAGGACGGCGTGGTGGTGGAGACGGTGTCGGGGTTGCCGCCGGCGCCTTAGTCAGGCCGGGCCCGCGCGGTCCTCCAGATAGACCGCCACCTGCGCCTTGCCCAGGCTGCCGTCGGCGACACCGAGGACCAGTTCCGCGATTTCGTCTGGATCTGCCACCACCTCGAGATCGTTGAGCCACAGGAAGACGAGACACGTGGCGAGCGCGGTGCGCTTGTTTCCGTCCAGGAACGGATGGTTGTTGCATAGGTGGAAGAGGTAGGCGGCGGCCATCTCGAAGAGGGTCGAATGGAGGAACTCACCGCCGTACGTCGCCGCGGGCATTGCGAGGGCGGATTCCAGGAGGCCGCTGTCGCGCAGGCCTTCTGTTCCGCCGTGGCGCTCGATCTGCTCTGCCTGGATCGCCAGGACTTCGTCGAGCGTGAGGAATACCGGCTGCACCTACTGCGCCAGGCGCTTGAAGGCGCCGGCGTAGCGCTCGTGAATGTGATCCAGACCGCGCTTGAGCTTCGACACGCGATCGTCATTGCGGATCGGACAGATCAGGATGACATCGCCGTCCGTCGAGACTTCCAGAATCGTGTCGCTGTCGATCCCGGTGACCTCGAGAATTCCCTTGTCCAACACGATCGCGTGGCTGTTGCCGGTTCGGGTCAAGCGCTTTTGCATGGTAAGGACATACTAGCACTCTCGTTCGTACACGCGCGCCTGGGTTTTGGTCAAACGGTCGCTGTGCTCAGGAGTCGTCCGCGAACTCGGCGGCGAGGTCGATGCCGCCGTTGCGCCAGGCGGCATCGGTGGCCTGGAGCTGGCCGGCGGGGGCGAAGCGGGAAACGCCGGCTTGCTCGAGAGTGCGGCGGACGGTGGCGGGCATGTGGCCGAAGATGGCGATGCCCTGAAGCCGGCTGTGCCAGTCATCGAGCGGTGGGAGCTCGGAGACGGAGTGGATGCGGACGGTGCGGAGTCCGGGTGAGGGGCTGATCCGCGTGTCGTTCTCGACGATCACGGTGCCGGTATCGAGCGCGTAGCCGGACCAGGTGAGGCCGCGGAGGTCGGCGTCCTCGCGGGCGAGGCGGACGCCGGCGCGTTCGGCAGGGTCGCTGCGGCCGGGCGGGAGCTCGGTGGCGAGTTCCGCGAGGGCGTCGGCGAGGATGCGGGCGAACGCTGGGACTGCTTCCGGCTCGACGAGCACGGCCTCGACCGAGAGGCAGCAGCGCTGGTCGAACAGCGCGATATCGAGGGCCATGCCGCGGGCCGCTCGATCCAGGTCGGCCTTGGCGCCGACCCAGCCGAGACTGAGTTTGGGGCCGAAGGTGACGAGCCTGCGGGGGCCGGCGGCCGTGATGGAGGCGATCGTCGACTCGTTTCCGTAGGCTGCGACGAGGCGGGCGCCAGCGTACAGGTGGCCTTCGATCGAGGCGTCGCCGCCGGTCCAGGTGGCCGCGGCGTAGGCATCGTGCAGGATGGGGAGCCGGGCGCCCAAGGCGTCGAGGAAGACCGGCGCGAAGAAGGGTTCGGCCCGTGACGACTTGAACAGGACGGGGGCGCGCGCGGCCAAGGCCGGCAGCAGGGACTGGAGCATCAGGCCCGGCGGGTTTGCCGGCAGCACGATGAGGCTGAAGCCGTCCTGTTGCTGCTTCGCTGCGCGGCGAAGGGCCGCGGCGGCGGGCTCGCCTGCCATGCCGGCGCCGATGGTCCGGAGGCCGCGGTCGAGGCCGGCGGCGGAGAGGCCGGTGGCTTGCAGCAGGTCGGGGTCGAGCTGGCGGCGTTCGGGGCTCGTGGGATCGAGGAAGGCGGCGAGGGTCTCGTTCCAGGCGGCGAAGAGGTCGTCGTTGGGGATGGCGCGAAGGGCCGGCGCGGAGGCGGTGAGGCGCCGGGCTGTGGCGTGGAGAGGGTTCACGCCGCGCCCAACTCCTCCGCGGTCAGCGAACAACCGCGGAGTTCGGCGCCGGTGGCGCGGCCGAGCAGGCGGAAGGCGCCATCTTCGGCGACGCCGAGGTCCTCGGTCAGCACGTGGCAGACGGAGCCGACGTTCGCGAGGTCGAAGAAGGACAGCAGCCCGGTGCGCCCGTCGTCCACCTCCTCGAGGGTCTCCGGGTCGAGCACGCGAAACGGCATCCACGGGGGAGTGCGCAGGCGCTCGCCGCCGGGACGGGAGTAGGCCTGACTGGTCAGTTCCGTCATGCCGTACTCGCGGACGATTGCCGTCTCTTCCAGGCCGAGCAGGGAGCGGGCGCGCCGCCGGACTGCCTCCGGCGTCGTCTCGAGGCGCTGGCCTTTGAAGCCGCCGGTCTCGAACACGCGGCTTCCGGCCGGCAGCCGGATCGCGTGTCCGGTCTGGCCTTCCAGGTGGTCGAGCAGGAGGACGAGCGCCAGGGCGGTGGCGAGGATCAGCACCGGCTCGCCCTCGGCGCGGCCCTGCAGCCAGCGGCGAGCCTGCTCGACGTCGATCCCGTCCGGGTAGACGGCCCAGGCGCTACGGGGCGCGGCGTGGCGCTCGAACACGTGGTCCGCCATGAAGGAGAGGCTCGAATCGGGCACGGCGGCGCGGTCGGGGATGAGCGAGAGGATCGGCATCCGCCCGGACCCCATGGACAGGCAGGCGGCGGCGAAGGAGGCGTCGATCACGGTCCGGTAGAGATCGGGATACGGGTGGTAGTGGACGCTCCGTCGCTCCGCTCCGCGGGTGGTGCCGCTGCTGCGGAAGACCTCCCGGGGTTCGGCGGCGGCGAGGCGGAGCGACTTGAAGGCCGAGGTGGGGACCGGCGGCGTCGCGCGCCAGTCGTCGAGGGCGTCGGGGGCGATCCCGCGCCGCTCGCACAGGCGGCGGTAGGGCTCGACCCGCTCGAATCCGAAGCGGGCTGCCGCCGGGGCGAGTTCCTCGAAGCTGCCCTCGCCGCTGGCGACGAAGCGTTCGATTCGCCGGAGCAGGGCGGTCATGGCTCTTCACCGAAGAAGGCCGCCGCGGTGGTCGCCGGGTGACCGGCGAGGTCGGAGCTCTTCTCCTCGGCGGATTCGGGCCACCACTCGGCCGGCAAGTGCTTCCGGTAGGGCTGCTGCAGGAAGCGGCGGTCGAGGAGCGCGATCACGCCCCGGTCGTCCGCGGAGCGGATCAGCCGGCCGGCGGCCTGGACCACGCGGGTCATCCCGGGCACCACGAAGGCGTACTCGAAGCCGCGCTCGAAGCGCTCGTCGTAGTAGGCCTGAAGGAGCTTCTGTTCCATGGTCACCGCGGGCAGGCAGGGGCCGACGACGGCCACCGCGAGCAGCGCGTCGCCCGGGTAGTCGACGCCCTCGGAGAACACGCCGCCCGCCACCGCGAGCAGCAGCGTGTCGCCGGCAAGGGGACTGGTCAGGGCGTCGAGCACCTCCTGGCGCCGTGCTTCGCTGGTCGTCTGCTGCTGCACCAGCACGTTGCGGCCGCAGTCGGGCAGCCGTTCCTCGATCTCGGCGAGGAAGCGGTAGCTGGGGAAGATGGCCATCGAGTTGCCGGGCACCGAGCGGGCGAACTCGGCCAGCCGCTCGGCGATCGGGCCGTAGTTCTCCTCGCGGGTGCGGTAGGTCGTGGCCACCGAGGTGTCGACGACGATGCGGCGGTTCTCGGCGGGGAAGGCGCTCGGCACCTCGAGGGTCGAGGTCCGCGCCTCGTCGAAGCCGAGCAGGTCGCGGTAGAACTCGAACGGCTGCAGGGTCGCAGACAAGCCGACGCAGGAGCGGCAGCGGTTGATCGTCGCCCCCAGGAAGGCGCTGGCGTCCTTGCAGAGGAGGCTGAAGCTCGGTTCACCGTCGGCGCGCCGGAAGAGGAAACTGAAGGACTCGGCGTGCTTGGGTGAGGAGGCGAGCTGGAGCGTGTTGAGGAACCGGAGCAGCTTGAAGTAGAGCTCAACGAACGCGTCGTTGGCAGCGAACGAGCGGGTGTCGCGGCGGAACTCCAGGTAGTCCACGAAGCCGCGGTCGAAGGCGGGCCGCAGGCGCCAGAGTTCGTCTTCGGGTGGCGCGCCCTCGGCGACCGCGCTGCGGTCCGGGCGATCGAGCTGCCCGTCGACGCCGGTCCGAATCAGCTCTTCGAGCGCTTCGCAGAGTTCGCGCAGGCGATTGGTGGGGCCGCCCTCGGCGCCGCGGCCCACCCGTCGCAGGCTCGCCGAGGCGTCCCGGCACCCCTTCGCGGTCAGTTCCGGGCTGTAATAGCCGCGGCCGCGATCGATGAGGTTGTGAATCTCATCGACGATCAGGACCGTGCCGGAGAGGTCCGCGTCGCCCTGGAACTCCGTCAGCTTGACGAAGGGGTCGAGGGCGTAGTTGTAGTCGCCGACCACCACCTGGACCTGGCGCCCGAGTTCCAGGCTGATCTCGAACGGGCAGACACGGGTGCTCTTCGAGGCGGCGTAGATCGCGTCCGGCTCGAGCAGGCTGTGCTCTTGGAGCAGCCTCGGGATGAGCTGGCTGCGCTGCAGCTTGGCGTAGTAGTCGCGGGCGTACTGGCAGTAGTCCTCGTGGCAGATGATCTCGTCGTTCGCGCACATCCGCGCCTTGGCCCGCAGGTGCAGGGAGTGGAAGGCGCCCTCCCGGTTGAGCAGGTCGATGACCCGGTTGGCCATCGCGGCTTGCGTGTTCTTGGCGGTGAGGACGAACACGCGCAGGTCGCGGGCGAGCGCCTCGCGCAGGACCGGGAACAGGACGGCGGCGGTCTTGCCGAGACCGGTCGGCGCCTGGACCAGCAGGTGCTCCCGCTGCTCGACGGCGAGTCCTGCACGGTCGACGATCTCCTGCTGGCCCGGCCGGGGCTGGTGGAAGGGGAACTCGAGCCGTTCGGCGGCCAACTCGCGCCGCTGCCGATGTGCGCGGGCCGCCTGGTAGTCGTGGACAAGGGCGTTGAGGCTCAGCCGGATGCCGGTCTCGAGCTCCTCCCAGTCGAGCTCGACCTCAAGCCGCTCGATCTCGGCGGTGCCGATCTCGATCAGGACGAGTTCGGCGCGCACCGGCAGCGCGGCGGCGCCCGACCGGTGGAGGATCCAGCCGTAGATCGCCGCCTGCCGCCGGTAGGTCGCGAGCAGTCCCGGCGAGGGCTCGGTGTTCGGCCGTACCGACTTGATCTCCTCGATCGCCAGCGATCCGTCTTGGTCCCGGTAGATGCCGTCGGCGCGGCCGGTCAGGGTCACCTGCCAGCCGCGGTGGTTGAACTCGAGCGAGAGCTCGACTTCCCGCCGGTAGCTCGGCTCGCGGTCCATCGCCTGCTCCTGATAGCGGCTGTGGATTGCCTGTCCGACCCAGAGCCGCTCGAACCCGCCCCGATTGGCGAAGCCGAGGTGCCTGGCGGAGCGATGGTCGAGCAGGTCCGCCACGGATAGCCGGAGCGTCCTCGCGTCGTCGTCGAAGCGGGGCGGCATGGCGGCGAGACTACCGCCTGGACGCGCTGCGGGGAGGCGGGACGCGGGCGCCTGATTCTCTGTCGCGGTCGGACATTTCGGCGCTCTACCGGTTGTCATTGGGAGTGCGATGGCATACCCTGCTCCCGATGGCGGACAACTTCCCCGGCGGCGACAGCCCGCTCGACCTCGAGAACCTGGGGAAGGTTCTCCGTGAGCGGCTGGGGGGACTCAAGATCGTCGCGCTGGTCGTGGTGGTGGGGTTGCTCCTCCTGTCCAGCGTTTACACGGTGCAGCCCGAAGAAGTGGGCGTGATCCTGCGGCTCGGCCGCTACCTCCACCAGACCGAGTCGGGGCTCCATTTCAAGATTCCGCTGCTCGACAACTTGACCAAGGTGCCTGTCAAGCGCCAGTTGAAGGAGGAGTTCGGTTTCCGCTCCGAGACCGTGGCGGTGCGCAGCTCCTTCGTGGACAACGCCGACGAGGCGAACATGCTCACCGGCGACCTGAACGCCGCGGTGGTCGAGTGGGTCGTGCAGTACCGGATCGTCGACCCGTACCAGTACCTGTTCCGGGTCCGCAACATGGGCGGCACGTTCCGCGACATGAGCGAAGCGGTGATGCGCAAGGTGGTCGGCGACCGCACCGTGAGCGAAGTTCTGACCGTCGGCCGGGCCGAGATCGAAGGCACGGTCAAGGTCGAACTTCAGGAGCTCTGCGAGCAGTACGAGACCGGGCTTCGGGTCGACCAGGTGGTGCTCCAGAGCAACAACCCGCCCGAACCGGTCAAGCCGTCGTTCAACGCGGTCAACCAGGCGGAGCAGGAACTCGAGCGGCTGATCAACGAAGCCGAGGCGGAGTACAACCGCATCATTCCGCGCGCCGAAGGCCAGGCGCGGCAGGCGATCCAGCAGGCCGAGGGCTACGCGCTTGATCGGGTCAACCGCGCCGAGGGCGACGCGACCCGCTTTGTCGCCCTGTACGAGGAGTACCGGAAAGCGCCGGAGGTGACCCGCAAGCGGCTGTTCATCGAGACGATGCAGACTGTGTTGCCGCGGGTGGGCCGGAAGATCATCGTTGATGAGGACGTTGAGGGTCTGACGCCGATCATGAGCTTCGAGGGTGTCAGCGCGGCCAGGACGCGGCAGGCGGCGGCCCAGCAGGCCGGGGAGGGATCGCCGTGAAGATCGTCGTGGCTCTGTTGGTCCTGGTGCTGCTTCTGGTGGCGGCCAACACCCTGTTCGTGGTGCGCGAGGACCGTCAGGCGATCATCACCCAGTTCGGTGCTCCCAAGGGCGACGCAATTGAGACGCCGGGGCTCAAGTTCAAGCTGCCCTTCATCCAGAAGGCTCAGTACTTCGACCGGCGCTTCCTGGAGTGGCAGGGTTCCGCGGAGGAGCTGCCGACCCGCGACAAGGTGTTCATCTTCGTAGACACCTACGCCCGCTGGCGGATTTCCGACCCGTTGCTGTTCTTCCAGCGGTTGCGCGACGAGCGCGGCGCCCAGTCGCGGCTCGACGACATCCTCGACGGCGAGACGCGCAGCGCGATCGCCAACCACGACCTGATCGAGGTGATCCGCAGTTCGAACCGCGAAGCGGCGGCCGACGATTCGAATCTCGACACCGGCAGCGGCCTGGAAGAGATCCTGATCGGCCGCGACAAGATTCGCCGGGACATCCTGGCCGCGGCCCAGGCGCGTACCGCGGACCTGGGTATCGAGGTGCTGGACGTCCAGTTCCGGCGCATCAACTACGGCAAGCAGGTCGAGCCCGACGTGTTCAACCGGATGATCTCCGAACGGCAGCGGATTGCCGACCGGTTCCGTTCCCAGGGCCAGGGCCAGGCGTCGGAGATTCTCGGCAACATGGAGCGCGACTTGAAGCGGATCCAGTCCGAGGCCTACCGCACGGCGACTGAAATCCGGGGCCGCGCCGACGCCTCGGCGACCGACATCTACGCCTCGGCCTACAACCAGTCGGCGCAGTCGCGGGACTTCTACGAGTTCCTGCGCACGATGGCGGCCTTCGAGGAGACGATCGACACCGACACCTGGTTGGTGCTCTCGACCGACAGCGACTACTTCCGCTTCCTCAAGGCGAGCGGCCCTTAGCTCCATCCGGCGGTCGATAGATGACCGGTCTGATCGGGCTTGTGGTCATCCCGGGTATCGCTTGGGCGCTGTCCACCGACCGCTGGCGGGTCCGCTGGCGCACGGTCCTGATGGGCACGGCGATTCAGTTCGTCTTCGCGCTGCTGATTCTGAAAACGCCCTGGGGTCGGGCGTTCTTCCGCGGCGCAAACGATGTCGCGACCGAGTTCCTCGGTTACGCGGACTTCGGTTCGCTGTTCGTCTTTGGAGAGACCTTCGAGGAGCACCTGTTCGCGTTCAAGGTGCTGCCGACGATCATCTTCTTCTCGGCCGTCGTCGCGGTGCTGTACCACCTGGGTGTCATTCAACGGGTGGTCAAGGTCTTCGCCGTCGTGATGACGAAGCTCATGGGCACCTCGGGCCCGGAATCGCTGTCCGCTTCGGCGAACATCTTCGTCGGCCAGACCGAAGCGCCGCTCATCATCCGCTCGTACATCCAGAAGATGACCCGCTCCGAGCTGATGGCGGTGATGACGGCCGGCTTCGCCACCGTCGCCGGCGGCGTCCTTGCGGCATACGTCGGCCTGGGCATCCCGGCAGGGCACCTGATCGCGGCCAGTGTGATGTCGGCGCCTGCCGCCCTGGTCATGGCCAAGTTGATGATCCCGGAAACCGAGACCGAGCGGGTCGCGCCCGAGTCCGATTTCAAGGTCAAGACGCCGTGGGTCAACATGATCGACGCGGCCGCGCAGGGCGCCGGCGACGGCCTGAAGCTGGCACTCAACGTCGGCGCCATGCTGCTCGCCTTCGTTGCCATTGTCGCGATGCTCAACGGTTTCCTGGGCCCGGTCGGAGGCTGGATCGGAATCCCCGGACTGAACCTGGAGATGATCCTCGGCTTTCTGTTCCGGCCCCTGGCCTGGGTGATGGGCGTGCCCTGGTCCGAGGCGGATGCGGTGGGAACCCTCCTGGGACTGAAGACCGCGGTCAACGAGTTCGTCGCCTATTCGCGGTTCCAGGACATCTCCGCCGAGAGCCAGTTGTCGGAACGCTCTCAGGTCATCGCGACCTACGCGCTGTGCGGCTTCGCCAACTTCTCGTCGATCGCGATCCAGATTGGCGGCATCGGCGGCATCGCCCCGGAACGCAAGAGCGAACTGGCGAGCCTCGGCCTGCGCGCGATGATCGCCGGCACCCTGGCCTGCCTGCAGACGGCGACCATCGCCGGCCTGCTGGTCTGAGTCGGTCGGCATGACCGACACACCCGCTTGCGCCGAGGGTCGCAGGAGAGGGAAGAACCGGGCTGCCCACTAAGATGGCGCTTGATCGATGCGCCACGCGATCCTCAAGGAGGGTCTCTCCACGGGAGCCGACCCACGGCCTGGGCGGCTGGATCCCGATCGCGCACGTGTTCGGTCTTTGGGCCTTTGCCGTAGCGCAGCCCGTCCTCGATCTGATCGGAAGAGAACCGGGCTTCCTGGTGGCTCACCGCCTGACCGGGGTTCCGCTCGCCGCCTTGGCACTTGGCCTCGCCATCGGACTCCCGGCTCTCCTGGCGGCGCCACTTGCCTTCGCCGCCGTGCATCGGCGCCGCGTAGTGCGTCTGTGGACGGCCGGTATTCGGGCGCTGCTGGCGGGCGCGTTCCTTCTCCAACTGCTTCACCGGCTGCCAGCGGTGGTGGCTCTGATTCTGGCAGCCGCCGGCGGCGCCGGCATCGTGTTCTGCCTGCACCGCTACCGCGCGTTCGCGAGCCTTGTCACCGTAACCGCAGCCGCAGCGGTCATCGCGCCGCTTGTCTTTCTCTTCCGGCCAAGCGTTCACGATCTGCTCCTGACCGGACCCGCTACCGAAGCCAACGCCCAGGTCGCCGGTGCGCCGTCAATCGAGTCGGAGATTCCAATTGTCTTCGTGGTCTTTGACGAGCTGCCGACGAGTTCGATTCAACGGCCGGACGGATCGATCGATGATCGCCGCTACCCCTCCTTCGCCGCCCTGGCGGCAAGCGCCGACTGGTACCCGCGAGCCCTTACAACGGCGACCCAGACCGAGAGGGCGATACCCACGCTGCTGACGGGCAACTTGCCTCGGCCCGATGCGAACGCGCACTACCGCGACTACCCGGCGAACCTGTTCTCGTGGTTGGGCCAGGGCGGTTACGGGATTGTGGCGTACGAAGCGTTCAGCCTCCTTTGTCCACCGGCCGTTTGCACCGGACCGCCGCTGGCCAGCCCCTGGGAACGTCTTGCCGCCGCGGCCGACGACCTCGGCGTCGTCTACGGCCACCTGTTGCTGCCGCCGACGCTCCGGACCGGTCTGCCCGAAGTGGACCAGACCTGGACTGGATTTCGTGACCGGGGCCGATCGGGAGAAAGAGCCGAAGACACGGGCGGCCGCGGGCTCCACCAGGATGTCCCGCGAGTCGTCGAGAGCTTCCTTTCTCGCATGGAACGCCACACGAACCGCACGCCGGCGCTGTACTACCTGCACCTGAATCTTCCCCACGTGCCGTGGAGGTACCTTCCATCCGGCCGGGAATACGTCCCCATCGGTGCGCCGGTCATTCCTCACGGCATGGACGATCCGGAAGTGCCCGAGGACGAGTGGCTCTACGTCCAGGGCCTCCAGCGGTTTCTCCTCCAGGTGGGCTACGCCGATCGCGTATTGGGCCGGATCGTCGACCGCCTTCGGCGCATCGGCCTCTACGATCGCACCCTGATCGTCGTCACGTCGGATCATGGCTTCCGCGCCGGAGCACTGCGCCGGGCAGTCACGGAAGCGGACTTCGAGGAACTCATGGAGGTGCCGCTGTTCGTCAAGCGTCCCGGGCAGCGGGAGGGAAGAGTCGTCAAGCACGTTGTGCAGACCATCGACATCGTTCCCACGATTGGCGCGACACTGGCTGCCGAGCCGCCGTGGGAAGTCGACGGCACTCTCCTCAGCGACACGTCGGCACGGGAGCTCACCGTGTGCTGCTATGCGCCGCCCACGCCGCCGACGCTGAGCTTCGAGACGGATCCCGTTCGGCGTCAGAGCACACTTGATCGCCTCCACCGGTTGTTCGGCGCCGAGGCCGGGTCGCCGCCGCTCGTTGCCGGGGACCCGTTCGATGGTGTCTTCGCAGCCGGGCCGAGGCCGGATCTCCTGGGCCGCCCGGCCGCCGACTTCATCCGCGAGCTTCCTGACGGCGAGAGTTCCCAGGTTGTTCGCGCCATCCTCACCGCGCGGCATTCCTACGAGGATGTGAGACCCGAGAGCGGCTTCGTGCCGAGTCTGATCGGCGGTCGGATCGAACCCGGTGTCGTCGACGGAACGAAGCTGGCGGTCGCTGTGGACGGCATCGTGCGGGCTACGACCGAGACCTTTACTCACCGCGGGGCCAGCCGGTTCTCCGCGCTGGTCCACGAGCGGTGGCTGCCGGCCGGCAGTCATCGAGTCGCGATCTACGCTATCGAGGACGGCGGCGGGCAGCCCCAAGGTGCTGGTCAGACCGCGCTGCGACCGCTGCCAGCCGCGGAGTAGTCGCCCCGACTCCTGATCGAGGACGGCAGAGTCCAGGGCGTGGCGTTGCCTATGCCGCGCCGGCGGCGGACGGCACGATGACAGCGCGAAGTGGCCGGACGCTTCGGGCTATAGCGTGTCGGCTGCTGAAGGCACGATGATTAGCAGTTGGATCGCGTCGAAGAGGGCGTGCGCGGCAATGGCCGGCCAGATGTTCCCTCGCCAGCGCACGAGCAGGCTGAACGCGACGGAGAGCAAGGCGACGCCCAGGAGCAGAAAGGGCTGCTCATAGCTGAGGTGCGCGAGCACGAACAGCACGTTCGACAGCCCGAAGCCGGCCCGGGGCATCAGGAAACCGCGAAAGAAGATCTCCTCGACGACGCCGGCGGAGAGGCTGAGCATGACCCGCAGGAGGATCGGCAGGCTGCCCATCCAGAGCACCATCTTCGGCGCCTCGCTGGGCAGGTTCTCGAAGCCGCCTGCGAGGCCGACGGCGAGCGCTGAAACCAGGACCACGGCCAGCACGCCGGCCCACAGGATGACGCCCACTCCGATCCCGAGTCCGACCTCGGCCGGCACGCTCTGGCCGGGTCTGAGGCGCAGTCCGAGCTGGCTTCGGATCACCGTGCCGGCGTCGTGCCCGCAGCGCCAGTAGCCGAGCATCAACCAGACGGCCATTGTTGCGACCAGCACCGCGTGCATCTGGAACAGGTTCAGGGGCGACAGCTTCTCGAAGTCGATCTCGTCGACGGGCGACGGCAAGCCGATCTGGCCGACTACCGCGAACACGCCGACCCACAGCACCAGGCCGATGAGCGCCATGGCGGCGACGCGGCGTCGAAGACCGCCGGGCGTGGCGGCCGCGAAACCCGGCGGCAGCAGTCCACCCGCCGCGGTCGACCGGTCGATCCACCAGGCGCAGGCGCCGCCGGCGAGAAGTGGCAGGAAGAATCGAAGCAGGTTCATGGGAGACTTGGGGGTGGGGCGGTCGGTCCGTCGATGGGTGATGCTACTCAGTGTTTCGGACTGCTAGGGTTCGGCGCTGCCGCAGACCATTCAGGAGGGTGCCTTGGAGCGATTTCCCGGCGTTGACTTCATGCAGTTCGACTCGCTGCTCAGCGGCGAGGAACGACTGATCAGAGATACCGTCCGTCAGTTCGTCGACGAGCGGGTGAAGCCGATCATCGAGCAGTGCCATCGCGAGGCGCGCGCTCCGATGGAGCTCGCGCCCGAGATCGGCGATCTGAACCTGTTCGGGGCGAATTTCACGGACTACGGTCTCCCCGGCCTGGGCGATGTCGCGTACGGGCTCGTGATGCAGGAACTCGAGCGTGGCGACTCGGGTATCCGCAGCATGGTCTCGGTGCAGAGTTCGCTGGTCATGTACCCGATCCTGACCTTCGGCTCGAAGGAGCAGAAGGACCGCTTCATCCCGGGGCTCGCGAGCGGGCGGATGATCGGCTGCTTCGGCCTCACCGAGCCGGACTTCGGCTCCAACCCGTCCGCGATGCGCACCCGCGCGCGCCGCGACGGGGACTGCTGGGTGCTCAACGGCGCCAAGCAGTGGATCACGAACGGCAGCGTCGCCGATGTCGCGGTCGTGTGGGCGCGCACGGACGAAGGGATCAGGGGCTTCCTGGTCGAGAAGGGTACCGAGGGCTTCGTGAGCGCCGAGCAGCACGGCAAGTTCTCGCTGCGGGCGTCGGTCACCGGCGAACTCTCGTTCCAGAACTGCCGGATTCCGGCCGACAACATCCTGGCGGGCACGCGCGGCGTCGGCAGCGCGCTGCAGACCCTGAACCAGGCCCGCTACGGCATCTGCTGGGGCGGCCTGGGTTCCGCGATGGAGTGCTACTACACCGCGCTCGAGTACGCCCGCCAGCGGGTGCAGTTCGCCGGCCAGCCGATCGCCAGCCACCAACTGGTCCAGGAGAAGCTGGCCTGGATGATCACCGAGATCACGAAGGGCCAGTTTCTCGCCTACCAGTTGGCGGGGCTGAAGACGGCCGGGACGATGGAACCGCAGCACGTCTCGATGTGTAAGCGGAACAACGTCTGGGTGGCGCGCGAATGCGCGAAGCTGGCGCGCGAGATTCTGGGCGCCAACGGCATCTCCGACGAGTATCCGGTGGTCCGCCACATGCTGAACATCGAGTCGGTCTACACCTACGAAGGCACTCA
Source organism: Candidatus Multivorans sp. (assembly GCA_965216125.1). Classification (GTDB taxonomy): domain Bacteria; phylum Acidobacteriota; class Thermoanaerobaculia; order Multivoradales; family Multivoraceae; genus Multivorans. The sequence continues at coordinate 1,226,118 of OZ244152.1, read as the reverse complement.
CGACATCCACGGCCTGGTGATCGGCGCCGCGGTGACCGGTATCCCCGCCTTCAACCCGCCGATGAGCCGCGATCAGGCGCGGGAGGCCGCCGCGCGCCCCGAGCTGGCGGCGGTGGCGTCGGGAGGGAACTGATGGCCGGCGGCCTGCGCGAACACGACTTCGTCGGCGTCACCGAGGCGGCCGCGGTCGCCGCGGCGAGGACCATGGGCTACGGCGAACGTCACCACTCGGACCACGTTTCGGTGGAGGCGATGCGCGAGGCGCTGGCGACGATGGCGATCGACGGCCGGGTCGTGATCGGCGAGGGCGAGCGGGACAAGGCGCCGATGCTCTACGTCGGAGAGCGGGTCGGCCGGGGCGCTCCCGGCGACCTGCCGGTGGACTTCGCCGTCGATCCGCTGGAGGGAACGAACCTCTGCGCCACCGGCGCCGCGGAAGCGATGGCCGTTCTCGCCGCGTCCGAGCGTGGGGGCCTGCTCCACGCCCCCGACATCTACATGGACAAGATCGTGGTCGGCCCCACCGCCCGCGGCACCGTCGACCTGGATGCGCCGGTGAAGGACAACCTGAAGGCCATCGCCGGCGCCTTCAACTGCGCGGTCAGCGCCTTGACCGTCGTGGTGCTCGAGCGGGACCGCCACCGCGGTCTGATCGAGGACATCCGCGGCGCCGGCGCCCGGATCAAGCTGATCGGCGACGGCGACCTCTCGACGGCGATCGCTGCCGCCGTCCGCGGCACTGGCGTCCACGCGGTGATCGGCACCGGCGGCGCGCCCGAAGGGGTGATCACGGCGGCGGCCATGCGCTGCCTGGGCGGTGAGATCCAGGGACGGCTGTCCGCCCTCTCCGAGGACCAGGAGCGCCGGCTCGAGGAGGTCGGGATCGAGGACCGGGACCGGATCTACACCACCGAGGAATTGGCGCCCGGCAACGACATCCTGTTCTGCTGCACCGGCGTCACGGGCGGCGACCTGCTCCGCGGCGTCCGCTTCGAAGGCACCGGCTACCGCACTTCGACCCTGGTCATGTCCCTGGCCGAAGGTGCGATCCGGTTCGTCGAAACGATCCATCGGGGAGACGACCACGGCCCCGTGTTCTTCCATTGAGGCGGTGCGGGAAACGGTGACACGCATTCGGGCGGCGCAAGGATGATCAAGCCGGACCACTGGATTCGCGCCTGGGGCGAGGGCGGCGGCGTGACGCCGTTCGAGCCTGCGCAGGTGAACGCGGCGAGCTACGATGTCCGGGTGGGCGACCACTGGATCTGTCCGACCCGCGACCCCGAGGAGTTCAGGGGCGACAAGGTGAAGCTGTTTCCGAACGAGGTCTTGCTTGCCACGACTCTCGAGTTCGTGCGCATCCCGCGGTCGGTCGCCTGCGACCTGAAGCTCAAGTCGACCCTGGGCCGGCTGTGGATCAACCACTCGCTGGCCGGTTGGTGCGACCCCGGCTTCGAAGGCAACATCACGCTCGAGTTGCAGAACCTGGGACCGGTGCCGTTCGTGCTCGATGCCGGCCGCCGGATCGCCCAGTTGATCTTCATCGCGATGGAGTCGGAACCGGAGACCGCCTACGGCGAACCGGGCGCGGGGAGCAAGTACCAGCATCAGCGTGGCGCGACGCGAGCCCGGAGCTGAACGGGACTCACGACCGTGTCTGCACCTGTCCGGCAAACCATCCGGCTCAGCGTAGGCAGCCGGTACGAGAACATCGAACTGGTGCAGGCGGTTCTGGACGAAACGCTCGAACCGTTGGAGGTCGACGAAGAGAGCAGCTACTGGATGGGCATCGCGCTGCGGGAGGCTCTGACCAACGCGATGAAGCACGGCAACGCGCTGGACCCCGAGAAGAAGGTCGAGGTCGTGTTGGAGGTGAGCGAGGACGGAGTCGAGATCACGGTGGAGGACGAGGGCGGCGGGTTCGACCCGGCTGCGGTGGAGGATCCACTGGCGCCGGACAACCTGCTGAAGACGGAAGGCCGGGGAATCTTCTACATGAGGAAGTTCATGGATAAGATCGAGTACGACTTTGGCGCCGGGGGCGGCACGAAGGTCCGGCTGCACAAGAAGTTCGGCGGTTCGTCCGTCGGCGCCGAAGGAGACCAGGGAGGAGCGGAATGAAGATTGACAAGCGCCAGGTAGGTGAAGCGACGATTCTCGATATCCAGGGCAAGATCACCATTGGCGAGGGAGACGTTGCACTGAGGGAGGCTGTTCACGAAGCGGTCGGCGCGGGCGCCACGAACATTCTGCTCAACATGGGCCGGGTGCGAACGATCGACTCATCCGGCGTCGGTGAACTGATTGCCGCCTACACCACGGTCACCAACCGCGGCGGCAAGCTGGGTCTGTTCTCTCTGCCGAAGCGGGTGCTCGGCGTGCTGCAGATCACCCAGTTGGTCACGGTGCTCGACATCATGAAGGACGAGGACGAGGCGGTCGCGTCGCTGTCCTGACGGACCGGTGATCGCACTCAGGCAGGGACGCGAGCAGGAGCGTCCGACGGTGGACCGCCGGGGGATCGGCGGCGGCAGGCTGCTGTTCGCCGGCATCTCGCTGCTGTTGGTCCTGGGCCTCGCCAGCGGCGCGTGGCTGGGCGCCGCCGACGACGAGCCCGGCACCGACTCGATCTACAAATACATCACGCTGTGGGAGGAGGTCCTGCGGCTGATCCGCGGCTCGTACGTCGAGGAGGTCGACGGTCACGGCCTGATGGCGGGTGCGCTGGACGGGGTGACCGACGCCCTGGATTCGTTCTCGGTCTATGTGCCGGCGAGCGCGGTGGAGTCGTATCGCGCCGCGCGGGAGATCGGGCGCCGTCACAGCGGCCTTCTGGTGCTGAAGGAGCGCGGGACGGCCTACGTCGCGGCGGTGGATCGCGGCAGTCCGGCGGACCTGGCGGGGTTCCAACTGGCCGACATCGTGGCCGGCATCAATGGCCGCTCGTCTCGTGAGATGCCGCTGTGGGAGCTGCGCCGGCAGCTCGCGGCGCCGGTCGGTTCGGAGTTGCGGCTCGAGCTGGTGCGGCGCGGCGAGAGCATCGAGCAGAGCTTTGTCCTTGCGGAGTACGACCTTCTGCCGGTGGAGTTCGAGGAGGTTCGCGGCGTCGGGGTGCTCACGATCCCGAGCTTCGGCGCCGACACGCCAGCCCAGGTCGACGCCGCGCTGGCAGGGTACGAGGGCGCCTCGCTGCTGATCGATCTGCGCGGCGTGGCCGGAGGGTCGGTGGCGGATGCCTACGCGGTGGCAGGCCGGTTCGCGCAGGGCGACCTGGGCGGCCTTCTCGACCGCGAGGACCGCGAACTCCGGAGCTTCGACGGCGCTGGCAGCTTGTTCGCGGGCGACATTGCGGTGCTGGTCGACCGGAGTTCCCAGGGCGCCGCCGAAGTCCTGACCGCCGTGCTGCAGAAGGCGAAAGGCGCCGACCTGTACGGCGAACCGACCTTCGGTTACGCGGGAGAAGTGGAGCAGATCGAACTGCCGAACGAGGGTGGCGTGCTGGAGTTGACCTCGGCCTTCTACACCGATCCGGACGGCGAGCGGCTCAACCGCAGGATCCGCGTTGAGCCAGACCGCCGTCTCGGCGCTCTCTTCTTCGCGGCGCCGGAAGACGGATCGGATCCGGTGCTCGAGGGCGCGATCGACCTGATAGTAGCCGCGGGTCCTCTGACCCAGTAACCGCGGCTACTCCTCACGCCGCTTCGCGCGCTCCCACAGCCGTTCCATCCGCTCCATCCGGCTGTCGTCGGTTTCGCCGTCGTCTCCCGTTTCGAGTTCCGCTTCCACGACCGCGAAGCGGCGGCGGAACTTCCGGTTCGCTGCCGCCAGGGCACGCTCCGGATCCACCTTGAGGTGGCGGGCGAGGTTGGCGACCGCGAACAGGACGTCGCCCAGCTCTTCCTCGATCTTCGTCGCCGCTTGCGGCCCGTCTGGCGGCGTGTCCCTTGCGGTCTCCCGGTCGAGTTCCGCCAGCTCTTCGGCCACCTTGGCGCGCACGGCCGCGGGCGCATCCCAGTCGAAGCCGATGCCGGCCGCCTTCTGTCCGAGGCGGTAGGCGCCGACCAGAGCCGGCAGCGAGGCCGGTACGCCGTCCAGCGCGGAACGCCCGGCACGACGCTGCTTGCGTTGCTCCCAGAGCGCCGCGACCTCGGCCGCGGACCCGGCCTGACCCCGCTCCTCCTCGTTGCCGAAGACGTGCGGGTGACGGGCAACCATCTTCTCGATCACCGTTCGGATGGCGTCGCCGACGGGAACGTCCGACAGCTCGGCGCTGGCGAGCCGGGCGACGTAGACCGCCTCGAACAGCAGATCGCCCAGCTCTTCGTTGATCGCCGCGGTGTCGCGCTCGTCGATCGCGGCGGCCAGTTCGTGCGCCTCCTCGATCAGGTACGCGCGCAGGTCGGAGAGCGATAGTTCCCGGTCCCAGGGGCAGTCGACGCGAAGCCGGTCGATCAGTGCCGCGATCGGGGCCAACGACGAGGGGTCCGCGGCGCCGTCTGCTCTGTTACGATCGTTCATTCTTTGGCGGGGAGGTCGGATTGTGAAGGTCACCGACAAGAGGATGTTCACGGACGACGGCGAACTGCGCGAAGAGTACCGGTTTCTCGAGCAGCAGAAGGCGGCAGCAGAGCCCGCGTCGCCGCCGCCGTCGCCGCCGCCGCCGCATCCGGGCGGCAGGAGCGCGGCCCCCGAGCCGCTGGTCGACGCGTATCAAGCGGCGCCGGACAGCGCCGGGCGCCCGGCGCCCGGCTTCATGGACCTGGTCGCGATGCTCGCCGAGCCGATTGCCTTCCTGCTGGGCGACGCGCAGCTTCCGGATGGCCAGAGCGCGCAGGATCTTCCCCGGGCGCGCCTGCAGATCGATCTGCTGGCGGTGCTGCAGGACAAAACGCGAGGGAACGTCACCGCGGAGGAGAGCGCGGTGGTCGAGCGCCTCCTCGCTCAGCTCCGCATGCGCTACGTCGAGAAGAGCCGGAACTGACGACGTAGAAGAGACTGGGGTGCGCCGGCCTTCCGGCCGTCATCCGGGGCGCCGGACCGGTGATCCTTCGCGTGGCGCGGCCGAGGAGGTGCGACTGAAATGTTGAGCCGATTTATATCAAATTGTGGCGCGCCAGGACTTGACATCGACGCGCTTAGGTCTTAGGGTCTTCATCGCGCCCGCAGGCTTCGTGGCGCCCAAGAAAACGAAACGGCCCCGTTCGCGCAGGTGGCGCGGACGATTCAGGAGACGAGCACTTGAGCAAGATCATTGGAATTGACCTGGGGACGACGAACAGCGTCGTCGCCGTGATGGAGGGTTCGGACCCGAAGGTGGTTCCGAACTCGGAGGGAAGTCGGACGACACCGTCGATCGTCGCGTTCACGGACAAGGGTGAGCGCCTGGTCGGTCAGGTTGCCAAGCGACAGGCGGTGACCAATCCGCAAAACACGATCTTCTCGATCAAGCGCTTCATGGGACGGCGCCTGGGCGAGGTTTCGGAAGAACAGAAGATGGTTCCCTACAAGGTCACGAGTTCGGGCGACGACGTCCAGATCGAGGCCGCGGGCAAGAGCTACACCCCGCCGCAGATCTCCGCCATGGTGCTGCAGAAACTGAAGCAGGCGGCGGAGGATTACCTGGGCGGCCCGGTCGACCGGGCGGTGATCACGGTGCCGGCGTACTTCAACGACGCCCAGCGTCAGGCGACGCGCGATTCCGGCCAGATCGCCGGTCTCACCGTGGAGCGGCTGGTCAACGAGCCCACCGCGGCGGCGCTTGCCTACGGCCTGGACAAGGAGGGGGACCGCACGATCGCCGTGTACGACTTCGGCGGCGGCACGTTCGATATCTCCATCCTCGAGGTCGGTGAGGGGGTCGTCGAGGTGAAGTCGACCAACGGCGACACGCACCTGGGTGGCGACAACATCGATCAGCGGATCATCGACTGGCTGCTGGCGGAGTTCAAGAAGGACCAGGGCATCGACCTGGGTCAGGACCCGATGGCCTTGCAGCGCCTCAAGGAGGCCGGCGAGAAGGCGAAAATCGAACTTTCCGGCGTGCAGGAGACCGAGATCAACCTGCCCTTCGTCACCGCCGACGCCGCGGGTCCCAAGCACCTGAACTGCAAGCTGTCCCGGAGCAAGCTGGAGCAGCTCACGGAGGACCTGGTCAAGAGTACCCTCGAGCCCTGCCGCCACGCGCTCAAGGATGCCGGTCTCTCGACCAGCGACATCGAGGAAGTCGTCATGGTCGGCGGCCAGACCCGGATGCCCGCGGTGCAAAGCGCGGTCAAGGAGTTCTTCGGCCGCGAGCCGCATCGTGGCGTGAATCCGGACGAGGTCGTGGCCATCGGCGCCGCGGTTCAGGGCGGCGTGCTGGCGGGGGACGTCACCGATGTCCTGCTGCTGGACGTCACGCCGCTCTCGCTCGGGATCGAGACGCTGGGCGGCGTCTTCACCAAGCTGATCGACCGCAACACGACGATTCCCACGCGCAAGAGCGAGACCTTCTCGACCGCCGGCGACAACCAGACCTCGGTGGAGGTCCATGTGCTGCAGGGCGAGCGCGAAATGGCGGGTCACAACCGGACCCTCGGGCGCTTCCACCTGGTGGGCATTCCGCCGGCGCCCCGGGGCCTGCCGCAGATCGAGGTCACCTTCGACATCGACGCGAACGGCATCGTCAACGTCTCGGCCAAGGACAGGGGCACGAGCAAGGAACAGAAGATCACGATCAGCGGTTCCGGCGGCATCGACAAGGACGAGATCGAGCGCATGGTCGCTGACGCCCAGGCGCACAGCGACGAGGACAAGAAGCGCCGGGAGGTCATCGACGCCCGGAACCAGCTCGACTCCCTGGTCTATGGCACCGAGAAGAACCTTGCCGAGCACAAGGACAAGCTGGAAGGCAGCGATGTGGCCGAGATCGAATCGGCGATCGAGGAAGCGAAGAAGAGCATGGAGGCGGAGGACGCGGCCGCGATGGCGAGCGCCTCGGCCAGCCTGACCCAGGCCTCGCACAAGCTGGCCCAGGTCATCTACGAGCAGACGAGCGCCCAGGCGCCGCCGGAGGATGCACCGGGCGCCGGCGCCGGCCCGGAAGGCCAGGCTTCCGGGGACGAAGACGACGTGATCGACGCCGACTTCGTCGACGTGGACGATTCCTCTTCCGGGGACGAGAAGGCAAACTAGCCGTCGTGGTTCAGTCCCCGTCCTCGCGGCAGCGCCGCCCCCCGTCCCGCCGCGGGCGGGTGGGGGGCGGTCGCTACGTGATGATCAGCAAGGTGGCGGAGCGCTACGACATTCATCCGCAGACCCTTCGCCTCTACGAGCGAGAGGGACTTCTCGAGCCGCAACGAAGCGACGGCAACACGCGGCTCTACGACGAGGACGCCCTCAACCGGTTGGAGTCGATCCTGACGCTGACCCGCGACATGGGCGTCAACCTCGCTGGCGTCGAGGTCATTCTGGCCCTCCAGGAGCGGCTGGCGCGGCTGGAGGCGGAGCGGAACCGCCTGTTCGAGATCGTGGAGCGGGACGTGTCGGACCGGCGCCGCGGAGTACGGCGGCGCCACGCACTGGTCTGGGTGCGCAGCGGCGCCCTGGTCAAGGTCGAGGAAGAGGATTGAACGAGGCCGGTTGCGAGTTCTGCCAGGGGCGTGGCTGGATCGTCGACGTGGTGACGAACCGTGCCCGGCGCTGCAGTTGCTACCAGGCGCGGGTTCGTAGCCGCCGGCTCGACGACCTCGGGATTCCGCCGAAGTACCAGGGCTGCCGGCTCAGCAACTTCCGCCTCGCCGGCGACGCGAACGACCAACTACGGGCTGCACGCCGTAGTTGCGAGCTGTACATCGAGGACTTCCTCGAACTCGACGGCTCCCTGCGCGAGACCGGCCTGGTGTTCGTGGGCCCGAGCGGGCGGGGCAAGACGCACCTCGCGGTGGCTGTGCTGATCGAACTCGCCGAGCAGTACGGGGTCCAGGGCCGTTTCGTCGACTTCACGAGCCTGGTCGCGGACATTCAGGCCACGTTCCAGCAGGGCGCCGATCTGAGTCAGGCCGATCTGCTGCGACCGCTGCAGGAGGCGGATGTCGTGGTGGTCGACGAGCTCGGCGCGAGGCGGCCGACGCCCTTCGTCTCGGACACTCTCTACCTGCTGATCAACCGGCGCTACATGGCCAGGCGGCCGACCCTGTTCACGAGCAATTACTACCTGACGTCCGAGGGCGACGGCGAGGACATTCCCGCGGGTCAGACGCTCGCCGGCCGTGTTCCGGCAAGCCTGGTCAGCCGTCTCCACCAGATGGCGAAGCCGATCCCCATCGACGCCGTCGGCGACTACCGGCACGAACTCCAGGCCCACCAGCACCGCTAGACGACTGGGTGCAAGAGGGCGCCGTTTTCGCCTATTTCCAATAACGTATGGAAGTACGCGATGAAGCGACCGACTCGAGAAGAAGTGACGCCGTGGGCTGCGGGCTTCGGCGTCGCCGCGCTGGCCTGCCTGCTCGTGGCCGCGGCTCGGCCGGCGCCGGCCCCCAACCCGAATCGGGCTCCCGGGCCGATCGTGCTGCCGGCGGAAATCCGGGTAGGACTCGCCACGGACCTGGACCGCCTCGAAGTTCCCTGCTGCGAAACACTCTCCTGGTTGGTGGCCGAGGACGGCCAACGGGTCGAGGTTGATGGAAGCTTCGGCGTACGGCCGGCGCCGGGGAAGGCGAGTCCCGGCGTTCATCGGCTCCAGGTAGCGGCTCTGCGGGATCGGTGGCAGGCGGCGGAGCTTGCCACCCGACTCGCGGGACTGCTCGATCAGGAAGCGGACTCGGTTCTCGACGCCGCCACCGGGCTGTACCGGGTTCGGGTCGGGCGCTACGCGGACCGGGAGCAGGTCGAGAAGGCGCGCGGCCGGCTCCGGGTCGAGGGGTTCGACGACAGTTGGATCGCGGTTGAGGGTGCGCTGATGGAGGATCCCGGCTTCGTCGTCGAGGGCATCGGTTGGATCGCGGGCAGGCGGCTCCGGCTTGAGTCGGTCGGGAACGTCGTCCGCATTCTTGGCCGCCGCTACCGGGGCGCCCTCGAACTGTTCGTGAACGACCGCGCGCGCCTGAACGTCGTCAACGCCGCTCCGCTCGAGGACTACGTGCGCGCCGTCGTGCCGGTCGAACTGGGCCCGGACCTCTACCCCGAGCTCGAAGCGACCAAGGCGCAGGCGGTCGCCGCGCGCACCTACGCGGTGCGGCATCGCGGCGAGTTCGACGACGAGGGCTACGACATCTGCGCGACGCCCCTGTGCCAGGTCTATGGCGGACTGGAGGTGGAGCATCCACGCTCGGACGCGGCGGTGGCGGCAACGCGGGGAGAGATCCTGGTCCGGTCCGGCGAGCCGGTCGAGGCCCTGTTCACGGCGAGTTGCGGCGGCAGCACGGAACTTGTGGGCAGTGTCTTCCCGGCTCTGGCAGGAGACGGTCCGACCGCTGCCGCGTGCGTCGAAGGCGGAGTCGTGCCGCTGGTCGGGGAAGCCGGGGGAGCGCCGGAACAGCACCTGCTGAAGGCGCTTGGCCTGGCCGGAGCGCGGGAACCCGGGTGGAGTGAGCACCTGAACCGGGCCCGGTCCAGGGGCGCGCTCAAGGTCGTGGACGGGAATCTGGGGCGGATCGAGGGCCGCTGGCTGCACCTGCGCAGGGATGGCGTGCGGCGATTGGCGCCCCTGGCGCCCGAGGCCGAGCTGTTGACCGCCGAAGCGTCGCCCGGGGCAACGCCTGTGGACCTGGGCGTCCCGGTCGGGGCGCTCGCGATGGCGCCCGGGGACCGGGTTCGGGCCCATCTCGTCGGCGGCCGTGCGGTCCTCGTGGTCCACGAGACGCCTGCTGTGGCAGGCCAACCCAAAGCTGTGCCCTGGTCGGTGTGGCGGCCTCACGACTCCCTGCGGGAGGCGGTCGAGAAGCGCTTTCCCGGCCTGGGGTTGGTTTCGCTGAGGGTGCTTGAGCGGGGCGTCTCGGGCCGCGTCGCGCGGCTCGACCTGATCGGCGAGCGACGCTCGGTCGAGGTTCGGGGGCTGGCCATCCGCTGGCTCCTCGACGTACCGGAGAACGTGGTGCGGATGACCGCCGAAACCGGCGCCGGCGATGTCGCCGGTTGGCGGTTCGAGGGCGCGGGACGTGGACACGGCGTCGGCATGTGCCAGGTCGGCGCCTACCTCATGGCCCAGCGGGGGTTGAGCTACCGCGAGATTCTCTGGCACTACTACGGAGCGGTCGACATCGGACACTCTGGATGGTGACCGGGATGGTGAACGCGGACGGCGCAGGAGAGGCTTGGCTGGACAGACCGCAGCCCTGGCGTCAGACCCGGCGTCTCGCGCGGGCACTGACCGCGATCGAGAGCGGGGCCGAGGTCGACTGGGCGAGGCTCGCGTTCCGGCGTGCGGGCAATGCTGTGACCGTCGGTTTGACGGGCCCGCCCGGCGTCGGCAAGAGCACGCTGACCGCCGCCCTGGCCCGGGAGCTCCGAAGGCGAGGCGAACCGGTGGCGGTACTGGCATTCGATCCGACCAGCCCGCTGACCGGCGGCGCGGTGCTCGGCGACCGGGTTCGCATGTCCGACCTCGAGACCGATGAGGGCGTGTTCATCCGATCGATGGCCTCGCGCGGCGGTTCCGGCGGCCTGGCGCGGGCCGCCGCCGCCGCCGTCGACCTGCTCGACGCAGCGGGCTTCCCGTGGATTCTCGTGGAGACGGTGGGCGCGGGGCAGGCCCAGACGGCGATCCGCCGCAACTCCGACCTGGTGGTGCTCGTTGTGGCGCCCGGCCTGGGCGATGGCGTCCAGGCGATCAAGAGCGGCACGATGGAGATCGCGGACATCTTCGTCGTCAACAAGAGCGACCTCGCGGGCGCCGGCGCCGCACGCCGCGCGATCGAGGACGCCGTCGTGCCGGATCGCGGCGCCGGGGGCGAGCGGGCGCCGGTGCTTTCGACGGTCGCGCGATCAGGTGAAGGGGCGGTGGAACTGCTCGAGGCGGTCTTCGGGTGCTTCGATCGGCTGAAGGCCGGCGGTGAGATCGCAGCCCGCCGCTCGTCCCGGTTCCGCCGCCGGGTACTCGACCTGTACCGGCACTCCGTGCTGCGGCTCGCCATGGATGCGGTCGAAGCCGGCGGCTTGGCGGCGGCGGGGGATCCGGAAGCGCCGGGGGCTCTGGACGGAGCGCCGGAATCGCATCAGAATCGGGCGCCCGGAGACGCCGTACCGCGTAGTGTGGACCCGTACGACCTTGCCGACCGGCTGGTCGCGGAGTTCGTCCGCGGATTCCGGCGAGACGGAGGGGCACGTTCATGATCACCGCTCTGGACCACATCGCGATCGCCGTACCGTCGATTGAAGAGGCGAGGACGTTCTACGAGAACCTGGGCCTGTCGGTCGCCGGAATCGAGGAGGTCGAGCACGAGGGAGTGCGGGTCGCGATGATTCCCTGCGGCGGCAGCCGGATCGAACTGCTGGAGCCGCTGTCGAGCGACTCGCCGGTCGCCCGGTTCCTGGAGCGCCGCGGTCCGGGCATCCACCATCTCTGCCTCAAGAGTGACGACATCGACGCGGACGACGGACGCCTGCGGGGGGATGGGGTGGAACTCCTGCGCGAGCGGCCCGGGCCGGGTGCTATGGGCGCAACCGTCCAGTTCGTTCATCCGAAGAGCGCCGGCGGCGTGCTGGTCGAGATCTCCGAGCCGGCGTCGTGAGCGGCCGTCTGATTCTCGAGGACGGCGCCGTCTTCCACGGCGAGACGCTGGTCGAGGGCAGTCGGTTCGCGGAGATCGTCTTCAACACCTCGATGACGGGCTACCAGGAGATCCTGACCGATCCCTCGTACCGCGGGCAGATCGTGATCATGACCCAGCCCCACATCGGCAACTACGGCGCCTACGACGACGCCGAGGAGTCGCACCGGGTCTGGGTCGAGGGTTTCGTCGCCCGCGAGTTCACCAGCCGCCGCTCCGGTCTGGGGGACACGGACCTGGGCGACTATCTGCAGGTGAACGGCGTTCCGACTCTGGCGGGCATCGATACCCGGGCCGCGGTGCGCCGGCTCCGCGATTTCGGCGCCATGCGCGGCATGATCACGAGTTGCGACCGTCCCGATGCTGAGCTGATCGAGGAGGTGCGGCGGCAGCCGACGATGGAGGGCCGGGCTCTCGTCGACGAGGTCACCTGCGAGGTTCCCTACGAGATGGAGGCGGAAGGCGAGGAGAAGTACCGGCTCGCGGTCTACGACTTCGGGGTCAAGCGGAACATCCTGCGCTCCCTGGTCCGCCACGGCGCTCGGGTCACGGTGCTGCCGGCCCGCACGCCGGCCCGCGAGTGCCTGGCCATGGGCGTCGACGGCGTGGTGCTGTCGAACGGCCCGGGCGATCCGGCGCCGCTGCGCGAGATCGTCCGCGAGGTGCGCGAATTGGTCGAGGCCAGGGTGCCGGTGTTCGGCATCTGCCTGGGGCACCAACTGCTCGGTCTGGCTCTGGGCGGCAAGACTTTCAAGCTCAAGTTCGGCCACCACGGCGGCAACCAGCCGGTGCGGGACGAGGAGACCGGCCGGGTCTCGATCACGAGCCAGAACCACGGCTTCGCGCTCAGCGCGGACAGCCTTCCCGACGACTGCAGGGTGGCGGCGGTCAATCTGAACGACGGCACGGTCGAGGCGTTCAAGGCGGACGGGAGACCGATCTTCTCGGTCCAGTACCACCCGGAGGCGGCGCCGGGACCGCACGACGCAGCCAGGCTGTTCGGGGAGTTCCTGGAGGTCTGTGGCTGACCCGGACCGGCAGGGCGAGTCGCCGGCAGGTCGCGGCGCCAACAGTGTGGTCTGGTGGATCGCGGCGCGCTATCTGCTCGGCGCGCGCAGCCGGCTGCTGAGCGGTACGGCGCGCTCGGCTCTCGGGTCGACGGCGCTGGGCGTGGCCGCCATGGTCATCTCGATGGCGCTCATGAGCGGCTATAGCGACAGCGTTCAGAGCCGGCTGCTCGAGGCGGGCCCGCTGCTCGTCTCACCGCTCGGTGACGCGGAGGTGGACCCGGTGGCAGCGGACCGGATCGCTGAGCGTTTGCGGGACCTGCCGGGCGCCGGGACGGTCTTCGTGACCGTGGCTGGCCGGGGTTTGCTCGCGAGCCGCGGCAATCCGGCGGGCGTCGATGTCTGGACGCGCGGTGTCCTGCCCGGCGCGTCGTCCTTCGGCGCGACCGAGGGCCAACTCGCCCGGGGAGACGGGAAGATCGAGGCGATCGTCGTCGGCGGTGAGCTACAGCGCACCCTTGGCGTAGCGGAGGGCGACCTGGTGCGATTGACGGCGGTCGTGGACTCGGGTTCTTCCGGACCCCGAGTCGCGTACCGCACGCTCTGGATCGCCGGCGCCTTCGAGACCGGATTCTCCGAGTACGACCGCAGCTACGCCGTCGTCCACCGGGACACGGCCGTCGCTGTCGGGGGAGGCCGGGTGGTCCTCGAAGTGACCACGGCGCCCGGCGCCTCTGTGTCCGACGTGCAGGAGAACGTCGAGGAACTCCTGGGCGCCGATGCGCTCGTGACCGATTGGCGTCTCAGCAACCGCGCGATCTTCGCCGCCTTCCGGCTTCAGAAATGGGGTCTGTTCCTGATTCTGGGCCTGATTGTGCTCGTGTCGACGTTCAACATCGCGTCCGCGCTGGTCGTCCTGGTCCGGGAGCGGGGGAGGGACACCGCGGTGCTCGCCGCCCTCGGTCTCGGCCCGCGAAGGGTGCAACGCGTGTTCCTGCTCGGCGGGATGAGCCTGGGGGCGGTGGGGACGGCTCTCGGCGTCGGGCTCGGCGCCCTGGTCAGCGTGATCATCACCCGCTACGAGCTCGTGCGATTCGATCCTGGCGTGGCGGAGATCTACTTCATCAGCAGCGTTCCGTTCGACGTGCGGGCCCTGGACCTGCTGGCGGTGGCCGGCTTCAGCCTGCTGGTGACGGGGCTCGCGTGTTGGTGGCCGGCGCGGCTGGGAGCGGCGGTCGAGCCGGCGCGCGCGCTGCGCTGGGAGTAGCAGCAGAGCTGAATTGGAAGGAGGGATTGCTTGAAAGCAACCCCTCCTTGTGTGAATCGCGCGCCGGTCGGTTTGACCCGCCGACGCGGAGTTTGAAGTTTGAGGCAGGTCCGGACGGTGTCCGGAGGGTGGGCTGCAGTTCCTCTGGCCGCGGACGCGGTCCAGTCGCAACCCGGTGGGTGACGACAGAGGAGTCGGGGCGTAATGCCTGGCGACTCGGTGCCGCCTCTATGAGAACTATACGGTACTCGAGGCCGAAGTGTTTAGCTCGCCGGCGACATTTGCGCAGATTCCCCGCGGTGAGCGAACCGCTGCCTTGCATGTACACTCCGCGCGCTCATGGCGAGGCGCTCGGACATCGAATCGATCCTGATCTTCGGCTCCGGGCCGATCGTCATAGGTCAGGCGTGCGAGTTCGACTACTCCGGCACCCAGGCCTGCCGGGCGCTCCGCGAGGAGGGTTACCGGGTGATCCTGGTCAACTCGAACCCGGCCACGATCATGACCGATCCGGAGTTCGCGGACGCGACATACATCGAGCCGCTGGTGCCCGACGTCGCCCTGAAGATCATCGAACGGGAACGCCCGGATGCCCTGCTGCCGACGGTCGGCGGCCAGACCGGGATCAACCTGACCCTGGCGCTGTCCGAGTCGGGCGTGCTCGAGGACTCCGGCATGACACTGCTCGGCGCCAGCGTCGAGGCTCTACGCCTGGGAGAGGACCGGCAACTGTTCAAGCGGGCCATGGTCGAGGCCGGGCTCGAGGTGCCGGAGAGCGGCACTGCGACAACGCTCAAGGAGGCGCGGGAGATCATCGAACGCCTGGGCTTCCCGGTCATCGTCCGGCCGAGCTTCACGTTGGGCGGCGAGGGGGGCGGCGTGGTGTTCAACCGCGACGAGATCGACGACGTGATCACCCGCGCCCTGCAGGCGAGCCGGGCTTCGCGCATCCTGCTCGAGCAGTCGGTGCTGGGCTGGAAGGAGTTCGAGCTGGAGGTGATGCGCGACGTGGCGGACAACGCGATCGTCGTTTGCTCGGTCGAGAACGTGGACCCGATGGGCGTGCACACCGGCGACTCGATCACGGTGGCGCCGCAGCAGACGCTCTCGGACCCCGAGTACCAGGACATGCGCGACGATGCCTTCACGGTGATCCGGAAGGTGGGCGTCGCGACCGGAGGCTCGAACATTCAGTTCGCGGTGGAGCCCGGTACCGGAAGGCGCGTGGTCATCGAGATGAACCCGAGGGTGTCGCGGAGTTCGGCTCTGGCCTCCAAGGCGACCGGCTTTCCAATCGCCAAGATCGCGGCTCAACTGGCGGTCGGGTACACCCTGGACGAGATCGCCAACGACATCACCGGCAAGACCTTCGCCGCCTTCGAGCCGACCCTGGACTACACGGTGGTCAAGATCCCGCGCTGGGCGTTCGAGAAGTTCGAGCGCGCCGACGGCACCCTGGGCACGTCGATGAAGTCGGTGGGCGAAGTGATGGCGATCGGCGGCAACTTCCGCGAGGCGCTGATGAAGGGCCTGAGCGGCCTGGAACTGGACGCCGCGTGGCCGCGGCAGGAAGAGCTGGTCAGCGATCCGGTCAGTCTGCGCCGGCGGCTCAGCACCCCGAACTGGCAGCGGCTGTTCGCCATCTTCGCCGCGCTGCGCCAGGGCTGGACGGTGGAAGAGGTCGCCGCCGCGTCCAGCATCGACCCGTGGTTTCTGCGCGAGATCGAATCGGTCATGGAGTGCGAGGCGGAGCTCGCCTGCTGGGATCTCGACTCGGTGCCGGATCCGCTCATGCGCCGGGCCCGGCTGAGCGGTTTGAGTGACCAGCGCCTCGCCACGCTGCTCGGCAGCGAGGAGAACCTGGTGGCGCAGGAGATCACCAGGCGGAAGATGGACCGCGTCTTCAAGCGGGTCGACACCTGCGCCGCGGAGTTCTCGGCGATCACACCGTACCTGTACTCGACAACCGGCGTCGAGGACGAGGCGCTGCCCACCGACCGGAAGAAGGTGATGATCCTCGGTTCGGGGCCGAATCGGATCGGCCAGGGGATCGAGTTCGACTACTGCTGCGTTCACGCCACCTTCGCGCTGCGGCGGGCCGGTTTCGAGACCATCATGGTCAACTGCAACCCGGAGACCGTCTCGACCGACTACGACACGTCGGACCGGCTGTACTTCGAACCGTTGACGCTGGAGCACGTGATGGCGATCTATCGCCGCGAGCAACCGCTCGGCGTGATCGTCCAGCTCGGGGGCCAGACGCCGCTCAAGCTCGCGCACAGTCTGGAGGCCGCGGGAGTGAACATCCTGGGCACCTCGCCGGAGGCCATCGACCTGGCCGAGGATCGCCGGCGCTTCGGCGATTTGCTCGCCGAGGAGGACATCCTGCTGCCGGCGAACGGCTCCGCCGCGTCCCTGGACGAAGCCTGCAGCGTGGCGGACGAGATCGGTTACCCGGTGGTCGTGCGCCCGAGCTACGTACTGGGCGGGCGCGCCATGTCCATCTGCTACGACCAGCCGACGCTGATCAACTACATGCGCCGGGCCGCGGACATCTCACCCGGACGGCCGGTGCTGCTCGACCGCTTCCTCGAGGACGCTTTCGAGGTCGACGTCGACCTGGTTTCGGACGGCAAGCGCGCGGTGATCTGCGGCATCATGCAGCACATCGAGGAGGCCGGCATCCACTCGGGCGACTCGGCGGCGGTGCTGCCGCCGTACCGGGTGAGTGAGCCCGACCTCGATCGGATGCGTGACATCGCGGTGCGGCTGGCGCTACGGCTGGGCGTCGTCGGCCTGATGAACGTGCAGTTCGCGATCTACGGCGGCGAGGTGTACGTGCTGGAAGTCAACCCGCGGGCCTCGCGGACCGTGCCCTTCATCGCCAAGGCGGTCGGCCTGCCCCTGGTCCAGATCGCGACCCGGGTCATGGTCGGCGAGACCCTCGACGAGATCGGCCTTACGTCCGAACCGAAGGTCGACCGGTTCTTCGTCAAGGCGCCGGTCTTTCCCTTCGACCGCTTCCCCGGCGTCGACCCGGTGCTCGGCCCGGAGATGAAGTCGACCGGGGAGGTGATGGGCATCGGGCGTACGTTCGGCAGCGCCTTCGCCAAGGCCTGGCTGGGCGCCGGCCATGCGCTGCCGGACGGGGGGGCGGCGTTCCTTTCGGTCCACGACCGGGACAAGAAGGCGCTGCTCAAGGTGGCGGAGCGGATGCGGGATCTCGGCTTCGAGCTGCTGTGCACGGCCGGCACCGCCGACTACCTCGCCGCGCGCGGGATCGAGACGCGGCGGGTCAACAAGCTCGCGGAGGGCCGGCCGCACGTTGTGGACCACCTGATCAACGGCGATGTGAGCCTGATCGTGAACACGCCCCTGGGCGGCGAGTCGTTCGCGGACGACATGGAGATTCGCACCACCGCGCTCAAGTTCGACATCCCCTGCATCACCACGATCTCGGGGGCGCTGGCGGCAGTCGACGCGATCGAGGCGCTGCGCGGCAGCCGCATGCAGGTGACGAGTCTGCAGGAGCTGGGAACGCCGAATCTCGCCGGCTAGGCGCGGCCGGTGGCGGCGATCAGGAGCCACGAGTCGGGGAGGCGCCGTAGTCGCGGCCCTGTCGTCGGCGTGTAGTTGGAGGATTCCCTCCTTGGGGACTACGCGTCCTCGTCCTCGAAGTACCTCGCGACGGCGCCGCGCCCCGCCAGTTCGTTCGCGGCATATCGGGTCGCGGTCGCCGCGTCGGTCCATCTGCCGGCCTGCATGAGCTCGGCGGTGGAGGCGCCGGCTGCGACCAGGGATTGAGCGCTGCCGACCCGGAGAGAGTGCCCGCTCATGCGGCCGGTGGCGCCGGCGGCCCTGACGGAGATCGTCCACCTGTACGCCGGCAAGTTCGCTGATCCTCAGGAGTCCGTCGCTGCCGAGTCGGAGCAGCGCGGCGTCCCGTAGGCCCTGGGCGGTGCCCGCTTCCGCCGCAAGCCTGGCGGCAGCGACGGCGTCCTCCCGCCTCAGGCCCTCGACCTGGCCGCGGCCGCGCGCAGCGTGCTTGCGCTTCAGCCTCCTGAGTGTTCGGCGGGTGCGCGGGCCGCGTGGGTCCTTCATGCCCGCTGAGCTGGCGGCGGCGCCGATGGCGGCGGCCTGGATCGCGAGCGACGCCGGGGCCAGACCGCGTTCCGCTTCAGCCGTGAGGAAGGCCGCAACGGCGTCGTCGTCAGCCGCGCTGCCCTTCAGGAACGCGGCGAAGCGATCGACCGCTCGACCGTAAGCCTTGTGAGTGTTTTGTGAGTAGGAGTCCGAGAACGCGGCCTGGAGCGACTTCAACCTAGTTGCCGTGAGTGCTCTTGAGAGCAGTGCCCTCATCGGACTGCTCCAGGCTCTCGATCCGGAAGGCAGTGGAACATTGGACCTTAAGGAGCATATAAGGGGGATTATGCACAGCCAGAGCCAGTTGTCAAGGCCCCGAATGGCGTCGAGAGGGCGTCGTTCGTGCGTTTGTCGAGCGCGGGCGGGTCTGAGCGGACTTCCGGGTGCCGTCCGGCGGCTCGGTTGACACGGTGTTTCCGGCAGCCACCGGAGGCAGCCCGCCGTATTCATACAGCGTTTCCGGCCTTCCTCCGGGGATCGCGTTCACGCCTTCGACGCGGCGCGCGAGCGGGACGCTGCCGACCGTGACGACCGACACGGCTTACACGGTCACCTACGCCGCCACGGACAGCGCGGGCGGGTCCGCCTCCGTCAGCTTCGTCGCGACCGTGGAAGCACCGGAACTCGTCGTCATCATCGGACCACCACTCGTCACCTGCGCCGAAGGGCACACGTTCAACCCTGCAACGAACCAGTGCGAGCCGGATTCCCCGCCGCTCTCTGCGCCGCCCGTTTCCAACTTCCGGGTGCCGTCCGGCGGTGTCGTCGACACGGTGTTCCCTGTCGCAACGGGCGGCACGCCGCCGTACACCTACGGCTTGTCCGGTCAGCCGCCGGGGATTTCGTTCACGTCTTCCACGCGCCGCGCCCATGGAACGCTCCCGACGGTCCTCATCGACACCACATACACGATGACCTACAGGGTCTCGGACAGCGCAGGCGCGACCGACTCCGTGACGTTCACTACGGTGGTCACGGCCTCGGCTTCTCCGCCGCCACCGCCGCCACCTCCGCCGCCTCCGCCACCTCCGCCTCCGCCGACAACCGGCCCGATCGTGAAGACGGGCGTGAACGTGTCGAGTTCAAGGACGTATTCGCTGACGCTCTCCCACCGCGTCGAGGTCACGGTAGAGTTGACCGGAATGACGACCGACTTCGACTGCACGGTCTCCGGCCACCGCTGCACGAACCGTGGCGGCACGGCGGACGATTCCTGGAGCGACACGCTCGATGCTGGCGACCACAAGATCGTGGTGTATCCGTACGGCGGCGGCTCGGGGAACTACACGCTCACCGTGAATGCCCAGACACCGAGCACCGGCGGCAGCACGGGGACGACGACCCAGGTGACGACCCTGGTCGACGTAAGCAGGACGGGCGTCTCGACCAGCCAGACCCACAGCTTCACGCTCTCTGGGCCCGCCGGAGTGGACGTCGCCCTGACGGATCTCACGATCGACTTCGACTGCAGGGTCGGCAGCAGTCGATGCACGAACCGCTGGGGCACGCTGGACGACTCCTGGAGCGACGATCTGGCGGAGGGGGATCACAGCGTCGAGGTGTACCCCTACGACCCGGGTCCGGGGGCCTACTCGCTGACGGTGACGGCAACCGAGACGGTGACCCACGTCGCGACGCCGCTGGGTGGCGGCCCGACACTCGTCGGCCGCATCTGCGATGCCGACGAGGAAGGCAACGCCATCGAAGACACCTGTCAGGGCATCTACGCCGATGTGACCACCGTGACGGGCGACGATCCGGGCGACGACACGGGCCCGCCGCCCGGTACCGGGCCCGGTGAGGGGACTCCGGGGCCTGGGGACGACGGCGACGGCGGCGACGGCGGCGACGGCGGTGATGGTGGTGGTGGCGGCGGGGATCCTGCCGATGCCGAGATACACGCCTGCTACGACAGCTCACTCGTCGATTCGGAGAGGGTCACTTCCAACCCTCTAGAGAACGATCGCGCTCTCGGTTCGAACTATGGAGGTCGCAACACCGCGAGGCCGTCCCATAGTGGAATAGACGTTCGTGCAGCGCGGGGCGATGTTGTGATGACGCCGATCCATGGCCGCGTAACGGAAACCGAAAGCGGCCATGGGACGAACACTTGGGACCCTGAGACTGGGACATTCGCGACCACCTACCCGGGCAACGGGAACTTCGTGCGGATCGTGGACTACGCCGGACGAGAACATGTCTTTCTGCACTTGCACACCGTTAGCGTTCAAGTCGGAGATCTCGTCACGGCCTTCCATCCGATCGGGACAGCCAACAACAGCGGCAACTCGCGCGGAGATCACCTGCACTACACCATTTGGCGCGACAATAGCCGGCAGCAGGCCCTGGACCCCGAAACGTTACTCGCAGCATGCGAATGATGAGGAACAAAGCAGGAGTGACCGAATTGCTTCAAAAGAAAACGGCTCTAGTTTTGACGTGTCTCTTGGTGGGCGCTGTCGCCGCGAACAGTCAGGGCTCGCTCGATGACCGGTGCGTGGTTGAAGGACCGGCCCGGTACGCGTGCGTGGAGGGAGATGGTGGAGGAAGCCACCAGGTGTACTTTGAGATTGACGGGCGATCGCGGAGCGAGGTGCTTCCGGGACGGCCGCGAGCCCTCCAACTGGGTTCGGCTCGCGATGTTGTCTTTGTGCGAGGGGGCTTCCCTGGCGTTCCGGTGCCTGACGACGGGCCCGATGATGGTCGTTGGTGGACGCGCTTGATCAGCTTGGACGGACCTGTGTTGTCGGTTGATGGCCCCAGAATCCGAGGTCTCGCCGAGACGGGCGATTGGCTGGCCATGCAGGCCGTCAAGTTGGCGCCGGCGGACACCCAAGACTTCGACCGTGGGATTACCGAGCCGTGGGCTTCGTCCGAGGCTCCGCTCGTCATCTACCGGTGGGATGGCCGCGAGGTCAGGGAATTGCCGGGTCTTCGAGTGTTCGAGCGGTATCCCGAGGACGAAGTCGACCGGTACGAGTTCAGTGTGGACGGTCGATCGATCGCTGTGTATCGTGCGAAACGAAGAGCGTTCGACCTCTACGGCCTGGATGGCGTTGTGAGCGACGAGACCCTGGTGTTGGAGGAGTTGACGCCAGGGTTCGCGCCGAAGGAGTTCGCCTTCATTGACGCCGACCGGATAGTCATGTGGCAGCCCGAGATGTTCGGGCGAAATCAGGTGGAGTGGTTGAGAGTGCTCACTCGCGACGAGACGGGGCAGTTCGTTTCGACGTCGGTTGTCCATAGAGACGGCTACACGAACTTCTGGGGGATCGCTCGAAACGGCACGATGCTTCTGGCCGGACTCCATGGATTCGACGTGGTCAACTCGTCCGGCCAGTTGGTGTGGCGATTGGACCGGACGGGTTGGACGGAGATTCTCGAGTTGGTGCCGGAACCTGACCTGCGCGGTTGGCGGCCGACGTTGTTGCTTGAGGGGGCGCTTCGATTGCGAGACCCTCGTTCGGCAACCTCGGGGGCGGAGAGGGACCAAGTAATCGTCCGATTTGCCGGAATCGATGAGGACCTGGGCAAGGAACGGAGTGCCGCGGCAAAGGTCGTTATCGGTCCCGAGACTCAACCGCTTGCCGGAGTGTCGGCAGTGGCGGTGCTTCCTGCGGGTGCGCGAGTCGATGGTGCCGGACGGCACATGTTGGTCGACCGTGACCTGGGACCCCAACCCCTGCGGGCCACCATGACCCGTGGCGCAGTTGAACCTTGACGCAAAGTGCTCGAAGTCTGTCTCGCGGGGCCCTCGCCCCGGTGGCCATGTCGGTCGAACAGAGCCGCAGCCGGTTGCGGGTGCGGTTGGCGCTGGTTGGCCGCGAATGCTAGCGGCCGGTGGAAGCGAAGCTGGCCTCGTTGCGACCGCCCGCCGTCGGCCGCGCGCCTAGCCCTAGCCACCCAGACTCGGCGTTTCCAACTCCTGCAGACTGGTCACGAACAGGCGGCTGCCGCGCAGCGCCTCGATCGCGTCGACGGCTGACATCGCCACCGAGATGGTGGTCACGCAGGGGATGTCGAACTTGAGAGCCGTGGTGCGAATCTCCATGTCGTCCGCGAACGACTCGCCGCCGAGGGGCGTGTTCACGTTCAGGCTGACATCGCCGTTGATCAGGTGATCCACCACGTGCGGCCGGCCCTCCGCGAGCTTGTTGACCCGCCGTGTCCCGATGCCCCGGTTGCTGGGGTCGGGCGACCTTTCCCGAGCTGAGCTAACCTCGTCGGTGGCCCGAAGGCGGTCTACGGCCTCGGAGGAGGAATGGGGCCATCTTCCGGTGGGGAGTGACGACCCAGGCGGCGCGGCGCACTGAGTGCGCCGACGTCTTCGCCGGCTCGGAAAGGCAGGGTGATGTCCTTCGGCCAACTGATCGTGATGGCGGAGGAACCGCGCCGAGGCGCTTCCACAACCAGGTCGGTGTGGTCGAACCGGAACTCGATCCTGAGGCGATCGTCTCTGTAGTGCACCAGGGAACGCAACTCAGTAGCCTCGGTTCCGGCCGCTCGGACCGTTCGCCACACGGGGCCCTCGCCCAAGGGGAGAAGAGCGTAGGGCCCGTGGAAGACGTCGTGGTTGACGACGGCAAAAAGCTCGTCATCGACCGACACGATCACACCCGACTTGATGGTGGTTCCCGCAGCGCTGAAGAGAGGCTTGGCTGAGGTGGTCGGGAGTGCCCGTGAGTCCAGGAGCCGCTTGCCGGTTCTGGCATCGATCAGCTCGACCCAGAAGTCGCCGAGGCCTCCGTGGGGTGGCAGCGGCCGCACGCCGTCCACATGCGCATAGTGATACCGCGCTACCAGCGTTTCGCCGTACCAAGTTTCGGTCGGGTAGCCCTCGTCGTTCGTGACCACGTGGACAATCCGGCCGACGGCATCGTACGAGGCAAGGGCTGGAAGCACTACAGTGTCGCAACTCCACGGAACGTCACAAACCTGCTCGAGCCGTGCCGTCTTCGTAAGATGGTCGTGCCGTAGTCCCCCGCGACTGTCCGTGATTCGCAGCCACTCCTCATCGGGGCGCTTCTTGCCGAGACGGACCGACTCGACCTCCATCTCCTGGTGAAGCAGCCGGAAGGTTGTCCGGGCAAACCCGTCGTCGCGCTCCTTCCAGTGGTGCCCCCAGGGATGACCGGGATCTGGAGAAGTCTCGGCGGCAGGGCGTGGTCGACCTCGATACAAGTCCAACTCCGCCTTCCTAGATGTTCCGGACAGCGGAGGCAAGCGAGAGAGGAAGCCGTCCATTTCCTCTCGACTCATGTTGCGGCCCCGAGCAACCGGGAATCTCTCGCCTCCATCGGGCAAGGACCGGCCAAAGGCACGGTGCTCCGTGACCCTCCTGCCGTCCGGGTAGCGGGTCACCACTCTCTCGACGTTGCCGTCTTCGTCGAAGGAGCTGGCGCGCGTAAACGGGCTAGTTCCCACCCGCGCGCCCGACACCGAGAGGCGCTCGACCAGAACGCCGTCGTCATCACGGAATCTGAGGGTGCTGCTGTACTCGCTGGCGGAGATGATTTCCACCTCCGTCTGAGCGGACAGCGGTCTCGATGGCAGAAGCACGGCGCCAGCGATAGCAGCAGTGCTGGCTAGCGCCCTGATGGTTCGTTTCGACATTATAGTGCTCTCCTTATCTGCCGGAGTTGATGGCTCAGTCTCGTGCTCTCGACCTGACGTTCACGGGCATGCGTTCATCACCGCCTGATGGAAGGGGCTTGGGCCGCCAAGGTCCTCGTGGTGCGTGCCAGCGAGATGGACCATCTCGTGAAGCACTGTGTCGGCTCTCAGGGAATCAGAGCCGCTATAGAAGAGAGGACAGGTGTAGATCGTCTGGTCCCCGTCACGCAGGCTGTATGCCGCATCATCAGGGTGGGAACACAGGTTGCCGCTATCACTGCTATCGAAAGACACGCCGGCCAGCGCGCCCACGATATCCGCTTCTCCGTGCTCTGCAAAGAACTCCCGGCAAGTCTGATTCCGTGCCCGGGCAGTGGCGGCTGTCCTGGCCGTGTTCTCCTTCTGGGCTCGGGTCGGTGACGGCTGCGGCGTACCGCCGCCACCGCCATCACCACCGTCGTCGCCACCCCCAGGCCCCGGAGTTCCCTGACCCGGCCCCCCACCGGGAATGACGATCTCCACGCAAGTTTCTTCGAAGATACCCCCGTCTTCGTCGCCTTCACACACGAGCAGTCGAAGGTGTGGAGGACCACCCCCCAGAGGCGTACCCACGCCCGTCACCGTCTCGGTTGCCGTCACGGTCAGCGAGTAGTCCCCGGGGCCGGGGTCATACGGGTACACCACGACGCTGTGATCCCCCTCCGCCAGGTCGCCGCTCCATGAATCGTCCAGGGCGCCCCAGCGGTTCGTGCATCATTCCGGTCAACTCTATCGACACCTCGACGCGGTGGGAGAGCGTCAGCGAATACGTCCTTGAACTCGACACGTTCACGCCCGTCTTCACGATCGGGCCGGTTGTCGGCAGCGGTGTCGTTGGAGGTGGGGGAGGCGGCGGAAGTGAAGGAGTGGGACCCGTAACGGAGTCGCGTTTCGCCAGGGCCTGACGGTCCTGAACGCCCCCGGGTACGATCGACAGCGACTACCGGGGCGGCTCAGCTGCTGCTGGCCAACCTGGGCGACGAGCCCGTAGACATCGAACGCCGCGAACGGCTGGCGCAGATGGTGGTCGCCGCCGTTCCAGCGATCAGGTTCCGGGAAGACGACGCTCTCGGCCGGCAGCCGAAGGAGGGTGACCGCAACGATCGCGGCTTCGGCTCTACCGGCCGCTACTAGCGTTTGCTGCCCATCCTCTCCTACCAAAGCACCCGCTCCTCGCCTCCCACGACCGCTGGTTCGTGAGCCTAAACCGACCTCAACGGTTGCGCACCTTCGCATTCACCGCGGTGGTCTCTATGGGCCTCGGTCCTTCGGCCGGGTCTACCAAGGCGTAGCGTCCGCTTCCATCCAGGATGGCATCGGTAGGCACTCTGCCAATCGACTTTACTCTGGCCAGAGGCTGGTCTTCGTCGAAGACCACTGCTTGTTTGGAGACAACGGGCCCCTCCTGGGCGACCTGCTTGTCCGACCCCTCGATCTCTGACAAATACACGACCATCCGCTCTCTGGGACCAGCGTGGCGTCCCATGACCGAGTCCACCAACAAGATGTCACCGCTCGCCAGTAACTTTGGCTCCCACCATTGCAGGTCCTGCTGAGGCATCGCTTCCGCCAGGTCCGACCAGCCGAGGCGGTTCATTCTCCAGACGAGTTCTCCTGAGAAGTTGACTACGTCGTATCCGCCCGGCGCGGAGCGACCGCTCGCCCAGAGCAACATGCGGCCATCTGTGGAGATTCCTCTGAGGTCTCCATACCTTCCCTCATGGTGAACGATGGATCGGCTGACGAACTGTCCCGACGAGTCTCGAACCAGAGTCCTGAGCCAGTCGGGTTGATCACGCCCGAACATCTCGGGTTGCCACATGGCGATGCGATCCGCATCGATGAACTCGAGTGCGATTGGGTCAAAGTCCGGTGTGAGTTCATCCAGGGACAAGGTCTCATCGCCCACCTCGTCCTCTAGGCCGTAGACTTCGATCGTCCGGCTCGCCGAACGGAAGATGGACAATGCGCGGCCATCGTTGCTGAATCGGAGGAGGTCCGCCACGTCTTCCGGATAGGACCGAAAGTCTCGAAGTCCCGGCACTCGCCGTACTTCCCGCCCGTCCCACCCGTAGACCACGAGCGGCCCGTCCGACGTCGCGGTCGTGTGCACCTCTCCCGGAGGAAGGTCATACCCACTATCCTCTACCACCAAGGGTTCAACTGCCTGCACGGCCAGCCAGTCTCCAGTAGCGGCAACATCTATGAACAGCGAGCCTTGAAACGACATGATCGTGCCATCCAGACCAATCAGGCTCGCCCACCGTTCCGTGCTGCCGCGGTCTCTCGACGTTCCGACAATCAGGACTACATCTCGTGCGGAACCCAAGCGGAGTCCCTTCTTCGGTGGACCAGGGAGCGGTTCGGTACGGGACTGTTGGCCAGAGCGGATGAAGACTGCATACTCTCCGTTCCCGACTTCCTTCAGACATGCGTACCGTTCGGCATCCGTGACGACGCATCGATGCGCGGCCTCCAAGGCCAGGAGCGGAGCGCCCGTGAGCGAGAGCAGGAGAATCAAGGCCCATCTGTGTAGGTTCATGTCGAGTCTCCTTCGGTGTTGTTCTGGCTAGTCACCGCAGTTGTCGGCCAACGCTTCACCGTCGAGTGCTTGGCTGTGGGCTTCGTCGGCCCAGAGGGTGTAGTGGAGATGGTCGCCAAGTGAGTTCCCGGAGTTGTTCGCGGCCCCTATGACGGCACCCTGAGCGACTGTTTGATTCACTCGGACACCAACGGTGTTCAGGTGGAGATACACATGCTCTCTCCCTTGGGAATCCACGATTCTGACGAAATTGCCATTGGCTGGAGCCAGCCCGGAGAAGGTCATGGTCTCCTCGTTCCACTCATTCGTTCCGTGCCCTGTAGCGATCTCGGTCACACGTCCGCC
Source organism: Candidatus Multivorans sp. (assembly GCA_965216125.1). Classification (GTDB taxonomy): domain Bacteria; phylum Acidobacteriota; class Thermoanaerobaculia; order Multivoradales; family Multivoraceae; genus Multivorans. The sequence goes on along the minus strand of OZ244152.1, from coordinate 1,199,412 downwards.
TGCGGCGGCAAGCACATCATCGCCTCTGTTGGCGCGGATATCTATTCCGTTGTGATTCGGTCGGGACGTGTTGCGACCGCCGTGGTTCCTCCCTAGTGCCCTGTTGTTCTCGAGGGGATTAGACGTAACCTTGGTTGAATCCCTGACCAGATCCGTGTAACAGAGGTTGGTGAGTTCGTCTTCGGGCGTTTCTTCATCGCCACCGCCCCCGCCGCCCCCGCCGCCATCACCACCGTCGCCGCCGTCCCCAGGCCCCGGAGTCCCCTGACCGGGCCCCCCACCGACGACGACTTCCCTGCAAGTGCCTTCGACGATCCTCCCGTCGTCCTCTTCACACAACGACAATCGAATGCGCGGAGGACCACCCCCCAGAGGCGTCGCGACGTGGGTCACCGTCTCGGTCGCCGTCACGGTGAGCGAGTAGTCCCCAGGCCCGTCGTCGTAGGGGTACACCACGACGCTGTGATCCCCCTCCGCCAGGTTGCCGCTCCATGAATCGTCCAGGGTGCCCCAGCGGTTCGTGCAGCGGCTTGTGCCTACCCTGCAGTCGAAGTCGATCGTCAGGCCCGTCAGGCCAACGTCCACTTCGGCGGGCCCAGAGAGCGTGAAGCTGTGGGTCTGGCTGGTCGAGACGCCCGTCCTGCTTACGTCGACCAGGGTCGTCACCTGGGTCGTCGTCCCCGTGCTGCCGCCGGTGCTCGGTGTCTGAGCATTCACGGTGAGCGTGTAGTCCCCCGAGCCGCCGCCGTACGGATAGACCACGATCTTGTGGTCGCCCGCATCCAACGTACCGCTCCATGAATCGTCCCGCGTGCCGCCGCGGTTCGTGCACCGATTGCCCGAGACCGTGCAGTCGAAGTCGGTCGTCATTTCGGTCAACTCTACAGACACCTCGACCCTGCCGGACAGCCTGAGCAGGTAGGTGCGGGAACTGGAGACGTTCACGCCCGTCTTCACGATCGGGCCGGTTGTCGGCGGAGGAGGCGGCGGTGGCGGCGGCGGAGGAGGAGGTGGCGGAGGTGGTGGCGGAGGTGGCGGCGGAGAAGCCGAGGCCGTGACCACCGTAGTGAACGTCACGGAGTCGGTCGCGCCTGCGCTGTCCGAGACCCTGTAGGTCATCGTGTATGTGGTGTCGATGAGGACCGTCGGCAGCGTTCCATGGGCGCGGCGCGTGGAAGACGTGAACGAAATCCCCGGCGGCTGACCGGACAAGCCGTAGGTGTACGGCGGCGTGCCGCCCGTTGCGACAGGGAACACCGTGTCGACGACACCGCCGGACGGCACCCGGAAGTTGGAAACGGGCGGCGCAGAGAGCGGCGGGGAATCCGGCTCGCACTGGCTCGTTGCAGGGTTGAACGTGTGCCCTTCGGCGCAGGTGACGAGTGGTGGTCCGATGATGACGACGAGTTCCGGTGCTTCCACGGTCGCGACGAAGCTGACGGAGGCGGACCCGCCCGCGCTGTCCGTGGCGGCGTAGGTGACCGTGTAAGCCGTGTCGGTCGTCACGGTCGGCAGCGTCCCGCTCGCGCGCCGCGTCGAAGGCGTGAACGCGATCCCCGGAGGAAGGCCGGAAACGCTGTATGAGTACGGCGAGCTGCCTCCGGTGGCTGCCGGAAACACCGTGTCGACCGAACCGCCGGACGGCACCCGGAAGTCCGTTCAGACCCGCTCGCGCTCGACAAACGCACGAACGACGCCCTCTCGACGCCATTCGGGGCCTTGACAACTGCCTCTGGCTGTGCATAATCCCCCTTATATGCCTCTTAAGGTCCAATGTTCCACTGCCTTCCGGATCGAGAGCCTGGAGCAGTCCGATGAGGGCACTGCTCTCAAGAGCACTCACGGCAACTAGGTTGAAGTCGCTCCAGGCCGCGTTCTCGGACTCCTACTCACAAAACACTCACAAGGCTTACGGTCGAGCGGTCGATCGCTTCGCCGCGTTCCTGAAGGGCCGCGCGGCTGACGACGACGCCGTTGCTGCCTTCCTCACGGCTGAAGCGGAACGCGGTCTGGCCCCGGCGTCGCTCGCGATCCAGGCCGCCGCCATCGGCGCCGCCGCCAGCTCAGCGGGCATGAAGGACCCACGCGGCCCGCGCACCCGCCGAACACTCAGGAGGCTGAAGCGCAAGCACGCTGCGCGCGGCCGCGGCCAGGTCGAGGGCCTGAGGCGGGAGGACGCCGTCGCTGCCGCCAGGCTTGCGGCGGAAGCGGGCACCGCCCAGGGCCTACGGGACGCCGCGCTGCTGCGACTCGGCAGCGACGGACTCCTGAGGATCAGCGAACTTGCCGGCGTACAGGTGGACGATCTCCGTCTGGCGGAAGAGGGAAGCGGCGTCCTTGCCCTTCCCCGGAGCAAGACCGACCAGGAAGGCGAAGGTGCGTTTCTCTACGTTTGCCGCGAGACGATGGAGGCCATTGCCGCGTGGCTGAAAGTCTCCGGGATCACGGCCGGCCCGCTGTTCCGCCGCGTCCTCCGGAACAGGGTCGGCGGCGATTTCCCCTTGAGCCTGTCCGCCGTGCGGTCAATCATCCAGCGGAGGGCCAGGGCCGCCGGCGCCACCGGCCGCATGAGCGGGCACTCTCTCCGGGTCGGCAGCGCTCAATCCCTGGTCGCAGCCGGCGCCTCCACCGCCGAGCTCATGCAGGCCGGCAGATGGACCGACGCCGCGACCGCGACCCGATATGCCGCGAACGAACTGGCGGGGCGCGGCGCCGTCGCGAGGTACTTCGAGGACGAGGACGCGTAGTCCCCAAGGAGGGAATCCTCCAACTACACGCCGACGACAGGGCCGCGACTACGGCGCCTCCCCGACTCGTGGCTCCTGATCGCCGCCACCTGCCGCGCCTAGGAGCGTGCGCCGCAGGAAGTATCTCGGAGTTGCCGAGCACGGCGTAGTCGGCCTTTGGCGAGGCGGCTGTTGCTGACCGATGGCGTCTTGGAACGGTGTTTTTGGATGAGGGGGTCTGGCTCAACTGTTGGCATTGGCGTTTGGCCGTTCGGGGTGCCCTGAGGTGGCGTCTCGGGGTCCCTCAGACCGCTCCGAGTGGCTGCAGTCGCCTGATGTTGATCGCCAGACTCACGAGGTCCCACTCCTGCCCGACCTTGACGAGGCCCCGGAGGCTGAAGCGGCGGAAACCGAGCGCCTCCTTGATCCAGCCGATCGGTGCCTCCGACAACCATTTGCGTTGCGCATACTGTTTACGGCCTTCGTCCGTGGCCAGCTTTTCCGCCATGCGAGCCCGCGCCGGGAGCGCGGTCGAGTCTTCCTCCTCGACCGCCTTCCCGATGGCTTTCTTGTCCTCCCGCGTTAGCGCCACGTAGCCGTCGATCTCCCGATCCTCCAGCGATCGAAGGTCTTCCTCATTGCAAAAGCCCGAGTCGGCCAGCACCTTCTCAACTCGCGCCCCGTGCACAGCTTCCACCTCGTCCACCAAAGGCAGCATCATGTGCTGATCGCTTGCGCTCGACGTCACCTTCGTTGCCACGATCAACTGATGCTCACCGTCCACCGCCATCTCGGCGTTGTAGCACTGCTGAAAGCCCTCCGTACTCGTCCTCATGATCCCGCTCTCCGGGTCCGTGAAGTTGCTCTGCGCCTTATCCTCCGGCACCCCGTACCCACGCTTGTAGGGTGGACCTCCTTTCGGATTGCGGGTCACACCCGGCTTGCGGCCGCGAGCATCGTCAGCCTCGCACTGCTTAGCCTCCAACCGCTTCATCGCCGCACGGATCGCCGCCAGGCGATCCTCACGACGGCGCAACTCCTCAGGCAACTCGTCGCCACGATTGGCCTCCCCGTACTCAGCGTCCTCGCGAGCGTCCGTCTCCTCAGCCTGCTTCAACAACTCCGCAATCTCCGCCTCGAGACGCGGCGACTCTTTGCGCATACGACCGTAGCTCATCGCCTTCCGCTTGCTCGCGTTCGCCCGGACCTTCGTGCCGTCGATCGACAGCTTCCCCAGACTCGCCATACCCAACCCGCGCGCCAGCTCAATCACCTGCACGAACAGAGACCTGAACTCCGGCAAGTGAAGACGACGAAACTCGCAGATCGTCCGATGGCTCGGATCGTTGCCCGACGCCAGTACCCGGAACGCCACGTCGTCCACCAGCTTCCTCGCGATCTTCCGAGACGAAAACACTCCCGTCGCGTAACCGTAGATCAGCAGCTTCACCATCATCCGAGGCTCGTAAGGCGAACAACGCCGACCGTCACCTTCGTACCGACGGTAGAAACACGCCAAGTCCAGATTGTCCACCACGTCGCTCACATGAAACGCCAAGTGCTCCTCTGGAAGCCACTCCCGAAGGTCCGGAGGCAACAGCAGCTTCTGCTCCGGCTGATATCGACGAAATCGTGTCGGCATCCACTAACCTCCCGCCTCGTGAAAAACCAACCTACTACTTTCTGCGGCGCAAGCTCCTAGCCCTAGAGCCGGAGAAGGGGCGACGGTCAACGTCGCCGCCACGTGGTTCGACCAGGAGTTCGAACCGGGTGTCCTTGCCATTGGTTGAGGCGGTCGACCGCCACCACCTACAGGATCGCCTACGCGGCCGGGTCGTCTCAAGCGCGGTGCTCTCGGCACGACCGCGCGGCGCGTCGACTTGACACGGCGGCCGAGCGGGACCGGCTCGGGAACCGATCGGTGCGCGCCGTCCTCTTGGTTCCGCTCAGCCGCGGCGGATTCGTTCGATGTTGCTCTCCAGCCGCTGTGACAGGCGTCGCCTCTCGGCGCGGTAGTTCTCTTCTTCCTGGAGCCGCCTGGCCGGATCGGGGGACAGGTTCTTGTGGTGGAGGATCTCGAGTTCGGCGAGCTTCGCTTGTTGGCGGCTTCGTTCGTCCTCGATGAGCCGGCGCTGGTTCCCGTCCAGGGCGTCCTGCCGGGGCGCGGAGATACCCTCGCTCTCCAGCTTCTCGAGCGCCCTCTCGTAGGCTGACTTCACCGCTCGTACTCGCCCCAGACCGCCCTCAGCCGGTCGGAGATTTCGCCCAGGGTGGCGCGCTGCCGGACGCAGTCGAGGATTCGCGGCACCAGGTTGCCTTCGCGGCCCGCCGCCTGCTGCAGCCGGTCCAGGGCGCCGGTGGCGGCCGTGGTGTCCCGCTCTTCGCGTACGCGGCGCACGCGTTCGACCTGTCGCGCTTCGGCGGCGGCATCGACGGCGAGGAACTGGGCGTCCCCGGACTCGTCCTGGGTGTAGGCGTTGACGCCGACGATCACCGTGCCCTTCGCTTCGACCGCCAGTTGATGGCGGTAGGCGGCGTTGGCGATCTCGTTCTGCTGGTAGCCCTCTTCTATGGCCTGGGCGGCGCCGCCGAGCTCCTCGACGTGCTCGATCATTCCTCGCGCCTGGTCGACGAGCTTGGCGGTCAGCGCTTCGACTGCCCAGGAACCGCCGAGCGGGTCGGCGACGTCGGCCACCCCCGTCTCGTGGGCGACGATCTGCTGGCTGCGCAGCGCGACGCGCGCCGAGGTTTCGGTGGGCAGGCCGAGGGCTTCGTCGGCGCCGTTGGTATGCAGCGACTGGGTGCCGCCGCAGACCGCCGCCAGCGCCTGGATCGCGACCCGGGCGACGTTGTTCTCAGGCTGCTGGGCGGTGAGGGTCGAACCGCCGGTCTGAGTGTGGAACCGGAGCCAGCAGGAACGTTCGTTGCGCGGCTGGTAGCGCTCGCGGACCAGCTCCGCCCAGAGCTGGCGGGCAGCGCGGAACTTCGCGACTTCTTCGAGGAAGTTGTTGTGGGCGTTGAAGAAGAAGGACAGCCGGGGGGCAAAGCTGTCGATGTCGAGGCCTCGGGCCAGCACCAGGTCGACGTAGCAGAGCGCGTTCGCGAGGGTGAACGCGATTTCCTGGGCGGCGGTCGAACCCGCCTCGCGGATGTGGTAGCCGGAGATGGAGATCGGGTTCCACCGCGGCACGTGCTCGGAGCAGAACGCGATCAGGTCCGTGACCAGGCGCAGGGAGTGGGACGGCGGGTAGATGTGCGTCCCGCGGGCGATGTACTCCTTGAGGATGTCGTTCTGGACCGTGCCGCCGAGCGCCGACCACGGGACGCCCTGCTCTTCCGCGACGGCCAGGTACATGGACAGCAGGATCGACGCCGTCGAGTTGATCGTCATCGAGGTCGTGACCTCGCCGAGCGGGATGCCGTCGAACAGCGTCCTCATGTCCTCGACGCTGTCGATCGCGACGCCGACCCGTCCCACCTCGCCGCGCGCGGCCACGGCGTCCGAGTCGTAGCCGATCTGGGTGGGCAGGTCGAAGGCGACGGAGAGGCCGGTCGTCCCCTGGCCGAGCAGATAGCGGTAGCGGCGGTTCGATTCCGTGGCGCTGGCGTAGCCGGCGTACTGGCGCATCGTCCACAGCCGCTTGCGGTACATGTCCTCGTAGAGGCCGCGGGTGAAGGGGAACGAGCCGGGCGGCGCGGCGCCGCCGCCTTCATGGACGTCGTCCGGCGCGAAGAAGCGCGGTAGTTCGATATCCGAACTCGTTGTGCGGGTGCTCACGGCAGGTCAGCTTATCGCCGCCCTGAATCCGCAGGATCTGCGGCCTCTTTCCGCAGCTTCTTACCTGATTATCGATGAATCTGCATAGGCGGACCAATGCCATATCTTGTACATTTACCCCTTGACAACCACCACATGTTGGACTAGCTGAGCGAATAGACTGAACTTCTGACTTCACTGGAAGTTCACAGGTCCCAAGCAAGGCACTACGCTCACGAGCGGCGGGGAACAGCCCGCACAGCAGTCCGACTGCGTTGACGCCGGAGCTTGAGAACACTGAAGGGAGATGGACCATGGCGGATGCTGGCGGCGGCAACTGGAACGGTGGAGGAACGACGGGAGGGACGGGCCGCGAAGTACTGGCTGCGCCGGCGGAGGGCGCGGCGCGGTCGGCGCCAGCCTCCAGCGCGCCGGCGCCAGCGTCGAGCCCTACCGGCCTGACCATCGAAAGGCGGTACACCGAGCCAGGCGTCCACCCCTTCGACTGCGTCGAGTGGGACATCCGCGACGCCGTGATTGCCAACGAGAAGGGCGAGTCCGTCTTCGAGCAGCTCGGCGTCGAGGCGCCGAAGGCCTGGTCGCAGACCGCGACGAACGTGGTCGTGTCGAAGTACTTCCGCGGCCAGTTGGGTACGCCGGGGCGCGAGTCGAGCGTCCGGCAGTTGATCTCCCGGGTGGCGGACAGGATCGCGGCATGGGGGCGCGAAGGCGGCTATTTCTCGTCCGAGGCGGACGCCGACTCCTTCCACGCGGAGCTGACGCACATCCTCCTGCACCAGTACGCCTGTTTCAACTCGCCGGTGTGGTTCAACGTCGGGATCGAGGAGCGCCCGCAGTGTTCGGCGTGCTTCATCAACTCCGTGGAGGACACGATGCAGTCGATCCTCGGCCTGGCCAAGACCGAGGGCATGCTGTTCAAGTTCGGTTCCGGAACCGGCAGCAACCTGTCCGCGCTGCGCTCCTCCGCCGAGACCCTGGCTGGCGGCGGAACGGCATCGGGGCCGGTGTCGTTCATGCGCGGCTTCGACGCCTTCGCCGGTGTGATCAAGAGTGGCGGCAAGACCCGGCGCGCCGCGAAGATGGTCATCCTGGATGCGGATCACCCGGACATCGTGGAGTTCATCCGCTGCAAGGAGGTCGAGGAGCGCAAGGCCTGGGCCCTGATCGAGGCCGGCTACAACGCGGGCTTCAACGTCCCCGGCGGCGCCTACGACTCGATCTTCTACCAGAACGCGAACCACTCGGTGCGCGCCACCGACAAGTTCATGCAGGCGGTGGTGGACGACGCGGAATGGACGACGACCGCGGTCACCGACGGCCGGCCCATGAACAGCCACCGGGCGGCGGAACTGCTGCACATGATCGCCGAGTCGACCTGGGTCTGCGGCGATCCCGGGATGCAGTTCGACTCGACGATCAATGACTGGCACACCTGCCCGAACACGGACCGGATCAACGCCAGCAACCCGTGCAGCGAGTACATGTTCCTGGACGACACCGCCTGCAACCTGGCGTCGCTCAACCTGATGCGGTTCTACAATCCGGGCGCGGGCTTCGACACGGCGTCGTTCCGGCACACCTGCGAGATCGTGATCACGGCGCAGGAGATCATCGTCGACAACGCGAGCTACCCGACGCAGAGGATCGAGGAGAACTCCCACGCGTACCGGCCGCTCGGTATCGGCTACGCGAACCTGGGCGCCCTGCTGATGGCTCGCGGCCTCCCCTACGACTCGGACTCCGGCCGCGACTACGCAGGCGCCGTCACGGCTCTGATGTCGGCGGCGTCCTACGTCCAGTCCACGCGGATCGCGGCGGTCAAGGGTCCGTTCGAGGGTTTCGAGAAGAACCGCGAGCCGATGCTGAGAGTGATGGACAACCACCGCGCAGCGCTGCGTGGGATCAACCCCGCCCACGTGCCGCTCGAGCTCCTGAACGCGGCCAAGAAGTCGTGGGACGCCGTGGTCGAAATGGGCCGGCGCAACGGCATCCGAAACAGCCAGATCTCCGTGCTCGCGCCCACCGGCACGATCGCCTTCATGATGGACTGCGACACGACCGGGGTCGAGCCCGACATCGCACTCGTCAAGTACAAGAAGCTGGTCGGCGGCGGCATGATCAAGATCGTCAACCGGACCGTGCCCCAGGCGCTGGAGCGGCTGGGCTACGAGAAGTCGGAGATCCAGCAGATCGTCGAGTACATCGACGACCACGACACGATCGAGGGCGCGCCGCATCTGGCCGACGAGCACCTGTCGGTGTTCGATTGCGCGTTCAAGCCGGCCAACGGCTCGCGCTCGATTCATCATCTCGGACACCTGCGCATGCTGGCGGCGGCGCAGCCGTTCATCTCCGGAGCGATCAGCAAGACGATCAACATGCCGGAGGAGTCGACCGCGGAGGAGATCCAGGAGGCCTACATCGAGGGCTGGAAGCTGGGCCTGAAGGCGGTGGCGATCTACCGGGACGGCTGCAAGCGCTCGCAGCCCCTGTCGACCACGAGCGACGCGTCCACCGACGGTGACGATCTGCATGCCGCAGTCCTTGCCCGCAAAGCGGCCGGCGTCTCGCGCCGCCGCCTGCCCGACGAGCGGCGGGCGATCACCCACAAGTTCTCGATCAACGGCCACGAGGGCTTCGTCACCGTTGGCCTGTACGAGGACGGTCAGCCGGGTGAGATCTTCCTGCTCATGGCAAAGGAAGGGTCGACCATTTCCGGTCTGATGGACTCCTTCGCCCAGGCGGTGTCGGTGGCGCTCCAGTACGGTGTGCCGCTCCAGATTCTGGTCGACAAGTTCACGCACAGCCGTTTCGAGCCCTCGGGATTCACCAAGAACCCCGAGATCCCGATGGCGAAGTCGGTCATGGACTACATTTTCCGCTGGCTGGCGTCCAAGTTCCTGTCGCGCGAGGCGCAGGAGGTCGCGGGAGTGATCCATCGCGCCGAACCGCAGGCGAAGGCCAAGGAAGCCGGGAAGACGAACGGCACGGTCGCGGAAGAGGCCGCAGCACGAAGGGACGCCGGCCAACAGGCCCCGGTCACGTTCCTGTTGCAGCAGGACGCGCCGTCCTGCCACGACTGCGGATCGATCATGGTGCGCAACGGCAGTTGCTACAAGTGCATGAACTGCGGCTCCACCAGCGGCTGCAGTTGAGACCGGAGCGGCAGCCACGGGCTGCTAGTCTGCCGCCATGACCAGACGTCTGGCGATCGGTTTGCTGGTCGGCGTGGGCGTTGCCGCGGCCGCGCTAGTCACGTTCCTCGGCCTCGTCCTGCCGGGTCTCTTGGCGCGTCTTGCGCCCGACGTCTCGGAACTCGATCCGATCCTGACGAGTTTCCAGCTCGACACGTTGGACGGCTCACGTCTGGGCCCGCCTGATCTGCGTGGCGATGTCGTGGTGGTCGACTTCTGGGCGTCCTGGTGCAAGCCCTGCGACGTCCAGGCGAGGATCCTGGAGGGGCTGCACGCGGAGTACGCCGATCAGGGGGTCACGTTCCTGGCCCTGAACACGGGCGAAGACCTGGAAACGGTTCAGAAGCACGTCGACGAGAAACCGTTCGGTTGCCCGGTGCTGCTCGACCCCGAGGGAGAAGTGATGGGTACCGCGGAGCTCTCCGGTCTGCCAACGCTCCTGGTGCTCGACCCGGTCGGCGAGCTGTCCTACATCTCGGTCGGTATAACCGGGGCGAGCGTGGTGAGGCGCGCGATCGAGGAAGCGCGCGCGGCCTCCTCGGGTTGAGGCCGGAGGCCCGGCAGCCCTGTTCTCGCGTCCCGGCAACCAGAGGCCTGTTCGCACCGTGATCAACATCCGCGACCTCTCGATCAAGTGCGGCCACTGCGACACCTACCAGACCCTGTGCGCGTACCGTCGGCGGGACGACTGGAACGTGTACGTCTACGAGTGCGAGAGTGACGTGTGCGACCCGGAGTTGAGCCGCACACTGGTGGAGGTGCCGATCGAACTGGACGAGTTCGCGAGCCGGGATCCGACCTGGGCGCACGGCCGGCGCCATAGCGGCGGCCAGGACGACTAAGGGTCGATCCCCTGAGACCCCGGAAACAGCCGCTCTCGGCTGAACGACTCGAAACCCTCGCCGTGCTGGCGGGGACCAACCGCCTTGAGCTGACCATCGAGAAGGTGGTGCTGGGCGGCGACGGTCTGGCGCGCTGGCGCGATTTGCCGATCTTCGTGCCGCGGGCGGCGCCGGGCGATGTCGTCCTTGCCCGGATCACCGAACGCCGGCCGAGCTACGCCCGCGCCGAGATCGAAGGGGTGATCTCAGCCGGCCCCCTGCGGCGGGAAGCTCCCTGTCCCTTCTACGCCCGCTGCGGCGGCTGCCAACTTCAGCACATCGAGGACGATGCACAGCTCGGCCTCAAGGTCGCCGCGGCGACCGAGACGCTGCGCCGGCTGGGCGGCATCGATCCGGCCCAGCTTGCGAGTTGCCACGTCGAAGAACCGGTTGCAGACCGGCAGTGGGGCTATCGCCTGCGGGCCCAGGTCCATGTCGAACAGGACGCGGAGGGGTCGATCGGCGTCGGTTTCCGCCGCCGCCGCAGCCATGACCTGGTCCAGGTCGACCGTTGTCCGGTGCTGGCGCCGGCGCTCGAGGCGCGGTTGGCCGATCTGCCGCGGTTGCTGGACGAGGGGGCGCAGGCCGGGCAGGCCCCGCCGAGCCGCCTCAGTCTGGCCACGGACGGTCTCGACGAAGACAGCCCGGTGGTTGCGGCGCCCCCCTGGGGCGGGTTGCCGGGCGGCGCGCTGGAGACCGAAGTGCTGGGACGTCGCCTGACCTACGACGCGCGCTGCTTCTTCCAAGCCCACGGGGGATTGCTGGAGACGCTGGCGCGATCGGCGGTGGGCGCCTTCGAGGGCGAGACGGCGGTGGATCTGTACGCGGGGGTCGGCTTCTTCACGGTCGGTCTCGCCGACCGCTACGGGTCGGTGACGGCGGTCGAAGGTGAATCGGTGGCCGCCCGCTATGCGAGAAACAACCTGCGCCTCAACGGCCTGCGCCACTGCCGGGTCGAGCGGGCCGCGGTCGAGAGCTGGGTCGACGGCAAGGCAGGCGCTGAGGGCCTCCGGCCCGGACTCGACCGCGTGCTGGTCGACCCGCCCCGGATCGGTTTATCGTGGAACGTCCGCCGGGCCCTGCTGCGGGCGGCGCCGGCCCGGTTGACCTACGTGTCCTGCGATGCGGCGACGCTGGCGCGGGACCTCGGGGAGCTGACCCGGGACTTCGACCTGGAGTCGATCACGTTCTTCGAGATCTTCCCGCAGACCGCGCACCTGGAGACGGTGGTCCAGTTGCGGCGCCGCGGCTGACGCCGCGGCTGCGGCTTCCTTTTCCAGGACAGGATCGGTTGCGTTGTCGTGCGGCTACAGGCTGCGCCGGTAGCTTGCGCCCTGACCCCGGGTCTCGGTCACCGTGACCTCCACGACCTCTACCCGGTCTCGAAGGTGCGCCCACCGGTCCCGGAGGCGCAGCCACAGGAGCCGCGCCAGAGCCTCAATCGTCACGTTCCGAACCGGCAGCAGAACGACCTCGGACGACGGGAACTCGTAGCGCCGCGATCCGAAGACCACCGTTGCCGCCTCGCCGTTCCCGGCGAGTTCGAGGTGAGGACAGCCCGCGGGTAGCAGGACCTTCTCGTCCAGGGCGGCGCATTGGGCGCGGACTTCCCGCTTCGCTTCGGCGAGCGGAACCAGGAAGTCCAAGTCGTCAAGCGCGGATCCACTCAACTCCACCGTGACTCGGTAGTTGTGACCGTGCAGCGGCTCCGCTTCGCCGTCGGCGAAAACGGTGAAGTGCGCGGCGGAGAACTTGAAGTCCTCCTTGCCGAGGCGGAGCGAGAACGTACCGGACACGGGCCGATCGTAACGTCCGGCCGCTGCGTCGGACGAACTAGAGCAGATCCGCGACCGCGGTCTCGACCTCGCCGTTGTCGGGGAAGCGGCCGAGTTGCTTCTTCGAGAACACGGGTCGGTCGTCGAGGGCGACCTCGAACACACCGCCGCTGCCGTCCACGAGCTCCGAATCGAGGTCGAACCGCTCCTTCAACTGAGTCGCCAGACCGGCGGCTCGGGGGCGGTAGTTTCACATCACGCAGTATTCGATCGTGACTCGGCTCATTTGAAGCTCTGCTCCGTAGTTGTCTGTGGCTGCCTACGGTAACATGCGCCAATGCGTGTTCTGGAGCCTGTGGGAACGACTGCGGCACGCGAGCGGAGGCAGCAGGAGCTCGCGGTGGCGATCCCGGACGCCGAGCGGGTGGAGCGTCTCGCGAAGCGCGTCCACGCTGTGCTCGTCGAACTCGGCCTCGATCTGGACGACCCGAATCTGCGCTCCACCCACGAGCGGGTGGCTCGGATGTACCTTGAGATGTTCCGCGGTCTCGACCAGGGGTCGCAACCGCGGGTCACGACCTTCCCGAACGACGAGAACTACCGCGCCATGGTCATGGAGAAGAACATCCCCTTCTACTCCATGTGTTCACACCACCTGGTGCCCTTCTACGGCCACGCGCACATTGCCTACGTTCCCGGCGACAAGATCCTGGGGCTGTCGAAGTTCGCGCGCATTCTCGAGTTCTACGCCAAGCGGCCGCAGCTCCAGGAACGGCTCACCGAGCAGGTGGTCAGCTTCGTCGAGGGGGAACTCCGGCCGCGCGGCGCCATGGTCGTTATCGAGGCCCGTCACCTCTGTGTCGAGATGCGCGGCGTCGAGAAGTCCGGCGCCATGACGGTGACGTCCGCGCTCCGGGGAATCTTCCACGAGCGGCCGATCCGGGAGGAGTTCCTGGATCTCTTGAAAGGGCGTTGACGGTGCGGCGTCCGGGGCCCATCGTTCTGGCGCTGCTTCTGGGCGCGACCTCGGCGGCGACGGCTGCCGACAGTCTCGAGCGGCTCAACCCGGACGACCTGATCAACCCCTTCCTGGGGCCCGCCCATACGCGCTGGATGGTGGGGCCGATCGGCCAGCTCGCCGACGAAGAAGAGCGGACACTGTTCCTGCTGCTCGAATCGAGCGAGGAGGCGGAAGGCTTCGTCGAGCAGTTCTGGAGCCGAAGAGACGGCGCGCTGAAGCGGCAGTTCGCTCAGCGGGCTGCCGAGGCCGACAAGCGCTACTCGGAATCGGGCCTGCTCGGCCGGCGAACGGACCGCGGCATGGTCTATGTCCTGTTCGGCGACCCGGAGAAGACGGAGTGGGAGGAGCACCGCGACATCGATGACCCGAACATCGAACTGTGGATATACCCGAAGAGCGCAGCCAAGGGACTGAACGGCAAGAAGCCGGCGCGCCGGTACCGCTTCGCACGCGACGGCGATGTGATGCGGCTGTTCTCCAACGACCCGAGCGACCCGGCCAATCGTCGCCGCCGGATGATCCGCCGGATCAGGGAGCCCGCCCGCCCCTGGCGTTAGCGCCGGAAGCGGGCCGATCCCGCCAAACGCCTCGCAGACTCGGAGTTGGCCCCAGCCCCGCCTCCCCAAAAAGTCCCCGCGCCTCCGCGGCACCTTCGTGCCGCTCCTGCCGCACGGACTCTGAAAGGCCCGTTCACTCAGAGACAGGTCGGTGCATTGCCCCAGGCATGTACCGTTCGACGCCGTCCAGCCTGCGCAGGGACCCCTCCCTCCGGAGCCCCGAAGCGGGCGGGTGCAGCCGCCGCCAAGGCGCCAGCCCGGCGCCGACGCGCCAGTCGGCTAGGCCGGTTCGCCGATCGTGTCGAAATCGAGCTGTCCTTCGGGATCGGCGTCGGCCGGGAAGAGGAAGTCCTTCATGTGGCGGGAGAGGGTCGCCTGGGCTTCGGGTTCCATGAAGTTCAGGCGCAGTTCGTTGATCACCTTGATCTCCATCGCCGTCCATTCGTCCCAGCAGCCGGCGCAGACGCGGGTGGCGATCTCGTCGCCGAGGGAACCGGGAAGCGGCCGATCGCCCAGGGCCTCCCGCTCCTGGCCGCAGCGTGCGCAGACGATCATCGGCCCCCCTCCGACGTGCCCGACCCGGAGTCCGGGGCCGCGTCCTGTGCGTCCCTGTAGCGCTTCTTGATCCCCGCCTTCTGGCGGTTGCGGACCAGCCAGCGCAGCAGCTTCGATTCGTTGATGCCGACCACGAGATCGTCGAGCGCCTCGTAGATCGTGGGATCGTTGATCAGCTTGGCCGCGGTGCCGTCGCCTTCGGAGACCTGCTCGAGCGTGGAGTTCAGGCGCTTGAGGAGTTGCTCCACCTCGGTTGTCAGCGATTCACTCAGTTCCTCGTCGTTCAGCAGCCGGGGCAGCAGCCCGTCGGCGCCCCGCAGGTCCGCGGCGATGGCGCGCAGATCGGCGGCGGCTACCGCGGTGTCGGCCATGGTCGATTCGAACCGGGTCTTCAGTTCGGCGTCGTGGAGCAGCGCGGGCGCCAGACCGTCGCCTTCCCGCAGCAGGGTCAGGGTCTCGTCGATTCTGCCCAGGGACGAAGCGAGCCGGTCGCCCAACTCCTCATCCGTCAGCAGGCGGCCGAGCACTCCCTCGCCGGCCTCGACCTGGTTGGTCAGGCGCTCGACCGATTCCAGGGTCCGGATCACCGTGTCGGTAATCCGCTTGTCCTCCCGTTGGGCGACCAGCTCGCCGAGCAACCCTTCGCCCCGCTCCATGCGGGCGAGGATGGTCGACAGAGACTGTGCGGTGGCGACCACGTAGTCGACCACGTCGGCGCCACTGGCAATCAGATCGTCGACATCGGTGGGCAGGGCGGCAGGAATCTCATCGCCCGGGTTGAGCAGCGCCGCGCCGGGCGAGCCCGAAGTGATCTCGACGTACTTGTCGCCGAGCAGTCCCAGGGTCTTGATCCTGGCCAGGGAGTCGCGGCGCAGCCGATTGGCGTACCGGCGTTCGACGCTGATCCGCACTTCCAGCATCTCGCTTTCCGGCCGTTCGCTGAGCAGAATGCGGTCCACCTTCCCGACGGTGACGCCGTTCAACTGGACCGGGTTGTCCTCCGCCAGGCCGGCGGCGTTGGGGAACAAGATGCGGTAGGTGTTGCTGGCGCGGAACAGGAAGCTCTGATCGCCGATGGCGAGAACGAAGCCGGCCAGGACGACGAGCGCGCCCAGCACGGTCAGACCTACCTTGGCGGTGTTCGAGTCACGCTGCATCGATGTCCTCCTCTGCTGTCGGTTGTCGACCTTCCAGGAACGCCCTGAGCGCCGGGTCCGTGCTTTGTTCGGCCTGCTCCCAGGTGCCGATGAAGCGGAACCGGCCTCGGTCCAGGAGAGCTATCCGGTCGCCCACGTCCCGGGCCAGCCGCAGGTCGTGGGTGACGACGACCGAAGTCGTGCCGAACTCTCCCTGGGTGCTTCGGATCAGACTGGAGATCGTCGCCGAGGTGACGGGATCGAGGCCCGCCGTCGGCTCGTCGAAGAGGACGACCTCGGGCTCTTGAACCAGGGAGCGAGCGAGCGCGACCCGCTTCTTCATGCCGCCGGACAGGGCGGCCGGCATGCGGTCTTCGATCCCGGACAGGCCCACCCACGCCAGGGCGCCGGCCACGCGCTCGCGAATCTCCTCCTCGCTCAACCGGTTGTGCTCGCGGAGAGGGAAGGCGACGTTCTCGAGCACGTCGATCGAGTCGAAGAGGGCTGCGGACTGGAACAGCATCGCGATCCGCCGGCGCAGCGGGTACAACTGCCGTTCGGTCAACTGGACGAGGTCCGTTCCCTCGAACAGCACCGAGCCGGCCTCGGCTTCGTCGAGTCCGTTGAGCTGCCGCAGGGTGAGGCTCTTGCCGGAACCGGAGCGGCCGAGGACGACCAGACACTCGCCGCGCATGACCTCGAAACCCAGATTGTCGAGGACGGCGCGGTCGCCGAATCGACGGCAGAGCCCCCTGACAATATAGAGGGCTTCGCCGCGGCTGGGTGGCGCCGACTGGTCAGGCAAGGACATGGAACAGCTTGGTCAGAAAGAAGTCAGCCACCAGCACCATGATCGATGCCCAGACGACGGTCCTGGTGGTTGCGCGCCCCACGCCCTCGGCGCCGCCGGTAGCGGTCAGGCCGTTGTAGCAGCCGATGACGGCGATGAAACCCGCGAAGAACACCGACTTGCCCAGGCCGTTCAGGACATCGCCCAGGGTCAGGGCCTGGAGGACGTCGTTCACGTACAGGCCATAGGACAGGTTCAACTGGTTCGTGGCGATGAACAGGCCGCCGACGATGCCCAGGAAGTCGCCCAGAATGGTGAGCACGGGCAGCATGATCAGGCTGGCGGCAAGTTTCGGCACCACAAGCTTTTTGACCGGATCGGCAGCCATGGAGCGCATCGCGTCGACCTGCTCGGTGACCTTCATCGTGCCCAGTTCCGCGGTCATGCCGGAACCGATCCGACCGCCGACGATGAGCGCGACGAGTACCGGTCCGAGTTCCCGGGTCAGAGACTTGGAGACCACGCTTCCGATGTAGTACTTGACCCCCAGCTCCGGCAGGCTGTACGCGGTCTGCAGGGCCAGCACCATGCCGGTGAACAAAGTAGTGACCGCGGCCACGCCGAGCGAACTGACGCCGAGATGTTCCATCTGATGAAGCCATGACCGGAACTCGTAAGGCGGCCTGACCAGGGCCGTCAGACCCCGGCCGGCCAGCAGTGAAACCGCACCGACATGGCGCAATGGCGCCGCAAAATCGAACAGAATCTTAGGTGCAATCTGTTGCATCAGCCCGTGGAAAACTTCTTGGCTCGTGTCGTGCTCGCGGCGCGTGCTTGGTGTTAGCTTCCCAGCCTGACAACCCTGAGCAGAACCATGACGAACCGGAATCCTACCGCCGCGTGCTCGGAACATGGCCCGAACTCGAACTTGGGCGAGGCATCTCGCCCGCTCGAGGGGAAGGCCATTGGGCCGTCGTCGCCGTGGTGGGCGGTGGCCGCGGCAACCGTCACCGGCAACGTGTACCTGGTCTTCGGCAGCGCCGTGATGGGCGTAGCGGCGGCCATCGCCTCCTGGCTGCCAGGTCGTGACTGGGCCGGATTGATGGCGCGGTTCTGGGCCCGGGGCCTCCTGGTGGCGGGCGGCGTCCGCCTGCGCCTCAACTACGCGGGTGGCGATCACGCGGCGTGGCGCGTGGCAACCGGCGGCCGTCCATTGGTGTACATGGCGAACCACAGGAGCCTGTACGACGTTGCGGCCCTGCTCGCGATTCTGGACTCGCCGGTACGCTTCCTGACCAAGCGCAGCCTGTTCCGGGTGCCGGGTTTCGGCTGGGGTCTCAGGGCGGCGGGATTCGTCCAGGTCGATCGCGACGACCGGAGCCGCGCCGGCGAGACGTTCGCCGCGGCCGCGAGGTTGCTGGCCGCGGGAGTTTCCGTGGCGGTGTTCCCTGAAGAAACCCGTAGTGCCGGTCCCGGGATGAAGCCGTTTCGGCCCGGCGGGTTCCTGCTGGCTCTCAAGGGGCGGGCCCTGGTCGCTCCGATCGGCATCAGGGGCACCGCGCGCATCCGGCGCAAGGGAGCGCTGGTGGTGCGGCCGGCCACCGTCGAGGTCTCCTTCGGCGAGCTGCTCGACCCGGCGAACGTGGGCGTGCGGGGTCGGCGGACGTTCATGCTGGATGTCGAGCGGCGCGTTGGCCGGTTGGCAGACCTCAAGACGGCGGGAGAAGTAATGGCTGAAGCGGGAGAAGTCGATGGCTGAAGTGATCCAGGACAAGGTCCGCGAATGCCTCCGGACGATCACCTTCCCGGGCATGAAACGGGACATCGTGTCCTTCGGTTTCGTGCAGCGGGTCGGTGTGAGCGGCGGCGACGTGGTCGTCGATCTGCGTGTGCCGACCCGAGACGCCGACGCCGCCAGGGAGATCCGGCGCCGCATCGTGGATGCCGTGGGCTCGATCGATGGCGTCTCGAACGTGCAGGTCTCCCTGGAAGTGGCGACGGCGCCCGCGCCGGCCACGGCACGCGACCCTTCCCTGCTGCCGGGGGTCTCCCGCGTCGTGGCGATAGCGAGCGGGAAGGGCGGCGTCGGCAAGTCGACCGTGGCGACGAACCTGAGCGCGGCGATGGCGGTGGCCGGGCTACGGGTCGGACTGCTCGACGCGGACATCTACGGCCCTTCCATCCCGCTGATGTTCGGCATCAACCGCCGGCCCGAGATCGTCGACGGAAAGATTCAGCCCTTTGACCGCCACGGCGTGCGCGTCATGTCGCTCGGCTTCCTCCTCGATCCGGATACGCCCGTGATCTGGCGGGGGCCGATGGTGATGAAGGCGCTCGGCCAACTGCTGGGCGACGTGGACTGGGGCGAACTCGACTATCTGCTGCTCGACCTGCCGCCCGGCACCGGGGATGCGGCGCTCACCCTCTCGCAGAAGTTGCCCCTGTCCGGCGCCGTGATCGTCTCGACACCCCAGGACGTGGCCCTGATCGACGCGCGCAAGGGGCTTGCCATGTTCCGCAAGGTCGAGGTTCCGGTGCTGGGAATGGTCGAGAACATGTCCACTTTCGTCTGCCCCCACTGCGGCGAGTCGACGGACATCTTCAAGCGGGGAGGTGTTGCACGCACAGCGGAACTGCTCGACTGCGAAGTCCTGGCGGTGATTCCGCTCGACGGTGCGCTGGTGCGGGGCAGCGACGCCGGTGTGCCTGTCGTCGTCTCGGCGCCCGACGGGGCGCATGCCGGCATCTTCCAGGACCTCGTCGGGGCGGTTGAGCGCCGGCTCATCGAACTGGCCTCCACCCGTCCGACCTTGACGATCGTCTAGCGAGCTGTTGTCGAATGCCTGTTGTTGTGGTCGCGGATGCGCACCTGGGCGGCCCCGGGGGGAGCGGCGAGGAGCTGGCCGATCAGCTCCGGGCGCTCGAGCCCGCGCGCTGTGCCCGGGTGTTGTTTCTTGGTGACCTGTTCCATCTCTGGATCGGTTCGTGTCGTTTCGAGACCCCGGAAGTGCGGCTGCTTGCGCCCGTGATCCGAGATCTGAGGCGTCGAGGAATCCGGGTTTCCTACGTGGAGGGGAACCGGGACTTCTTCCTCGCCGGCGGCGTGTACGACGATCTCTTCGACGACTACGGCCTCGAAGTCCGCTTCGAGGCCGGTGGAGCGAGATACCTCGCCGTTCACGGCGACGGGTTGAATCGGCGCGACTGGCGCTACCGCTGCTGGCGCAGGCTGTCGAAGAACCCGGTCAGCCGGTGGTTGGCCTTCCGGCTGCCGTCTGCCCTCGGCCGCCGGCTCGTGACGTCGACCGAGCAGAGACTCTCGGGAACCAATCGGGAGCACAAGAAACGGATCCCGGAGGGGGTCATCCGGCGGTACGCCGCCCGCCGTCTCGCGGAGGGCCACGACGTGCTCCTGCTCGGACACTTCCACGCCGCGCGAAGGTGGCTTCAGGGCGGCGGCGAGGTGCAAATCGCGAATGCTTGGTACCACGACAGGAAGTTGCTATGGCTGGGTTGAATGAACCCCTGACGGACCCCTATCCGGTTCGGCGCGCCGATCGCGTGGGAGGAGCGGTCGAGCCTCCGGGTTCGAAGAGCATCTCGCATCGGGCGCTGAACCTGGCGTTGATCGGGCGGAGGCCCGTGACGATCGAGAACCTGCTTGAAGCCGAGGACATCGCCGCCTTCTCGGGAGCCCTCGAGCGCATGGGCTGGCGTCTCAGGCGCGTCTCCGGCGCCGAAGTGCGAGTTGAACCGCCGCGAAGCGGTCCCCCCGATTCGCCGGTGCGGCTGGACTGCCGGAGCGCGGGTACGCTGTTGCGGTTCCTGGTCGCGAGCTGCGCGGTGACGCCGGGCGAATGGATCCTCGACGGGTCGCCGCGGCTGCGCGAGCGACCGGTTGGACCGCTTCTCGACGCCCTCCGCCAACTCGGCGCGAGCATCGACGAACTCGGTCGGCCGGGCTGCGCGCCGATTCGGATCCGTGGCGGCACACTGGCCGGCGGCCGGGTCGAGATCGATGCCGGGGAGTCGAGTCAGTACGTGTCCGCGCTGCTCATGGCGGGACTGCGGGCCGAGAGGCCAATCGAACTTCTGGCGCCGTTCCTCGTCTCTAGTCCATATGTGGACACAACACTTCAGGTCATGGCCGACTTCGGTTCTCTCGTAGGGTCCGGCGGCGCCTGCGGGGCGCGCGAATTCCGGATCGAACCCCACAGGCCGGAGGCGCCGGACGGTCGCTACCGCGTCGCCGGCGACGACTCCGCGGCTGCCTACCCCGCGGCAGCGGCGGCGCTTTGCGGCGGCCGGGTGCGGCTGCGGGGTTTGGCTTCTACATCGACCCAGGGCGACCGCGCGTTCCTGGGGTTACTCCAGCAGATGGGAGCGGCGGTGCGGGTGGCGCCAGGGGAGATAGAGGTCGAGGGCGACGGCGCCCTGACCGCGCTCGACTGCGACCTCTCCGGGATGCCCGACCAGGTACCCACGCTTGCCGCGGTGGCAGCCTTTGCCGATGGCGTCACGACCATCCGCAATGTGGCCCACCTGCGGATCAAGGAGAGCGACCGTCTGGCCGCGATCGGTACCGAATTGCTGCGGGCTGGCGCCTCGGTCGAAGAGCTGCCGGACGGTCTGCGCATCGAGGGGAATCCCGGTCTGACCGCGGCGCCGGGTTCGCCGCGCGTCTTGATCGACACCTACGACGACCACCGCATCGCGATGAGCATGGCGCTCGTGGGTCTTCGTCGGGGAGGGCTATCGATTCGCCGCCCGGCGGTGGTCGCCAAGTCCTACCCCGGCTTCTGGGGCGACTTTGAGGAGATCGCACGATGACTGCGACACGGCGTATCCGTCACCAGGCGCTGGAGCCCGTTCGGGAAGACGCCGGCGCCGCGGGTCTCCCCGAGACCCTGAATGATCGGCAACGGGCCGCTCTACTGCTTCAGGGCGCGGCGTTGCTGGCCCATCTGCGAACCGCAGGCTGGCGGTTGCAGTCCTGGACAGGGCTCCGGGTCGATGCGCGGGGCGTGCTCCGGATCGAGCCGGGCATGGTCACGGTGGGGCGAGACGAACGGTCGCCACAGACCGTATTGGGACAGCTCGTCTCGTTGTTGTTCGAGAGTGAGGAGATGGTCGGTCGGAGCCCCGTACGGGCGGCGCTTCGACCGGTGGTCGCGGGTTGGGGCGACCTCCTTCTCCCCTTTCCGGCGGACCGACTGGTCGCGGACATTCTGGATCACGCCCCCTTGCTGTGGGGAGGCGAGTACGGGGCCGCGAGGATGTCCCTGTTTGCCGTGCACGAACACGAAGAGGGCGAGGAGGTGGTGATCGTTGGTCATACCAGGTGGCGGAGTTCGCTGCTGCGTGCTGCCGGCGCCGACCCGGAAGGCCTCTCGACCGTCACGGGACGCGTCTCGACCATTCTCGGCAGCGACGAGGCCCGGGACCACTGGCTTGGCGACAACGCTTCGGGCGGGCCGATCGACTGGATTGCCCGGGGCGATTGGCGACGTGCGGTGGATGAGGTCCTGCGGGAGCCACCCGCCGAGCCGTGGGAGCGGAGCGCGGTGGCGCGGGCACTCTTCGACTGCGGCAGGTTCGAGGCCGCGCTGGCGCTGGTCGAGCGTTCCCGACGAACGGAAGACATCCTGATCCGTCTCAAGGGTCTGGTGAGGATGGGCCGGATGGCGGCGGCGCGCCGCACTCTCACCGTGCTCGAGAAGCGCCGTCTCGACAGCGCGGCGAAGCTCGAAGAGTGCGAGGAGGCGATTCGGATCCATGCGGCTGCGGGCCGCCCGCCGGGGCTCAGAGCCTGGGCGGAGCAAGCCCTCGAGGCTGCGGTCGGTCCGCATGCCGGCCGGGGACGTGCTCTCGCTCTCCTGGCGATGCACGAGGCCGGCGCGACCGGCGAGACGGCTGCTCTGCTCGACCCGGAGAGAGAACCCGAAGACTGGATGTCGTGCCTTGCCCGGGCGCGTCTCGCGATGGACCGGGGCAGCTTCACAGAGGCCGATCAGGCACTGGCGACGGCGCTGACGCGGTTCCGGAGAGACCTGCCGGTCTACGACCGCGCCAGCCTCTGGAACGAGTTGGCGACGCTTCGACTTCGAGTGGACGATTGCGCTGGCGCCGAGCGAGCGGCGCGTGTCTCCGTCAGGCTCTTCCGGTGTTGCGATGGACCTGCTCGGAGGGCCGAGGCCCATGGCAATCTCGCGGAGGTCCGGATTCGCTCCGCTCGCCTGGGCGGCGTCCGCGAGACGATCGACAACCTGCGCCGCGAGAGCCTGATGGCCGGGAGCGTTGCCGGGATCGTGGAAGCGCGGGAACTCGAGGCGCGTCTGGACCTGGCGCTGGGTCGGTGGAGTTCGGCCCTGGAATCCTGCAGATCCGCCCTGGACGAGTTGCGGCAACGGCGGTTGCGAGAGAGCCGGCAGCGCTCCCTTCGCTTGCTGGCGGCCCGCGCCCTGGTTCACCTCGGTCGCAGCGACGAGGCAAGAGAGGAACTCTTGGCAGCGCTCCCGCTGCCGGTCTCAGACCGCGGGGCCCGCGTACTTGCTGGCAGCGACTTCCTGCCGGCTGTCTTTCTTCTTGCCGGGCTTCGCGAGGAGGCGCGCGCCGTTGCGGCGGGCGGCGCTTGCGCCGGGCTGTGGGAGGCGGTCAGCGAGAACCGGGCCCCAAGTATGGCCGATTGGCGGCAACTCGAAGAGGAAGGAGGCTACCGTTCCGCGATGGCGATCCACGATCTGATTTGTCTGGGAGTCGAGGCAGTGCCGTCCAGGTTGCTCGCGTCGGCCGTGCGAACCCTGTCCGAAGTGGGCGCCGAGGCGCCCGCGCAGCGTGTCGACGGCGCCCGGCTGGGTCCTTGGAGAGCTCTTCGGGCCTTCCTCGACGCGGATGAGCTCGACTCGAGGAAGTTTCATTCGTTGCTGTCATCCGCCGGTCACCCCGAGGCGCGCATCGCGCTCCACGAGTCCCCCGACGTGGAAGGCCAGGACGAGCCCACGAACGTGCTGTTGGAGGGACCCGGCGGCTCCGAGCAGTTTTCGGTCGGTGTGCCCGCCGGCACACTGGTACTCAGCGCGGATCGTATCGGCGAGCCGGCGCGGGCCCTCTTGACCTTGATCGCGGGTCGTGCGCCCGCGGCGTCGGGTCGTCGTCGTCAGGTCCTGGAGTTGGCGGAGGCAAGAAAGTCGCCCGTGTTCGGCATGGTGGGTCGGAGCAAGGTGCTCATGGCGGCCCAGAAGCGCGTCGAGAAGCTGGCACTGCACGATCTACCGGTGCTGATTCTGGGTGAGTCGGGTACAGGCAAGGAACTGCTGGCGCGGCAGCTTCACGATTCGAGCGCACGTGCCGCTGGGCCCTGGCAGGCCGTAAACTGCGCCGCTCTTCCTGAGGGGCTCCTCATGTCCGATCTGTTCGGTCATCGTCGAGGTTCCTTCACCGGTGCCGACCGCGACCGGATGGGCGTGTTCGAGAGCGGCGAAGGGGGTACGGTGTTCCTCGATGAGATTGCGGAACTGCCGTTGCCAGCGCAGGGGATGCTCCTGCGCCTCCTGCAGGAAGGTGAGTTGCGCCGGGTCGGCGAGAGCCGCTCGCGTCGTCTGGATTTTCGTCTCGTTTCGGCGACCCATGGCGACCTTTCGGCCATGGTTGAGGCCGGCAAGTTCAGAGAGGATCTCTACTACCGGCTTCGGGTGGCGAACGTCGAAGCGCCGCCACTGCGCAATCGCGAAGACGACATAACGCTGCTGGCGGACCACTTTCTCGGAATGTTCTCGGGTGACCGCGAAAGGCTGCGATTCAGCGAGGACGCCCGCAAGAGGATTCTCGAGTATCCATGGCCCGGGAATGTCAGAGAGCTCAGAAACGCGATCGAGAGCGCGGTGGCGCTCGCTGAAGGCCCGGTGATTACGGTTGAGATGATGGGACTTCCGAATGAGCCCCAGCGTTCCCAAACGGGGGGTACCAGTTATCACCGGAAGCTCGAACGGTACCGGCGGGGTTTGATCCACAAGGCGCTTGCCGAGGCCGGTGGGAATCAGGCGCGCGCGGCACGCTCTCTCGGTTTGAGTCGGCAAGCATTGTCCTACCTGGTGAGGAAGTTGAACTACGGTCCATTGACCGACCGCTGATTCGAGCCGCAGGTCGCGCGCCGGACATTCGCCTGTCGTCCTCGCTCGGCAGGTTCCTGGATGGCGGCCCAGCCCCTGTGCGACCTCGACCGGTCGAGAACGCTCAGCTTCCTGCGGTGCGAGTGGTCTTCTGCTATGGTCCCGATCTGGTCGTCAATCCATACGAGGCGACCAACGATCGGGTAATACACAAGGAGCATCTCCGTGAGTGCAGCGGCCGCCGGACGAAAGAACCTGTTGACATTGGGCGAGGTAGCTCGCCGTACGAGTATCTCGATGGCCACGGCTCAGCGCTACAAGAAGCTGTACCAGGACCGAATCCCGTCGGAGGGGGAGGGACGCAAGCAGCGGTACCCGGCCGCCGCCGTCAAGGTGTTCAACGCGTTGAAAAAGGAACGGATCTCAACCAGCCGGGGCGGCGCTAGCAAGCGGGGTCCCGGAAAGCCGGCGAAGGCTGGTGCCGCCGGCGCGGCGCTCTTGACGCTTTCGACCATCAGCGAGCAGACGGGAATCTCCTATCCGACCCTGCAGCGGTACGTGAAGCTGTTCGGTGATCGGATTCCGCATGAGGGCGCCGGTCGCAAGCGTCGCTACCATCCGGACTCGGTCGCCGTCTTCCGGCAGCTTCGCGCCGAGAGCAAGCCGGGACGGAAACCCAAGGCAAAGGCCGCCGCCGAGGTGGCTGAAGCCCCGGCAAGAAGGAAGCGGAAGGCGCGCGCCAAGGCCGCTCCCCGGAGCGCTCCCGGTCCGAAGCTGCTGACACTGACCGCCGTTGGCCAGCAAACGGGGATCTCCAGCCCGACCCTGCAGCGCTACGTAAAGTTGCATGGTGACCGGATTCCTCACGAGGGCAAGGGCCGGAAACGTCGCTACCACCCGGACGCGGTGGCGGTCTTCCGCGAGATCCGGTCCAAGAGCAAGAGGGGTCGGAAACCGAAGGCGAAGGTCGAGGCCGCGGCGCCCCGGAAAGCCGCCGCTCCGGCCAAGAAGCGGGAGGTGCGGGCCGCCAAGGTTCGAAGGAAGACCGCTTCCGCTGCGACTCAGGCCAGCGTCGGCGCTCGTCTGGCCGCGCTTGAGGCCCAGGTCAGCCAGGTGCTGAAGAAGCTGGAGCAACCGATCACGATAACGCTCAAGCGTTGACCCACAAAGGGCCCGCACGCGGGCTCGAATGGCGCCATGTGGTCTGTGATCGGCGCTCGTGCCGGCGCTCAGGCCAGATGATCCCAGCCCTCTTGGGATAGGGGTTCGAGGACTCCGTCGTTTCGCAAGAGGCTCATGCCGCGCTGGCGGGTGACGCGGCCGATTCGTCGGCAACCGGGATGGTGGAAGTTCGCCTTGGGTGGCAGCGTGAACAGGAGTACGTAGTCCTCGCCGCCCCCCAGGATCAGGTCGCGTGGGTCGAGACCCAGGTAACCGGCCAGAAGCCGGGCGTCCCGGCGGAGCGTGATCGCCTCCTCGTGGAGTACGCAGCCGGCGCCGCTGGCGCGGCAGAGGCGTCCGGTGTCGACCGCCAGGCCGTCTGAGATGTCGATAGCCGCTCCCGGTGGGCATCGCTTCCCGAGGATCAGTCCGAGTTCGAGCTGCGGTCGAGGTTCGAGGTGCCGGCGCACGACCCGGCCCGCGGCGCGCGCCAGGTCAGGTGGCAGATCGTCCGGCAGCCTTGGTTGGCGCCCTACGATCCGGGCGCCCCTCCGGACCAGTTCAAGTCCCAGCGCGGACTCGCCGACCGTGCCGCCGACCCAGAGGTCGTCGTCGGGCCGGGCGGCGCCGCGGGCCAGCGGAAAGCTGCCTGCCGGTACCTCGCCGATCACTGTCAGGCCGGCGTCGAGGTGGCCCGGCGTCGTACAGCGGGCCGTATCGCCGCCGATCAGCTCGATTCCGTAGCGCCGGTTGCGTCGAACCAGAGCGGTCAGGAAGCGTCGGGCGGCCTTCTCGTCGTCGACGCCGAGTGCCAGGAGGGCCCAGCGCGGTTCGGCGCCGGTGGCGGCGAGGTCGGAGAGGCTGACCGCAAGGAGTCGCCGCGCGACTGCCGCCGGATCGAGATCGATTGGAATGTGGACGCTCGCGCGCTGGGTATCGACGCTGAATGCGAGCTGGCGGCCGCCGAAGTCGAGCAGGGCCGCGTCGTCGCCGATCCGATCTCCCGAGCCCGCGAGGTTCGCGAGCCAGCCGGTCAGCCGGTCTTCGCCGCCGGCCATGACTGCGGTTGTCCCGAGTCGAGCAGCGCGGCTTCGAGAACCTGATCGAAGTGGTCGACGAGGACCAGCTCGAGGCCGCGAGTCACCGCGGCCGGGATCTCCGGCAAGTCTCGCCGGTTCCGTTCGGGCAGAATCACTTTGCGAATGCCCGCCCCGCGCGCGGCGAGGAGCTTCTCCTTCAGACCGCCAACCGGAAGGACCTCGCCTCTCAGCGTGATCTCGCCCGTCATCGCGATCGTGTGGTCGATGGGTCGGCCGCTCTGGACGGAGACGATTGCGGTGGCAATCGTGATGCCGGCCGATGGACCGTCCTTCGGAACCGATCCGGCAGGGACGTGAATGTGCAGATCGTGCCGACGCAAGAAATCGGAACCAGAGCCGGCCGGGCCGGCGGCATTCGCGGTTCGGGCGCAACTCAGTGCGGCCTGCGCCGACTCCTTCATCACATCGCCCAGTTGACCGGTGAGGGCCAGCTTGCCCTTGCCTTGGGAGGCCGCTACTTCGATCAGCAGGAGATCGCCTCCGGCCGCGGTCCAGGCGAGTCCGGTCGCGACACCGATGCGATCGCGGTCGAGCAGTTCCTCGCTGAAGTGCCGCGGCTGACCCAGCAGACCCTTCAACCGGGCCGGGGTTACCCGCAGCTTGCGGTCGTCTCCGCGCGCAACGCGTACGGCGGACTTGCGGCACAGGGTTGCGATCTCCCGCTCGAGATTGCGCACGCCCGCTTCCTTCGTGTACCCGCAGATCAGGCTGCGCAATGCCGCAGACGTGATTTCGAGAACTCCGTCCGGCAAACCGTTCTCCGCGGTCGCTTTCGGAATCAGGTGGCGGCGGGCGATCAGCACCTTTTCGTCCTCTGTGTAACCGGAGAGACGAAGCACTTCCAGGCGATCGAGGAACGCCGGCTGAATGGGATCGAGCAGGTTCGCGGTGGCAATGAAGAGTACCCGCGACAGGTCGTACTCGACCCCCAGATAGTGGTCCCTGAATGTGGAGTTCTGTTCCGGGTCCAGCACTTCGAGCAAGGCTGCCGCGGGGTCGCCCCGGTAGTCGGCGCCAAGCTTGTCGATCTCGTCCAGCATGAAGACCGGGTTGCTGGTTCCGGCCTGGTTCAGTCCTTGAATGATGCGCCCCGGCAGGGATCCGACGTAGGTGCGCCGGTGGCCCCGGATCTCGCCCTCGTCGCGGACGCCGCCCAGGGAGATGCGCACGAACTTGCGGTCGATCGCTCGCGCGATGGAACGGCCAAGCGAGGTCTTGCCGACTCCCGGGGGGCCGACCAGGCAGAGGATCGGCCCCTTGGCGTCAGGTTTGAGGCGTCTCACCGCCAGGTACTCGAGAATCCGCTCCTTGATCCGGTCGAGATCGTAGTGGTCTTCGTCGAGCACGGTGCGGGCGTGGTCGAGGTCGATCCGATCTTCGCTCACGGTCGACCACGGCAGTCCGGTCAACCAGTCCAGATGGGTCCGGATGGTCGCGTTCTCGGCGCTGTCGGGAGAACTCCGCTCCAGCCTTCGGACCTGGCGGTCGACCTCGGTGGCCGCCTCCTCGGTCAAGCCGCGCTCCTCGACTGCGCGCACGTAGCGGTCGATGTCACCGTGAAGGTCATCGCCCTCTCCGAGTTCGTCCAGGATGGCTCGCAGTTGCTGGCGCAGGAAGTACTCGCGCTGGCTCCGCTCCATCTCGTTCTTGGCCTGCGCCGAGATGCGCTGCTGCATGCTGAGCAGTTCGATCTCGCGCGTCAACAGGTCCCCCACCCGTCGTAGCCGCTGGATCGGATGGACCGTTGCGAGCACGGTCTGGGCCTCCTCCGGCTTGAGGCCCAGGTTGCTCGCGGCGAGATCGGCGAGCCGACCGGGGCGGTCCAGGTTGGCCGCGATCACCATGACCTCCGAAGAGATGTCCTTGCCCAGGTTGACCGCGGTTTCCAGACCCTCCTTGACGCTGCGGACCAGAGCTTCCGCCTCGAGTTCGTTCTGCCCTTCCGAGTCTTCGTCTACTTCGACCACACGGGCGCGAAGAAAGGGTTCGGTCTGGCTCAGGTGCCTGAGCCGCGCCCGCGCCAGTCCCTGGATCAGGATCCGGACCCGGCCGTCCGGCAACTTCAGCATGCGCATGATCAGCGCGGCGGTTCCGATCTCGTGGAGATCGCCCTCTCCGGGGTCTTCGATCGAGCTTTCGCGTTGGGGCGCCAGCAGGATGATGCGGTCGTTGCTCAGCGCGTCCTCGACCGCGAGCATGCTGAGGTCGCGGCTGATCGAAAGCGGCAGGATGATGTAGGGAAAGATGACCGAGTCCTTGAGCGGCAGGACAGGCAACACGTCGGGGAGCGATATGACGTCCGACTGCTCGTTGTTCATGGGCCGGGCCATGCGGACACGCTAGCAGTCCGCACCGCAGAACGGCACGGCAACTGGCAGTCAGTCCTTGCGCGAAGCCTCGAGAAGCGAGCGGAGTTCGTCCATGAACGCGTCCACGTCCTCGAACTGCCGGTAGACGGAGGCGAAGCGAACGTAGGCCACCTGGTCAAGGGTCCTCAGGCGGTCGATCACGAAGTTGCCCAGTTCGGTCGTCGCGATCTCGCGGTCCTCCTTCCGGTGGAGCAGGGCTTCGGCCTGGTCCACGATCTCCTCGAGTGCGGGCAGAGGCACCGGCCGCTTCTCGCAAGCCTTGAGAAGTCCGCCCAGGAGCTTCTGCCGGTCGAACTCCTGCCGCCGTCCGTCGGACTTGACCACCCGGTAGGCGATGTTCTCGATCTGCTCGTAGGACGTGAACCTGCGCTGGCAGTTCAGGCACTCCCGGCGACGCCTGACCGTCTCGCCGCCGCGGACGTCTCGGGAGTCGACGACGCGGTCATGGTTGGCGGCGCAAAATGGACATCTCATGGCCGGGTGCCAGCTCCTGAACGCTACCACTGGGCGCCGAGGCAGGCGGCGCCGCGGCGGGTTGCGGCAGCCCTGAACCGGCTTCGATCCTGGCCCATCGGGCTCCGCGGCGTTGTAACATGCGGCTCCTATGAGCCGAGCCTGCGACCAGCTCACCGAGCGCGACCGCGAGATTCTGCGCGAAGTGATCGTGACCTACCTGTCCTCCGGCGAGCCCGTGTCTTCGCGGCGGGTCGCGAAGGACCGGCAGATTCAGCTCTCCGCGGCCACGATCCGCAACGTGATGGCCGATCTGGAGGACATGGGTTATCTGCGCCAGCCGCACGTTTCGGCGGGGCGGCTGCCGACCGAAGCCGGTTTCCACCTCTTCATCGATGACCTGATGCCGGCGAAGAAGGTCAGCGACGACGATCGCCGGTTGATCGACGTTCGGCTGCAGACCGCGGGGGGCACCGGACAGGAGCTGACGGAAGAAACCTCGAAGCTGCTGTCGGAACTGTCCCACCACGTCGGCGTCGTCCTCACCCCGGCCCTCGGCTCCGCGGTGTTGCGGGCGATCGAGTTCGTGCCGCTCAGTGGGCGCAAGGTGCTCTGCGTGGTCGTCGCGGAGAGCGGGTTCGTAGAGAACAAGCTGGTGGTCACGGACGAGCTGATCCCGCGCGAAGACCTGGTGCGCATCTCGAACTACCTGACCGAGAACTACGCCGGGCGGACCCTGTTCGATATCCGCGAGGAACTGCTCCGCATGATGAGCGACGAGCGGGCGCGCCTCGACGAGCTGCTGCGCCGCGCGATCGAACTGGCCCGGGAGGGCATGGACATGGGCCACGCGCCCTCCCTCGTTGTCGACGGAACGCACAGCCTGTTCGAGGCGTCGCCGAGCCTGTCGCGGATCGAAGGCATGTTCCAGATGTTCGCGGAGCGAGCCCGTTTGGCGGGTCTGCTGAACCGCTGTCTCGACGCGGATGGCGTCCGAGTGGTGCTTGGTCAGGATTCGCGGCTGACGGAGGAACTCGGTTTCGGCCTCGTCGTGCGGAGCTACCGGGCCGGGAACGGGGTGAGCGGATCGGTCGCCGTGGTCGGGCCGGCGCGCATGGAGTACCCGCGGATGCTGCCCCTGGTGAACTACCTGGGCGAGCGTTTGTCCGAGGTCCTGGCCGGCGGTGTCTAGCAGCTAACCGGAGCGTGAGGCATGACAGTTGAGCCGAAGGAGAGACCTGAAGGTCAGGTCCTTGGACACGAGAGCCCCGACGCGGAAGCCCGTGCGCCTGCCGCCGACGAGGCACTCGATGCGGCCGCGGACGAGGAGGCCGCTCCGTCCGGCGTCGAGGAGCAGCTCCGGAAAGAGCTGTCGGCGACCCGGGATCGTCTGCTGCGGGCTCTGGCCGATCTCGACAACCAGCGCAAGCGGATGGACCGCGAGTGGCAGCAGTTGCGCACGAGCTACGTCTCGGCGCCGCTGCGTGAGTTCCTGGGCGTCGTCGACAATCTGGATCGGGCCCTCGAGTCCGAAGCCTCGGCAGACGACTTTGGTGCCGGCGTGGAGATGATCCGGCGCCAGATGACGGACCTCCTGCGCCGTTTCGACGTCGAACCGGTGGAGAGCCTGAACGCCGCCTTCGATCCGAACGTCCACGAGGCGGTCGCGCGGGAGGAGAGCGCGGACGTCGATCAGCCCACCGTCGTGCAGGAACTGCAGAAGGGCTACACGATGTCGTCGACGCTGCTGCGCGCGGCGATGGTCCGGGTCGCCATGCCGGCCGCGCCGCCAGCGCCGGAAGCCGCTCCACCCGACGAAGTCGAAGCCGCGGGCGGCTCCGGGAGCGAATCGGACGCCGCTGCCGGCGGCGGCGCGTAGGTTCGTCATGCCGCGCGACTACTACGAGGTCCTGAGCCTCGAACGCTCCGCCACCCTGCAGCAGATCAAGTCGGCCTATCGCAAGCTGGCGGTGCGGCACCACCCGGACCGGAACCAGGGCGACAGCGCGGCGGAAGAGAAGTTCAAGCAGGCGGCCGAGGCCTACGCCGTGCTCTCCGATCCGGAGAAGCGGCGCCGCTACGACCGCTTCGGGCACCAGGCGGCGCCGTCGGGCGGCGGCTTCGATCCGTCGACCTTTTCCGACTTCTCGGACATCCTGGGCGACGTCTTCGGCTTCGGCGACATCTTCGGAAACCGGGCCGGTGGCAGGCGCCGTCGGGCCGGGGCGGATCTGCGCTACGACCTCCGGCTCTCCTTCGAGGAGGCCGCCTTCGGCGCCGACCCCAAGCTGCGCATTCCGCGCCTGGAGCACTGCGACACCTGCGGCGGCAACGGGGCGGCGCCGGGGTCCGGTCCCACCGCCTGCCGCGTCTGCGGCGGCCGCGGCCAGGTCCAGTACAGCCAGGGCTTCTTCTCGGTAGCCCGCACCTGTCCCGACTGCAGGGGCGCCGGAACCGTGATCCGGGATCCCTGTGTCGACTGCAGGGGTCGAGGGCTGGCCGAGCGCCAGCGCTCGATCCAGGTCCGCATTCCGGCCGGCGTCGATACCGGTGCCCGCCTCCGCCTTCCAGGCGAGGGGGAGCATGGCCGGCACGGCGGCCCACCGGGAGACCTCTACGTCGTGATCGAGGTCGAGCCGCACGAGCAGTTCGTGCGCCGCGGCGCCGACGTGCTGAGTGCCGTCACGGTCGGCTACCCGCAGGCCGTGCTCGGTTGCACGATGGAGGTCGAAACCCTCCACGGTACGTCCAGCCTGAAGGTGCCGCCGGCTACGGAGCACGGCTCCACCTTCGTTCTCAGGTCCCAGGGCATCCCCCGGATCGACGGGCGCGGACGGGGCAACCACATCGTCGAAGTGCGGCTCGAGGTACCGGCGCCCAGGGATCTCTCGGAGCGCGAACTCGAACACGTCCGCGCGCTCGCCCAGTTGAGCGAGGACAGCCACGGCACGGCGGGCGACGCGGTGGCCGGCACGATCCAGGAGGCGCGGAGCATGTTCGACCGGGTCATGGCCTTCTTCCTGGGATCCGGCCGCGAGGCAGGGCCCACTGCGGGCGACGGCAAGAGGGTGGAGCGGAGTTCCGAAGCCAGTTCCGAGGCCTGAGCCCGTGATCCACCTGCTGGTCGGCGGCGACGAACTGGATCGCGACACGGTCGAGGTCGAGGGCGCCGACTACCGGCACCTGTTCCGGGCCCGCCGTCTCAAGGTCGGCGACCGGGTGCGCCTCGTCGACGGCCAGGGCGGCGCCCGATGGTCGATCGTCGGCGGCGTGACGGCAGAGCGGGCCCGACTGCACATCGAGGGGCCGGCGCCGACCTTCGAGCCGGTCCGCCGTCTGACGCTGCTTGCGTCCGTCGTGCGTGCCGAGCGGGCGGTCTGGCTGGTGGAGAAGGCCACCGAGCTTGGAGTCAGGGAGCTGCAGTGGTTCGTTTCGGAGCGCACGAGCCGTTCTTTCCCGGAGCGCGCGTTGGTCCGGCAGCAACGCGTTGCGAAGTCCGCGCTCGAACAGAGCGGCGGCGCCTGGCTGCCCAGGATCGGCGCGCCGGTCGCCCTGGAGGACGGCGGGGTCGATGCCGGAGCGGTGGTGCTGCAACCGGGCGCCGGGACACCCCTGGCGGCGGTCGGCAGCGCCCGAACCCTTGTGGTCGGCCCCGAGGGCGGATTCAGCGACGGGGAGATCGAGTGGTTCGTCGGTCGGGAGGCCACCCTCGCCGACCTCGGCCCGCGCGTCCTGCGCACCGAGACGGCGGCGGTCGCCGCGCTCGCGGTGGCCCTGTGTGCGTCGTGACGGCGCTATCCTCCGAACGCCGGAGGCGCAGGTGCGGAAGTCGAAGTCAAAACTAGAGCGGAGCCCCAAGTCGGCCTACGACCGGGGTCTGGACCTGCTCGCGCTGCGCATGCACTTCGCGGCCGAGTTGCGGACCAAGCTCGCCCGCCGCGGCTACCCGGATGCGGAGGTCGAGGGCGCAATCGAACGCCTGGTTGCCGGCGGCTTCCTGAACGAGCAGGAGGCCGCGCACATGCTCGTGCGCTCGCTCAAGCGCCGCGGCTACGGTCGGCGGCGGCTCGAACTCGACCTGCGGCGGCGCGGGGCCGACGAGACGGCCGCGGGCGTCGCCCTCGAGTGCGTGGACGACGAGGATGAACTGGAGCGGGCGGGGTCGGTGGCCGCGCGCTGGCGCTCGTCCCACCCCGGGCGTGACGCCGCGGCTCTGGCCCGGCACCTGGAGCGCCGCGGCTTCGCTGCCCGTACTATTGGCGCCGTCGTGTTCGATTCGGCCGACGGGGCGGCACAGGGAGAGGCGCTTCCGGAGGAAGCGGAGACACCGGGCCACAGCTCATGTTGAGTCGGGACATCAGGCGGAGTTTCATCGACTTCTACGCCGGCCGCGGGCACGCGGAGGTGGCGAGTTCGCCGCTGGTGCCGCGGGACGATCCGACCCTGCTGTTCGTCAACGCCGGCATGGTCCAGTTCAAGAACTACTTCCTCGGAGTGGAGAAGCCGGACTCGCCGCGCGCGGTGACTTCCCAGAAGTGCCTGCGGGTGTCGGGCAAGCACAACGACCTGGAGAACGTCGGGCCGAGTCCGCGCCACCACACGTTCTTCGAGATGCTGGGGAACTTCTCCTTCGGCGACTACTTCAAGGCCGAGGCCATCGAGTCCGCGTGGGAACTCGTGACCGGAGTCTGGGGGTTGCCGCCGGCGAACCTCTTCGCCACCGTGTTCCGGGAGGACGACGAGGCGGCGGACCTCTGGGTCCGGCTGTCGGGACTGCCGCCGGAGCGGGTCCTGCGCTGCGGCGAGAAGGACAACTTCTGGGCCATGGGCGACACCGGGCCCTGCGGTCCGTGCAGCGAGATCTTCGTCGACACCGCGCCGAACCTGCCCGAGGTCGGCTGGGAGGAAGGGAACGACTCGGGCCGCTATCTCGAGATCTGGAACCTGGTCTTCATGCAGTTCGAGCGTCACGAGGACGGCCGGAGCGCGGCCCTTCCGAACCCCTCGATCGACACCGGCGCGGGTCTGGAGCGGGTGGCGGCGGTGCTTCAGGGAGTCGGCTCCAACTACGACACGGACCTGTTCGGCCCGATTCTGCGGGCGGTCGCGGCGAAGGCCAGCCGCGAGTACGGCCGCGACCCGGACGCCGACGTCTCGCTAAGGGTGATCGCCGACCACCTGCGAGCGGTCGGCTTCCTGCT
The DNA here is from genome assembly GCA_965216125.1 of Candidatus Multivorans sp. Lineage (GTDB taxonomy): Bacteria > Acidobacteriota > Thermoanaerobaculia > Multivoradales > Multivoraceae > Multivorans. The sequence continues at coordinate 1,164,607 of OZ244152.1, read as the reverse complement.
CGCCGACGGCGTGCTGCCGAGCAACGAGGGCCGCGGCTACGTGCTGCGCAGGATCCTTCGCCGGGCCTCGCGCCACGGCATGAAGCTCGGCTTCGAGGAGCCGTTCATGGCCCCGCTGCTGCCGTCGCTCGAGGAGGCGTTCGCCGGCCACTACCCCGAACTGGAGGCTGCGCGGGAACCGTCGTCGGCGACCGTTACGGCCGAGGAGACCCGGTTCCTTCAGACCGTGGCGGTGGGCGCCGGCAAGGTCCAGCAGGCGATCGAGGAGGCGCGGCGCCAGGGCACGTCGGTGCTTGCCGGCGACGTGACGTTCCAGCTCTACGACACCTTCGGCCTGCCGATCGAGACGGTGCGCGAGATCGCCGAGGAGGAGCAGTTCGGGATCGACGAGGCGGGGTTCGAGGCGGCGCTGGCGGAGCAGCGGGAGCGGTCTCGGGCGGGTCCGTCTACGGTGATGCCGGCCCGATTCAAGTTCTCGGCCCACAGTCCCAGCACAACTGTTCGGAGGGCGACCCAGTTCGTCGGCTATACGGAGTTGAGGGCTGAGGATCGAGTGGCCGGCCTCGCGACGGCTGAAGGCGAGCCGGCCGAGCAGTTGATTGGTGTTGGCTCGGCGGTGTGCGACCGGACCCCCTTTTACGCCGAGGCCGGCGGGCAGGTCGGCGATGTCGGCTTCGTGAAGTGGGACGGCGGAGAGGCCCGAGTCCTGGACACCCAGAAACAGGGCCGCTTGACGATCCACGAGATCGAGGTCACCCAGGGCGTCCTCGAACGGGACGCCGAGGTCCACCTCGAAGTCGACCGCGAACGCCGCGAATCCGCCCAACGCCACCACACGGCTACCCACCTCCTCCACGCCGCCCTGCGCCAACACCTCGGCACGGCCGTGCGCCAGGCCGGCTCCCTGGTCCACCCCGACCGGCTGCGCTTCGACTTCACCCACGGCGCTCCGGTCTCCGAGGCCCAGCAGGAGGCGATCGAGGACACGGTCAACGAGTGGGTCCGGCGCGCGGTGCCGGTCCAGGTCGAGGAGCGCTCCCATGACGAAGCCGTGGCGGCCGGCGCGATGGCCCTGTTCGGGGAGAAGTACGGCGACCGCGTGCGCACGGTTGAAGTACCCGGATTCAGCCTCGAGCTCTGCGGTGGCTGCCATGTTGGGAACACCGGCGAGATCGGCCCCGTGACGCTGGTCGGCGAGCGCGGCGTGGCCGCGGGCGTGCGCCGGATCGAGGCGCTCGCGGGCGACCGCGCGGAGCGCCTGCACCGGGACCGGGCCCATCTGCTGGCGACGCTGGAGTCGGAAATCGGAGCTTCCGGAGAGCAGGCCGCGGTCGAGGTCCGTGCCCTCAAGGAGCGGCTGCGGGAGGTGGAGCGTGAGCTGTCGAAGCTCCGTCTCGGGTTGCTGGCCGGCGACGGGAAGCCGGAGCACGGGCAGTCGGCGGACGCCGACACCCGCTCGATCCGGGGCGTCGACGTCGTCCTGCGCGAGGTGCCCGCTTCGAACGTCGGTGAGCTGCGGAGTCTGGCCGACGTCCTGCGGAGTCGCCTGGGTTCAGGCGTGGTCGTGCTCGGCGCGCTGGACGAGGGCAAGGTGAAGCTCGTCGCCTCGGTGACCCGGGACCTGCAGGACCGGGTCGATGCGGCGGCAGTGGCGCGCGCGATGGGCTCGGCAATCTCGGGTAGCGGCGGCGGTCGCCGCGACTTCGCCCAGGCCGGGGGCCGGGCCGAGAATCTCCTGCCGGCGTTCGCTGCCGCCGAGCGGCACATCGAAGACAGCCTGAGCTAAGGGCAACGGATGGCGACCGAACGCGAAACCGACCGGCAGCAGCCGGCGCCGCCGTCCCTCCGGGCCGGCCTGAATCTGCCGAACGCCCTGACCATCAGCCGTATCCTGATCGTCCCCCTGCTGGTCGTGGTCCTGCTGACCAAGATCAGTGGCTGGGAGTTCATCGGTCTGGGTTTGTTTCTGGCGGCGTCACTGACCGACTTCCTCGACGGGTTCCTTGCCCGGCGCCGGAAGCAGGTGACCGCGCTCGGCAAGCTGCTCGACCCGGCGGCCGACAAGATCCTGACCTCGGCGGCGTTCATCTCCCTGGTCGGCCTCGGACTGGCGCCGGCCTGGATGGTGGTCGTCGTGGTGGCTCGGGAGTTCGCGGTCTCGTCGCTGCGCTCGCTCGCCGCGGCCCAGAACGTGGTCCTTGCCGCGAGCTTCGCGGGCAAGGTCAAGACGACGACGCAGATCGTCGCCATCTCTCTGCTGATCATCTCGGACCAGTTGGGCGCCCTGAACTTGCTGGCGCCGGTTTCGCTGTGGGTGGCCCTGGTCGCGACGCTCTACTCCGGCGTCGAGTACTTCGTGCGCAACGGCCGCATGGTGCTGATGGCCTTCGGCGGCGCGCCGCGCGGGCAATGAGCGGGAACGCGCCTGCCCGGCAGGCGTCCGTCGCTGGGCGCCGCCCGCCGGTCGTTGACCTCTCCGGTTGCGACGGGCTTCGACCGTGATCGAGCGCGTCCTGGCCTGGACGGCCTCCTTCGCCCGGCGCCGCCATCGAGCCGTGTTCGTGGTCGCGGCGATTCTGGCGGTGCTCTGTGTCTCGTCGGCTGCCACACTCAGCTTCGACACCGAGATCCTGAACCTGCTGCCGGACGACGATCCGGTGGTTACGACGTTCCGGTCGACGATCGAGGACTTCGGCAGTCTCGACTACCTGCTGGTGCTGGTGCGCCTGCCGGAGGATCAGCCGCTCGACCCGTACCTGTCCTTCGTGGACGAGCTTGGATCGTCGATGGAAGCACTCGCCGAGATCGACTACGTGGAGTACGACGTCGGCGAGTTGCTGGAGTTGATCGAGTTCTTCTCCGCCAACCTTTTCGTCTACCTCGACGAGCAGGGTCGGGAGGAAGTGGCGCGCCGGTTGACCGATGACGGCCTCAAGCTCCAGGTCGCCGAGCTGCGCCGGGGCCTAAGTTCCCCTCAGGCGCTCATGCTGCGCGACCTGACGCTGCTGGACCCGTTGGACATCCACGAGGTCTTCCTGGAGCAGATCGAACTCACTCGCGGCCTGGAGGTCGATACCGGCACGGGCTACCTTCTTTCCGCGGACCGCTCGCGGGCGCTCCTGATCGCGCGCCCCGCGCAGCCGGCTCAGGAGATCGAGTTCGGCCGCCAGTTGCTTACGGCCATCGACGAGTTGACGGCCGATCTGCTGGCTCGCTGGCCGGAGGGCGTCGGCGAGGATGCGGACGGCGAGCTATTGCCGGCGCCGGAGGTGGCTCTCGGCGGCACGTACGTGACGGCCGTCTCGGACGCGGGCACGATCGTCAGCGGACTGGTCTGGAATCTGGCCACCTCCCTGGTCGGCGTGCTGCTCCTGTTCGCCCTGGCGTTCCGCCGCGTCGGCCTGATCGTCTACGCCTTCGTGCCGCTCGCCTTCGGGCTGATGCTGGCCTTCGGTTTCGCCGGCGCCGTGCTCGGCGAGTTGAATGCTCTGACCAGCGGCTTCGCGGCCCTGCTGGTCGGCCTGGGGATCGACTTCGTGATCGTCTCCTACGGACGGTACGTCGAGGAACGGCGCCGCGGGGCCGACCTCGAGGCGGCCCTGGTGGCGATGAGCGGTTCCTCGGGCCGCGCGGTCTGGACCGGCGCGATCACCACCGCGGCGACCTTCTACGCGTTCATGGTGACCGACTTCGTCGGGCTGCGACAGATGGGGCTTCTGACCGGCACCGGCATCCTCTTCTGCATGGTCTCGGTGCTCGTGCTGCTGCCGGCCATGCTGGCCTGGCGGGAAGATCGCCGCCGGACCGGGGGCCGGATGCCGAGACTCGTCCTGCACGGCCTCGGCGCCCGCCGGCTGGTGCGCTGGAGCTTCAGGCGGCCGGTTCTGGTGATCTGCGCCTGCGTGGTGATCACCGCGGCCACCGGCGCCCTCGCCCCGCGCCTGGAGTTCGAGGACGCGATCAGGGCGCTCCGACCCCAGGGGAATCCGGGCGTCGAGGTCCAGAATGAGGTCGCCGAGCACTTCGGATCGGGCCTGAACTACACGATGATCGTGCTCTCGGGCGCCACGGAGGAGGAAGTCCTGGAACTCTCCATCCGGGCCGAGGAGGGCGCCGAGGAGCTGGTGGACAGCGGGATACTCACCGGGGCACGCGGGATCGGCAGCCTGGTTCCTTCGCCGGCCAGCCAGGCCGCGGGACACGACTGGCTCGATCGTCGCCGGGAGTTGCTGGCGGGGGAGCGCCTGCACGAGTTGTTCGAGCGCTATGCAACCGAGGAGGGTCTGCGCGCGGCGCCCTTCCGCCGGGGTATCGATCTGCTAGCCGACGCCGGGGCCAACCGCGAGCCGGTGACCGTGGCAGCGCTTCGCGAGTCGCCGCAGATCGAACGGATGCTGGAACGCTACATGGGCCGGAACGAAGGCGACATCAAGCTGGTCGTCTACCTGTATCCGCCGCCGGGCATGTGGCGCCGGAGTGCGCCGCCGGGGGCGCTTGAGCTCGCGGAGCGGCTGGGCCCGCAGGCCCAGGTCACCGGCGTCAACGTGGTCGGCGAACGGCTGCGGAACGGCATTCGCGTCGACGCGGTGACGGCTTCGATCATCGGCTTCGTTCTGGTTGCCCTGCTCCTGTTCCTGGACTACCGCTGGCTGGCCAGCACCCTCCTGTCGCTGCTGCCCCTGTGCATCGGGGTGGTCTGGATGCTCGGGATCATGGTGCTGATCGGGCTCGACATGAACTTCTTCAACGTGTTCGTCGTCACGATGATCATCGGCATCGGCGTCGACTACGGGGTGCACATGGTCCATCGCTGGCGCGAGGTCGGCTTCGGACCCGAGGCGCTGGAAGGCGAGCGTCTGGTCGCGGCCCTGGGCGAGACCGGCAAGGCGATCGTGCTCGCCGCCGTCTCGACCAGCGTCGGTTTCGGATCGCTCGCCCTGTCGCACTACCCGGGCCTGCGCTCGATGGGCATCGTCGCCATCCTCGGCGCCGTGGCGACCGCCCTGGTCTCGATCACGCTGCTGCCGGCTCTCGTCGCGCTTGGCCGGCGGCGCGCGGCGCGAGAGGGTGCTCCTGGGAACGCGGGCATCCTGCCCGCATCCGGCGGGAAGCGCCGGTCCGGCGACGCTGGAGCTGGGCTCGGCTGATGTTCGAGGGTCTTCAGGACAAGCTCCAGGGGGTCTTCCGCTCCCTGCGCTCGGAGGGCCGCATCTCGGAGGACGACGTGCGGCGCGCGGTGCGCCAGATCCGCCTCGCGCTGCTGGAGGCCGATGTCCACGTTCGGGTCGTGCGCTCCTTCGTCGGGCGCGTGCAGGAACAGGCGCTGGGCGACGAGGTGCTGAGCAGTCTGACTCCCGATCAGCACATGGTCCGGATCGTGCGCGACGAGCTGATCGCCGTGCTCGGGGAGCCGGGGCGTGAACTCGAACTCGAGGGCCGTCCGGCGGTGGTCGTGCTCTGCGGCCTTCAGGGCTCGGGCAAGACGACCACCGCGGGCAAGCTGGCGCTGAGGCTGCGCGGCCAGGGCCGCAGGCCCGTGCTGGCAGCCGGGGACCTCAGGCGGGCGGCCGCGGTGGAGCAGCTCAAGCAGGTCGGCGCCGCGGCGGACACGGCGGTGCTGGCGCCGCAGGCAGGCGAGGAGTTGCAGGCGTTCGCCGGTCGGGCTGTTGAGGCGGCGCGAGAGGGAGGCTTCGACACGCTGATCTTCGACACCGCGGGCAGGCTTCACGTCGATGCGGAATCGATGGCGGAACTCCGGGAGTTGGTGGACCGGGTCGACCCGTGCGAGACGCTGTTCGTCTGCGACGCGATGACCGGCCAGGACGCGGTCAGGAGCGCCTCCGCCTTCGCCGAGGGCGCACCGCTCACCGGCGCGGTGATGACCAAGCTCGACGGCGACGCCCGCGGCGGCGCCGCGCTGTCGCTCAGGGGCGTCACCGAAGTCCCGCTCCGCTTCGTCGGCGTCGGCGAGAAGCTCGAAGAACTCGAGAGCTTCGCACCGGATCGGATCGCCTCCCGCATCCTCGGCATGGGCGACGTGCTGTCCCTGATCGAGAAGGCCGAGCGCGTCGTCGACCGCCAGGAGACCGAGCGCCTCGCGGAGCGCATCGCCCGGCAGGAGTTCACACTCGAGGATCTGCGCGACCAGTTGCGCCAGTTGCGCCGCATGGGACCGCTGTCCCAGCTCCTCGAGCTGCTGCCGGGGCAGTTCCGCGGCGCGAACGTGGCGGACGCCGTCGACGAGAGCCGGCTGGTCGGGGTCACCGCCCTGATCGATTCGATGACGCCGCGCGAACGGCGGAACCCGGCCATCCTGAATGCCAGCCGGCGCCGCCGCATCGCCCGCGGCGCCGGCCGCACGGTCCAGGAGCTGAATCAGTTGATCAAGCAGTACCGCCAGATGCGCAAGCTGATGAAGCGCACCCGGGGCAAGTGGATGAAGGGCATCCGGGGGGTGTGAGCGAAATGAGCCCATTTGCGCCGACCGAGACCTTCGTGAACTCGCCACCGATCTGGAGACCCTCATCGAGCGGGTCGACAGCAAGGCAGTCTCGCCCGAGTCCGATTCGTGCTCTCCAGGGCGCAGGGAACTGACCCATGGACAAGACTGAACTCATGATCAGCAAGTGGCGTGCGGAGGGGATCGACATGGTCTACCCCCTCCTGTTCAAGTTCCGCACTTCCGTTGTCGGCGAGGGGTGGCTTGCCGGCGTGGAGCTGTGCGGTGCGGCCGTCGTGACGAAGGAAGCAAGCGGCGAGTACATCGCGCATGGCTTGAAGCCGGGCGGTGTAGCAGGCGTCGGCTCGACCCTGACCGAGGCGTACCTGGCCTACAGGGAGGACGTGCAGACCGTCCTCTACGACATGGCCGGAAACGCGCCGTTCGAGACCTTCCGGGAGGGCGTGCTTGAGTTCTTCGACAGCACCGATGCCTGGGGCGAGGCGAGATTCGCCGAAGGCCGGTTGATGGTTGCGGCCGGCAAGGTCGAGAGCTCGCTGTCGCTGGAGCCCAAGCCCGAACTCGGAGCCAGCGTAGTCGAGCTTGAGCTGAGTTCGAAGAACAACCCTGTCCTGCCCGCAGGGGAGAGCCTTCCCGTTCAGTTGGCCGCCTGAGCGCGTCGGTGCCTCGGGTTCTTCCTCAACTGCGGTGAGAGGAGCCGGCATTCCCTGGGACAAGCCGTTCTGGTGCTAGACTGCGCGGCTGCCTCGTCTCCGGGCTGACCGTAGAGCGGGCGCCTGAACAACACGGGAAAACCGAAACATGGTGAAGATAAGACTCCGGCGCATGGGTTCGCGCCACAGACCGTTCTACCGCGTCGTCGTGTCGGACAACCGGAAGGTCCCCTCTTCGAGGGTGATCGAGGAGCTCGGGCACTACGACCCGTGCAAGGACCCGGTGGTCATCCGCCTCAAGACGGACCGCATCGACCATTGGGTGGCGCGGGGAGCGCAGGTCACGGACACCGTTCGGGGCCTGGTGCGTAGAGCTTCTGCCGCGACGGCGTCCTAGGCCGTGTCGGAGGTCGCCGATCAGCTTGCCGGCGTCGTGCGGTCGATCGTCGATCAGGTCGAGGCGGTTCGGGTCGAGGAGATCGAGGAAGAGGACGCGATCGTGCTGCAGGTCGAGGTTGCACCGGAGGAACTCGGACGGGTGATCGGCCGCCAGGGACGCACCGTGCGGTCGCTGCGCGCGCTGCTCGAAGTGCGCGGGGCCGAGACCGGCGAGTACTACGAAGTCGAGATCGTCGAACCGGAGTAGTCGAGCCGGCGCCGATCCGGGGCGGGGTCGGAGGTGAGGATGGGACAGGCGCCGCAATCGGTCCGTAGCGACGACTCGGAGATGGTCGCCGTCGGCTTGGTCCTGCGGGCCCACGGGCTGCGCGGCGAAGTGCTGGTCTTGCCCGACAGCGAGAACCCGGCCCGGTTCCAGAGCGGTTCGGAGCTCTTCGTGCGGGACGGGCCACGCCTGCGACGGTTGGAGGTCGCGTCGAGCCGGTCGCATCGTGGTCGAGAGCTGGTCCAGTTCGTGGACGTGACGGATCGCGACAGGGCGGAGGCGCTCCGTGGAGCTCTGCTCGAGGCTCCGGCGGAGACTGTGCCGGCGGCGGAAGAGGGCACGTTCTACTACTTCCAACTGGTCGGCTGCCGGGTCGTGGACAGGGCATTGGGCGACCTCGGCGAGGTCACCGAGGTCGTCGAGGACGGCGGCGGTGTGCTGCTCTCGGTGGCGCGGCCGGCCGATGGCGACGGCAGCCGCTCGGTGCTGATCCCGTTCGCCAGCCAACTGCTGCCGGAGATCAACGTCGAGGAGCGCCTGATCCGGAGCGACCTGCCCGAGGGCCTGCTGGAAACATGCGAATCGACGTCATAACCATCCTGCCGGGGGTCTTCCGGGAGTTCCTGGAGGCGAGCCTGATCGGTCGGGCGATAGCCGCCGGCCTGCTCGACGTGCGGGTCCACGACCTGCGCGACTACACCGACGATCCCCACCGGAGCGTCGATGACGAACCCTACGGCGGCGGCGGCGGGATGGTGATGACCGCACCGCCCTGGCTCAAGGCGGTGCGAGCGGTTGCCGGCGGCGACTCCCGCGCCCACCGCATCCTGCTCTCGCCCCAGGGAGAGCGCCTGGACGACGCGAAGGTCCAGAGTCTGGCGCACAAGAAGCGGCTCGTTCTCCTGTGCGGCCGTTACGAGGAGGTCGACGAGAGGGTGCGCGCGCTGGTCGTCGACTCCGAACTGTCGATCGGCGACTATGTCCTGTCGGGAGGGGAGGTGCCGGCGATGGTCGTCATCGAGGCGATCTCACGCCAGGTCCCCGGGGTCGTGGGGAGGCATTCGTCGGTCGTCAACGAGAGCTTCCGCTCCGGCCTCCTCGACCACCCGCACTACACCCGTCCGCCGATCGTGGAGGGCATCGAGGTGCCCGAAGTGCTGCGATCGGGCGACCATGGCCGCATCGACGCCTGGCGCCGGGAGCAGGCCCTCGAGGCGACGCGCCGGAAGCGGCCGGACCTGCTGGGCAGGGACGCCCCCGCGCGGGAGGTTGCGCGCAGGGCGCCGAACAGGCGATAATCCGGGTCTTGCCGCTTCGCGGTGCGCGGGCTGGCTCTTGATGAGTCCCGTTTCGCACGAGGGGCGCGAAGCCATTCCGCCGATAACGCAGCCGCTGACAATGAAGCCGCAGGGTCACAACTGCGGCCCAGGTACAGGTGACACGCAATGCACGATCTACAGCAGGTGGAGCAGGAGTACGTGCAGCAGGGCCTGCCCGACTTCCGGGCAGGTGACACGGTCAAGATCCACGTCCGGGTCAGAGAGGGCGCCAAGGAGCGGATCCAGATCTTCCAGGGCGTAGTGATCGCCCGCCGCGGCAGCGGCACCCGGGAGACCTTCACCGTGCGCAAGGTTTCGGGAGGCATCGGCGTCGAGCGGATCTTCCCGCTTCAATCGCCGGTGATCGGGCAGATCGAGGTCGTGCGCCTGGGCAAGGTGCGCCGCGCCAAGCTCTACTACCTGCGGAAACTGCGCGGCCGCGCGGCCCGCATCGAGGAACTCCGCAAGCGCTGACAACGGCCGCGGGCATCAAAGGCCCATGAGTCTTCACCGCAGGAACGAAGCGTAGCGAGTTCCAAGGGGCAAGCTCACGGGGAGGTGGGGGCTGGGGCCAAACACGGAGTCCGCGACGGGTTTGGCGGCGCTGATGGCCGAGACCTACCGCCTGCGCCTGATGCGCGGGCTCGAGCAGCAGTTCGCGACGGCCGGCTACGGGCTGGTCGCCGGCGTCGACGAAGCGGGCCGGGGTTGTCTCGCCGGCCCGGTGGTTGCGGCGGCGGTGGTGGTCTCGCCGGATTGCCTGATTCCCGGCGTCGACGACAGCAAACGGCTGTCGGCGCCGCAGCGGGAACGACTGGCCGCGGCGATCAAACGGCGGGCGGTTGCGTGGTCGGTAGCAATGGGCGACGCCGCCCTGATCGACCGCATCAACGTGCTCGAGGCCACCCGCTGGGCGATGCGGAATGCGCTGCGGTCACTGGCGGTTCAACCCGCCGTGGCCCTCGTCGACGCGGTGAGGCTCGATGCGGTGAACGTGTGCGGCGCCGAGGTGCCGACGCTGCCCCTGGTGCGTGCCGATTCCCTGAGTTTCGCCGTCGCCTGCTCGTCGATCATCGCCAAGACGCACCGGGACCGCCTGATGGCGGCGTACGACCGGCAGTACCCGGGCTTCGGGTTCGCCCGTCACAAGGGGTACGCGTCGGTGGACCACCGCGCCGCGCTCAAGGCACTGGGGCCGACGCCGCTTCACCGTCTCACGTTCCGTTCCGTGCTGCCGACGTAGTATCTCCTCATGCGCCGGAATCTCCTGCTGTTCGTGATTGTGGCCGGCATCGTCGCCCTGGCGGCGGCGGTCCTGTGGCTGGCGCCGAGGGCGCAGGAGGCGAGAGCAGCGAAACTGGTCAGGGCCTGGGTCGGCGTGGAAGTCGGTGACGAGGGCGTTGCCAGGACGGGCACGGTCGAACTCGACGCCGGCGAGGACTTCCAGTTGCATGCGGTGGTCGAGGTGCGCCGCGGCAGCGCCGACGGAGACGGTGAGGCCGAGTACTACAGCGGCACACCGCGGGTGGTGCTCGACGGTCAGCAATTCGACGCTCTTCCCGTGGAGGAGCTCGGTGCTCTCGGCAGGGTCAGGCTGCTCTGGTTCAGCGTCGAACACGGCGTTCCCTTCCGCGAACTGGAGAACGGCGCGGATCTCGAGACGTTCCGCTACGAGCAGTTCTTTCGTCCCGAGTGGGGCAGCTCCTGGTCGACCGACGGCACGCTCGACGCCTACTTCGACGGCTGGCTGGAAGAGGACGGGCCGGACATCGAGCGGGATTTCGGCACCCTCCGGTACCAGGTCTGGGTCGAGGCCTCGCTGGACGAGGACGCGCTGGTCCCGGACCAGCGCGTGAAGTCGGACGCGCTTCCCGGCGCGACCCGGGTTGTGGCGCGACTGCCCGCGGCCCTTGGGCCCCCGTCAGCGGTCTTCGGTCTGCCGGAGATCGAGCGCGGGGACGGCGACTGGGACCAGGCGGCCCTGGCCCGCCTGCAGCAGCTCCACAGCGACGGACTTGCCTTCAGCCGACTCACCGTGTTGCGCGAGTTGCTCGACGCGGGCGGCGTGAGCTGGGGGGACCTGAACTGGCAACTCGCGTCGCTCGATGGCAGCCGGTCCTGGCGCGACGCGAACGTGGGCTCGCCGGCGCCGGGCGACCTGGTCCGGGTCGGGGACCGTTGGGTGGTTCTGCTTGGCGACGAAACCGGGGAAGGCGAAGTGGGGATGCTCGACGGAGCGGATCTCTGTCTGGACTTCGCCGCGGGCGCCGCCGTGCGCCGGCTCGACCAGATCTTCCTGCTCGGAAGCGAGGAGGAAGGGGATGTGCAGGTGGCGTCGCCGCGGCCGCCCGCCTGAGCGGCGTGCCGGTCCCGCGAGCGGGCCTATCGCGCCGCGACCGCGTCGCCGGCTGAGCTGCGGATCGCTTCTTCCAGTCTGCCTCTGCGCAGGAGTTCGCTGAAGACGTGCGGCTCCTGGTTCGGTCGGTAGAGCGCGTAGAAGGGAATGCCGTAGCGTCCGAAGCTCGCCAGGTAGCGGGCGATGCCATCGTCCCGATTGGTCCAGTCGGCCTGCATCGCCACCACGTCGTAGCGGGCAAAGAGCGCGGCCGTCTCCTCGGTCTCGAGGACGAGACGTTCGTTCACCTTGCAGGTGGCGCACCAGTCCGCGGTGACGTCGACGAAGACCAGCCGGCCCTCCTCGGCGAGAGTCACGGCCTGGACCGGGTCGAAGGGCACCCAGTTCAGGACGCGCTCCCTGGCGGGTCCGGCGCCGGCGCCGGAGTGGGCCGATGCACCGCCCGCGAGGACCAGGACGAAGAGGGCCGCGGCCACCGCTCCGAGGCGTCCGAGGATGCGCGGCGCCGCCCCCCGCGTGCGCCCCTGCAGCCAGACGAAGAGGGCGAGCACAAGCAGCCCGACCTCGACAAAAGCGAGCCGGGCGCTGTCCATCTGGGCGGCGAGAACGTAGAGCAGCCAGACCGTCGTGCCGGCGATCAGGAAGCCCATGATGCCGCGCAGCGTCGCCATCCACTCGCCGGGTTTCGGCAGCAGCCGGGTCGCGTTGGGGACCGCCGCCAGCAGCAGGTAGGGCGCCGCGAGTCCGACGCCGACCGCGGTGAAGGTGGCCACGATCGTGGTTGCCGGCTGGCTCAGCGCGAAGCCGACCGCGGTGCCGAGGAAGGGCGCCGAGCAGGGCGTCGCCATCAGGGTCGCGAACACGCCCGAGAAGAAGTGCCCGGAGTAGCCCTCGCTCTTACCGCCGCCGAGCCTGTTGCCGATCGCCTGCGGCAACTGGATCTCGAACAGCCCCCACACGTTCAGGCTGAAGAGCGTGAGGACCAGGGCCAGAAAGGTGACGAAGAGGGGGTTCTGGAACTGGATTCCCCAGCCCACCGCCTCGCCGGCCGAGCGGGCAAGCAGGGTCGCCGCCGCGAGCACCCAGAACGAGACGAGGATGCCCAGGGTGGTCATCAGCGCGCCCGCTGTGATCTCCCGGCGGGACCGGCCCGAAGCCTGGGCCAGTCCGAAGAGCTTGAGCGACACGATCGGCAGCACGCAGGGCATGCCGTTCAGGATCAGTCCACCGAGCAGTGCCGCAAGCAGGGCGGCGAACAGCCCCAAGGCGCCGGCGGAGGCGCCGGTGGGCGCTGCCGGCGCGGCCTCGAAGGCTGGATGTCCGGTTGGCTCGCCCGTGGCGCCGATCTCAAGCGACACGGTTGCTTCGGCCGTGGTCGGCGGCAGGCAGGTGCGATCGTCGCAGGCCTGGTAGGTGAGCTCGACGGGCACCTCGACCGTGCCGGCGACCGCGTCGGCGGGTACATCGAGTTCCGCGTGGATCACCGCCTCGTGTTCGTAGACCGCCAATGGATCGGCCTCGAACTCGGACTGCCACATGATGTGGTCGGGATAGCTGACGTCGGGCTGCGGCCAGCCCTCGGGCAGTTCGAGGGCGAGTTCGGTCGGAATCAGGTACTCGAAACTCGGCGTGTGGCTCTGGATGTGCCAGCCGTCGTCGACGGTGATCACCGCGGCGATGCGCACGGACTCGCCGGGAGCGTAGGAGGTGAGATCGGCGACCGCCTGGAGCGAAGCCTTCGGCGGCGGCCTGAACTGGCCTCCGGCGACCGCCGCCAGGCACAGGGCCGCGGCGACGGCGGTCGCCGCTCCTGCTCCGAACCTGCTGCTACGATCCTGGTTCATGCCTTCCGGTGAGCGCGAGTCTGCGACGATGGCTGTCTCCCGGCGGGTGGCCGAAATGCGCCGCGAGGGGGTCGAGGTCTTCGACCTGGGCGCCGGAGAGCCCGACTTCCCCTCGCCGGAGACAGCCGTAAGGGCTGCACAACGGGCCCTCGACGAGGGCCGGACGAAGTATACGGTGCTCGAAGGCACGCCCGAACTGAGAGCGGCTCTGGCGGCCCGGTACAGCGCCCAGGGAGCGCCCTGGAGCGCGGCCAACGTGCTGGTCACGGTGGGCGCCAAGGCGGCGCTGTATGAGCTTGCCAAGGCGCTTCTGGCGCCCGGCGACGAAGTGGTGGTGCCGACGCCCGCCTGGGTCAGCATTCCGGCCCAAGTGCGGCTCGCGGGTGCTACGGCGGTCACGGTGCCGATGGCGGCCGGAGACGGTTTCGCGATTCGGGCGCAGCCTCTGCTCGAGGCGATGTCGGAGCGGACGCGGGCGGTGATCGTCAACTCGCCGTGCAACCCTACCGGTGCGGTCGTTTCGATCCTCGACCTGGAGCGGATTGCGTCCGCCTGCGCCGAGCGGGGCGCCCTGCTGATCTCCGACGAGACCTATGAGCGGTTCATCTACGACGGCAAGCGGCACGCCGGCGTCTCGTCGCTGGCGGCCAGGTATCCGGACACGGTCGTCCTCGTGGGCTCCTTCTCGAAGAGCTACGCCATGACCGGCTGGCGGCTCGGCTACCTGCTCGGCGCCCCTTCGGTGGTGGCCGCCGCGGCCGCGGTGCAGAGCCACGTGACCTCGAACGCGACCTCCTTCGCGATGGCCGGCGCCGAGGCGGTCCTGGAGAGTGAGCCGCCCGAGGCAGCCGCTCTGGTGGCGGCGTGCGAGCGGCGCCGCCGGCTCGTGCTGGCGGAGTTGGGCCGGATTCCGGGCGTCGTTTGCCCACCGCCGGCCGGCGCCTTCTATGCGTTCCCGGACGTGAGCGCCTGGTTCGACGAGCGCTGTCCCGACTCCGCGGCCTTCTGTCGCCGCCTGCTCGATGAGGCCGGTGTCGCCACGACGCCCGGTTCGGCATTCGGCTGCGAGGGCCACATCCGCCTGTCCTACGCCTGCAGCGACCAGATGCTGGTCTCGGGGCTGGAGCGGATCGCACGGCTTCTGAGTGGCGCTGGAGGAGCCGGCCTGACGGCCGGCGCGTCTACCTCGCCGCCTGCGGCGGCAGCGGGCCAGAAGGCCCGCGCACCGGTCGGCGCCGCCAGGAGGCGCGCGGGATGAGACCGTTGCTCGGCAGCCTCGCCTTCCCCATGTTCACGCTGTTCGGCATCCGTGTGCGGGTCCACTTCACGTTCCTCCTGCTTCTGGTCTGGATTGCGGTGCTGGCGCCGGATTCGGGGAGCAGCGCCTGGCTGCTCGGACTGGTCGTTGTGGGGCTGCTTGCGAGCGTCATCGTGCACGAGCTGGGCCACGCCCTGACCGCTCGCCGGTACGGGATCGAGACCCGCGAGATCGTCTTGACGCCGATCGGTGGTGTGGCCCGTCTGGACGGCTATCCGCAGGGCGCGGCGGAGCTGGCGATCGCGGCCGCCGGTCCGCTGCTGAACCTGGGTCTTGCGACGGTGCTCTTCTTCGGGCTGGTGGTGGCCGGCCTGCCGCCGTGGGGCGCCGGCGCCGTCGTCGACCTGGGTTCGGCGCTGCAGTGGCTGCTGTTCGGCAACCTGTGCCTGTTCGCGCTCAATCTGCTGCCCGCGTTTCCCCTCGACGGCGGCCGCATCCTCCGCTCGGCGCTGTCCTTCTTCCTGGGTCAGGAACGGGCGACCAAGATCGCGACCCGGCTGGGGATGGTGCTGGCGGCGCTGCTCGGGATGGCTTCCCTCGTGCCGTGGACACTTGGCGTGCCGTTCAACGTTCTGCTGCTGCTGTCCGCCTTCTTCGTGTTCCTGGGGGCGAGCCGCGAGTCCTCCCTGGTCCGGACGTTGCGGGTCCTGCATGGCCGCCGCGCGGGCGAAGCGATGATGACCCGCTGCGAACGACTGGCGCCGCAGGACACGATCGAATGGGCGGTTCGCCTGCTGCTCTCCACCACCCAGCGTCAGTTTCCGGTCGTGGATGGCTGGGGACGGGTCGCGGGCGAGGTGGACCGCGATCGCCTGCTCGAACTCGTTGCGCGTTGCCCGGGCGACACGCCGCTGCTCGAACTGATGAATCGCCAGCCGCTGACCGTGACCGAGGACTGCGACCTCCTGGAGGTGTTGCGGCAGTTGCAGAGTTCGGCGCGTGCGCTCTGGGTGGTCCGGGACCACGAGTTGCGTGGAATGCTCACCGCGGAGGGCCTGTCGCAGTTCGTCGAGGTGTGCAACCGGCTTCGACACCGTGACACCGGCGCGGTGCAGCCCTGAACTTTCGCCACGGGCTGTTAGAGTCGGGGGCTCTCAGTAGAAGGAGAGGCGCGTGAGCGACGACGCAAAGCGATCTGGATTCTCTCGCCGGTCGTTCCTGCGCGGCGGCGCCGCCGGGGCCCTCTCGGGTGGTCTGGCGGCGAGCCTGCTGCCGGGAGACGCCGCTGCGGCGGAGGATGTAGAGGGCGCGCCGACCGTCGGGCCGGGTGCGGTCGGTGTCGAACTTGAGGTGAACGGCGTCGCCCGCCGTCTGGAAGTGGAACCGCGGGTCACGCTGCTCGACGGGCTGCGCGACTACCTGGACGTCACCGGCCCCAAGAGAGTCTGCGACCGCGGCACGTGCGGCGCCTGCACGGTGCTCGAGGACGGCCGTCCGATCTACGCGTGCAGCCGGCTGATGATCGAGTCCGCGGGACGCAGCATCACGACGGTCGAGGGATTGGGCTCGCCGGATGCCATGCACGAGGTGCAGCAGGCCTTCGTGGAGAACGATGCGCAGCAGTGCGGCTACTGCACGCCCGGCTTCGTGGTCGCCACGGCGGCGCTGCTGGCTCGCAACCCGACGCCAACGGAACGGGAGATCGAAGCCGGACTGGGCGGCAACTTCTGCCGCTGCGGGACCTACATGGGTATCCGCGCCGTGGTCGGCGGACCGGGCCATTCTAGAGGGCACAGCGGAGGGAAGAGCGGAGGGCATGGCGGTGGCTGACTATTCCTGGCCCGAGGCGGATCGTAGGCGCCAGATCGGCCAGCGTCCGGCGCGCCTGGACGGTCCGGTCAAGTCGACCGGGTTCGCCAGGTACCCGTCGGACCAGAATCCGCCGGGTCTCCTGGCAGCGAAGATCCTGACCTGTCCCCACGCCCACGCCCGCGTGGCAGCGATCGACGTGTCGGCGGCGGAGGCGATTCCCGGCGTGCGCGTCGTCCACGTGATCCAGGGCGAGGGTTCCGAGATCCAGTGGGCGGGCGACGAGGTGGTGGCGGTCGCCGCGGAAACCGAGGACATCGCTCGTGACGCGCTGCGTGCGATTCAGGTCGAGTATGAAGTGCTGCCCCACTTCGTCACGGAAGAACATCGTGACCGCGCGCCGGCGGCGCAGCCGGGCTCAGAGCGGACCGACGGCGACCCGGAGGCCGCCTTCGCTTCCGCCCACCGCACCGTCGAGCAGACGCTTGGGATGCCCCAGATGGCGCATATGTGCCTCGAACCGCACGGTCAGGTCGCGGCCTGGGACGGCGACGAACTCGAGGTCCATGCCTCGACCCAGGCGGTCTCGACTCTGGCCGGCCAGTTCGCCTCCGAACTGGGCATTCCGGCGACCCAGGTGCGGATCCGGACCGAGTACATGGGCGGTGGCTTCGGCTCGAAGTTCTCGCCTGACCGCTGGGGGATCGTGGGCGCTGAACTCGCGCGCAAGGCCGGAGCGCCGGTGAAGCTGTTCCTGGAGCGGGATCAGGAAGTGTCGGTGGCGGGCAGCCGGCCGTCCGCTTTCGCCCGCGTCCGGGTGGCTGCGGACGAGCAGGGCAAGCTGGTGGCCTGGGACTCGGACTCCTGGGGCTCGGGCGGTCTGCCGGGCACAGGCCAGACGCCGCTGCCGTACGTGTTCAGCAAGCTGCCGAACCGGCGTCTTCGCCACACGTCGGTGCCGACGAACCTGGCCGGATCGCGGGCCTGGCGGGCGCCCAATCACCCGCAGGCGTGCTTCCTGACCATGGCCTGCCTGGATGACCTGGCCAGCGAACTGGAGCTCGACCCGATCGACTTCCTGGACCGCAACCTGGAGTTGACCGGCCGGCCCGACGTATACCGGGAAGAGTTGAGCGTAGCCACCGAGATGGCTGGGTGGAAGGAACGCTGGCAGCCGCGGAAGAGGTCCCGGGAGGGCGCTCTTCAGCGTGGCCTGGGCGTTTCGATTCATACCTGGGGCGGGCGCGGCCATGCGAGCAACTGCGACGTGACCGTGCATCCCGATGGCGCGGTCGAGGCCCGGCTCGGCTCTCAGGATATTGGTACCGGGACGCGAACCATCGTTGCCCAGGTGCTGGCCGAGACGTTCGGCCTCGAGCTGGGCCAGGTGCGCGTATCCCTGGGCGACAACCGGTTCCCGCAGTCGGGTCCGTCCGGTGGCAGTTCGACCGTCGGCGGCGTTTGCGCCTCGACCCGGCGCGCGGCGCAGGACGCCCTGCGCGAAGTCCTGGCGCGAGTCGCTCCCCGGCTCGGGGCGGCGCCGGAGCAGTTGGCGGCGGCAGAGGGCCGCGTGTTCGTGGAAGACGAGCCCTCGCGCGGGATGTCGTGGTCCGAAGCCGCGGCGCAGATCGGGGGTGCGCCGGTCAGCGCGCAGGGGCGCAATCCCGGCCCCGGCCGGCTGATATCGAGCGGCGTCGGCGGCGTGCAGATCGCCGAGGTCGAGGTGGACATGGACACCGGCGTGGTCCGCGTGGAACGGATGATTGCGGTCCAGGACTGCGGCCTGGTCATCAATCGGCGGCTCGCGGAGAGTCAGGTCTACGGCGGCCTGATCATGGGCGTCGGCTACGCGCTGTTCGAAGAATGGATTCCGGATCCGGTCACGGGCCGGCTGCTGAACGCGGACATGGAGTTCTACAAGCTGGCGGGCCTCGTGGATGTCGGATCGCTGGAAGTCCACATGATGACCGGCCCCGGGTACGACGACCGGGGCGTGATCGGCTTGGGGGAGCCGCCCGTGATCTCGCCCGGCGCCGCGATCAGCAACGCGGTGGCGAATGCGATCGGGGTTCGCGTGCCCTACCTGCCGCTGACACCGGACCGGGTGCTGGACGCGCTGGCGGGCCGCGGAGGGATTGCCTGATGCGACCCTTCAGCTACGCCGCGCCCACCACGGTGGCGGACCGTGGAGGCCGTGTCTGATGCGACCCTTCAGCTACGCCGCGCCCACCACGGTGGAACAGGCGGTTGGCCTGCTGGAAGCCGAGGGCAGCGAGGTCCTCGCCGGTGGAACGGACCTCTTGAGCCTGCTCAAGGACGACATCGAGCAGGTCGAGCGACTGGTTGCGCTGCGCGGCGTCGTGGACCTGGCCGGTATCGACGCCTCTGGCGGCCGACTCCGTGTGGGCTCGATGACAACGCTGCAGGAGCTGCGGGACCACGCCGGAGCGACCGCGGCCGTGCCGGCGCTAGGGACCGCGATCGACGGTGTGGCCAGCGCGCAGTTGCGGACCATGGGCACCGTCGGCGGCGACCTGCTCCAGCGCCCGCGCTGCTGGTACTACCGCCGTGGCTACGGTCTGCTGGCTCTGGGAGAGGACGGCCGGTCAATGGTCGCCGAAGGCGACAACCGGTACCACGCGATCTTCCCTGAGGGCGATGCGCGCTTCGTCAGCCCCTCCAGTCTGGCGCCGCTCCTGGTCGCGCTCGGCGCGGAGGCGACGGTCCGGGGGCCCGGGGGAGAACGGAGCGTACCGGTGGAGGCTTTGTACCGCGCTCCGCAGGTTGAAGGGGAGCGCGAGAACACGCTGGGGCCGGGTGAGCTGCTGGTCGCGGTGACGGCCATGGTGGGCGGCGCTCGCTCAGCGGTGTACGAGGTCCGTCAGCGGCGGTCCCTGGACTGGCCGCTGATGGCGGCCGCGGTCTCGCTGACGGGAGAGGCGCCGCGGGTGGACCAGGCGCGGATCGTGCTGGGCCACGCCGCTCCGACGCCCTGGCTCGCCGCCGCGGCCGGCGACCTGCTGGCTGGTCACGAACTGACGCCGGAACGGATCGAAGAGGCCGCCGAGGCGGCGGTGGAGGGGGCCCGGCCGATGAGCGGCAATCGATACAAGGTACAGCTCGCCCGAACCGCGGTGAAGCGGGCACTCGAGCACGCCGCCGGAATGGAGGCTTGACGTCATGGCTGACCGACTGGCTGTTGCCGAGAGCCCGAAGACGGTTGGCGAGACCCCGCAACTGTGCCGAAGGCTGCGCTGGAAGACGATGTTCATGGTCCTCGCTCCGCCGGATCCCGGCGCCGACATCGATCCCCAGCACGAGATCGACGACGGTTTCGTCTGGTGTACGCACAGCATGAACTGTCTCGGGCCCGACGGCGCGGTAGCCTCCAGGGAATGTTGCCTGGAGGGCCGCAGTTGCTTCGAACGTCACGGAAGTTCGACATGAGTCGAACGCTACGGAGGTTCGACATGAGTCGAACGGTACGGAAGTTCGACATGAGTCGAACGATACGGAGATTCGACATGAGACACGCCGAGATGCACCGCGTCAACACGGCCCTGCTCGTCGCACTGGTTCTCGTTCTCCCCGCCGCGGCCCTGGGGGCCGGGGTGGAGGTCTCGGGCACGTACGTCGAAGCGCGGACCGCCGATGTGTACACCGGACCCTGCTTTGCCAACTCGGAGGTCGGACTGGTCGGCCACGAGGCGATCATGGCCTGGCGGATCGAGGAGGGCGGCTGGGAAGGCGTGGATCTTTCGGGGCTCTCGGTGCTCGCCGTCGTGCGCTCCGAAGCCACGCTCGGCGATCCGTACGCCGAGTCGGATGCCGTCGAGTCGGTCCTGATCGTGGATGCCGGTGCGGACCCGTCGCAGCGGCGCGCTCTTGAGGGTTTCGCCCGCGGCATGGGCGGTGACTTGTTGGCGGATGTGGCTCTGACCTTGACCGCGCAAGTCGAGTTCGACGTTCGGGCGGACGGGGCCGCGTCGGTGAGCGCCGGCGAGCTTGCGGCGCTCCGGACCCGGCCGCTCGATCACCGGGACCACCTGTGCGGGAACGAAACGGTCTTCTACCCGCCCCTGGCTCCTACGGACGGTGCGGCGCCGGGAGTCGCTCTCGAGCACACTTGGCGGGGGGAAGGTCTGGGCGCCACCTGGAAGAGCCCGGGCAAGCGCAGT
Source organism: Candidatus Multivorans sp. (assembly GCA_965216125.1). Classification (GTDB taxonomy): domain Bacteria; phylum Acidobacteriota; class Thermoanaerobaculia; order Multivoradales; family Multivoraceae; genus Multivorans. The sequence goes on along the minus strand of OZ244152.1, from coordinate 1,144,066 downwards.
TCCTTCGTGGGCCGGTTCAGCCGCTAGATTGCGAACTGCTTGATGCACTCCGCCTGCGTTGGGGGGAGGGCGAAGCAGGCGCCCTCGCGGCCTTTGAGATGATCATCAACAAGCGACAGATCGGCGATTCCAGCCTGCTGGCGGTGGAGGGCGTGATCAAGCTCGGGCAGAGCGCGCGCTTCCTGGCCGACGCGTTGAAGCGGAGTCTGTCCGAAGGCGACGGCCACGTTCTCCTCGACCTCTCGGACGTGAACTACATGGACTCGACGGGGATCGGGGAACTCGTCGGCTACCTGGTACGTCTTCGCGCCGAGGAACGGAAGCTGATCCTGATCCGGCCCTCCGCGCGGATCGTCCAGTTGCTCACCGTCGCCGGTGTGGCGTCTCTCTTCCCGACCTACGACACCGTGGAGGAGGCCCTGGCTGCCGAGTCTGGCGGAACCTGAAGCCTCTCCCGGGCGCCCGTGCCGGCGTCCATCGCGGCCTGATCGCGACCAGAACGCCGCGCGGCTGCGGGGCGCTTGGCGCCGTCACGGCGCCGCTGTGTCCTCAAGGCAGGGATCGGGGTTCCCGGATGTCCAGAACGAACGGCTCGGGCAACAGATCCCGGAGTGTGAAACGACTCCAATGCGCGGCTTCGTGGTTGCCGGCGGTGACCGATACCACGGGCAGGTCGCAGGAGAACTCGGCCAGGGCGTCGCGGCACTGCCCACAGGGCGCGCATGGCGGCGTGGCGGCGGTGGCGATGGCCAGGGCCCGGAATGAAGTCTGCCCGTTCGCGACCGCGGCCGACAGCGCGCCGCGCTCGGCACAGAGGGTCAGGCCGAGTACGCGGTTCTCGACGTTGCAGCCGCCGTAGATACGGCCGTCCGCGGCCAACAGAGCGGCCCCCACGCTGAAACCGCTGTAGGGGGCGTGGGCCCGTTCGCGGCTACGCACCGCGACGTCGACCAGAGCTTCCCAGTCGATGCCCTCCCAGGTCGCGGCGTGGTCCGGGTTCGGCAGGTGGAACCCGGGTTGCCCACTCATGGACCGCACACTAGCAGCCATGAACGCGCTCGGTCCGAAGAGGAGCGCCGCAAACCGTGATACCCTGCGCCGCGCTTTGGCCCTTAACTTTCGTGTCGCGCCTTCGCACTTGACTCACTTGGTTCGCGGTCCGTCATTCCCTTGATGTCGGTTCGCAAGTTCATGAGGTGGTCGCCTTGAGCGAACCCCCAGTTGAGCCGCCAGCCGGCGGTCAGGAGGTCGGCTGGCGGGACGACGTTCTGGTCGTGCCGGAACGGCCGATCGTCCCCTTCATCGAAGGCGATGGCATCGGCCCCGATATCTGGCGCGCCGCCCAGGCGGTGATCGACGCCGCGGTGGAGAAGGCGTACTCGGGCGCCCGTTCCATCGCCTGGCTTGAGATTCTGGCAGGGGAGAAGGCCCTGGAGCGGACCGGGGAATGGCTGCCGTCCGTGACCGTCGATGCGATCCGGTACTACCGGGTGGCGATCAAGGGACCGCTGACGACGCCCGTCGGCGGCGGCATCCGCAGCCTGAACGTGGCGCTCCGGCAACTGCTCGATCTGTACGCCTGCGTACGCCCGGTGCGCTACTTCGACGGTGTGCCGTCGCCGGTGCGCAGGCCGGAGAAGGTCGACATGGTGCTGTTCCGAGAGAACACCGAGGACGTGTACGCCGGCCACGAGTGGCAGCAGGGGACTCCGGAGAGCGCGGCCCTGATCGACTTCGTGCGGCGGGAGCTCGGCCGCGACATCCGCGCCGACTCCGGCATCGGCATCAAGCCGATCTCGGTCACCGGGAGCAAGCGGCTGGTCCGAAAGGCGGTCGAGTACGCCCGCGCCCAGGGCCGAGGCACCGTCACCCTGGTGCACAAGGGCAACATCATGAAGTTCACCGAGGGCGCCTTCAAGGAATGGGGCTACGAACTCGCGGCCGAGGAGTTCGCGGACTTTACGGTGAGCGAGGACGATCTGTGGTCGAAGTACGACGGCCGGCTGCCGGATGGCCGCATCCTGATCAAGGACCGTATTTCGGACGCCATGTTCCAGCAGGTCCTCCTGCGGCCAGACGAGTACGACGTGATCGCGACGACGAATCTGAACGGCGACTATCTGTCTGACGCGCTCGCGGCTCAGGTCGGCGGCCTGGGCATGGCGCCGGGCGCCAACGAAGGCGATGGCGTCGCCCTGTTCGAGGCCACGCACGGCACGGCGCCGAAGTACGCCGGCCAGGACAAGGTGAACCCCTGCTCGGTGATCCTGTCGGGCGTGATGATGCTGAACTGGCTGGGCTGGAACGAGGCTGGCAGGTCGATCGAGAACGCGATCAGCCGCGCGATCAAGCAGAAGCGGGTGACCTACGACCTGGAGCGCCAGATGGAAGGCGCGACGTTGCTCAAGACGTCCGAGTTCGGTCAGGCGATCGTCGAGAACCTCGACTGAGAGGCTTTCCGAGGTGAAGATCCACGAGTTCCAGGCCAAGGAACTCCTGCGCGGCTTCGGCGCCAGGGTGCCGCAGGGGAAGGTGACAGACAACCCCGCGAAGGCCGCGGAGATCTGTCGTGACTTCGGAGGCCGCTGCGTGGTCAAGGCCCAGATTCACGCCGGCGGCCGCGGCAAGGGCGGCGGGGTCAAGGTGGCCTCGGGCCCGGGCGAGGCGGAACGGCTCGCGGGCGAGATCCTCGGCATGCAACTGGTGACCCACCAGACCGGTCCCGAGGGCCAGCGGGTGCGCAAGGTCCTGATCGAAGAGGCGCTTGAGATCAAGCAGGAGCTCTACCTGGGCGTGACCCTGGACCGGGCGGCCGGGCGGCCGGTGCTGATGGCGTCCCGTGCCGGCGGTATGGACATCGAGGAGGTCGCTCGCACCGACCCCGACGCGATCCTCCGCGAACTGATCGATCCCCAACTCGGCGTGCTGCCGTTCCAGTGCCGGCGGGTCTCGTCCAGTCTGGGGTTCTCGGGCGGCACGGCGCGTCAGATTCAGGCCACCATCGCCAGCGTGGTCGCGGCCTATCTGGAGACGGACGCCTCCCTGGTCGAGATCAACCCGCTGATGGTCGACTCGTTGGGCGATGTCTACACCCTGGATGCGAAGATGAACTTCGACGACAACGCGATGTTCAGAAAGCCGGAGATCGCCGGCCTTCGCGACGTTCACGAAGAGAACCCGCTCGAGGTCGAAGCGTCCAGGCACGGCATCAGCTACATCAAGCTGGACGGCAGCATCGGCTGCATGGTGAACGGCGCCGGGCTGGCGATGGCGACGATGGACATCATCAAGCTCTACGGGGGCGAACCAGCGAACTTCCTCGATGTCGGTGGCTCGGCTTCGCAGGAGGCGGTGGCCAGCGCCTTCCGGATCATCCTCTCGGACGCCGCCGTGAAGGCGGTGCTGATCAACATCTTCGGCGGCATCGCGCGCACCGATCGCATCGCCCGCGGCGTGGTCGCGGCGATCGGGGAACTCGACGCGGCGGGCTCGCCGGTCGATGTGCCGGTCATCGTACGGCTCGAGGGAACGAACGTCGAGGAGGGCCGGAAGGTGCTTGAACAGGCCGACTTCGACTTCATCGTGGCCGACGGCATGGCGAGCGCCGCCGAGCGCGCGGTAGCGGCCCTGGGAAGATAGGAAGCTAGACGCGATGTCGATTCTCGTTGGCAAGGACACACGCCTGATCGTGCAGGGCATCACCGGCACCGAGGGCCTGTTTCATGCGATGGGGTGCCGGGAGTACGGCACCGAGGTCACAGGCGGCGTCACGCCCGGCAAGGGCGGCGCCACGGTCGAGGGCTTCCCGGTCTGGAACTCGGTCGAGAAGGCGCGTCGGGCGACGGACTGCAACACGACGCTCATCTTCGTGCCGCCGCCGTTCGCCGCGGACGCGATCATGGAGGCGGCCGATGCCGGCGTCGAGTTGATCGTCTGCATCACCGAGGGCATCCCCGTTCGTGACATGGTGCGGGTCAAGACGTTCCTCAGCGGCAGGAGCAGCCGTCTGTTGGGGCCCAACTGCCCGGGTCTGATCACACCCGGCCAGGCCAAGGTCGGCATCATGCCCGGCCACATCCACGCGGCGGGCAACGTCGGCGTGATCAGCCGTAGCGGCACACTGACCTACGAGGCCGTGTGGCAGCTCACGAACGAGGGTCTCGGTCAAACGACCTGCGTCGGCATCGGCGGCGATCCGGTAGGCGGCACGAACTTCATCGACGTGCTCGCACTGTTCGCCGAAGACGAGGCGACCGAGGCGATCGTGATGATCGGCGAGATCGGCGGCACCGCGGAAGAGGAAGCGGCGGCCTGGATCCGGCAGCACCTCGATATCCCGGTGGTTGGCTTCATCGCCGGAGCGACCGCACCGCCGGGGCGGCGGATGGGTCATGCGGGAGCGATCGTCTCGGGCGGCAAGGGAACCGCGGCGGAGAAGAAGGCGGCGCTTGAAGCGGCCGGTGTCCTCGTGGTCGACTCGCCCGCCGAAATGGGCGCCCGGGTGGCCGCGGCGCTCGGTTCCTGACCGCTGCTGGCGGCAACCATTGACGACGGGGAGACGAGGCGCATGCAGGAAACCTTGACGATCATCAAACCGGATGCGGTCCGCGCCGGCAACAGCGGTCGGATCATGGCCCGCCTGGAGGACGCGGGGTTCACGATTCAGGCGATCCGCCGGTTGCGCCTCTCGCAGGCGCAGGCGGAAGCTTTCTACGCGGTCCATCGGGAGCGGCCGTTCTTCGCGGACCTGGTCGCCTTCATGACCAGCGGTCCGGCGGTGGCGATCGCGCTCGCCCGGGAGAACGCCGTCGCCCACCTCCGCGACACGATGGGCGCAACCGACTCCGCTCAGGCGGCCCCGGGCACGATCCGGAACCTCTACGGGTCGAACATCCAGAACAACGCGATCCACGGCAGCGATTCGCCGGAGAACGCAGGCGTAGAGCGCGCGTTCTTCTTCGCCGGCTGCGACCTGGTCGGCTGAGACCCGCCTTGGGACCGCGGGCGTCTCGCCCGCATGGCGTGGTGCCTCGCCCTGCGCTCGCCGCTCAGGGGCCGACGCCGCGCGGCCGCAGCAACCGGCCGAGGCCGCCGAGCGCGGCGTCGGCGACCAGGGCGAGCAGGGCCGCCGGGATGGCGCCGGAGAGGATCTGGTGGATGTTCACCAGTTGTACGCCGGCGATGATCGGCTGACCGAGGCCGCCGGCGCCGATGAAGGCGCCGATCGTTGCGGTGCCGATGGTGATCACACCCGCGGTTCTGACCCCGGCCATGATGGTCGGTACCGCGAGCGGCAGGCGGACCCGCCTCAGCACCTGGCCCGAGGTCATGCCGAGCGCGGTGGCGGCTTCGACCGCGTCCGGGGCGGCCTCCCGGAGGCCGGTGCAACTGTTGCGGAGGATTGGGAACACGGAGTAGATCCACAGGGCAACGACGGTTGGGACCACGCCGACGCCGAGAAGGGGGATCAGAAAGCCGAACAGGGCCAGGGAGGGCAGAGTCTGGGACATGCCGATGATCCGGATCAGGGTTTCGCTGGTGCCGGTGCGGAAGCGGTCGAGCGCCAGCGCCAGCGGCACCGCCAGCAGGATGCCGAGGCCCAGCGCGACGCCGGAGAGCGCGACGTGCTCGATCGTGTACTTCGTGAGTTCGCGCCGCCGCGACCACATGTAGGCGATCAGGCCCGAAGCGGGAGGCGCGAGATCGGGACTGACCGTCTCGGCGCCGGCGGGCAGCAGATCGAGTTCGAGGAGAAGGTCGTAGGCGACCACCTCGATCGCCTCGTGCTGCTCCTGGAGCCGAAGGTTGACGGCCTGCATCCGGCGTTCGTCGATCGCCTGGCCGAGCAGCCCAAGGACGGCGCCGACTTGCGGGTAGCGGGCGAGAGTGTCGCCGCGGACGAGGGGCGCCGCCTCGTACGGCGGGAAGAAGCCGAGGTCGTCCTCCAGGACCACGAGGTCGTAGACCAGGAGGCGCCCGTCCGTGGTGTAGGCGTCGATCACATCGACCGCCCCGGCCGCTGCTGCCTGGTAGTTGGGCGCCTGCAGCATGGGCTGGACGCTGCCGAAGCGGATGCCATAGGCCCTGGCCAGGCCCGGCAGGCCGTCGTCGCGCTCGATGAACTCGTGGCCGAAGCCGGCGCGGAGGTCGGGCGCCAGCTCCACGAGGTCGCTGATCGTGCGGAGATCCCGGCCATCCGGGACGACGAGGTCGCCCCTGACGGCGAGTTCGAAGGAGTTCTCGAAGCCGATCGGCGCCAGCCAGTGGAGGTCGAAGCGCCTCAGGAACTCGGCGCGCACCGTCTGGAGCGCCTCGAACTTGGAGGCCGACGGGTCTCTGCCCAGGAGCGTGACCAGCCCTGTCCCCGTGTACTCGGGGTACATGTCGATGCTGCCGTTCCGCAGCGCTTCGAAGCAGAACTCGGTGCCGGCGAGCCCGAGTCTTCGCTCGACCTCGAGGTCGGTGCGGGCCTCGATCAATTGCGCGAAGAGTTCGCCGAGCAGGCGGTTCTCGGCGAAGTTCTTCGATCCGACGACGATCTTGCCGCGCGGTTGATCGTCTTGAGCGTGCTCCTGCGCCGCCGCCGGCAGGTGACTGCCGGCGCACAGTGCGGCCAGTAGCAGGAGAGCCGGCCGGTTCACGACCGCGCGACTCCCGAGCGGTCCAGCAGTTCGCTGACGTAAGGGTCCGCGGGTCGTTCGACCAGCTCCTGGGGAGTCGCTGTCTGCAGCAACCTGCCCCGCCGCATGACCGCGATCCGGTCCGAGAGCTGGAAGGCCTCGTCGAGATCGTGGGTGACGATGACGGCGGTCTGCTCGCGCGACGCGCGGAGCCGTTTGAAGGTCTGGCGGACCTCAGTGCGAGTGATCGCGTCCAGCGCGCCGAAGGGCTCGTCAAGCAGGACGAGGGGCGGGTCGGCGGCGAGTGCGCGAGCGACCGCCGCTCGCTGGCGTTGGCCGCCTGAGAGTTGCCGCGGGTAGCGGTTTGCGTAGGCGTCTGGCGGCAGACCCACCAGCTCCAGCAGTTCCCGGGCCCGCCGGCGCCGGCGCTCGCTGGACCAGCCCAGCAGCTCGGGCACCAGCGCGACGTTTCGTTCGATGCTCCAGTGCGGCAGCAGCCCGCCGGTCTGCTGGACGTAGCCGATGCGACGCCTGAGCTCGGTCGGCGCGATCTTCGACAGATCCACGTCCTCGAAGTAGAGGGCGCCAGCGGTCGGCTCCTCCATCCGGTTGATGAGCCGCAGGATGCTGGACTTCCCACAGCCGCTTTCGCCGACCAGAACGAGAGTCTCGCCGAGCTGGATGTCCAGGTCGACGCTCTCGACCGCGCGGACGTCGTCACCGCGGGTTGTCGCCGGGTAGACCTTCGTCACTCCCCGCAGGCGCATGACTGCCGGAGCAGGGTTGGGGCTGGAGGACGTCACGACGGAGTCGGAGCAGCGACGAATGTACCCCAGTGTTGGCGGCTGCAAGGGCGAGGGCCGCCAGTCCGCTGACGCCTGCCGACGTGTTGATACCCTCTGCGCTTCGCGATACCCGAATCAGGACGGGTGGAAGGAACCCCGAAACTGGCCGCAGCCACTCAACTCTTCTCCAGCCGCTGGGGGCTGATGCTGGCCATGCTGGGCATGGCGGTGGGCACCGGCAACCTGTGGCGGTTCCCCCGCATCGCCGCTTCGAACGGCGGCGGCTCCTTCCTGGTCGCCTGGGTCGTCTTCCTGATGCTCTGGTCGGTGCCGTTGATCCTGGCCGAGTTCGCGCTCGGCAAGAAGATGCGGACCGGCACGGTCGGCACCTTCGCCTCGATGATGGGCGACCGGTTTGCCTGGATGGGCGCCTGGGTGGCGTGGGTGGCGGCGGCGATCGGCTTCTACTACGCGGTGGTCATGGGTTGGACCCTGCGCTACCTGCTGGCAGCGGCCACGCTCCAGCTTCGCGGCGAGGGCTCCAGCGAACTCTGGGAGAGCTTCTCCTACTCGCCCTCCGCGTTGATCTTCCACGCCCTCGCCCTGGTCCTGGCGGTCATCGTGGTGCTCAAGGGGATTCGCGGCATCGAGACCGTCGTGCGCGTGCTGATGCCGGCGCTGCTGGTGCTGGTCGTGGTGCTGGCCATCCGCGCCGTGACGTTGCCCGGTGCGTCGAGAGGGCTCGAGTTCCTGTTCAAGCCGACCTGGAGCGATCTGCTCGACTACAACGTCTGGCTGCAGGCGTTGACCCAGAACGCCTGGGACACCGGCGCCGGTTGGGGCCTGGTCCTGACCTACGCGGTGTTCTCCCGGCGCCGGGAGGACACGAACCTGAACTCGTTCCTGCTCGCGTTCGGCAACAACAGCGTTTCGCTGCTTGCCGGCGTCATGGTGCTGTGCACGGTGTTCTCCCTGATGCCTGATGCGGCCGGGGAGATCGTCGGCGCCGGCAACGAAGGTCTGACCTTCATCTGGATCCCGCAACTGTTCAACGCGATGCCGGGCGGCAGCGTGTTCATGGTCCTGTTCTTTGCGGCCCTGGTGTTCGCCGCCTGGACATCGCTGGTCGCGATGTTCCAGCTCGTCAGCTTGGCGCTCGAAGAGGCGGGTCTCGAACGCCGGACGGCGGTCATCTCGCTGGCGGTCGCCGCCTTTGCCCTGGGCATTCCCTCGGCGCTCTCCCAGCCGTTCTTCGTGAATCAGGACACGGTCTGGAGCGTGGCGCTGATGTTCTGCGGTCTGTTCTTCGCCCTGATCGTGGTCCGCTACGGGGTCACGCGCTTCCGGGCCGAGATGATCAATAGCGGGGCGCAGGACATGCGGGTCGGCGCCTGGTGGGATTGGGCGATCCGGCTGGTCGTGGTCCAGGCGCTGGTGCTCGTGGTCTGGATGTGCTGGGGCGCGCGCAACGAACCGCTATGGGGTCCGCTCGGTATGGGCAACATGTTCGCCCAGTGGCTCGTGGTGGCCGCGGTTCTGATCGCGCTGAATGGCGTGTTTCTGCGCGGCCTCAAGAAACGCGCTCAGAACGCGGAGTAGCAGCGTGCGCGGCAGGAAGAATCGGCGTACCCCAGGTTCTGCGGCGCACGCTCCTGGCGACGCCTCAACTGAGCCGGCGGTGAAGCCAGGCCTGGACGCGTTGAATGCGCCGCCAGGCGTTCGGCCAGCGGCGCATGACGAAAGCCCGCAGGCGGCGGTTCAGGCGGTCGCTGGCGAGCGAGAGCAGTGCCACGCCCAGGGGCACGAGGACGGCCGCCGGGATCAGGGGCAGCCAGCCGGCGACCAGGCCGATGAAGAGCAGGAAGGCGCCCAGTGCGAACAGGAGGATGCGTACCCCGGTGCGCAGGGGCGGCAGCTCGGGTTCCTGGTCCACGAGGGGCGGTGACGGCGGGTCCGGAGTGTTCTCAGCCTGCGGCACGTGTCTCGATTCGGAGGAAGCGGCGTTTGCCTACCTTGAGCAGCATCGGGTCACCGCCAGCCGGTAGGACGAAGTAAGGGTCTCTGATCTTCTCGCCGTCGAGCGCGACGGCGCCCTGCTGGATCAGGCGACGAGCCTCGGCTCTGCTCTGGGCAAGTCCGGCATCGGCGATCAGGGCGAAGAGCGTCAAACCGGCCTCAACGAGGCGGGTCTCGATCTCCTCCGGCTCGCCGCCGCCGCGGAACATGCGGTCGAACTCGGCGCGCGCGCCGTCGGCGGCCTCGTGGCCATGAAAGCGGCGCACGATGTCATGGGCCAGGTCAGCCTTGAGATCCCGCGGGCTGGCCTTGCCCTGCTCGACCTGCGCCTTCTGGCGGTCGATCTCGGCTTCGTCCAGATCGGTCAACAGCAGCCGCCAGTCCCACATCAGCGCGTCGGGGATCGACATTGTGCGGCCGAACATGTCGCGGGGCGAGTCCTCGAAGGCGACCGCGTTGCCGAGGCTCTTCGACATCTTCTGTACACCGTCGGCGCCGACCAGGAGCGGAACGGTGAGTGCGATCTGGGGCTCCAGGCCGTGCGCGCGCATCAGGTCGCGGCCGACCAGGAGGTTGAGCAACTGGTCGTGGCCGCCGAGTTCGGCGTCGGCCTTAAGGACCACCGAGTCGTAGCCCTGGGTCAGCGGGTAGAGGAGCTCGTGAATCGAGATCGGTTCGTGGTTCTCGAACCTGGCGCGGAAATCCTCACGCTCCATCATCCGGGCCAGGGTGTACGAACCGGCCAACCGGATCAGCCCCTCGGCGCCCAGTTCGGAGAGCCACTCGCTGTTGTGCAGGATCTCGGTCCGTTCGCGGTCGAGCACCTTCCAGGCCTGGTCCTGGTAGGTCTTGGCATTGGCGAGGACCTCCTCGCGCGAGAGCTGCGGCCGGGTGGCCTTCTTGCCTGTGGGATCGCCGATCATGGCGGTGAAGTCGCCGACCAGGAACACGACCCGGTGTCCTAGCTGCTGGAAGTGCGCCATCTTGCGCAGGAGGACCGCGTGACCCAGGTGCAGATCGGGCGCGGTCGGATCGAAGCCGGTCTTGACCAGCAACGGGCGGTTCTGCCGGCGGGATTCCTCGAGCCGGCGTCGCAGCGCGTCCTCGGAGACCACGTCGACGGCCCCGCGGAGGAGCAGTTCCATCTGCTCTTCGACCGGCGGGAAGCTGCTCATGGGGCGGAGGGTAACAGCCGGCTGCGCATGGTGGTACACGCCGCTTCGGGCAGCGTGGACGCCGTTTCAGGGCCTGCCGGAAACGGAGTTCTCAGGATGAGCGGACGCCGCTGGGCGTCGCCGTGTCACGGATACGGCCGGAGGCGACGATTCTGGCGTCCCCGGACAGGCGCCAGCGCACCGCGCCGGCCGGATCCGGAGGGCCGGCTTCCAGATCCAGTGCGCAGCCGCCGCGGGTGGCGGCGACGACGGGCAGGGAGAGGCGGCCTTCCGCGATGGCGCAGGCGGCCGCGGCCACGACGCCGGTGCCGCAGGCCAGGGTCTCGGCTTCGACGCCGCGCTCGAACGACCGGATGCGGAAGCCCTCCGGCTGATCGAGGCCGACGAAGTGGACGTTCGCGCCTTCCCGTCCGAGGTCCGGGTGGGCGCGGAGGATCGGCCCGAGGGAGGCTACCGGCGCCTCGTCCAGGTCGGTCGGCCACCAGATAACGAAATGGGGCACGCCGACATCGATCCGGCGGCCGGGGCAGGTGCGGCTGTTCGTGTGCAGGGTCATCGGACGTCCCGGTCCCGGCGCGGGCACCAGGACGGCGGTGCGGGTGTCGTCGAGCGGTTCGGCCGTCAGCGTGCCTGCCGCGGTTTCGATCTGCACACGCGAAGCCGATGGCTCCTGGTCGAAGGCGAGCCGGGCGGCACAGCGGGCCGCGTTCAGGCACAGGTCGGCCCGGACGCCGTCGGCGTTCGCGTAGTCGAGGGCGTAGCGGCCGTCGGTCAGGCGGCGGAGGCTGAACAGGCCGTCGGCGCCGACCGACACGCCGCGCCGGCACCACGCCTTCACCGTCTCCACAGGCGGAATGGGACGATCGAGAAGGGCGATGAAGTCGTTGCCGGCCCCTGAGACGAGAGAGAACGACGTGCCGTTACGGTCGGTCACGGGGGCGTGCCGTCGTCGTCATCGTCGCCATCTTCGGCTTCCGACTCCGAAGACTCGCTGTCAGCGGCTTCCGCTTCGTTGGGCGCCGTCTCGGCGATGGGGTCCGGCTCGCGCAGAGGCGGCAACGGATCGCCCTTTCGGCCGCAGCCCGTGGCGGCCAGCAGGGTCAGCAGAACGGCGATGATCGCTGCCGGGCCGATGGGACGGCGATGGCGGGGACTACAGGACATAGCGGCTGAGATCCCGGTCCTCGACGATGTCGGCGAGTGCCCTGGTGACGTAGGCGGCGTCGACTTCCAGGGCGACGCCCTCCATGTCGGGGGCCTCGAACGAGACTTCTTCCAGCAGGCGCTCCATCAGGGTGGCCAGACGCCGGGCGCCGATGTTCTCGGTCTGGGAGTTCACCTGCACGGCGAGGCGGGCGATCTCCTTGACCGCGTCGTCGCGGAAGGAGAGGTCCAGGCCCTCGGCGCCGAGGAGAGCGCGGTACTGGGTCGTCAGAGCGCTGTCGGGCTCGGTCAGGATGCGGACGAACTCGGCCTCGCCCAGGGCGCTGAGTTCGACCCGGATCGGGAAGCGCCCCTGGAGCTCGGGGATCATGTCGGACGGCTTGGCTACGTGGAAGGCGCCGGCGCCGATGAAGAGCACGTGATCCGTCTTGACCGGACCGTACTTCGTCGTCACGGTGGTTCCTTCGACGATCGGCAACAGATCGCGCTGAACCCCTTCGCGCGAGATGTCGGGTCCCTGGCCGCCATTGCGGCCGGCGACCTTGTCGATCTCGTCGAGAAAGACGATGCCGGCCTGCTCGACGCGCATTCTCGCTTCCTCGGCGACATCCTGGCGATCGATCAGTGCCTCCGCCTCCTGCCGGCGCAGGATTTCCCGCGCTTCGGAGACCTCGACCATCTGGCGCTTGCGCTTGCCGAACAGCCCCGGGAGCATCTCCTTGAGGTTGATTCCCACCGCCTCGACGCCTTGGGGGGTGAACATCTCGAACTGCTGCTGAGAGGCGTCGTCCACTTCGATCTCGACCATCCGGTGGTCCAGACGTCCCTCCTCGAGCCACTGTCGGAAGCGTTCCCGGGTCTCGGTCGGTGCGCTGTGCGCGGCGGGTTCGCCTGTGTCGGTGGCCGGTTGGGGCGCCTGGGGCACCAGGAGTTGAAGCAGCCGCTCATCGGCTCTTGACGCGGCATCCGTTTCCACCGCGGCCCGTTTCTCTTCTCCGACCATCGCCACCGCAAGCTCCATCAGGTCACGGACGATCGACTCGACATCGCGGCCGACGTACCCGACCTCGGTGAACTTGCTGGCCTCGATCTTGAGGAAGGGGGCCCGCGCGAGTTTGGCCAGCCGGCGCGCGATCTCCGTCTTGCCCACGCCGGTTGGGCCCATCATCAGGATGTTCTTCGGTGCGATGTCCTCGGCGGTCTCCGGATCGAGCTGCTGCCGCCGCCAGCGGTTGCGCATAGCGATGGCCACCGCTCGCTTTGCGTCCTTCTGGCCGACAACGTGCCGGTCGAGGGCCGCGACGATCTCCCGCGGCGTCAGGTTCTCGACGAACTGGGCGTTCTGCGCCGGCTCGGCGGTCATGTCGCGGCGCCATTCCCTTCGAGGCGCTCCACGGTGACTTCGTGGTTGGTGTAGATGCACAGGTCGGCGGTGATCCGCATCGCCTCCCGGGCGACCTGCTCGGCGTCGAGCTCCGTGTGCCTGAGCAGCGCCCGGGCGGCGGCCAGGGCGTAGTTTCCGCCCGAACCGATGGCGAGCGGCATGCCCGTATCCGGCTCGAGCAGGTCGCCGTTACCCATCGCCAGGAAGCTCTTGCTCGCGTCGGCGACGATCATCTGCGCCTCGAGCCGGCGTAGGGCACGGTCCGTTCGCCAGTCCATGGCCAGCTCGATCACCGCGCGCTCGAAGTTGCCCTGGTACTCCTCGATCTTGGCCTCGAAGCGTGAGAACAGGGCCAGGGCGTCGGCGCCGCCACCGGCAAAGCCGACCAGAATCCGGCCGTGGTTGGCGCGCTGGACCTTGCGGGCACGCGCCTTGACCACCGTGTTCGCGGCGCCGTTGGTGACCTGGCCGTCGCTGGCCATGCACGTCGTGTCGCCGCGGCGGACGAGCAGGATGGTGGTCATGCGGTGGGTTGGTCTCCCTCAGGTCGGCGGCCGGCGAGGTACGTACCCTCGTTCACGGATTCTCTCGCAGAATGTTGCGCAGGGAGGCCTCCGGTTGGGTCCAGCCCGGGCCGCCGATGTAGCGCCCGATCTCCTTGCCGTCGCGGTAGACGATCGCGGTGGGGAGTTCCTTGACGTCGAGACGGTCGACCTCGGCATCGCCCCAGGGGTTGTCGTCGCCGAGGCCGTAGTAGGTGAACCGGAGCGGCGATGCCTGGAGCTGTTCGTGGACCTTCATGCCGCGCGGCATGAAGCGCTCGCAGACGTGGCACCAGGATCCGAAGACGACCCGGACTTCCACGCCGGCGCCGAGCTCGGCTACCTCGGCGACGACCGCCGGGTCGGTCTCGTAGGCGTTCGCCGAGCGGCGATAGCCGGGGTCGTGGTCGTACAGAGTTTCCAGTGTCGCTTCGCCGGCCAGCGAAGGTCGCTGCCGGAGTTGAGCCGTGACGCCGTCGATGTTGAACTCGAGGCCCTTGGGAATCTGCCGGAAGGGCATCGGAGAGCCGAACAGGGCCCCGGGCAGCAGGTCCACCGTGTCTTCGCCCGTCGGCGAGATCTTCAGCAGTTGGACCTTGTACGAGGCCTGGTTGCGGGCGCTCAGCAGCACCGGCGAGGGGAGATCGTCGGCGAGGACGAGAAATGCGCCCGCGGTTCGTGAGAGGTAGAGCTGGGCTCCGGCGGCCTCCCGCCCCTGCAGGAAGAGCTGGTAGTCGCCGGCGAGCTGGAAGTCGCGCAGGTCGTCTTGGGCCCCCGCGGCCCCCGCGGCGGCCAGGAAGACGGCGGCCGTCGCCAAGAGCACGAGCACTGTGGTCGTGCGGGCGATGGGAAGTCTCATGCGGTTTCCTTTCTGGAAGGCAGGTGTGTCGTCGAGCGAGGCGGCGGCTGGTCTCAGCCGCCCTTCGCCCTGGGATGGGATTCGCGGTAGACCTGAAGCAGGCGTCCGGTGTCGACATGCATGTAGCGCTGGGTGGTCGCAAGGGAGGCGTGGCCGAGCAATTCCTGGATCGAGCGCAGGTCGGCGCCGGATTCGAGCAGGTGGGTGGCGAAGCTGTGTCGCAGGGCGTGCGGATGGGCGCCCGCCGCCTGTGCCGTTTCGGCGACGTAGCGGTCGATGACGCGGCGGACGGAGCGTGCGCTCAGGCGGCTTCCCTGCTGGTTCAGGAACACCGGTTCGTCGTGGTCGGTTCCGGCGCGCGGGCTTCGGAACACCTGTTCCCAGGCGTCGAGCCACTGCCTGAGCGCCTTCTCCGCCGGCGTTCCGAAGGGCGTCATCCGTTCCCGGTCGCCCTTGCCCACGACCCGAAGCACCCGGGCGCCGAGGTCGAGGTCGCGCCAGTTCAGGGCGACGAGCTCGCCGACCCGCAGGCCGGAGGCGTAGAGCAGCTCCAGGAGCGCGCGGTCCCTGAGACCGAGCGGTCCTGCACGCCCCGCGGGCGCCTCGAGCAGAGCGTCGATCTCGGCCGGCCGCAGATGGCGGGGCAGCGTCTTCTCGACCTTCGGCGTCGGCACCGAGTCGGCCGGGTTCGACTGCATCCGGCCGGAGAGACAGGCATAGCGGAACAGGCCCCGGAGCGCCGACAGGTGGCGGCCCTGGGTTCGGCGGGCCAGCCGGCGCTGGTTCAGGGAGGCGACGAACGATCGGACCAGGAGCTGGTCGATGTCCTCAAGGTCCGAATCGCTGCCGCCGCCCGCGGACCGAAAGTCGGCGAAGGCGGCGAGATCCCGACCGTAGGCACGGATCGTGTGTTCCGAACAGTTGCGCTCCAACTCCAGGTACTCCAGGAAGTCCGCGATCAGTTCGGCGAGCGCGCCGGAGCGCTCGGGCTCTTCGCGCCTTCCGGCGCGCTGAACGGTGGTTTCCATGAGAGTGCTCCGCCGATGTCCATGCTATCGGCCCATGCCTCCAGTGCCTGCCCGGCACGGGCCGCGTAGGCGGCGCGGCGCTCGCGCCGCGGCACCCGCCGGGCGAGCGGTTCGAGCAGGCCGTAGTTGATGTTCGTGGGCTGGTAGCGCTTCGGATTCGACTCGGTCAGGTGTCTCGCCAGGGCTCCGAGCGCCGTCGTGTCGGGTAGCGGGGGCGGCTCTTGATCGTGGTCCTGGAGCACGAGGTAGAGCGCGACGGCAAGCCCGGTGGCGGCCGATTCGAGGTAACCCTCGACGCCGGTCATCTGTCCCGCCAGCCTCAGATGGGGCCGCGCGCCAATGCGGTACCAGCGGTCGAGGTGCAGCGGCGCATTGATGAACGTGTTGCGGTGCACCTGGCCGTAGCGGACGAAACGGGCCGCTTCCAGGCCCGGAAGGGTGCGCAGGACACGGCGCTGCTCAGGCCAGGTCATCCGCGACTGGAAGCCGACCAGGTTGTACTGGCTGCGGGCGAGGTCCTCCTGCCGGAGCTGGACGACGGCATGAGGACGGTCGCCGTCCGGGGTCTGCAGGCCGACCGGTTTCATCGGCCCGAAGCGCGGGGTGTCCTCGCCGCGGCGGGCGAGTTCCTCGATCGGGAGGCAGCCCTCGAAGAACAGGGGCCGCTCGAACTCGCGCAGCTCGATCGTGTCCGCCTCGAGCAACTGGCGGTGGAAGGATCGGTACTCCGCTTCGTCGAGCGGGCAGTTCAGGTAGTCGTCGCCTCCCTTGCCGTAGCGGGAAGCCCGGAACAGTCGCTCGTTGTTGAGACTGTCACCCGTGACGATCGGGGCGATTGCGTCGTAGAAGTAGAGATGGTCCGCACCAATCAGATTCTCGATCTCCCGCGTCAGCGCTTCGGAGGTCAGAGGCCCGGTCGCGATCACGCAGTCGCATTCGTCCGGCGCCGGCAGCGCGGTCAACTCCTCGCGCCGCAGTTCGATCAGCGGGTGCGCTTCGATCGCCTCCGTTATGTCGGCGGCGAACCCGGCGCGGTCCACGGCCAGCGCGCCGCCGGCGGGAACCGCGTTGCTCCTGGCAGCGGCGATGATCAGCGAATCGAAGCGCTCCATCTCCCGTTTGAGCAGTCCCGCGGCATGGTGAGGGTCGTCGCTGCGCAGCGAGTTCGAGCACACGAGTTCGGCGAGATCGCTGCCGGCGTGAGCCGGCGTGGAGCGCTGCGGCCGCATCTCGTACAGAGTCACGGCGCGGCCCCGGGAGGCGAGTTGGAAGGCGCACTCGCTGCCGGCGAGCCCGCCGCCAACCACTACGACGGGCGCGGTCATCGGTGCATCATGGCAAGGGCCTGCCGGCTTGACAAGGTTCACTGCTCTACTAAGGTGCCTGCGCGCATGGCGAACTCTCTCGTGACTTGGCCCGAACCAGAGCGGCGGTAAGGTGGCCCGCACGCATGTCTAACTCTCTCGTCATCGTCGAGTCGCCGGCCAAGGCCCGGACGATCGAGCGCTACCTGGGTCCCGGCTACAAAGTCGAGTCCTCGATCGGTCACATCCGTGACCTGCCGCGGACCGCGGCCGAAGTGCCGCCGAAGTACCGGGGGCGCCCCTGGGCACGTCTGGGTGTCGATATCGAAGGTGGGTTCGATCCTCTGTACGTGATCCCGAGCGAGAAGCGGGGTCAGATCACCAAGCTTCGGAGCGCGCTGCGCGGCGCCGACGAGTTGGTGCTCGCAACGGATGAGGACCGCGAGGGCGAGGCGATCGCGTGGCACCTCCAGGAGGTGCTGCGTCCCAAGGTGCCGGTGCGGCGGATGGTCTTCCACGAGATCACGAAGTCCGCCGTCGAAGCGGCGCTCAGCGACACCCGGGAGATCGACCGCCGTCTGGTCGACGCTCAGGAGGCTAGGCGGGTACTGGACCGGCTCTATGGCTACGAGGTTTCTCCCGTGCTGTGGAAGAAGGTTCAGCCGCGACTGTCGGCGGGCCGCGTTCAGTCGGTGGCGACCCGGATCGTGGTCGAGCGGGAGCGGGAGCGGATGAAGTTCGTTCCCGCCGACTACTGGACCGTGGAGGTGGAGCTCGAGACCGAGGACGGCGAGGCAACGCGCTTCTCCGCGCGCGTGTCGGCTCTGGGCGGCAGAACTCTGGCGCGCGGCCGGGACTTCGACCGCAATACCGGCAAGCTGAAGACCGACGCCCACCTGTTGCTGGAGGACGAGGCCGGAAGGCTGGGGCATGAGTTACCAGCGACCCGGCCAGTGGTCACCGAGGTCAAGGAACAGCCGTTTACCCGCCGGCCCTACGCGCCCTTCATCACCTCGACCCTGCAGCAGGAGGCCGCCAGGAAGCTCCGGTTCACCGCGCAACGCACGATGAGAGTGGCCCAGGGACTGTACGAGAACGGCTACATCACCTACATGCGCACCGATTCGACCGCGCTTTCGGGCCAGGCGATCGCTGCCGCCCGGCGGCAGATCGTCGAACTCTTTGGGCCCGAGTATGCGCCGGAGAAGCCGCGCTCCTACTCCAGGAGGGCGAACGCCCAGGAGGCGCACGAGGCCATTCGGCCCGCGGGCACGGACTTCCGGACGCCGGACCAGGTGCGCGGGAGCCTGGACCGGGACTCCTTCCGCCTCTACGAGCTGATCTGGAAGCGGACACTGGCGTCCCAGATGAAGGACGCGAAGGGTACGAGCACCAGCGTCCTGCTCTCGACGTCCACACCGTCGGCTGCAGCCGTGCAACTGGCCGCCTCCGGTCGCGTGCTTCGCTTCGCCGGGTTCCTGCGGGTCTACGTGGAGAGCCGGGACGATCCGAAGGCGCGGGCGGAGGACGAGGAGCGCTTTCTGCCGGCGCTTCACAAGGGCCAGACGGTCGGCGTGGCGAGTTCCGAACCGAAGGGCCACACGACCCAGCCGCCTGCCCGGTACACCGAAGCCAGTCTGGTGCGGGAGTTGGAGGAGAAGGGGATCGGCCGGCCGTCGACCTACGCCGCCATCCTGCAGACGATCGTCGACCGGGGCTACGTGTGGAAGAAGGGCTCGGCACTGGTGCCGACGTTCCTCGCCTTCGCGGTCACCCGGTTGCTCGAACAGCACCTGGGCGACCTCGTGGACCTGGACTTCACGGCGCGCATGGAAAGCGATCTGGACGAGATCGCCGGCGGCGCCCGCGAAGCGGAGCCTTGGTTGCGCAACTTCTACTACGGCGGCGAGAAGAGTGCAGCCGGCGATGGACGCCGGGGTCTGCAGTCCATGGTGGGCGAGGGCGTGGACTGCATAGACGCCAGGACGATCTGTTCGCTGCGCCTGGGGAAGGACGAGGAAGGTCGGGATGTGGCTGTTCGCGTCGGCCGCTACGGCACTTACCTGCAGGCCGGCGACGACGGGCAGCGTGTCTCGATCGAGGACAACGTGCCGCCGGATGAGGTCACTCTCGAGTGCGCGCTGGAGCTGCTTCAGGGGGCGTCGGAGCAGAGCGGTCCCCTGGGAAACCACCCGGAGACGGGCGAGCCGATCTACGTCAAGACGGGTCGGTACGGCGACTACGTCCAGTTGGGCGATCCGACCCCGGAGGAAAAGGGCCGCAAGCGGTCCGCGAAGGCAGTCAAGCCCAAGATGGCCAGCCTGTGGCCGTCCATGGATCGCGGCAGTCTGACCCTGGAGGAGGCCGTCCTGGTGCTTTCGTTTCCGCGGGAACTCGGCCTTCATCCGGAGACCGGCGAGCCGGTCACCGTGCAGGATGGACGTTTCGGCCCCTACGCCCGCAGCGGCAAGGAGAGCCGCAGCCTGGAACGCCACGAACAGTTGGCTACCGTGACCCTGGAGCAGGCGCTTGCGCTTCTGCGTCAGCCCAAACAGAGGCGCGGCGCCTCGATGACGGTGCTCAGGGACCTGGGAGAACACCCGGAGAGCGGCCTGGAACTCTCGGTGAAGAAGGGGCGGTTCGGGCCCTACGTGACGGACGGTCAGGTGAACGCCTCGTTGCCCAAGGGCCGGGACCCTGAGGAAGTGGGTCTGGAGGAGGCGGTCGAGTTGCTGGCGGCTCGGGAGGCCAAGCTCAAGGCCCAGGGCAAGGACCCCAGGGCGCCGAAGCGGCAGCCGGTCCGGAAGCGCCGCGCCTCGAAGAAGACGGCCCGCAAGTCCCGCTGATCCGGCCTCCGGGAGTTCTGCCGCGCAAGCTTGCATGGAACAAGCCCTGTTTCCTGTGCGTCAGCGCGGCGCGGACGCCGCGACTCGACTCCTAGCGCGCCATCAGCGCGTAGTGCGCGCCCTCGTGGCGGCGCACCAGTCCGTCGATCTCGAGGCGGGCCAGGGTCGCCAGCACGCCCGGGATCGGAAGGCGCAGTCCTGATGCCAGCTCTTCAGGCGTCCGGGCGCCGTTCTGCAGCGCCGCCAGGAGCCCGTCGACCTCGGATTCGACGCCGCCTCTCGTAGCGGCGTCGGGACCGGAGCTGCTGCTGACGCTCCGGGCTGAGCCTGGGGCCTGCGGCGGGTTGCGTTCCAGCGCGTCCAGAACGGCGGTCGGCAGGGTCTCCAGCAGCGCATCCGGATCCAGCGCGGGGATGGCGCCGTCCCGGAGCAGCAGGTGTGCTCCCGCCGATTCGCGGGACAGCACGGAGCCGGGGACGGCATAGACCTCGCGCCCGAGGTCGAGGGCCAGACGGGCGGTGATCAGGGAGCCCGATCGGCTCGCGGCACGGACCACGATCGAGGCGAAACCAAGCGCGGCAATGATGCGATTGCGGATCGGGAAGTGCCAGGGGCGGGGTTGCCAGCCGAGAGGGAACTCGCTGATCAGACAGCCCCGACGGGCGATCTCGGTGGCGGTCCGCCTGCTGTTGCGCGGGTAGTCGACGTCCAGACCGCAACCGAGCACGGCCGCGGTACGGCCGGTCCCCGCTCTCGCCGAGAGAGCGCTGCGGTGGGCGGCCTGGTCGATGCCGCGGGCGAATCCGGAGATGATGATCAGGCCGGCCGCGGCGAGCCGTCTGGCGAACCAACTGGCCACCTCCAGGCCGTATGTGTCCGCCTTGCGTGAACCGACGATCGCGACACCGGGGCCGTCGAAGACCTTGCCGCGGACGTAGAGGACGGGCGGCGCGTGCAATCCCAGGTCGGCCAGAGAGCGTGGATACGCGGCGTCAACGAGAGTGACGATCGTGGCGCCGGCCTCTTGCGCCCTCGCGGTCTCGGCGCCGACGTCTCGAAGGCAGCAGCGGGCCGCACGTAGCGTCTCCCGCACTTTGTCGACCGGCGCCTCCAGGCTGCCGGCTGCCTGCTCGGCGAAGTGATCGCGGGCGAGATCCCGTTCCGTCTGCAGTCGCTGGGCGAGTCCGCAGACCAGCCCCCGGTCTCCGTGCACCATGTTCAGGGCAATGAGGGCCCGCCGAATCTCGTCATGGTCGGTCTGGTGAGCGCCGCTGGGCGGGGCCGGTTCTTCTGCCATTGCTGTCTCCCTCGCTGGATCGGGACGCGTCTGTTGGTTGAATTCAGCGTTCAGAGACAGAGACGGATTCCCGGCCCGTGATCTATACTCGATCGGTGACGCGCACTGCTCAATGTCTTCCGCGCGTTCTGCCGTTGATCGTCGGCGTCCTCCTCCTGGTGACGGCGTCTGGCGTTGCCGATGCGCAGAAGCGCAAGGTGACCCCTGAGGCTCGGCAGCAGTGGCTATTCGGCGTCGACATGGCCAACCGGGGTCTCTGGAGCGAGGCGCTGTTCCGGTTCGAACAGGCGCGGCGGATCGAACCGGAACACCCGAAGATCCTGAGCAACATCGCGGTGGCTCACGAGGCGTTGGGCTTGTTCGAGGAAGCCTTGAACTACTACCAGCAGGCCCTGAGGCTGGCGCCCCGCGAACGTGACGTGCGGCGGAACTACTCGCGCTTCGTCGAGTACTACCAGAACTTCAAGGGCGATACCGGCGACGAAGAACCCGGGTCCGGAGGCCCGGCGGCGGCTCCGGGTGTGCCGATCAGCGTCACGGATGCGCCCCCGGCCGGCGGGCGGTGACGGTCTACTGGACGGGCTTCGATGTTGCGAGGACGAATGGAACAGTTCTTGCAGCTTGCTTGAATGATTGGGTGTTGGATGGCTGGAGGTGTGACGTGCTGAAACGGGGCAACAGGGTGTCGGCGGTCGTTGCCCTGGCTGGTCTCCTTACGGGCTTCCTGGGCCTGTTCGCGGTTGCTCCCGTAACCGCCGACGGCACGGTGGAAGTGCGGCTCAAGCTGCCAATGCGGGCACGGATCGACCTCGCCGGCCGCGACACGCTGCTGCCGGCGCCCTTCCTGGTCGTCAGCCAGGAGGGAGAGGGCCGGATCGAAGGTACGGACATCGACGTGCAGGGAGAGTTCGAGCGCTACCTGAACAAGGTTCTCCGCCGGGAGACGGACCTGCGGATCGTCGAGGCCGGCCGCATCGACTACCCGACCTACGACCTGGAGATGCTGGCGCGCGACGAGGACTTCTGGCGCAATCTGGGGGAACGGACGCAGTCGGACCTCATCCTTGCCGGCACGCTGGACTTCGATATCCAGGACCGTTCGGGCTACCGGACGGAGGAGTACACGTCGCCCTTTGACGGCCGCACCATGTATCGTCAGGTGCTCGTCGAACAGACCGGATTCGAGTACGACATCGTGGTCATGGTCTTCGACGGCAAGACCGGCGAACTGATCTACAACGACAACTTCAAGGACTTCAAGAGTTTTGAAGGCGAGCAGGCGGATCCGCTGCAGGGAATGTTCGAGAACCTGTACGCGCTGGA
Source organism: Candidatus Multivorans sp. (assembly GCA_965216125.1). GTDB lineage: Bacteria > Acidobacteriota > Thermoanaerobaculia > Multivoradales > Multivoraceae > Multivorans. Next base: position 1,121,723 of record OZ244152.1, on the reverse strand, counting down.
GGACCGCATTCTCGGCATCTTCACGCAGAAGGACATCGAAGTTGCGCGTGTGATCTTCACACCCTGAGGCCTCTGGGGAGGAGCTAGTGAACTCAGTAGTACTTCGGCCTGCGCGACAGTGGGCCCTCCGCGTAACAGCACTCGCCTGCGCCCTTCTGGTCGGTGCGGGCGCCGGCCTGCAGGCACAGGGCTTCGGCAAGAACAAGATCCGCTACGAGGACTTCGATTGGCGCATCTACCACTCGACCCACTTCGACATCTACTACTACTCGGAGAGCGAGAGCCAGCTTCAGAAGGTCGCTTCACTGGCCGAGAGCGCCTACGACCAACTGTCGCTCGACCTGGACTACCAGATCCAGGAGCCGACGCCGCTGATCATCTACAACACGCACTCGGACTTCCTCCAGAACAACGTGATGATCAACTTCATCCCGGAGGGAGTGGCCGCCTTCGCCACCTCAGCGAGGTTCCGGATGGTGATGCCGGTCGACCTGCCGGACATCGAACTCTACGAGCTGCTCCTCCACGAGCTGACCCACATCTTTCAGTACCACATCCTCTTCGGGGGCAGTCTCGGGCGTGCTTTGACCAGCAGTCCGCCCCAGTGGTTGATGGAGGGGATGGCGAGCTACTTCGCCAAGGATGAGAGCGCCTCGGACCGGATGTACCTGCGGGATGCGGTGGTCAACGACCGCCTGCCGCCGATTACTTCGGGTCAGGCCGGCGGCTTCTTCGCCTACCGCTATGGCCACGCCGCGTTCGACTTCATGGAGGAGCGCTGGGGCGCCGACGGCGTGATCGACTTCCTGTTCGAGTTCCGGAACACGATCGGTGCCCGCGTCGGCCGCGCGATCGAGCGCGCTTTCCGGATCGATCCGGAAGACTTCGACCTGGAGTTCCGGCGCTGGCTCCGCAACCGGTACCTGCCCGAGCTGGTGGCGACCGGCGAACCGAGCGACTTCGGCCGTCCGTTCCGAACCAGGCCCCAGGGCAGCCAGGAGACGTCTCCCGTCGCCTCGCCCTCGGGCGATCTGGTGGCCGCGTTCTCGACATACCAGGACGACATCGACATCGTGCTCTTCGATACCCAGGAGCGTGAGCCGGTCCTCAACCTGACCCGGGGCTACACCTCGGACTTCCGCCACTTCGTCGCCCAGATGCTGAGTCTGGGGCGCAAGCACGGTCGTGACCTGGCGTTCTCGCCGGATGGCAACTCGCTGGCCGCCTTCGTGCGCAAGGAGGCGGGCTACTCGCTGGCCATCGTCAATGTCGTGGGCGGCGGCGTCCGTCGTGTGATCGACATGGAGATCGAACAGCAAACGGCGCCCAGTTGGAGTCCGGACGGCCGCAGCGTCGCCTTCGGCGGTAACCAGAACGGTCAGTACGACATCTTCGAGCTGGACCTGGAGACACTCGAGATCCGCAACCTGACCAACGACGAGGTCTTCGACAGTGCACCGTCGTACTCCCACGACGGCAGGTGGCTGGTGTTCTCTTCGGTGCCGGGCGAGACGGGTCAACTCTTCCGTCTGAACCGCGAAACGATGGAGCGTACGCGCGTCAGTAGCGACGAGCACCACAACACGGACCCGGTGTTCTCGGGGGACGACACTACGGTGTACTTCACGTCGGACCGGAGTGGCGCCGAGAACATCTTCGGTCTCGATCTGGATACGGGCGAGTTGCGCCAGTACACGAACGCGATCACAGGCTGCTTCCAACCCACCGTTCTGACCAAGGCAGGCAGCGATGACCGGCTGGTCTACGCGGGCTTCTGGAAGGGCCGCTTCGACCTCTACGAGAGGGACATCGACGAATCGATCGGCGAGGTCCAGGTTGTCGATGTGGGCATCGGCGGCGATCCGATCCCGCCCATCGACCTTTTTGAGCCCGACATCCAGGTGTCGATCGACGAGTCGAACAAGGAGGACAAGCGCGGGTGGAGGCTGTTCCTGGAGGACGCTCAGACCGCGATCGGCGTGGACGACAACCAGACCTTCCTGGGCCAGGTCTACCTCCAGTTCTCCGATTTCCTCGGCGACCGGCGGCTGTTCACGACCTTCGCTTCGGTCGAGAGCTTCTCGCAGTTCAACGTGACCTACCTGAACCTGTCGAACAGGCTGCAGTGGCAGGTGTCGCTGTTCGACAACCGCTTCTTCTTCGTCGGCTACGACTACCGATACGGGTACTACGAGCGGGGCCGGTCCCTGTTCCAGCAGACCGGGGCCATCTTCTCCATCTCGTACCCGATGAGCTTCTACCGGCGCTTCGAGGTGGGCGCCGGCTACATCAGGCGCAAGATCGACCTGCAGCAATACGCGTACGACAGCGACTTCAACCTCCTGCTCGACGACTTCGGCCGGCCGATTCCGATCATCAGCCCGCGTGCGGACGACTATCCGGTGGTCCAGGCAGCCCTGGTGGGGGACACCACGGTCTTCGGTCCGGCGGGACCCTCGAGCGGCCACCGCTACCGGCTGTCGACCGAGTACGCTCCAGACCTTGAGACATCGGGCACCTTGACCCAGACGCTCGAACTGGATGCGCGCAAGTACTTCCCGCTCACCCGGCGCAGCGTCTTCGCGACCCGCTTCTTCGGCAGCATGAGAACCGGGAACTTCGCCAACCCGGTCTACTTCGGCGGCCTGGACACGGTGCGGGGAGTCGACTTCCGCGACATGGTTGGCGACCGCGGCTTCTACACCAACCTCGAGCTCCGTTTCCCCCTGATCGACTTCTTCGTGACGCCGATCTGGACCTTCCAGGGTATCCAGGGACGGTTCTTCGTCGACATCGCCGGCGCGTACTTCGACGGCATCCAGAACTTCGACATCTGGGACTCGGAGAACAGCCGGCTGGACGATGCGATCGGCGCCTACGGTTTCGGTATCACGGTGAGGATGTTGGGCGTCGACCTGCACTGGGACTTTGCGACCCAGTGGGACCTCAAGGAGTCGGGAGACACTCGCACGACGTTCTGGATCGGACAGCGGTTCTGACGGGAACCGGTCGGGGCGGGCATCGCTAGAGCCGCCCGATGCCTGACGGACAGCTCTCGCTCTTCGGTGACGGTGCCTTGGCGGCCGCCGCGCGGAAGTCCAAGCTCGACTCGCGGCGGCGTCGAGGCGGCGGCGGAGCCGGGCTCCGCGCGGCCGTACTCGGATCGGGCAGCGGCGGCAACAGCACGATCGTGGAGAGCTCGGGTGGCTGCCTGTTGCTGGATGCCGGGTTTTCGTGCCGGGAACTGGAGCGGCGGCTGGACATGGTCGGCTGCTCGGCGGCCGATGTGGACGCGGTCCTGCTGACCCACGAGCACGAGGACCACAGTCGCGGCGCCTGCCGCTTCGCACGACGCCACCAGGTTCCGGTCTACGGTACGCGCGGCACCTATCGCGGTCACCAGTTGGGCGACCTGGGCGCTTTCGCCCGGCCGATGGGGCCGGGCGTTCCGCTCACCGCGGCCGGCTTCCGGATCGAGGTGTTCCCGGTGCCGCACGACGCGCGGGAGCCGGTTGGCATCGTCCTCGAGAGCAGCGGTGGGTATCGCCTTGGGCTGGCGACGGATCTGGGTCGCCGGACGCCGGAAGCGTGGCGCAGCCTCCGGGATCTCGACGTTCTGCTGCTCGAGTCGAATCACGACCTCGACATGCTGCGCACGGGACCATACCCTTGGCGCCTGAAGGAGCGAGTGGCGTCGGCGCGTGGGCACCTCAGCAACGAGGAGGCCGCTGCGGGTCTCGACGAACTCCTGTCGGAGCGCTTGTCGTGGGTCGTCCTGTGCCATCTCTCGGAAACCAACAACTCGCCCGCGATGGCGGCCGCGTCGGTGCAGCCGATTCTCGATCGCCGGCGTTCCCGTGCGAAACTCGTGGTGGCCGAGCAGCATCGGCCGGGACCCTGGTTGGAGGTCGGCTCGGAAAGCGGTGTGGGCTGCTGAAACAGGGGGGCTTGAGTTGACGCGGAACGGAAACTGCTTTGTGGCGCGGGTGCTGGTCTATCCGCGCGCTGAGGTTCTCGACCCCCAGGGGCGGGCGATCGAAGACGCGCTGGGGCGGATCGGTTTCGACGGCGTCGAGCACATCCGGGCGGGCAAGAGCTTTGAGGTCGCGCTGAACGCGGCGAGCAGCGCGGAGGCGTCGGAAGCGGTCGACCGGATGTGCCGGCAACTGCTCGCGAACCCGATCGTCGAGGACTACAGTGTGGAGTGGATCTCGCGATGAAGTGCGGGATCGTGGTCTTCCCGGGCAGCAACTGCGATCACGACGTGTACCACGTGCTTAAGGGTGTGCTCGAGCAGGAGACGGTGTTCCTCTGGCACCAGGAGACGTTCCTGGACGGGTGCGAGTTGGTGGTCCTGCCGGGCGGATTCTCCTACGGCGACTACCTTCGGGCCGGCGCGATGGCGGCGCATTCACCGATCATGGCCGCGGTGCGGCAGTACGCTGAGGCCGGGGGACGGGTGCTTGGCATCTGCAACGGCTTCCAGATGCTGTTGGAGGCGGGCCTGTTGCCGGGGGCGATGCGGCGGAATCGCGACCTCCGGTTTCTCAGTGTCGACGTGCATCTGAGGGTTGAGCGCGACGACCTGATCTACTGCTCGGGTTACCGTCGCGACGAGGTGCTGCGTATGCCGATTGCACACGCCGAGGGCAATTACGTGGACACGGACGAGGCCCTGGACGATCTGGAACGGGCGGGGCAGGTGGTCTTTCGGTACGTGGATGCCGATGGGAATGTGGCTCCCGGGGCCAACCTGAACGGATCGAAGAGGTCGATCGCCGGCGTGTGCAACGCGGCAGGCAACGTGCTCGGGCTGATGCCTCACCCCGAGCGTTGCGCCGAGGACCTGTTGGGGAACGGCGACGGCCTCGCGCTGCTGGCCGGAGCGGTTCAGACTGGCAGCGGCCGCCTTTGCGGTCAGATGGCGGCGGTCGGCGGGTAGACGTTGTGACGGCGCCGAGTCCCCTTGCCGGCGAGCCTCTGGTGGATGCCGGGCTCGCGGCCGGGCACGGCCTGACGACGGAGGAGTACGGCGGCCTCTGCGATCTTCTCGGCCGCGTCCCGACCTACACCGAACTGGGAATCGCGTCGGCCCTCTACTCGGAACACTGTTCGTACAAGTCGTCGAAGCTCCACCTGCGCCGGTTCCCGACCCGGAGCCGCCGGGTCGTCCACGGGCCCGGCGAGAATGCCGGGGTCGTCGACATCGGCCATGGCTGGGTGGCGGCCTTCAAGATGGAGAGCCACAACCACCCGAGCTTCATCGAGCCCTATCAGGGCGCTGCGACAGGCGTCGGCGGCATCCTGCGCGATGTCTTCACCATGGGCGCGCGTCCGATCGCCTGCCTTGATTCGCTGCGCTTCGGCGACATCGACGGCGAGGGCGGCGAGCGGATGCGGCACCTCGTCGACGGTGTAGTGCGCGGCATCGGGGACTACGGAAACTGCGTCGGCGTTCCGACGGTCGGAGGCGAGACCGGCTTTCACAGTTCCTACAACGGCAACATCCTGGTCAACGCTTTCGCGCTTGGCGTGTGTCGTCGCGAGCGGATCTTCACCGCTGCCGCTTCCGGGGCCGGGAACCCGATTCTCTACGCTGGTAGCCGTACGGGTCGTGACGGGATTCACGGGGCGACGATGGCCTCGGAAGCCTTCGACAGCGAGAGCGAGGCCAAGCGGCCCACGGTGCAGGTCGGTGACCCGTTCACCGAGAAGGTGCTGCTCGAAGCGAGTGTCGAGGCGATGCGGAGCGGGGTCGTGCTCGGAGTGCAGGACATGGGCGCCGCTGGGCTGACGAGCTCGTGTTTCGAGATGGCGGCTCGGGGTGGCGCCGGGGTGGACATAGATCTCGATCTGGTGCCGCTGCGTGAGGCGTCTTTGACGCCGTACGAGATCATGCTCTCGGAGTCTCAGGAGCGGATGGTCTTCGTCACGGAGAGGGGACAGGAGCGGGCCGTCGTCGAGATCCTCTCCCGGTGGGGCCTTCAGGCAAGGGCGATCGGTCGGGTGACGGACGACGGGCGCGCCCGTCTGACCTACCGCGGCAAGACGGTGGCGGACATGCCGGTCGAGCCGCTGGTGGACGGGGCGCCTGTGTACGACCGCCCTGCGGCGCCCCCTGCGGACCTCGCCCGTCGTCAGGACGACGTGGAACCCGAACCGCCGGACGATCCACTCGGTGCGCTCAAACGTCTGCTGGCGACGCCCGAACTCGGAGACAAGGCCTGGATCTTTCAGCAGTACGACTCGACCGTACGCTCGAACACGATTGTCGGCCCGGGCGCCGACGCGGCAGTCCTGCGGCTCAAGGGCACGCCGTCGGCCCTTGCACTGACCTCGGATACGAATCCTTCGTACTGCTGGCTCGATCCGCGGATGGGCGGCCGGCAGGCGGTGGCGGAGGCAGTGCGGAACCTGGCTACGGCGGGCGCCGAGCCGGTGGGCATGACGAATTGTCTGAACTTCGGTTCGCCGGAGAACCCCGAGATCGCGTGGCAGCTTCGGGAGTGCATCTCCGGGATGGCCGAGGCGTGCCGGGCGTTCGACGTGCCGGTGATCTCCGGCAACGTCTCCCTCTACAACGAGACCGAGGGCGAAGCGGTGCGGCCGACGCCCACGGTGGCGATGGTCGGTGTGATCGATGGGCTCCTGGACCTGGGTGCGGAGCGTGAACTCCACCGCCTGCTCGGCTGCGGTTTTTGGCGCCCGGGCGATCGGGTGCTGCTGCTTGGCGAAAGCGGGGACGAGTTCGGCGGCTCGGCCTACCAGCGCCTGCTCTACGGCGTCGAGGCGGGGCGCCCGCCCGCCGTCGATCTGCGGGCGGAGGCCGCCCTCTGTGCGTTGCTCCGCCGGGCGCGCCGGGAAGGCTGGTTGAGCGGCTGCCACGATCTCGCAGAGGGTGGGTTGCTCGTGGCCCTGGCCGAGTGCGCCATGGCCTGGGGTCTGGGAATGCGGGGGCGCTTCGACGGCAGCCCGCTGAGTCTCTTCTCGGAAGCGCAGGGCAGGGCGATTGTCACTGCTGCCCCGACCCAGGTCGACGAAGTGCTCGCGTCTGCGGAAGAGTTCGGCGTATCCGCCGCGGACATCGGCGAAGTGGGCGGTGATCGTGTCGTACTGGGTTTTGACGGTGGCGTCGTCGATGGTGCGATCGACGACCTGCGGGCTGTCTGGACCGAAGCTCTTCCACGGGCCGTGGGTTAGCCTAAGACGGTCATGTGCGGAATCTTTGGTATCGAGGCGGTGCCGGACGCGGCGCACCTCGCCTACCTTGGTCTCTACGCCGAGCAGCACCGGGGCCAGGAAAGCGCCGGGATCGTCTCGTGGGATGGGGAACAACTCCATGCCGAGCGAGGCATGGGGAAGGTTGCCGAGATCTTCGACGCGAGCAAGCTCGCAGGCCTGCCGGGCGATCGAGCGATCGGCCATACCCGCTACTCGACGGCCGGTTCGAGTGTCATCGCAAACGCTCAGCCGATCGTTGTCATGACTTCGATGGGTCCTCTCGGCATCGTCCACAACGGCAACCTGGTCAGTGCGATGGCCACGCGTCACAGGTTGGAAGCGGCAGGATCGATCTTCCAGACCACCAGCGACTCTGAGGTCTTTCTCCACCTGATGGCTACCCATCCTCACGAGGAGATCGTTGAGTCGCTCCTGCGGGTTCTGGGAGATGTCAGAGGGGCATACTCGCTGCTACTGATCAGCCGGCAAGGCCTGATCGCTGCACGCGACCCCTATGGCTTCAGGCCGCTGATCCTGGGGGATCTCGACGGCAAGCCCTGTTTCGCTTCGGAGAGCTGCGCCTTCGACCTGCTGGAGGCCCGAACGCTGCGCGAAATCGATCGTGGCGAGGTCGTGGTGGCGCGTGGCGACCAGATTGAGAGCTACCGCCTGCCAGCCGTCTCAAGGGCGGCGCGATGCATCTTCGAGCACGTCTACTTCTCGCGTCCCGACAGCGAGGTGTTCTCGGACACGGTAGCCCAGTCGCGCCTGGAAATGGGAGCCCGTCTGGCGCAGGAATCGCCGGTCGAGGCGGACGTGGTGGTTCCGGTGCCGGACAGCGGGCTCTACGGAGCGCTCGGCTACAGCCGGGCTTCGGGAACGCCGATCGAGCTGGGCCTGATTCGGAACCACTACATCGGGCGGACCTTTATCGAGCCGCAGCAGTCGATCCGGCACTTCGGCGTCAAGGTCAAGCTGAACCCGGTCCGGGATCTGATTGCCGGCAAGCGGATCGTCCTGGTCGATGACTCGATCGTGCGTGGTACGACGTCACGCAAGATCGTCAGTATGGTCCGCGAGGCCGGAGCCTTGGAAGTGCACGTCCGGATCACGTCGCCGCCGACCGCGTTCTCTTGCATCTACGGCATCGATACGCCGACCCGGGGCGAGTTGATCGCATCGGATCACTCGTTGGAGGAGATTCGACGCTTCATTCGGGCCGACAGCCTCGGCTACCTCTCGCTGGATGGGCTGCTCGGTTGCGTTTCCGGTAGCCCGGAGACGTACTGCACGGCCTGCTGGACAGGCGAGTATCCCGTACCGGACGAAGGTCACAGCGAGACCCAGGCGGAGCTCTTCCCGCTCCGCCTGGAAGCGGGCTAGTGACGGAAGCAGACGCCTACCGGGACGCGGGAGTGGATCTCGCGGCTCAGGACCGAGCCCTGGCCGGTATCGGCGGTCTGGTGAAGTCGACATTCACCGAGGGTGTGCTGAGCGGTCTCGGAGCTTTCGGTGGCCTGTTCGCACTGCCCGATTCTCTGCGGGAGCCCGTGCTTGTGGCTTCGGCGGATGGCGTTGGCACCAAGCTGGCGGTAGCCCGAATGGCCGGCGATTTCGGCACCGTCGGCGCCGATCTCGTGAATCACTGTGTCAACGACATCCTGGTGCAGGGCGCGACGCCGCTGTTCTTTCTCGACTACGTCGGTGCCGGCAAGCTGGATGCCGGGCCCATGACGGCCCTGCTTCGGGGCGTGGCGGACGCCTGTGTCGACAACGGTTGCGCGCTTCTCGGGGGAGAGACCGCGGAGATGCCCGGCTTCTACCAGCCGGGCGACTACGAGTTGGTGGGCTTCATCGTCGGCGTCGTGGAGCGTAGGGCGATCCTCGATGGTTCCGCTGTGCGTGCGGGCGATTTGCTGATCGGCCTGGCGTCGGCGGGTCTTCACACCAACGGCTTCTCGCTGGCGCGACGGGCCTTTTTCGACCTGGCCGGCCTGGACCT